>CAWADS010000057.1:0-124731 GCA_963780785.1 Candidatus Acidiferrales bacterium
GGCACGCTTGTAGCCGCCTATCGGACCAGCCCCGACTTCGTGAAGCGCTGGAACACCATCCAGGCGCAAACGAAGGAATACGAGAACGTGAAGCAGAACTTGCGCACCCTCAAGCGCCAGATGCTTCTGATTCTCTTTTTCTTTACCGTGCTCGTTCTTTCCGCCGCCACCTGGGTCGCCCTGTTCCTCGCCAAACAAGTCACCGTGCCCATTCAGGCGCTCGCCGAGGGCACGCGCGAAGTTTCCGCCGGCAATTTCGAGTATCAAGTGCCGGAACAGGTGCAGGACGAACTCGGCAGGCTGGTCCGCTCCTTCAACACCATGACCACGCAGTTGCGCGACAACCGCACTCAGATTGACGAGTTCACCCGCAACCTCCAGCAGGCCGTTCAGGAACTCGAACGCCGCCGCCAGTTGATGGAAACCGTCCTCGAGAACATTCCCGCCGGCGTCATCTCCCTCGACGCCGACGGCAAAATCCTTCGCACCAACACCGCCGTCAACAAGATGTTCGGCGTGGCCGCCCGCGAGATTGCTTCCCTCGAACTCCTCCTGGGGCCCGAAGCCGGCCGCATCCTCCAGCACCTGATGCGGCGCTCCCTGCGCATGGGCGTCGTTTCGCGCGAGGTTGAACTCGTGGTTGGCGGCCGCGTCCTCCATCTCGCCATCACCGTCAGTTCCCTGGGCCCGCGCAAAGCCAATTCCGGCTTCGTGCTGGTCTTTGACGACCTCACGGAAGTTCTCCGCGCGCAAAAATCGGCCGCCTGGCAGGAAGTGGCCCGCCGCATCGCCCACGAGATCAAGAATCCGCTCACGCCGATCCAACTCTCCGCGCAGCGCTTGCGCCACCAACTGGAGCGCCGCACCGGCGCTTCCGAACCGCCCAAGGATCCCGATCTCGCGCGCATCGCCCAGGAATGCGCCAGCCTCATCGAACGCGAAGTGGCCACCCTCTCCGCCCTGGTCAACGAATTCTCCCAGTTCGTGCGCTTCCCCACCGCGAAACTCCTGCCCACCGATACCAACACCACGGTCAACGAAGCCGTGCAGGTCTTCGCCGGCCGCCTCGACGGCATCACCCTGAAAACATCCTTCGAGGAGCATCTTCCCGCCGTGCGCGCCGATGGCCCGCTTCTCCGCAGCGTCATCGTCAACTTGATTGACAACGCCGCCGAAGCCCTCGAGGACGCGCCCTGCCGCGAAATCACCGTCGCCACCCATTTGCGCTCGGAATCCGATACCATTGAAATTGCGGTTTCCGATACGGGCCACGGCATCTCCCCGCAGGACAAGGACAAGCTCTTCCTGCCGCATTTCTCCACCAAGGAACGCGGCACCGGCCTGGGCCTGGCCATTGCCGCGCGCATCATCTCCGAGCACGGCGGCTCCCTCCGCGTGGAGGACAATCGCCCCGTCGGTTCGCGCTTTTTGATCGAGCTGCCCGTCGCCGAACTTTCCACCGCGGCCCCGGCAGAGCGTTCTGGAATGGATAGCAATTCATGAGCACGGCGCACAAAATTCTGATCGTGGACGATGAGGCGGGTATCCGCGAATCGCTCGCTTCCATCCTGCGCGACGAACATTACGCCGTGGAAGCCGTGGGCTCCGCCGAAGAGGCTCTGGACCGCATCGCCGCCGGCGACCTGCACGTCATTCTTCTGGACATCTGGCTCCCCGGCATTGACGGCATGGAGGCCCTCAGCCGCATCCGCAACATTCCCGATGCGCCCGCGGTCATCATGATCTCCGGCCATGGCAACATCGAAGCCGCCGTGCGCGCCACGAAACTTGGCGCCTTCGACTTCATCGAAAAGCCGCTCTCCCTCGAAAAAGTCACCGTCCTGGTCCGCAACGCCATCCAGCAGCGCCGCCTTCAGGAGGAGAACCAGGCATTGCGCAGCGAGTTCAGCCAGCGCTACCGGGTCATCGGCGACAGCGTCCCCATGAAAGCCTTGCGCCAGCAGATTGCCGTCACCGCTCCCACCAACGGCCGCGTGCTCATTTATGGCGAGAGCGGCACCGGGAAGGAACTCGTCGCCCGCGCCCTGCATGCCGGCAGCCTTCGCAATCGCGGCCCCTTCGTGGAAGTGAGTTGCGCCGCCATCCCCGAGGAGTTGATCGAGTCCGAGCTTTTTGGCCACATCAAGGGGAGTTTCACCGGCGCCAGCGAGGACAAAATCGGCAAGTTTCAGAAGGCCGACGGCGGCACGCTCTTTCTGGACGAAGTCGGCGACATGAGCCTGCGCACGCAATCGAAAGTCCTGCGCGTTCTGGAAGAGCAGCGCATCGAGCGCATCGGCTCCAACGCAGCCTTGAACGTGGACGTTCGCGTCCTCGCCGCCACCAACAAAAACCTCGAAAAAGAAATCGCCAGCGGCGCTTTCCGCCAGGATCTCTTCTACCGCCTCAATGTCATTCCCGTTTTTTGTGCCGCCCCTGCGCGACCGCAAGGAGGACATCCCGGTCTTCGCGCGCTTCTACCTGAACGAATTCAGCGCGGAATACGGCAAGCGCACCCGCGAGCTCAGCGAAGGTGCGATGGAAGTCCTGCTGCGCTACCCCTGGCCCGGAAATGTCCGCGAGCTAAAGAACCTGGTGGAACGCCTGGTGATTGTCTGCCCGCAAGCGCGCATTGAGCCGCACCATCTGCCGCCCGAACTTTTCCGCGGCGTGGCCGAAAGCCCGCAGCACCCCTACTCCACATTGCACGAAGCCCGCAGCGCCTACGAGCGCGAATTCATCCTCCGCAAACTTCAGGAGCATCGCTGGAACATGACGCAAACCGCCTCCGCCCTCGGCCTCGAGCGCTCCCACCTCTACCGCAAAATGAAGTCCCTGGGCATCGCCGCCCCCGAGTAGCGCCCGGCCTAGTCGTACCCCTGTGGCCCAGGCCTTCAGGCCTGAGGCTTTTCCTTGGGCCTGTCTTGCCGGGTGCCCCAGGCACGGCGTCTGTGCCTGGGTCTTGGGGTTCTCTTGGGTCCCCTCCCCCCGCGCCCCACAGCAATCATTGTCATCCCGAGCGTAGCGACCCGACTTTTTTTTCGCGCCGCCTTTTGGCGCGTCGGGTCGCGGAGCCGAGGGATCACGGCAACCTCGTTGAGCTGCCGGGTACCCATGTCCTTTGCATCCCGGCGTGCTCTTTGTCTCTTCTCCGCAACTTATAACTGAAAACTGACAACTCTCCTATGCCTGGGGCACCCTCCGCTTAACTTAGGTCCTACTCACTGACGGCGCGGCAACCTGGCTAATCTTCTTCCTTCTTCCCCTGCTCTTCTCCCAGCCCTTCCAACTGTGTGTGCCAATTCAATTCCCGCACCTGCATCGGATTTTCCCGCCAGTTCGGCATCACCTTCACGAACAGCCCCAGATAAATCTTCGTTCCCAGCAGGCTCTCCAGTTCCTTCCGCGCCTGCGTCCCAATCCGCTTCAGCATGTCGCCCTTATGCCCGATCAGGATTTTCTTCTGCGAATCCCGCTCCACGTGCATGGTCACTTCAATCCGCAGGATCTTCGGCGTCTCCTCAAACTTGTCCACGATCACCGCCAGCGCGTGCGGCACCTCGTGGTACGTCAACTGAATGGCCTTCTCGCGGATAATCTCGCTGGCCAGGAACCGCTCCGGCTGGTCCGTAATCTGGTCCTCGGGAAAAAACGGCTCCCCTTCCGGCAGGTTCTTGAAAACTTCCTCCAGCAACTCCTCGCAGCCGTCACCTCTCAGCGCGGAAATCGGCATCAGCGCCGCGAACGGAAACGCTTTCGAAAACGCATCCATCAGCGGCAACAGCTTCGGTTTCGGTATGCGGTCGATCTTGTTCAACGCCAGGATGGTCTTCCCCTCAAACCGCTTGGCCTTCTCCAGCAGCAAGGCATCCTCATGCGGCAGCGCCCATATGGCATCCACCATCAGCAACAGCACGTCAATCCCTTCCAGCGCCGCCGCCACTTCCCGCATCATCTGCCGGTTCAGCGCGGAATCGGCTTCGTGCACACCCGGCGTATCGATGAACACCACCTGCCCCTGCGGCTGCGTCACGATCCCCTGAATGCGGTTGCGCGTCGTCTGCGGCTTCGACGTGACGATCGCCACCTTCTGCCCCACAAACCGGTTCAGCAGCGTGGACTTCCCCGCGTTCGGCCGCCCCACAATCGCCACGAACCCCGCCCGCCGCTTCTTTTCTTCCCCTGCTGTCTCCGCCATTTTTTCCACGATTCTTCTTTCTTCCGCTGTCCAACCACTCACCCGTCAACGATCATTTGCGCGCAGGCGAAGTCCTCGCCGGCAAATGCCGCGCGCGCAGCCGCAACACTTTTCGCTGGTTCGCTTCCACCACTTCAAACCGGAACCCTTCCAGATCCACCTTGTCCCCCGTCGCGGGCACTTTTCCGGAAACATGGCTCAGCAATCCCGCAATCGTCGTTACCGTCTCGTCGGATTCATCCCCAAAATGCACGCCCAGCAACTCCTCCACGTGCGAAATGCTCATGCTGCCGCGCAGCACCAGGCTGCCGTCCGGCTCCCGCACCGCATCCGGCGCGGGCTGCAGCGCATTGGCGCCGCTTTCGCCCACAATCTCTTCCACCAAATCTTCCACCGTCGCAATGCCCGCCACGCTGCCGTGCTCGTCAATCACCACCACCAGCGCCTGGTCCTTCTGGCGCATCTCCCGCAGCAGGTCCGAACCCAGTTTTGTTTCCGGCACAAACAGCGTCGGCCGCATCAGTTCCCTCACCTTGCGCTTTGGCAAATCCGTATCGGCAATCTGCAGCAGGTCCTGTGCATGCACCACGCCGATAATGTCGTCCAGCGATTTCTCGTACACCGGCATTTTCGCGAACTTCGTCTCCACATACCGCGTGTGCATCTCTTCCAGCGTGGCGTCCGCCTGCATCGCCACCACGTCCGGCCGCGGCGTCATCACCTCGCGCACTCGCTTGTCGCTGAACTCCACCACCTGCTCGATCAAATCCGCCTGCTCTGGCTCGATGATGCCTTCTTCTTCCGCCACTTCCACCAGCGCCTCAATGCCCTCTTCCGTGCGCTGCTCGTCCGTGCGCTCCATTTCCTGCTCGGAAATCCGCGCCAACGATTCCGTCCCTTCCAGAAAAACGCGCACCGGCCACACCAGCCCCATCGCCATGCGAACTACGGGCAGAAGCGGCAGCAGCCATCGTCCCGTCGTCCGGTACAGCAGCATGTCCGGAATGAAGTGCATCAGCAGCACCACTTCCAGCGACAGGAACACCAGAAACTGCAGTCCTGCCTCCCAGCGGTTCGGCACCAGATACAACACCGCCCGCGTTGTCTCCAGCACCACAAACGCCAGCCAGAAATGTCCCAGGATGCGGAACGTTCGCCCGCCACTCCGCCGGTTGATGTTCAGCTTCGGCTCGATCTCCGCTTCAAAAATGTCCAGATGTTCGTGAACGCGCCCCGTCGACATCCGCCCCAGTTCGCGGTAGATCAGCGCCAGGTAAGAGAAAATCGGCAGGCCCAGAGCCAGCACCAGCACGCTGCCGACAAGTGCCCACAGTTCCATCTTCAGCCAATCCATAATCGCCGCCGCAATCGCATTTCCACGCGTTCCATCTCGCCGCGATCGGCCTCGTGATCGTACCCCAAAAGGTGCAACACCCCGTGCAGGATTAGGATCTGCAGTTCCTCCGCCAGCTTGCGTCCCAGCTTGCGCGCATTCCGCCGTGCCACCACTGGTGAAATCGCAATATCGCCCAGAAACGCCCCGCGATGCCTTCGCTTCGGATTTCCTCTCAACTCCGGCTTCAGCCTCTCCTCCACGGGAAACGACAGCACATCCGTCGTCCGCTTTTCCCCGCGATACTTCCCGTTCAGCCTCGCCATCTCTCCATCCGCGATCAAGCGCACGGCCACGCAATCGCCCCGCAGGCCCAGTTCATCTTTTACGCGTTGCAGAAATAATTCCAGGGGCCGCACCCGCACGCGCACCGCGCGCTGGTGATTCTCAATTGCCGCCACTTCGCGCTCCGCCCTTGGTACCTTCGCGCCGCGTCGTTTAGAAGCCATCTCACAAATGGTAGCAACGGGGGTCGGAGCTTCAGCTCCGACATTATGACCCTGCAAAAACTGGGCTTTAGCCCCTGAGGAAACTCTTCTCTTCGCTCCCCGACTATTTATGAGACAACCTCTAGTCCGCATTCCTTGCCACCCGCAGTTCAGTGACACGCAAAAGAAGAAAGCCTTTCATCCTGAGCCCGCCCCTCCCGAAACTGTCATCCCGACCGGAGCGGCCCGACTTTTTCTTCCGCGCCGAATTGTGGCGCGTCGGGCCGCGCAGTGGAGGGATCGCGGCACAATCCTCGCATCTTGCCTCCCTCTTTATTCTTCGCTTTTCGAGTCCCGTGTCATCCCAATCAGCTATCGGCTTGCCCGGCTTTTTCCGGATCCCTCGCCGGGATCGTGGCCTTCCCATTCCCCGCCCGCTGTGGACGGGCTCCGTCAAATTCCTCGTACGCCCGGATGATCTGCTGCACCAGGTTGTGCCGCACCACATCCTTCTCCCCGAGTTGCACCACGCTGATTCCCGGGATGCGCCCGCAAATTTCCATCGCCTCCACCAGCCCGGATTTCTTCCCCGCCGGCAAATCGATCTGCGTCACGTCGCCGGTAATCACCGCTTTCGAGTTGAAGCCTAGCCGCGTCAGGAACATTTTCATCTGTTCGCTGGTGGTGTTCTGCGCTTCGTCCAGGATCACGAACGAATCGTTCAGCGTGCGCCCGCGCATGAACGCCAGTGGCGCCACCTCAATGATGCCCTTCTCCAGAAACCGCTCCAGCTTGTCCGCGTCCAGCATGTCGTACAGCGCGTCATACAGAGGCCGCATGTACGGATCGATCTTCTGTTGCAGCGTGCCCGGCAGAAACCCCAGCCGTTCCCCTGCTTCCACCGCCGGCCGCGCCAGGATGATGCGATTCACCTGCTTCGTCAGCAGCGCGCTTACCGCCATGGCCACCGCCAGGTAGGTTTTCCCCGTGCCCCCCGGCCCGAACCCGAACGTCATGTCGTGCGTTTCGATCTCTTCCATGTACCGCTTCTGGCCGGCCGTCTTCGGCGTAACCGTCTTCTTCCCGAACGACCTCGCCCGCCCGTGCTCGAACATGCCGCGCGGCGATTCGTGCGGCTCTTCCGTGGCCACGCGCATCAGCGACTTCACCTCCGCGCTCGAAAGCACCCGCCCGTGCCGCGTCAGGTGGTTGTACTCCTCTATGATCCGCACCGCCTGGTCTACGCTGTCCTGCTCGCCTTCCACCGTCAATCGCGTGTCGTGCAGATTCGTACGCACCTGCAGCGAGTCCTCCAGCAATCGGATATTTTCGTCCAGAGTGCCAAAGAAGGGTTCAATTTTCCCGGTAATGTGTATCGTGCGTCTCATCCACTTGGAAGGTTGCTCTGCCGTACGAAACGGATAGCCGATGGGAGTCCTCCTGAAAATTTCAGGCCGCGTCGCAGCCCCATCACGGAGAAACTCCATTCAACGTAGCGCACCCCCGCCCCCCGGTCAAGCGACACGCAAGTAACAAACCGAAGTTATCCACCCGCGCGTCGGCCCCCACGTTGTCATCCCGATCCCGCAAAGCGGGACCCGACTTTCTCTTCCGCGCCGCCTTTTGGCGCTTCACCCACTCTGTCATCCCGACCGGAGCAACGGCGCCTTCTGCCGTTGCGGAGTGGAGGGATCGTGGCAAGCACCCCCGTATCGGCTCCTGTCCAGGTTTTCGCTTTTCCCTGCTCTCCCCGTCCTTTTTTCTCTCTCATCCCCCGCCAGGTGCAGTTGCGATCTCATCACCTGTCCTTTGGTACGCCAGAGCTATGGACGAACACAGCGCCCAAGCGAAAACTCATATTGCAGCGTGAAAAACGGAATCTGCGCTTCATGAGGGAGGGTTGCTCCGTGTTCCCATCCGCAAAACACATTTTGCTCGCCTCGGCGGCTCTGCTTCTGAGTCTCCCCGCGATGCCCGCGGAGGAAAGCAATTTGGCGGTCGCCGCAGCGCCGCCGCACGCCCTTGTCAGTTGTCCCGGCATGACCAGCGTGCCCATGACTGCGGACGCCCAACAAGCGCTCCCGCTGCGCCTCGTCGCCAACCTAACTTGCGGCGGCGATGTCGCGATCCTCTCGGATGACGAAGGCTATACCGCGCTCGTGCGCTCCAGTGATGGCAAGGAAGGCTACGTCGCGCGCATGTATCTGTTCATAGGCAAGAGTTCCGCCGCGCCTGCCCATCCTCCGGTTGCCACTCCGGTCAATGGCGTGGCCCGCTGGAACGCCGGCGCACCCGGCTGTGACCAGTTCCTCAGCCAGGGCCGCCACGTCGAATCCCTCACCGCCAACGGCGTCACCGTTCAGGTTTCGCTCCAGGACACTGGCTGGAAACTCCGCGCCTCCGTGGCCATCTCCAATCAGACCGCCGCGAATCTGGATGTGCAGCCCTCGTTAATCACTCTCGATGAATTGCAGCCCAACTTGCGTCTTCTGCCCGCTCAGAATCCCCTCAAGATCGCTCACGCCGCGAACCATCAGTCTCTCTGGACCATGGCCAGCGCCCAGCCCTCTCCCAGCGCCGTGGTGTTTCGCGAACGTGGCTCCGCTGTGCCGCAAAACATGACGTACCGCTCCAATGCTGCGCCCGATTATCTAAGCCAACGTTACCTAGTGGCTTCTGCAAACAAGCCCCCCGTGCTTGAAGATTCCGCCGATCCGCGCGCTCTTGCCCTGAAGGCCAGCACGCTCGCGCCGCAACAGAAAGCCGCAGGAGTAATCTGGTTTGCTCGCGACGCCAGCGCCCGCGAACTCTCCCTGCGCGTTCCCGTAGGCGACCTCGTCTTCGACTTCCCGCTCTCCTTCGAGGCCCACAAGTAGCCCGCGCCGGGTGCCCCGGGTTCGATTTTTTACCTGGGTCTTGGGTTACTCTTCCTCCGGCATCCCCGTAGGGGTCCAGCACCGTTTACCCTGAGCCTCGAAGGGCTGGACCCCATCGCGGCACTATTTCAGAAGTTCACTCAGACTTACGATGAATTGTCATCCCGACCGGAGGCCCGCGCCGTTTGCGGGACCACCCTCACTGTCATCCCGACCGGAGCGGCCCGACTCTTTTCTTCCGCGCCGCTTTTCGGCGCGTCGGGCCGCGCGGCGCGATGTGTGCGCCCCGTGCGCTGCGCCCCACCAAATTTGTCATCCCGACCGAAGCGGCCCGACTCTTCTCCTCCGCGCCGCTTTTCGGCGCGTCGGGCCGCGTAGTGGAGGGATCGTGGCAACCTCCCATCCACCACGAGCACCCCCAACTCTTTCACTCTTTCACTCTTTCATCTTTCACTCTTTCACTCCCAACCTTTGCCCACTTCCCCGCCCCCCAGCGCAAGTTTTTTCTTCACTTCATTGCTTCATTGCTTCTTCCCTTCCGCGCCCTCAATCCGCCGCCACCGCCCGGCCCTTCGCCCATTCCCGAATCGCGCTAATCTCCTCCGCCCGCGTCACGCTGAGCGGCTGCGTCGCATGAATCTCCTCCAGCAAAATATCCGTCGAAAGCTGCTGCTTCCGGTTAAACGCGGTGTACAACCCCGCCACGACAGCCTGCTCAATCTCCGCGCCGGAAAACCCATCCGTCGCCCCCGCCAGCTTGTTCACATCAAAGCCCGCGGCGTCGCGCCCCCGCTTCTTCAAATGCAAGCTGAACAGCGCCGCGCGCACCTCCGCCTTCGGCAAATCCACAAAAAAGATCTCGTCGAAGCGCCCCTTGCGCAGCATTTCCGGCGGCAGAATCGTGATGTTGTTGGAGGTCGCCGCCAGGAACACGCCGCCCTCGCGGTCCTGCATCCACGTCAGCAGCGTGGCCAGCAGCCGCTGCGAAAGTCCCGCGTCCGCGTCTCCACTCGAACCCGCGGAGGCGAAGGCCTTCTCAATCTCATCGATCCACAGCACCACGGGGGATAGCTTCTGCGCCAGGTCCAGCGCCTTCCTCAGCCGCTTCTCACTCTCGCCCACAAACTTGTCGTACAGCGCCCCGGCATCCAGCCGCGCCAGTTCGTAGCCCCACTCTCCCGCCACGGCGCGCGCCGCCAGGCTCTTTCCGCAGCCCTGCACTCCCATGATCAGCACGCCCTTCGGCGGCACCAGGCCAAAGCGCTGCCCTTCCGCCGTCAGTGCGCTCTTGCGCTTGCCAATCCAATCGCGCAATCCCTGCAGCCCCGCCACATCGCTGAACGAAGTGTCGCGCTTCACCGTTTCCAGCAGCCCGTCCGTGCGCAAAGCCTGGCGCTTCGCTTCCAACACATCATTCAGCAGCCCGGCATCCACCTGATTCCGCGCCATGATGCACTTCCGCAATACCCGCAGCGCTTCTTCTTCCGGCAATCCCACCAGATTTTTCGCCAGTTGCCCGATGCCCGCCATATCCAGCGTCACGGACATCGCATGATCGCGAGTCACTTCCGCCAACACGAATCTCACCCCCGGCAGCAATTCCTCCGCCGCTGGCAACCCCAGCTCGTAGGGCGCGGCATCCGCCGTCACTTCCGCCGGCAGCTGAATCGACGCGGCCAGCAATACGATGCACCGCCGCGCCGTGCGGAACCCATCGGCCAGGTCGCGCAGCCTCCGGCTGATGCGGTCGTTGTCGCAATAGCGCGCAAAATCCTTCAACAGAAAAATCGCATCACCCTGTATCGTGGCGATGTTGGCCAGCGCCTGCTCCGGTTGGTCCGAATTGTAGAGCGCCGCGCCTCCGGTCCTCCCGAGTCCTTCCGTCACGCTCCATACGTACAGCGGCACATTCAACTCCTGCGCCGTTGCCGCCAGCAATTCCAGGAAGCGTTGTTCCTCGCTCGTCTCCACCGTGATGATCGGGTTTCGCGAATTGATCAGCAGGCACAGCTTTTCCCGCTGCGCCGTTGCTGCCGTGCCCTGCGCGGATATCACTGGAATCACGCCGGTTCGCGCCGGACTCAGCGGGTGCGGCGCCTGCGAAGGCATTTTGGGATCGTTTGACAAAGGCATTGCTCCCGCTTCACACTAGAAGTTTGAGCATTACGCACAAGGAGCGATAGATGGCCCAAGGTCAGCCTACCAAAGTTAAGAAAAAGAAGAAGTCCGTTCTCAAGCGCGCGGCACAATCTAATCAACGCGCCGAAGTGAACCGCAACAACCGCACGCGCGTCCGCTCCATGATGAAGCGCCTGCGCATCGCGCTCACCGCCGGGGACGCCACCGCCGCCGCGAATCTCCTGCAGCCCACGGTTTCCGCCATCGATCAAGCCATCAGCAAAGGCGTTCTCCACGAGAACACCGCCAACCGTTACAAGTCCCGCCTCACCCTGGCCTACAACCAAGTCAAAGCCAAAGCCGCCAAGTAATCCGAATTATCAATCCTCTCCAATAATCTCGATCGCCGGTTCACCCATCGAGGGAACTGGTGTCTTCACGCTTTCTCCTCGCCCATCACCACCTTGTCATCCCGACCGGAGCGGCCCGACTCTTCTCCTCCGCGCCGCCTCTTGCCGCGTCGTCCAAACTTGTCATCCCGACCAAAGCGGCCGGTTTTGGGCGCCCCGTTTTTCTCAGTGTCATCCCGACCGCAGCGGCCTGAACTCCTCTTTCGTGCCGACTTCTGGCGCCTTACCCAAACCTGTCATCCCGACCGGAGCGGCCCGGCTCTTTTTTTCCGCGCCGTCTTTTGCAGCGTCGCCCAATTCTGTCATCCAGATCCCGCGAAGCGGGACCCGATCCTTTTCTCCGCGCCGTCTTCTGGCGCCTTACCCAAACCTGTCATCCCGACCGGAGCGCCCCGTTTTTCTCTTCCGCGCCGCATTCCGGCGCGTCGGGCCGCGGAGTGGAGGGATCGTGGCAACCACCCATCCTCCACGAGTACACCCCAAACTCTTTCAATCTTTCACTCCCACACCCGTGCACCTTCAATTCTCAACCCTCGCCTCGCAAAACTCTTCCTGTACCCCCAACCCTACTCATCCGATCCCCGCCAGCCCGGCCACCAAAAACTCCAGCACCACCCGCCCATCGCCCCCGCTCTTCAGCCGGTCGTCCGCCTTCTGCAACGCCTTCAATCCCTCCAGTAGACGTTCTCGCGAAGTCTTCCGTGCGCTTCGCAACGCAATCTCCGCCTGTTCCGGCCGCATCCCCAACGCCCGCGCCGCTTGCCAACCGTTCGTCGCCCCACGCAATTCACTCGCCTCAATCAGCTTGCGGTACATCCAGGCCATCGCCCCCACCATCATCGGCGGCTCTTCGCCCTCGCGCAGCAAGCGTTCCAGAAACTCCAGCGCCTTTTTCGGCTGCCGCGTCGCCAGCAGGTCCGCAAGCTCCCATACGGTCGTGGTTTTTTCCGAGATGACCAGCGCGGCCACGTCCTCCCGCCGCACGCGATGCCGCTCGGCGGCGTACGTCACCAGTTTGTCCACTTCCGTCTTCAGCCGCATCAGGTCGCCGCTCACAAACTCCGCCAGGTCCTCCGCCGCGCCTCCCTCAAACTCGATGCCCTGCTCTTTCGCCAGCGATTTCGCCAAGCCCACCGCCGCCGCGATCCGCTGATCTGCGTTCTCGCTTGCGCCCACATCCACCACCAGCGCCTTCTCTGCCAGCAATTTTGCCAGCTTCATACGCTGATCCAGCCCGGTAGCCTCCAGCACCAGCACGGTGAACGGCGCGGGATTCTCCAAATACCCCGCGATTGCCTCGACTGTCCCCTCGCGGTTCTTCTCTCCCAGTTTTTCGATGGCTTCTGCTTCTTCCAGGAAGACCACCTGCTGCGGCGAAAGCATCGGCAGTGTCTGCGCCTGGTCCAGCGCCGCCTGCGTCTCTCCCCGCTGCGCCGAAAATCGCGATACCGCCCACGCCCGCGCCGCCTCTGGAACGTACTTCTCGATCAATTCTGCGCGGCAGCGGTCCCGCAAATACGGTTCGTCGCCCAGCAGCAACAGCGCCGCCACCGCCTTGCCCGTTCCCAGCCGCTCCAGTAAATCTTCCGCCGGCGTTCGAGCCATTAATAATTCTCCGTCACTGCCGCCACCAGGCGCTGCGCAAAATCCTGCGACATCCGGTCTAACGCCGGATCGCCTTCCTGGAAAAAGCTCTCCACGTTCGCCGGACTTAAGCTGGTGGCCAGTTCATATTCGTTGCGAAACAGGAAGTTATCCGTGTGGTACAGCACTTTGTCCGTGGCCCGTTCCGTCAGCGTTACTTCGCATTTTATGGTCACGAGCATCACCGTAGCTTGCGCCACGCTCGTCGTGGCCGTTGACGTCGTCTGGAACACCAGCGGTGTCACTTCCATGCTAACCACCTTCCCGCGCAGCACCGCATCACCCGCATTGGCGTCCGAAACCACATGGTAAGGAGTCTTCGCCAGGAATTCATGGATCGTCGCCGCCGTCAGCTTCTGCTCGATCCGGTACGTGTTTGTCTTGTTTTCCAGCGCCGGCACCGCAATCACATGGATGCTTTTCGGCAGCGCATTGCTGTGCCCCGCCAGGTGATACCCGCAACCGCACAACGCCGCGATCACTCCCAAAAGAAATACGCTGCTTGCGCACTGCTTCATGTGGTCAACCACTCCGCCAGCTTCACCCCGCTCCACGCCGGCACGCGCAAATTATCGCACGCTCCCCAGAACCACCAGCTTCCTTCGCGCGCGGCATCCTTCACCGGCTCGCCAAGATACAGGCTGTTCTCTCCGGTCACGCTCACGTTGCTCGGCGCCGGCTTCTCCGCTTGCCTGCACCACGAATCCCGCATCGCGGCAGCTCTCCTCAATTGCTTCGCGCTCCACGGGAGTCGCCAGATCCCCGCATGCGCTGAACGCCATTCCGTAAAACACCGGCGAGTGGATCACGTTCAGCGAAATCTTCGCGTCCTCCGCCGCATCGCCCATCGCCGCCGATACCTCCGCGCGAATCTCCAGCAGGCGGGCGCGCAGGTCCTGCCGGCTCTCTTCGCCATAGCGCGGCAACAAATTGAATGCCGTCTGTGTGCCGAAAACCCCGTGGCCCACGCTCTGGAACGTCAGCAGTTGCGACGTTTGCGCCTCCAACTCCTCGATCCCTTCGCGACCCGCCTCCGATACCGGCCAGTAGAGCGTCGCCACCAGCCTTTGCAGGCCGTGCCGCCGCAAAGCCAGCGCCAGGCTCGTCACCGCCATGCCGCCCGGCGAGAACACGCTGAACGTGCGCGCGCCTTTGGCCACGCTTCGCCCGGTCAAGTGTTCAATCTTGGGGAACCACGGCGTGGCATCGGGATCGCTCAGGCTGGCATGCGTATAATCGATGATGGTTGCGCCGGCCTGCCTCGCCGGCCCCAGGCACAGTCTTCCAAACTCGCTCGAACCGGCCAGAAACGCGATTCGCGCGCCACGAAACGTGTCTTCTTCCACGCGCTGGATCACGGCGGCCTCGCCGCCCGCTTCCGTCAACGTTCCCACCGCCAGCTCTTCATCCACAAGACGCAGATCCCATCCCGCGAAGCGGCTCTCTTCCAACAAGGATTTGAGCTCGCCGCCCAGCAGGGACGACGCCCCGGCGATCACCATGCGTTCTGAGTTTCGTTCTGCGGACATGGATCAGGCGGTCCTGGCAACCAGCCGGTGCCGCACCACGCGCACCACTTGCAGCGTTATCCCGATCAGCACGTAGCTCCCTGCGATAATCACCAGCACATATTCCGAATACCGCCAGATCACCCCGGCCAGCAGGCAGATCATGATGATCGTTACCGAGGGCTGCTTCCTCGTCCACGGAATATCCTTGAAGCTGTAGTACCTCACCGTGCTGGTCATCAGCACGCCCAGCAGCAGCAACAGCACGAACCACGCGTACGACCAGTTCTCCATCGCGATGGGCCCGCCCCAGTGCCGCGCGTGTACGATCGCCGCCACCATGCCCGCCGCCGCGGGTGTCGGCATGCCCACAAAATTCTTCGATCCGCCCGGGGCCATGCCTTGCACGTTAAACCGCGCCAGCCTCCACGCCGAACAAATCAGAAACGCCAGGCAGCACAGCCAGGCAAAGTGTCCCAGAAACGCCTCGCTGCCCTGCCCGCTGAGGCTGCGGTAGCCCCACGCATACCCCAGGATCGCCGGAGCAATCCCGAAGCTAACCACGTCGGCAATCGAATCGAACTGCACGCCAAATTCCGTATTGGTGCCGGTCATGCGCGCCACCCGCCCGTCCAGCGCATCGAACACGATCGCGATGCCGATGGCCTTCGCCGCGCGATCGAAATTTTCCGTCCCGCCGATCAGCGCCGCGATGGACGCGTAGTAGCCGCACAGCAGGTTCGCCACCGTGAACAGGCTCGGCAGCAGGAATATGCCTCGGCGCAGGCGCGGATTCCGGTAGCGCCGCTCCTGAAATGGAATTTCGTGTTGTTGGATTTCGCTCATTGGTTACAAATCATCCTGCCACAGAGTACTACGCCGGGCCGCCGTCTTACGTCAATTTCTGCTTGGCGCTTCGCGATTTTTCCACCCCGCCCAGCCGGCTCGGCGCACCGGCCCTCATGCGCGCCACCACCGTCGAGCCTCCCTTTACGTTTTCTCCCACTTCTACCGCAATTTCCGCGTTCTCCGGCAGCCACATATCCACGCGCGACCCGAATCGCACCAGCCCGATCCGCTCTCCCCGCGCCACCGTCTCTCCCTGTTTTTTCCAGGACACCACCCGCCGCGCCACATACCCGGCGATCTGCTTCAACACGATCTCTCCGTGCTCGCTCGCCAGCGTGAACACATTCTGCTCGTTTTCCAGCGAAGCCTTCTCCGCCCACGCCGCCAGAAACTTCCCCGGCTTGTACTCCAGCTTCGTAATCGTCCCAGCCGCCGGCGATCGATTCACGTGTACATTCCAGATCGCCAGGAAGATACTGACGCGCTTTCCCTCCCGCCCGGCGTTCGTTTCCTCCTTGACCACCACCACGCGCCCATCGGCGGGGGACACCACCGCATCGGCTTCCGCGGGAATCGCGCGCTCTGGATCGCGAAAAAAATAAAACACGAAGAGCCCCAGCCCCAGCAGCACGACACCCGCGGCAATCGTCCATGGCGTTTGAAACAGCAGCGCCGCCAGCCCCGCCACCAACGGGGGAAATCCAAATGCATACCCTTCTTTGACCATAGCCTTCCTCACTCCGTCGCGGCTTGCAGCCGCGGGAGGACACTGGTCATCTTACATTAGAAAGCGGGGCGAATTGGGCGCGATTCAGGGTAGGCTACTGCGAATGTCGTGCGTGCGCGTTGTGGATGCGCGCGGCAAGAAGTTCCATCTCGTCTTTCACGTGAAGCTTCAACTTCTTTAATCGGATTTCTTCGATCAGGTCTTCGGAATTCAGGTAGGGGGACCGGGAGAGTTTCTGGAGTTCTGTTTCGTACTGCTGGTGTTGCTCGCACAGACGCTGGTATTCGGCGTCTGTATCGACTATTACGTCCCGAGGGCTCCGCTGCGCGCTGGCCATGCGTTCCTCCTCTTCATGAATGGAGTGTGAACACTACATGTGCGCAGACTAGCACCGTGGAATTCCACGTCAAGAGGTTTTCGGTACCAACCGGGTGGATAGTTCGTTTTTCTCGTACACCAGTGCCGCCTCCGCCGGCTCCCGGTAATAGTCCTCCCGTCTTCCCGACTGCCGGAATCCCATCCCTTCATAGAAACCTATGGCCCCACGATTGGACTCGCGCACCTCTAGAAAGACACGACTTACGCCCGATTCCGCAAATCGCCGCAGCAGTTCCTCCACGAGCGCTCGCCCTTCGCCCTGCCTTCGGCACTCTTCGAGCACCACCAGGTTCAGTACCTCCGCCTCATCCGCCACCAGCCTTCCCAGGACGAACCCGGTCGGCCTCCCTGCCCGCTCGCTCATCAGCGCCACCGCTCCGGGCAGTGGCATGAACTCCACCAGCGCTTGGCTGGACCAGTTTGCCGCCTCTCGCGCTTCCCGTAAAATCTCGCTCGCCGCCGCTGCATCCTCCGCGCGGAACTCCCGCACCACAAACGCGGCCCATCCGCTCTTCCGTTCAACGCCCATGGCCTGCCGCCGGGCCCTTCCAGAAAATCTCCGCGTCCGATCGCCGCACGTAGTTCGCGTCCAGTTCTAGCGGGTCGGTAAACTGCCCCTTCCTCGCGCGCTCTTCCGCAATCTCGCCAATCTTGTCCGCAAGGTCCCCTTCCACCCGTTGCACGCTATCCCCAATCCCTGCTCGCGATTCCCAGCCTTCCACGCGCGTGATGAGCTCCGGGTCCAGCGTTACCCACGCTATCTTTTCGCGCCCCGCTGCCTCTGACGCCATCCTCAGGAAGCTGGCTGCCTCGACCACCATCTCCTCCTCAATTCGTTTTAGCCCGCCATCCTTCCGCCGATACATCGCTGCGAACATCTGTCCGCGCTGCGCGTCATAGCATGCCGCAACAAATGGCGCTTGCGCTTCCGCCCACCGCGCTATCGCCTCCAGCCGCGACACTCCCACCACCTTCTTCCCATGCACTTCCGCCCACGCCTTCACCGTCGTCAGCCCCACCCTCACCCCGGTGAACGACCCCGGCCCCGTGCACGCCGCCAGCAGGTCCACTCCTTCCATTCCCACTCCCGCCTCACTCAGGCATGCCCCCACCGCGGGCAGCAACCACGAGGAATAGTCCTCGCCGGACTCGTGCCGCCGCAGCGCCGCGCGTCGTCCCTCTTTTCGCACGGCCACGCTTCCCCGCCTCTCGCTCGTATCTGTTGCCAGCGTAATCACTTCGGCAGTGTAACCCAACCCCGCCCGCACGATGAAGACTCTGCATCATTACGATTCGTGAAAGCCGTGCCGCATCACCCTACGTCCATCGTATCTCATAAGAAACACGGCAATTCTTGTTGCACTCTAGTTACGCAACGCTTCGCGCGAGCAATTCACGTGCCAAATCCGCACACGCCCTCCTCTATCTCCCTGATTCCAGAGGATATACCTTGACTCTTCCGCTACACTCTCTTACACTTCTCTTAGCTCCTAGGGGGACAACTTAAGCATGGATTATAAGATTGGCGACAAAGTCGTTTATCCGAACCATGGCGTTGGAGTTGTTGAGCAGATCAGTTATGGGGTTTTGAATGGCAGGACCGAACGTTACTTCATGATTCGCGTGCTTTCCAGTGGCCTGCGCGTCATGGTTCCTCAATCGAACGCGCTGGCGGTGGGACTTCGCTCCGTCATCCGCTCCAATGACACAATGAAAGTCCTCGGGTTCCTCGAAAAAGGCAAGCTGAACTCCCATCACGATTGGAAACATCGTTTCAAGGAGAATTCCGAGCGCATGCGCACGGGTTCTCTCCTGGAAGTGGCTGTCGTTCTCAAGAGCCTCGTGTCCCTCAGCCGCAGCAAACCGTTGTCCTTCCGCGAAAAGAAAATGCTCGAGCGCGCCAAGTATCTCCTGGTCAGTGAAATGGCCACCGCGCGCAACCTCACCTCCGAAAACGCCGAGGGCCTCGTTGTGAAGTCGCTCGCCAAGGCCAAGCTGCAATTCCCCCAGATGCAGGAAAAGTTCGAGTAGTCTCCTTAGCCTCCGCATTGTGCCCAGGCCCCGACCCCGTCGGGGCCTTCTTTTTCGCTCCTCCTCGCTCACCGCCACCACCCAAAAAATTGTCATCCCGACCGGAGCGGCCCGAACTCCTCTTTCGTTCCGACTTCTGGCGCCTTACCCAAAATTGTCATCCCGACCGGAGCGGCCCGATTTTCTCTTCCGCGCCGTTTTGTGGCGCGTCGGGCCGCGCAGTGGAGGGATCGCGGCACCCACAAACCGCCACAAGCACTTCTAGTCTTTTACTCTTTTACCCTTTTACTCTTAAACCCTTTCACCCCAGCGGCATATTCGCCAGCGCATTCAATGAATCGTCCGCGTACTTACCCCGCGCGAATCGCGCGTACGCCGCCGCCGCTATCATCGCCGCATTGTCCGTGGACAGCGCCCGGTCCGGGAAGAACACCTCCAACCCCTTCGCCCGCGCCCGCTCCGCGAACACCGCGCGCAATTGGCTGTTCGCCGACACGCCTCCCGACACCAGCAGCGTCTGCACCTCGCACTCCTCCGCCGCCATCATCGTTCGCTCCACCAAATCCCGCACCACCGCATTCTGAAATTCCCGCACCAGCCCCAGCGTCTCTGCGCTGCACAGCGGCAGCAATTCCGCAAACCCGCGCTTCCCCGCCGCCACCGCCCCTTCCCTCTCCCGGATTTCTTCGTTGTACTCCGTGTGTTCCCGCACGTGGTACAGCACCGCCGTCTTCAGCCCGCTGAAGCTGAAGTCCAGCGCATTCCCGCGCGTCTTGGTCGGCCCAAACTTCACCGGCGCTTTCGCGTTCTCCGCGGTGGCAGCCGCCGCCAGTTGGTCCAGGATCGGTCCGCCGGGATATCCCAGCCCGAGCAGCTTCGCCACCTTGTCGTACGCTTCTCCCGCCGCATCGTCGCGCGTCTGCCCCAGCCTGCGATACGCGAACGCGCCGCCCTCGCCGCATCCGGCAACGTCTTTCACTTCGTACAACACCGTGTGTCCGCCGGAGACGATCAAACACACCGCCGGCAATCGCGGCACTTTCCCGTTCCGATAAGCCTCCAGAAAAGCCGCGTGAACGTGCCCATCCAGATGATTCACCGCCACCAGCGGCTTGCCCAACGCCGACGCCAGCGTCTTCCCGTACGTGATCCCCACCAGCAGCGACCCCACCAACCCTGGTCCCTGCGTCACGCCAATCGCGTCAATCTCCTCAAACCGCAGCCCAGCCTGCGCCAGCGCCTCTCGCACCACCGGCACAATCTGCCGCAAGTGTTCCCGCGAAGCCAGCTCCGGCACCACACCGCCGTATTTCCGGTGAATATCAATCTGCGAAGCCACCACGCTCGACAGAATCTTCCGCCCGTCCACCACCACCGCCGCCGCCGTCTCGTCGCACGACGACTCAATCCCCAGTATCTTCACTCCCTCTTTCGTTCCGCTTTTCATTCCCGTCTTTCGCGCCCTCGGTCACAACGTCCCGTCCATTCGTCCCGCCACCTTCACCCATGCGGTTGGCCTTCGTTTCCATTCAATTCCTTACGTCGCCCATCAAATTTTCATGCTACCACACGGCCATACGACAAACTGTCATCCCGACCGGAGCGGCCCGAACTTTTCTTCCGCGCCGCCTTCCGGCGCGTCGCCCAAACCTGTCATCCCGACCGCAGCGGCCCGACTCTTTTCTTTCGCGCCGCCTTCCGGCGCGTCGGGCCGCGTAGTGGAGGGATCGTGGCAAGAACTCGGCAAAGGCACTCCATTCCAAGGTTGAGCCCCGCTCCGTCCTCCTCTCGCTATTTCCTCTTTCGCCCCGCTTTTCGGTGCGTCGGGCCGCGCAGCACGTTTTGTGCGTCCCGTGCGCTTCGCCGGGTTGGAGGGTTCGCGCCGCACAACGCCCGCCATGAGCACTCCCATTCTTTCACTCTTTCACTCTTTCACTCTTACACCTTCAACCGCCCCCCCTCCATTCCGCCTCTCAACGCGTCGCCCAATTCTGTCATCTCTGAAAGCGCGCGTGTCAATGTGAACCCGTTTGGTCCGGGTCGTACCGAGTCATCTCTTCGCCCTCGTGGGGCATGGAGTTCTTCCCAAGGTGTGTCGCATTCATTCCGCGATCCCGCCGGGCGGGATCATGACAGATTCGCGCTTACACCTCGCTGGTCCGACCTCGACCAAGAACAGGATCCCGATATATTTCCTTGCCTTGCAGCAAGTGAAACGCCGCTTCCGCCAGATGCCGTGCCACGGCACCGATGGCTTTGGCATGTCCTTTCCGCAACCGCAACCGCTGGTACAGCTGGCTGACGTGGCGTTCCGGACAACGCGTGTGGTTCACCGCCACCGAATTCGCGGCTTCGGCAAAAGCCCACTTCAAATAGCGGTTCACGTCGTTGCGCAACCCTCCATAGCGCACTTTCCCGCCGCTGGCGTGCACGCGTGGCGTCGTTCCCGCGTAACTCGCCAGGTGCATGGCGCTCGGAAAGCGCTGCACCTCGCCAATCTCCAGCGCCATGGTCGCCGCCAGAATCACGCCCACTCCCGGCAGGGTCATCAGCCACTGCATCTCCGCGGTGACTTCCACCAATTCCTCCAGCCGCTGCTCCAGTTGCCGCACCTGCGCTTCCACAAAATCCAACTGCGCCAGCAACTGCCCGCTCACCCAGCGCGTCTGTTCCGGCAAGCGCTGCAGGTTCTTCTCCAGCTCCCCACGCCCGCGCTTGCCATACGCATCGCTGTACGCACTCGCTGGTACACCGTACTTGGCCAGCGTTGCCGTGAGCCGGTTCTTCAGCCGCGTCCGTTGTGCCGTCAGCACCAGCCGTGTGCGCGTCAACTCCCGCAAATCACGCAGCGGCCCCGGCGGTATCCACACCGTCGGCAACGTGCCGTTGCGCTGCAAACGGTTCAGCCCTTGCGCGTCCAGCTTGTCCGTCTTGTTGGTCAGACCCATCATCAACTTCGCTTTCAACGGATGCACCAACAGCGGCCGCAATCCGGCCTGCTCGATCTCTTCCACGATCCAATACCAGTTCCCCGTCGCTTCCACCGCTACCGGCGTTCCCGGCGTGCATCCGCTCAAATAACCACGCACCGCTCCCGGAGCATGCTCCAGCCGATAACCCTGGCTCTTTCCCGTCGAGTGGTCTTCCCGGTCCACCCACGTGTACCGCTTGTGGGCATCAAACGCGATATACTCTCCCATGCGCGACTCCTTTCTTTCCGGTCTTCCCACCGACAGCTTATCGCTGTAAGTAAGGGTCGCGCTTTCATATTTTCATCCCGACCGAAGCGGCCCGACTCTTTTCTTCCGCGCCGAATTGTGGCGCGTCGGGCCGCGTAGTGGAGGGATCGTGGCAAGAACTCGGCAAAGGCACTCCATTCCAAGGTTGAGCCTCGCTCCGTCCTCCTCTCGCTATTTCCTCTTTCGCGCAGTCCTATTGCGCCACGCCACCGCCCCCTCCACAGTGGAACCTATCTCACAAGGACTACGCATGCCCATCGCCGTCACCACCAACGAGACGAGCACCGACCGCTTCTTCGGCGGCGGCCCCGGCCTTCCGCCCGTGCTCCTCAATCACCCCACGCAAAGCAACGTACCCATCGACGGCTGGAAATCCATCCTCTTCGGACTTCCCTTCCTCCTCATCGGCCTGTTCATGGAAGCCACCACTTTCGGTTTCATCCCAGTTCACGGCAAACATGCACCGGATTGGATGCTGAGCCTTATCGGCGTGTTTTTCGGCTTGCCAGGACTGTTTCTCGTCATCCACGGCGTCGCCGGCCTGCTCCGCCGGGCCGCCCACGATCGCGAGGCCGCGCAATTCCCCGGCCAGCCGTGGCATTCCGATCACCACTGGCACAGCGAAGGCATCGTGTTCTCTGCGTTTCGTACCATGGTCAGCCGCCTCATCGCCGCGCTTGGCTGGTCGGCATTCCTTGTGCCCTTTTTCTGGATTGGTTTGCACGGGCACGGTATGGCGCGAGTATTCCTAGCCGGCGCCATTTTGTTCGCTCTTCTCGGCCTGATTTTTTGGTACCGCTGGGCGCAGATGCTGGCCGACCTGCTGCGGTACGGGAATAGTTTCCTCAACTACGACCAGTTTCCCTATTTCCTCGGGAGCACGCTGCGCGCCCGCTTGCGCGCACCCCACCACGTCAGCGACCTCGATGAACTATCTTTCACGCTGCGCTGCGTTCAGGAAAAGTACGTCACCACCCGTAGCGGTAATAACAGCGAAACTCAAAGTCGTCTGCTACGAACTCTACAAGGACTCGCACGCCCTTTCCCGCGATCAAGTCATCGGCCTCGCCGGTGGCGACATCTCCATCGAGTTCCAACTCCCCGCCGATCAGCGCACCACCACGCTCTGCTACAACCCTCCTACCTACTGGGAAATCGAAGCCCGCGGCCGCTCGCACGCCGTCGCCTACGAGGCCTATTTCCTGGTTCCGGTCTACAAGCAGCCCTGAGCCTTGCGCACAAAATCCACGCCCAGGATCTTGCGCTCCATGCGTACATTCCTTCTCGGCAGTGGGTCAGTGTGCGCTTAGGCGATGCTTTAGTCGGACAGATAGGTTTCAGCACCAACATGTCCGGTAGGCCGCGCAAACCGGACAAAAGGATACTGGGACCAACTTGTCCGGTGTGGCGGCTAATGGGGAGATATAGGTCCCTGTCATGGCCCATTACAGTCGTGAGGGGATTTCCCGACAGCAATTGACAAAGGCAATCGCATAAGGGACGTCACTCGGTCCAATGGGTTCCTAGCTCATGAACCTCAATCGATCTTGATGGCAAGGGCTGTCAATGCACCTTTCAACTGGGCGAGCCAGCGTTGAGCGATTATGTCTGCTCTATCGATATCTTCAGATAACAAGGCTACTAAGTCGGGCGAGGAGAGTTCAGACGTAAGCCATTCGACCTGTCCGTTAAGACCTGCCAGGAAAATGAGACAAGCAGCCGCTTTGGCAGCTCGGTGCGTTACTCCTGCCGGTCCCGCCGAAACGTGTCGTTCCACCGGACTCATAGAAATCAATCGTAAGGGATTCACCGGGCACCGAGACTCGATCCGCGCCCTCGCATTTTCAGAAAACCCTGGGTCACGAAGATATGCCGCAACTGCGAGTTGAGGAGTCACCCAGCTTCCAGCGTCGAACGCGCCCCACAGTTTCGTGAGAGTTGGCCCGTCAAAGCCAAGCACGGACAATGCGACTGCAGCAACAATGTGAAAACGCCAGTTATTCTCATCAAGCAAGCGGCCTATTTCTGGATATGGGTCTGCAGACTTCCTGCAACATTCTGCAACTAAAGACACCGTTTGCTTAGCCACGCGCGAACCCAGATTCAAGAAATCCAGATATCCAGGTTCCGATTCAAAAACGGGCGAGAAGACTCCAAATTGGTCCGCGGCCATTTGCATCGCCTCTCGGAATTGTGCTTCTGTCTGTCGAGGACTCGGTTTGGCGAACAATCCGATTGGCCATCGCCAGCCGCTGAGGCAGGAGCAAGCCCAGCCTAGCATTAAACTCATAGTCTCATCCACGATTTCGGAAACTGTCGGACGCAGTTCTCCCGACCAAGAGTTGGAGGCAATGCCTCGTAAAGCGCTCACCGAAACTTACCCATCACCCCATTCTCCCCTCGATTGACAAGACTCCCGCTTGGCGGATACTGTGCTCTAGTAACGCAATTTCTCTTCTCGAGCGCACATCTTAAATTCTCTATGACCGAAGACGCAAAGCACTCTCAAGCCATTCCCTTCCGCCGTCAGAAAGTTCGCAAGGCCGTTTTGCCCGCCGCTGGCCTCGGCACGCGCTTCCTTCCCGCCACCAAAGCCCAGCCCAAGGAAATGCTCGCTGTCGTGGACAAGCCGCAAATCCAGTACGTCGCCGAAGAGTGCGTAGCCTCCGGCATCGAGCACATCATCATCGTCACCGGGAAGGGCAAGAACTCCATCGAAGATCATTTCGATAGCGCGCCCCTTCTCGAACAATTTCTCGAGCAGAAGGGCAAGCACGCTCAGGCCGAACTCGTGCGCCGTATCTCCAACATGGTCCAGGTCAGCTACACCCGCCAGAAGGAACCTCTCGGTCTCGGTCACGCCGTCCTGGTCGCCAAAGATCTCGTTGGCGACGAGCCTTTCGCCGTTCTCCTCGGCGACGTGCTCATCCCCGGCAAAAACCCCGCCACCAAACAACTCATTGACGTCTTCGAAGCCACCGGCACCGGCGCCATCGCCGTTGAGGAAGTCCCCCGCGAGAAAACCAACCTCTACGGCATCGTCGACGGCGAACCCGCTCCCATCGCGCCCTTTGGCGAACGCCTCCTGCGCATCCGCGATCTCGTCGAAAAGCCCGCAACGGACAAAGCGCCCTCCAATCTCGCCATCACCGGCCGTTATGTTCTCCCGCCCGCCATCTTCGATTGCCTCGAACGCACCAAGCCCGGCGCCGGCGGCGAAATCCAGCTCACCGATGCCCTACGCCTCCTCGCCAAAGAACAAGGCTTGTGGGCGTATATTTACGAAGGGATTTCCTACGATGCGGGCGATAAACTCGGCTTCCTGAAAGCCACCGTCGAGCTCGCCCTCCTCAACGATGAATTCGGCCCCGCCTTCCGCGCCTACCTAAAAACCCTGAAACTCTAGCTTCTCCGCCTGTAGAGTGACGCGGAGGGTGCCCCAGGTACGGAGTGTGTGCCTGGGTCTTGGGTTCCTCTTCTCCGAAACTTAGAACTTACAACTGAAGACTGATAACTCTCCCCGTGCCTGGGTCCTGGGTTCCTCTTCCCCCTGCGAACCTCCGCGTGTTCTCCGCTATTCCTCTGTCCGCCTACCCAAAATTGTCATCCCGACCGGAGCGGCCCGACTTTTTCTTCCGCGCCGAATTGTGGCGCGTCGGGCCGCGCAGCGCGTTTTGTGCGCCCCGTGCGCTACGTCCCACCAAATCTGTCATCCCGACCGGAGCAACGGCGCCTTCTGCCGTTGCGGAGTGGAGGGATCGTGGCACATGCCCGCCGCCACCAGCACTCCTTCGCTCCTTCGCTCTTTCACTCTTTTACTCTTCCACACTCTCACTCTTGAGCTCTTCAACTTTTAACTTTCAACCTCTTCTCTGTGACCTCTGTGTTACCGTCCTTCTTCTCTGCTGGGTGCCCTAAGCACGGAGTGTGTGCCTGGGTCTTGGGGTTTCCGATTCCAGCTGAACTGAAGCGCTTCCAGATCTCTCCCCGTCTTTCAATTCTTCTTCTTCTCCGTCTTCTTTTCCTTGCTGTCTTTGCTTTCTTTCGCCGCGCTTTCCTTTCGCCGCGCTTTCCTTCGCCGCCTCTTTGGACTCCGTCTTCTCCGCTTTGTCTGCCTTTTCCGCAGGCGATTCTTTCCCCCCGCTCTTTCCCGCGTAGTCCGTCACATACCATCCCGATCCCTTGAATTGGATCGACGGCGCAGACTGCAGCCGCTCCACTTTTCCGCCGCAGTGCGGGCATTTCCTTAAATGAGGCCCCGCAACGCGCTCGATCTTCTCCGTACGCCGCTTACACTTCGTACACTGATATTCGTACAGTGGCACCGCCGAACCTCCCACACATCTCGCAAACCGCGCATTATACCATGCGCTCCAGACCCCTCCGCCCGCCGTGCTAGACTCTTCTCCAGCACATCCCATGACCGAAGTCACCCAATCCGAGCCGTCGCGCCAAGGTTGCCTCTACCTGGTGGCCACGCCCATCGGCAACTTGGAAGACATCACCCTTCGCGCCCTGCGCATCCTGAAGGAAGTGGACCAGATCGCCTGCGAAGATACACGCCACAGTCTGAAGCTCCTGAATCACTACGACATCCGCAAGCCCCTGATCAGCTATCACGAACACAACGAGCTTACCCGCGCCCCCGAACTCGTCCTGGCCATGGAAAACGGCGCTTCCATCGCTCTCGTCAGCGATGCCGGCATGCCTCTCGTCAGTGACCCCGGCCATCGCCTCGTCACCCTGGCGATTCGCCATCACATCGCCGTCGTGCCCATTCCTGGCCCGGCAGCGCTGCTCGCCGCGCTCTCCGCTTCCGGCCTGCCCAACGAGGAATTTCTTTTTGTCGGTTTTCTTCCCGCACGCAGTGGCGAACGCCGCCGCGCCCTCGAGCATCTGCGCATCGAAGAGCGCACTATGATTTTCTACGAAGCGCCGCACCGCATCGCCGAAACCGTCGCCGATGCCCTGGCCATTCTCGGCAATCGCCCCGCCTGCCTCGCCCGCGAAGTCACCAAACTTCACGAAGAATTTCGCCGCGGCAAACTCTTTGACCTGGTGCAATCCCTCGGCGATCATCCCGCCAAAGGCGAAATCACCCTGCTCATCGGTCCGCCGGAACCCGCCGAGCCGGGCGCGCACGCCGACACTTCCCAATCCCTCGCCGCCCGTGTCGAAGAATTGATCCACCAGGCCAAACTCGATCGCAAAGAAGCCCTAAAGCTCGCCGCCAAGGAACGCGGCATCACCCGCCGCGACGCCTACCGCCAGCTCCTCGACAACCCTCCCCCCGAATCCTCCTAAACAGACCCTCATGCCGGGTGCCCCAGGCACGGAGTGTGTGCCTGGGTCTTGGGCTTTTCTTCCGTGCCGCACTTTGGCGCGCCAGCGAATCCTGTCATCCCGACCGGAGCGGCCCCTGCTTCTCGCCCAACCCAAATCTGTCATCCCGATCCCGCGAAGCGTGACCCGACTATTTCCCTCGCGCCGCCTTTTGCCGCGTCGCCCAATCCTGTCATCCCGACCGGAGCGACCCGACTTTCTCCTTTGCGCCGCCTTTCGGCGCGTCGGGCCGCGCAGTGGAGGGATCGTGGCACCCACCACCGCCACAAGCACTCTTTTACTCTTCCACTCTCTTACTCTTGAACTCTTCAACTTTTAACTTTCAACCTCTTCTCAGCGACCTCTCTGCAAGCCTTTTCCAAACACACCTCCACGCAAGCCCGCCCCAACCGCCCACACAAATTGTCTATAGTAGAATCCCTACGCCGCCGATTCCGACCGGAACACCTTCTGAAATCTCGGCCCAACGAAGTGCACACCCACCAGCCTCTCCCCGTCCGGTTGCGAATCGCTCACATGCACCACGCGCCCCTGCGTCTCAAAATCGTTTTCATACCGCCGCGAGGGATATCCCTGCATGGGAATCCGTATCTCCAGGTTGGACCCGATGGCCAAATCGAAGCGCGTGCGAAACGCCGCTCCGCTCCGGCACAAATTTTCGCTGGCAGTCTCTTCCTCGAAGGCAAACCCCCGCGTATCGCGGCCTTTCACGCGCAGTGGCAAGTGCACCGATATTCTACGTTCGGACCTCTGCCGCACCATTGTTTCGCTCGTCTGGCTCATGGGCTGGGCGCCCCCTATCGGCCGCTTTCCGCTCGAAGAAACGTTCCACATTCTCCACAATTTCCGCGGGCGTGCGTGCCGTGTGCACTATCCGTCTCAGTTCGCTGCCGTTCCCCACGCCATGAGTAAACCAGCAAGCGAACTGCTTCATTTTTCCCACGCCGTCGGGTAGGTTGGCGCTAAGAATTTTCCCATAGTAGCCGGAAAGTAAACGTTGACGATCCTGCTCCGTGGGCACGTGATAGCTGCCCGTCTCCCTGAATTCCGCCATCTGCGCAAAAATCCACGGATTCGTCGCCGCCGCTCGCCCGATCATCACCGCGTCGCAGCCCGTTTCCGCCACCATCCTCGCCGCGTCCTCCGGGCAGTGGATATCGCCGTTCCCGATCACCGGAATCTTCACCGCCTGCTTCACCGCCGCGATCAAGCTCCAATCCGCTTTCCCCGCGTACCCCTGAATCCGCGTGCGCGGATGAATCGCGGCCGCTTCGATGCCCATCTGCTCCGCCATTTTCACCACGTCCAGCGCCACGATGGACTTTTCGTCCCAGCCCGCGCGCAGCTTGATCGTCAGCGGAATCTTCACCGCCGCGCGCACCTGCCGGAAAATCTCCTCCAGCAGCGGCAATTCCCGCAACAGCCCGGACCCGCCGCACTTCACCACTTTCTTCGCCGGGCAGCCCAAATTGATGTCCACGGCGTCGTAGCCCAATTCCTCCACCAGCCGCGCCGCCTCGGCCATCACCTCCGGATTCGCGCCAAACAACTGCGCCGCAATCGGATG
The DNA here is from genome assembly GCA_963780785.1 of Candidatus Acidiferrales bacterium. Lineage (GTDB taxonomy): Bacteria > Acidobacteriota > Terriglobia > Acidiferrales > UBA7541 > Acidiferrum. Next base: position 28,710 of record CAWADS010000057.1, read on the forward strand.
CTCGTCTTCCTCGAAATACAAATACCGCAGCGTCTTCTTCGCGCTCCGCGTGATCCCCTCGGAGCTGGTGAATTCCGTCATCAGCAGCCCGCAGCCGCCCAGCCCGCGAATCACCCGCCGAAACAGCGTGTCCGTGACGCCCGCCATGGGCGCCAGCACCGTCGCCGGCCGTATCAACAGTTCGCGTATCCTGTATTCGCCCGGAATCATATATCTCTGGGTAGTTTAACAGACTGGAAATGGGATATCAGATATCAGCGATCAGTTATCAGGAATTGTTTCTGCCTGGTGGTTTTCTCTTCCGCCCACAGATGTGCGCGCTCAACGTCCCATCAGCCCTGTCATCCCGACCGCAGCGGCTCGATTTTCTCCTGCGCGTCGCCTTTTAACGCGTCGGGTCGCGCAGCGCGATTTGTTCGCCCCGTGCGCTGCGCCCCACCAAATCTGTCATCCCGACCGGAGCGACCCTACTCTTCTCCTCCGCGCCGCCTCTTGCCGCGTCGTCCAGACTGTCGTCCCGACCGGAGCGGCCCGACTCTTTTCTTCCGCGCCGCCTTTCGGCGCGTCGGGCCGCGCAGTGGAGGGATCGTCCGCTCAATCGCCGCGTCTTGCCTCCTTCTCGCTTTTCGCTTTTCGAATTTCGCTTTTCCAACTCTTCCTCCTGATCGCTGATATCCTTTATTGGCACTTTCAACTTTCGACCTTAAACCTTAGACTCTTCCCCACGAGCTCAACGATGCCCTACGAAACCCTCCTCCTCGAAACCGACGGCCCTCTTGCCACCATCACCCTCAACCGCCCCGAAAAGCGCAACGCCATCTCCACGCCCATGATCGCCGAACTCCAGGCCGCTCTGGACGCCCTCGAAAAAACCCACGTCCGCGTCGTCATCCTCACCGGCGCCGGCAAAGCCTTTTGCGCCGGCATGGATCTGGACATGCTCCAGAACATCGCCAGGCAATCTCCCGCTGAAAATCAGGAAGATTCCCGCCGCATCGCCAAATTCTTCCGTCGTATCTGGAGCTACTCCAAGCCGCTCATCGCCGCCGTCAATGGCCACGCCCTGGCCGGCGGCTGCGGCATCGCCACGCTGTGCGATTTCACTCTCGCCGTTCCCGAAGCCAAATTCGGCTACACCGAAGTCAAAATCGGTTTCCTGCCCGCGATCGTTTCCGTTTTCCTCACCCGCCAGATCGGCGAAAAGCGCGCCCGCGATCTTCTCCTCACCGGCCGCCTCGTCGAAGCCTCTGAAGCCAAGGAACTCGGCCTCGTCAACGAACTCGTCGCCCCCGAATCGCTGATGGCCCGCGCCCACGAACTCGCCGCCACCCTCATCGCCGCCAGCCCCGCCAGCGTCACCCGCGCCAAGCACCTGCTTACCTCTGCCGCGGCCGCCAGCCTCGATCACGACCTTGAGCGCGCTATCCTCGAAAACGCCCGCATGCGCTGCACCCCCGACTTCCAGGAAGGCCTCGCCTCCTTCCTCGAAAAACGCAAACCCGTCTGGCCCTCCGACCCCAACAAGCCTTAGTCCTATTCGTCCCCGTATCCATCGGCCCCCGCCCGTCATTCCGAACAGAGCGGCCCGATTTCTTCTTCCGCGCCAAATTCTGGCGCGTCGGGCTTTCCTCTGTCTTGTCATCCCGACCGGAGCAACGGCGCTTTCTGCCGTTGCGGAGTGGAGGGATCGCGGCACAATCACCGCGTATTGGCTCCTTCTCCGTTTTTCCAATTCCGTTTTTCGCTTTTCGAGTTTCGCTTTTCGCCCCCGCCTCCTGATCGCTGATAACCCTCTCCGCCTCTCAACTTTGAACGCACCCACCTCTTCCGGCATACTATTCCCACCACCAATGCTCACTCATCACGATGTCACCGTCCGCGTCCGCTACGCCGAAACCGATCAGATGGGCGTTGTCTACCACTCCAACTTCCTCATCTGGTTCGAAGTCGGCCGCGTCGAACTCATGCGCTCCCTCGGCTTCGACTACAAGCTCCTGGAAGCCGAGCACGACACCTACCTGGTCGTTGGCGAAGCTCACTGCCGCTATCACCACCCCGCCCGCTACGATGAACTCCTCATCGTCCGCACCCGCATCCTTGAAGCAAAAACGCGCACTCTCAAATTCGGTTACGAAATCTTCCGCCAGTCCGACCAGAAGCTCCTCGCCACCGGCTACACCACGCACATTGCCTGTTCCCGCGCCGGTCGCGTCAAGCACTTCCCCGAAAAATACAAATCCGCCTTCCTCTCCCTGCTCCCCGCCTCTTCCGACACAAGCCCTGCCTAACCCATCCGCCCTTCTCCGCCGGGCTCCGGGTGCCCCAGGCACGGAGTGTGTGCCTGGGTCCTGGGGTTTTCTTCTCCGAAACTTAGAACTTACAACTGAAGACTGATAACTCTCCCAGCGCCTGGGTCTTGGGGTTCTCTTCTCCGAAACTTAAAACTAAAACCTTACAACTGAAAACTTTTCCGCCCCTACCCCAGCGCCTCCAAAAACCACGTAAACATCCTCCACCCCGCCACCCAACTGAAAGGCGCCAACTCCAGCGAATAATGTCCCACCGGTAATTCCAGCGTCCGCGGCTCCGCCCCATGACTCCGCAGCGCCCTCAGCATCTCCTGCGTCAGCTCCGGCAAAAACGTTGGATCGTATTTCCCGTACACCATAAACGTATTCCGCCGCGCGCCCATCCCTCGTTCCACATACGGCATCGGGCTGATCGGCACCCAAAACTCTCGCAACTCCTCCACGCTCACCTCGTGCCGCAACGCTTCCCACACGTGATTCGTCGTCATCCCCTGGCTCACCACGTCCGCAAAATACGTGGACACATGAAAAAATCCCCCCGCCCGCACCCGCTCGTCGTGCACCAGCGTGATGTATCCCACCGATGACCCAATGCTCGTCCCCAATATCCCCAGACGGTCATATCCGCGTCGTTCCAGCCACGTCAAACAAGCCCGCGCATCTTTCACCGCCTGCCGATTCGCCTGCAGCGTCAATCCAATATTCGGCCCCACCAATTGGTCCGCACGCTCATGCCCCTTCGCCATTCGCCGGTCGTGGTACGGCATACTCATCTTCAGCGCCGAAATCCCCATCCGTTGCAGCCAGTGGCACAGCGCCGCCTGCCCCTGCCATTTTGCGTTCCAGTTCGGCAAAATCAGCACCGCCGGCCCAATCTTCTTCCCCGGAAAGAATTGCGCGTACACCGTATTGTTCTCCGCCCAAGCCGATTCCAGCGGGCTTGTAAACGTCAGCACATTCTCCCCATCCAGCCGGTAATCCCGCACCTCCGGCGCCGCGTACCACTCCTCGCTCTTCGCTGTAGCCTCCCGCGCATACTCCCGCAAAAACGTCCGCGCCTCCTTGCCCTCCACTTTCTCTCTGCCGCCCGCCACTCGCCACTCGCCACTCGCCACTTCCTGCAAGTGCTCCAATCCCCACGCAAACGGCCGCACCATCCGGTTATCGTCGGTCGTCCACCGCCGGTGCTCGTACCGCCGTATCCAATGCTCATACCAACTCATCGCCATAGAGATTCAGTGTAGCGCAGCGCCCGTCCTTCCGAGGCGGGTCGCTCTCACTTGTGCCCTTCTCTTAGGTTTTCCCTTTCCTGTTTTGTCATCCCGACCCGGAGCGGGACCCGATTTATTCCTTCGCGCCGCATTTTGGCGCGTCGGGCCGCGCAGCGCGTCGTTTGCGTCCCGTGCGCTTCGCCCCACCAAATCTGTCATCCCGCCCGCCCGCCGGAGGAGGGACCGGAGTGCCGCGCCTCGTGCGGCACGCAGCGGAGGGATCGTGGCACCATCGCTGCGTCTTGCCTCCTCTTCCGCTTTTCGAATTTCGTTTGTCGAGTTTCGCTTTTCGAACCCGCCTCCTGATCGCTGATATCCGATCTCTGATAACCCTTTCCCCATCGCTATTGACTGTTCCCTCTCAACCTTAAACTTTCAACTTTCAACCCTTTCTTCTCCTATGTTTTGGACTTCGGTATCATAGGTCTAAAATTGTTCCATGGAACCACGACTCAAAATCCTCCTCGGCAACACCGTCTCCGATTTTCGCGCTAGACGCGATATTTCGGACTGCAAACACGCCTACACCTGCGGGTGAATCTTCGAAGGGCGCAATTCCATATGCACGGTGAGAATACGTCCTGAATCTGTCATGCACTACCTCGTCTCCGACTGGATGAACTTCCCCTTCCTGTTATCGTACTCCTCTTTCAATGTCTTTGACTTTCAGATTTCTTTCCTGAGCCTCAATTGCAATGAGTCTGTCGTAGAAGTGCTGCAAATCTTGATAGAGCGTTGGGTTGCTACCATTCGTCCATTTCCTTCGAAGATCATCGATGTCCTTTCTACAATAATAATAGTATCGGCAAACATACCAGCCAAAGGTGTCCCAGATAAGATGCCTGGTGATGTATCTGTCCCGTTCCAGGGTACTCACCTTCTCAAGAAATTCGAGAAAGTCTCTTGGCACAGTCATTCCTGATGATCCCCCTCTTCTTCTTCCTCTTCGGCATCGTCATCGGCAGCTTCCTGAATGTTTGCATCACGCGCATCCCCGAAGGACTCTCCATCGTCCGCCCCGCCTCCCGCTGCCCGCGCTGCCAAACTCCCATCAAGCCCTACGACAACATCCCCATCCTCAGTTGGTTCCTCCTTCGCGGCAAATGCCGCTCTTGCGCCCTGCCCATCTCTCCGATGTATCCCATCATCGAATTCCTCACCGGCGCCTACTTCGTTCTCACCTACTACGCCTTCGGCATCACCCTCCCCACCTTCAAGTGGCTCTTCTTCGGCTGCCTGCTCATCATTCTGATCGTCACCGATCTCCTCGTCCGGCTCCTTCCCGACGCCGTCAACTTCTTCGGCCTGGGCCTCGGCCTGGCCTTCGCCACGCGCGTCTTCCCCAGTTCGTTCCTGGGTATCTATGGTCTCTGGTTCCGCTTGCCCCACAAACTCCCGCACGGCTTCGCCGGAGTCATTGACTCCCTCCTCGGCGCTGCGTTCGGCAGCTTGCTCCTCCTCGCCGCCGCCGTCGTCTATAAACTCGTCCGCAAGCGCGATGGCATGGGCATGGGCGACGTCAAAATGATGCTCATGATCGGCGCCTTTCTCGGCCTCCGCGGAGCCTTCCTCACCATTCTCTTCGGCACCCTCCTGGGCAGCATCGTTGGCATCGGCACCGTCCTTGTTCTTTACCTCTCCGGCTGGAAACGCGATCTCGCTGCGCGCGCCGCCCGCCGCGGCCTCGGCCACAGCAACGCCAACTCCCTCCGCCTCGCCATCGCCTACCAATACCAATTCCCCCTAGGCTCCTTCCTCGGCATCGCCGCCCTCTTCGTCGTCTTCGCCCTCCCTCGCCTCCTCCAACACTTCTTCCTGTAGCTCGCCCCTTCAGGGGTGAGGCCTTCCCCAGCCTCTCCTCGCCGCCCGACTTTTTCTTCCCCTCGCCCGCCCACCAATTGTCATCCCGAGCGAAGCGGCCCGACTTCCTCTTTCGCGCCGCAGCAGAGCTGTCATCCCGAGCGAAGCGGCCCGACTTCCTCTTCCGCGCCGCAGCAGAGCTGTCATCCCGAGCGAAGCGACCCGACTTTCTCTTCCGCGCCGTACTTTGGCGCGTCGGGTCGCGTAGTCGAGGGATCGCGGCACCATCGCTGCGTCTTGCCTCCTCTTCCGCTTTTCGCTCTTCGAACTTTGCCTCCTGATCCCTCTCCCCCGTAATCCTTAAGCGCAGCGCTCACTCCCTCCCCCACAATCGCGCTACACTACCCCTAGGCAATACTTTCTTGCCTTGGGAGCTACCAGCGGGTCCCGAGCCTTTACGCTTGTTCCGTTGGAGGTGATTCGACATGCGTTCCACAACACTCTTGCGGCTCGCCGCTCTCCTCGCTCTTGCCGCCTTCACCGTGCTCCCCGCCCTCGCGCAGCAGGACCAGTCCGCTGATCCCGTCGCCGACGCCGCCCGCAAAGCCCGCGAGCAGAAGAAAAACGCCCCGCCCCCCAAAAAGGTTTACACCAACGACGACATCCCCTCCGCCGCGCAAACGGGCCCCGCGCCAGCCGCCAATCCCTCCGGCGACGCCTCGCAACCCGCCGACACCAACACCCCCGCCGCGGGCTCTGACGATGAAAAGGTCAAGGACCCTCAAGCCTACTGGCGCAAACGCTTCCAGAAGGCTCGCGACAATTTGGCTAAAGCGGAAAAGGAATTAGACGTTCTTCAGCGCGAACTCGACAAAAATCAAGTTCAGTATTATTCCGACCCCCAGAAGGCCTTGATGCAGCAACACGATCGTTCCGATATCAATGGCGGCCAGGCCAAAATCGACGCCAAGAAAAAAGAAATTGACTCCCTCAATCAGCAGCTCGCCGACCTCGAAGACGAGCTCCGCAAAGCCGGCGGCAATCCCGGCTGGGCCCGCTAACCCCGCTCTCCACATCACTCCGGCCGAGTACCGGGTGCCCCACCCGCCGCGTTTGCGTGTGGGTCTTGGGTTTGCCCTCGTAGGTGCAGGTCTTCAGACCGGTTCCGGGATTTCCGTACTCCGATTCTGTCATCCCGACCGCAGGCCCGCGTTTTTTGCGGGCCGAAGTGGAGGGATCGCGGCACAGTCCCTCTGATTCTCTTCCAACCTCAAATACTCTACCCGATCTGCAAATCCCCCACCCTCTTGCCTTACTAAAAACTGAAAACTCACAACTTCTCTCAATTCACGCTTCCGCCCGCGAACTCTCTCCCAATCCCTTCCGTCTCTTCGCTGCTCTCCAAACTCTCCAGCAGCGCCAGCCCTTCCCGCAGCCGCGCCATGCCCTTCTCCAGCGCCTCGCACGCAATCCGTCCAGACTCTTCCGCGATCAATCCCAGGCAATCATCCATGGCTTCCGCGTCCGACAAGATCCTCGTGTCCAGCAGGCACACCAACTGCTCCAACGCCTTCTCCTGGATCCGTTCCAATGCCTGTTCCGGCTCCACCTGTTCCATGCACAAGTCCGCGCACATCCCCGCCAGCTCGTCGGCCATGTGGCTCGCGCGAATCCGTCTTCGCAATTCCGTTCGTGCATCAAGGGCCAGAGCGATCGTCATCGGCGTTCCCCTTCCAATCGCAGCTTCCTGCTCCGCCGAGACTACTCACCGCCTCTGCCTCGTACAATAGACCATTCGTATCAGTCAATACCCCTCTACACACACACGCATACCCCTTGGAGTGCGGCGGCTTGTCGCCGCTTTTCCGGCCACACCCCCACCTTCCCACGAACTTGAGGGCACCCCATCCTTCGCCCGCCTTTGGCGGGAAGGGTGAGCTCTTACGATCAAACACCTCAGTCCTTCTTTCTTTTATCGTTCTTCTCTGTGAACTCCGTGTTCTCTGCATAACTCTTCGACCTCCCCTGTGGTGAATCCTCCCTCTTCCTCTTTCCCTCTTCTCTTCCCTCTTTCCCTCTTTCCCTCTTTCCCTCTTCTCAAATCCCCGCCCCGCTCCCCAAACTGTCATCCCGACCGAAGCGGTCCGATCTTCTCTTTCGCGCTGATTTGTGGCGCGTCGGGCCGCGTAGTGGAGGGATCGAGGCACCCACCGACCGCCACGAGAACTCTTCCACTCTTCCTTCCAACCTCATCGTCTCCATTCCTGGCGTTTTCCCCGCCTCGACCAACTCGGAGACCCGGTCGGGGGCGATCTCCGTGCAACTCTTCTTCTGAATCCCACCCGTTATATAATCCGCCCCACCAAGGAGCACTCCCATGCCCTACACCATTCTTCGCAGCGCTTGCGCCCTCTCACTCTTTTTGTTTTTCTCTTCGCCGTCTTCCGCCCAGGAACTATCACCGCGCCAGAAAGAGGTCTGGCAAATGGAAGAGCTCTATTGGAAGGATGTAAAAGACGCCAACGCCACGCACTACATGACTCTCTGGCACGAGGATTTCCTCGGCTGGCCCAGCTTCAGCCCTCATCCCGTCGGCAAAGACGGCATCGCCGATACCGCCGCTGGCTGGTTTGCCGGCTTCGTCAGCTACGAGTTCCTCGAAAAATCCGTCCGCGTCACAGGCGACATCGGCATCACGCAATATGCCGTCAGAATCACCCGCACCGCCCCCGACGGCCAACCGGCAACCAACATTACCCGCATCACGCACACCTGGCTCAAAACCAAAAACACCTGGCAAATCATCGGCGGGATGTCCGCGATCGTTTCTTCTTCCGTTCCACCCGTTCCATCAGCAGCCGCACCACCTTCTGCGCCCGCCGCTCCCGCGTTGCCTGCTGCTTCCCGCCCGTGATATAGCGCACCATCTCGCGCCGCAGCGCCGTCGTCACCCCGCGAAACTCCGCCTGCGCCCGTGGTGCCAGCCGCAACGCCATCCCCAGCGTCTGTGCTCTCTGCGCAATTCTTTGCCTCCCCCCATAGCGAAGCTTCTTTCCCTCTTCCTCTTCCCTCTTTCCCTCTTTCCCTCTTTCCCTCTTTCCCTCTTCTCAAATCCCCGCCCCGCTCCCCAAACTGTCATCCCGACCGAAGAGGCCCGATCTTCTCTTTCGCGCCGATTTGTGGCGCGTCGGGCCGCGCAGTGGAGGGATCGAGGCACCCACCGACCGCCGCGAGAACCCTTTCACTCTTCTACTCTTTCACTCATCCTCCCCACATGCAGCGCCACCGTCCCAAACGTCATCAACACGTACCGCACCTCCGCGTACCCCGCCTGCCGCAACTGCGCCACAAACTCCTCCGGCCGGAAAAATCGCGCCACCGACTTCGGCAAATATCGGTACGCCGCCGCATCCCCCGAAATCATCCCGCCAATCACCGGCAAAACATTCCGGCAGTAAAACCGGTACAAGTCGCCAATCACTCCCGGTTCCGGCTCCGTGAATTCCAGGATCGCCAGCGTCCCTCCCGGCTTCAGCACCCGCAAAATCTCCCGCAGCCCCGCTTCATAATTCGCCAAATTCCGGAAACCGAACGCGGTCGTCACCAGATCAAACGCTTCATCCCCAAACGGCAGCCGCAGCGCATCCGCCTCAAAAAACTTCACCGCCCCCGGGCCGTTCCCAGCAGCCGCGCTTTTCTCTGCCGCCCGCACCAGCATCGTGTGCGAAAAGTCCGCTCCGATGATCCGCGCCTTCGCCTCCCGCGCCAGCGCAAACGCCAAATCCCCCGTCCCGCAGCACAAATCCAGCACCACCGCGTCCGCGCGCCGCAAAATCGCCTGCAACTCCCGCGCCGTCCGCGCCCGCCACCTCTTATCCATCTGTCCGCTCAGCAAATGATTCAGCAGGTCATACCGCGGCGCAATCCGCGTAAACATCTCGCGCACTTTTTGCGAAGCGTCCTGCTCGCTCGTTGCCCCTTCGGGTTGTGTGCCTTTCGGAAACGCCCGCCTTTCAGCCACAGTACTTCCCCGCTGCCTCGCTCACAATTTCCACCACCGGCCGCTGCAAACACGCCGGCGCGCACCGCAGCACGCATTCCACCATCTTCGCCGGCACATCGTCGTACGAACGCGCCTTCCCCAATCGCGGCGCCAGCACAAATCGCACTTTGCCCTCGCGCGCCTTCTTGTCCGCGTGCATCGCTGCAAACAATTTCTTCGGGCTCGTCCTTGGCCATCCCGGCAGCGGCCCCACCCGCTTGATCAGCGCCACGATGCGCGACACCGCGTCCCCCCGCATGTGCACCACTCCATATCCCAGCAGCGCCGCGCACATCATCCCCCACGCCACCGCTTCCCCATGCTGGTAACGCCGGTAGCGCGTTGCCGATTCCAGCGCGTGCCCAAACGTGTGCCCGTAATTCAAAATCTCCCGCAGTCCCGATTCCCTCTCGTCCTGGCTCACTACCGACGCCTTAATCTCGATCGACCGCCGGATAACGTGTTCCAGCGCCGCCGCATCGCGCCGCAAAATCTTCGCAAAATTTTCTTCCAGGTACGCGAACAGCTTCGCATCCGCAATCACGCCGTACTTGATCACTTCCGCCAGCCCGCCGCGAAATTCCCGCTCCGGCAGCGTCCTCAGCGCATCCGGGTCAACCAGCACTAACCTCGGCGGATAGAACGCTCCCACCAGATTCTTTCCCTCAGGCAGATTCACCCCCGTCTTCCCGCCCACTGCGCTGTCCACTTGTGCCACCAGTGTCGTCGGCACTTGCACCAGCGCCACCCCGCGCAGATACGAAGCCGCCACAAATCCCGCCACATCTCCGACAACCCCGCCGCCCACCGCCACCAGCAACGATTTCCGGTCCGCGCCCGCCCGCACCAACTTCCGCGTCAGCAATTCCACCGTCGCCAGATTCTTCGCCGCCTCCGCATCGTCGAACAAATGCACCACCGGCGCCGCACCCCGCGCAAAACTTCCCGCGAACGCCTTCCCCACCGCGCGCCACACCTTTGGTGAACTCACCACATGTATGCTGGAAAACCGCCCCAGCTCAGCAATCTCTCGCCCCGCCCTCCCCAGCAATCCCGCCGCGCACACCACTCCATATCGCCCCGCACCCGCCCGCACCCACACAGTCCGCACCTTTGCTCGCGTCATCGTCCGATTCTTCTTCCTCGTTTTCGCTTTCGTCTCCACCGTCTTCATCTCTCTAAATTTCCTCTCCCCACAATGTATCACCATCCCTTTGGAGTGCGGCGGCTCGCCGCCGCCTTTACGACCCGAGCCTCACCAACCAATTGTCATCCCGACCGGAGCGGCCCGATTTTCTCTGACGCGCCGCTTTCTGGCGCGTCGGGCCGCGGAGTGGAGGGATCGTGGCACCATCGCTCCGCCTCGCCTTTTTCCGATTTTCGACTTTCGCTTTTCCTCTCTTCCCCCAAACTTAAAACTGAAAACTGAGAACTCTTTTCCCCTCGTGCTACCATACTTCTGCGCCTCTCGTAGGCTTCCATGACCCACTCCCCCAAATCCTACCAAGCCGATTACCTCGTCATCGGTTCCGGAGTCGCCGGCGTGCGCGCCGCCATCGAGCTCAGCCAGGCCGGCACCGTCCTCGTCCTCGCCAAGTCCGATCTCTCCGAATCCGCCACCGCCTACGCCCAAGGCGGCATCGCCGTCGCCCTCAGCGACGAAGACGAAATCGGCCTCCACGAGCAGGACACCCTCAACGCCGGTGACGGCCTGTGTCGCTCCGACGTCGTCGCTCTCCTCGTCGAAGAAGGCCCCAAGTACATCACCCAGCTCATCGAATGGGGCACCGAATTTGATCGTGCCGGCACCAAGCTCGCCTTCACCCGTGAAGCCGCTCACAGCCGTTCCCGCATCCTCCACGCCCACGGCGATTCCACCGGCCGCGAAATCAGCCGCGCCCTCCTCGCCCGCGCCCACACCATCCCGCATCTCCACCTGCGCGCCCACGCCTTCACCACCGAACTCATCCTCGAAAACGGCCGCGCCGTCGGCGTTCGCTTCCTCGACGAAACCGATTCCTCCCTCCACGAAGTCCGCGCCGGCGCCATTCTCCTCGCCACCGGCGGTCTCGGCCAGCTTTTCCGCGAAACCACCAATCCCGATGTCGCCACCGGTGACGGCATGGCCATCGCCTACGAAGCCGGCGCCGTCCTTTCCGACATGGAGTTCGTCCAGTTCCATCCCACCGCCCTGGCCGTCAAAGGCGCCCCGCGCTTCCTTCTCAGCGAAGCCCTCCGCGGCGAAGGCGGCATCCTCCGCAATATCAATCTCGAACGCTTCATGAAGCGCTACCACGAAGCTCAGGAGCTCGCTCCCCGCGATGTCGTCGCCCGCGCCATCGTCAGCGAAATGCACAAAACGGACAGCCAGCATGTCTATCTCGACATGACCGCCAAGCCCAGGGATTTCCTCGAAAAGCGTTTCCCGCGCATCTACGCCACTTGCCTCAGCTACGGCCTGGATCTCTCCAGCGACCTCGCTCCCGTCAGTCCCGCCGCGCACTTCATGATGGGCGGCGTCAAAACCGATCTTTGGGGACGCACCTCCATCCCCGGCCTTTACGCTGCCGGCGAAACCGCCGCCACCGGCGTCCATGGCGCCAATCGCCTCGCCAGCAATTCCCTCCTCGAAGGCCTCGTCTTCGGCGCGCGCTCCGGCATCGCCATGGCAAAAGACGCGCCCGGCTCCAAAAAGAAGCAGTTCAACATGCCCGGCAGCCCCGTTCCCAAACCCGGCAAGGCCAACGGCGCTCCAGCCGCCGCGCAAAAAACCAAGTCCCCCGCCTCCCCCGCTCTCCAAAAACTCCGCGAAGTGATGTGGAAGCAGGTCGGCATCCTGCGCAACGGCAAGGAACTCAAAGCCGCTCTCGACTCCCTGAAAGCCATGGAAATTCCGCTCGCCGACAAAAATGGCCGCTGCGATCACGAACTCAAAAATCTTCACGCCCTCGGCCATTCTCATCGCCCGCTGCGCCTTAGCCCGCGAAGAAAGCCGCGGCAGCCACTACCGCTCCGATTTCCCCTACCGCGACGACGACAAATTCCAATCCCACTCCCAAATCTCCCTCCTCCACGACCCCTCCTTCGAAAAATAACTACCCTGGAGTGCCGCCGTCTCGCTAATACTCTTTCACTCTTTCACTCTTTCACTCTTTCACTCTTTCACTCTTTCACTCTTTCACTCTTTCACTCTCTCAAATCCCTGCTCCCAACTCGTCTTCCCGAATCGCCCGACACCCAAAATTGTCATCCCGACCGGAGCGGCCCGATCTTCTCTTTCGCGCCGCTTTTCGGCGCGTCGGGCCGCGTAGCGGAGGGATCGAAGCACCCTCCGATCGCCACGCGAACTCTTTCACTCTTTCACTCTTAAACTCTTCCACTCCCAAACACACCCCTCCCCGCAAATCCCCCACCCAACTTGTAAATGATTCCCAACCCCAGGCAGGCCTACTTCTATTGCAGTTCCTTCACCGTTTCCAGAATCGTATGCCCCACAATCGCCAACGTTCGCGCGCTAATCTTGTCCATCGTATCCTCCGGCGTATGCCAGTACGGCACGTCATCGGGTATCCAGGTCCATGATGTCCACCGACGGCACATGCCGCGCCGTAAAGGAATAGTGATCATCTCCCCCGAAGTTCGGTGAGCTTCATTCGGAAAATGTTCCCATAGCCGAGTTTGCCGCGCAACGCTCCACACCAAATCCTTCAGCCATTTCGTGGACTCGCCATCCCGCAGGAAGTGCGGCTTGCTTCCCTCCCACCAGATCCGCCAGAATGAACGCCTTGACCTTCTTCAAATCCTCGCTGTTCGCCAGCCGCGCCGCCATCTCCCGGCTCCCGTACCGGTTGTCCGGGTCCACCCACTCCTTGTTCACCGCCTCTTCCCCGTCGAAAAACGCGATCCACACCGCATACTTCCCCGCCTGTTTCTGCCCGCACAACACCCGCGCAATCTCCAGCATCACGCCCGTGGACGACCCGCCGTCATCCGCGCCCACAAAATTCTCCAGCCGCTTCGTGTCGTAATGCGTCCCCAGCAGAATAATCCCTGGCTTCTCTCCCGGAATCTTCACCAGGATATTCTTCATCGCCAGCCGCCCTGCCGGCGTATCCGCCGAAAACGCATCCGTCTCCACCGCGCAGCCGTACGACTTCAGCTCCGTCTCCATATAATTCTGCAATTGTCCCAGCGCCGCCGATCCCGCCGGCCTCGGCCCGAAGCTCACTTGCTTCACCACCTGCTCGTACGCGCGTTTCCCGTCAAACCCATCCGTCTTTTCCGGCGCAGGCACATCCTCGGCCACCGCCGGCGGATTCCCCGCCACCGCGCTCATAAACGGTTTTTCCGCCGTAGCCGCTGGCGCCGCCGTCGTCCCCCCAGACTTGCACCCCAGCCCCACGGCCGCCATCAGCACCAGCAAGCCCAGCTCCCCACGCTCAAGTTTGTCATCCCGAGCCCGCCGCGGCGGGCGAGGGATCTGCTTTTCCCATGTGGCACAGTCACTCCTGACTGTGCTCTTGGGTTCCTCTTGCTTCTGTAGCGGCCGCCTTCCGAGGCGGGCGCCTTTCGCCATCCATCATCCAAATTCCTCATCCCGAATCGCCTCACACCCAACATTGTCATTCCGAATCGCACTGCACCCAATACTGTCATCCCGCTACCCGCGAGCCGGGCCCGATCTTCTCTTCTCGCGCCGCTTTGTGGCGCGTCGGGCCGCGTAGTGGAGGGATCGCGGCACCCACCGACCGCCACGAGCACCTCTTCCACTCTTAAACTCTTTTACTCTTTCCCTCCTCTCAAATCCCCGCCCCGCCCCCTCTCTCCGCCTCTTCCCTCTTCCTCTTCTTCTTCACCACCCCCGCGGACACCGCCATCCCCACGAAATACAATCCCACCATCGGCAGCATGAAAATCAGCATCGTCCCCGCATCCGGCGTGGGCGTAATAATCGCCGCCACAATTGCAATCACCAGGATCGCATACCGGAAATTCTTCCACAGAAACTGCGGCGTCACGATCCCAAACAGCGACAAAAAGAAAATCAAAATCGGCAGCTCAAACACCAGCCCCAGCCCCAGCAAAATCATCAAGATCAAATCAAAGTACTCGTTGATGCTGATCATCGGCACCACGGGCCCTTTGAAGCTCACCAAAAACTTCAGCACATACGGCAGCGTCACGTAATACCCGAACGCAATCCCCGACAAAAACAGCGCCACCGTCGAAAACAGAAACCCCGTCACCGCGCTCCGCTCGTGCTTGTACAATGCCGGCGCCACGAACAACCAGATCTGGTACAGCACGATCGGCGACGCCATCACAATTCCCAGGTACACCCCCAGCGTAATAATCATGTTCAAGTAGCCCGCCGGATGCGTGTAGATGAGCTTTTGTTCCAGCCCCGCTGCCTTCAACGCCTCCAGCATCGGCTGGGTGATGAATCCGATGAACCGCTGCGCCAGGTAAAACCCGACCATCGCCCCAATCGCGACCGCGTACAGCGAATTTAGGATTCTTTTTCGGAGCTCCGAAAGGTGTTCGAAAAACGTCATCTGTCCCCCGGGCTCTTGTCCCCGGTTCATGATGGACGTCGCGTTTTTCTCAGGCAGGCTGCTGTTGGTCATGAGAGGGCGTGGATTCCGTCGCTGCTACTCGATCGCCGTTGGCGCTTTCCCCGTTCGCGCCATCACTCTGTGCGCTTTTGCTCGTCACCGGTTCATTGCTTCCTGCTTCTACTCTGCTTCGTTGCTTCCTGCTTCTCCGGAAGCGCTTTCGCCTCCAGAAACGTCTGTACGGGGGACGGCCTCGGCTACCGGCGTAATCACCGGCCCCTCCGTCACTGGTTTCTCGGCGGAAAAAGGCTCGGGCAACGCCTCCACCCCGCTCGTTGCGGCCATGATCGCCTCAGGAGGATTCTTGGCATTCTGCGCCGCTGTCTCGGCAACCGTCGCCGCCGTTACCGCCTCGGCTGCCTGCTTCCGCAATTCCGCCAGCCGCGCCTGCCGTTCCAGGTCCCGCATCTCTTCTTCAAACGCGCTCCTGAAGTCCGTCGAAGCCTTCCGGAACTCCGCCATCAGCTTGCCCAGGCTGCGCGCCAGCTCCGGCAGCTTCTGGGGTCCAAAGACCACCAGCACCACCAGAAAAACCACGATCATGTGGGGAACACTCAGCATAGTCTGGAAGCGTCGCGACCCGCCCTCTTTGCATCATAGAAAGGGCGGCCAGCGGTGTCAAACTACACTTGCCACTGCTCATGCTATACTGGACTTTCATTGCCCGATTTCGGGCCTTTCCGCCCGGAATCCGGCGTTCTTGCTGTTGTAGGGCCCGTCCTTCTGAGGCGGGCCGCTCTTGGGTTTGATCTTTCTTTAGGAGGCCGGGGCTTCAGCCCCGGCGTAAAGGCCTAAGAACACTTGGGCTTTAGCCCCTGAAGCTAGGTCTCTAGTGCAGCACCAAATGAAGCACCGTCGCCAGATTTCTAGTTCGCCGAACCACTGAGGTTACTCATGAATCGTGAACGTCGCGGCCTGGTCATAGTCGTCGTAGTCCTCATCGTCTCCGCCGTCCTTGGCGGCGTCTACGGACCCTCCGTCCGTGCCACCACCTCCAACTCAGACGACTACCAGACCGCCGTCCGCGACTTCACCACGGTTCTCGACATCGTCCAGTCCAACTACGCCGAGCGCGTCGACACCGACAAGGTCGTCTACCAGGGTGCCATCCCCGGCATGCTCCGTATGCTCGACCCGCACTCCAATTTCTTCGATGCCCGTCAATTCGCCCTCCTCAAGGAAGATCAGCACGGCAAATACTATGGCGTCGGCATGGTCGTTGCTCCCCGCGAAAACCACACCGTCGTCATCTCTCCTTACGTCGGCGCTCCCGCCTATAACGCCGGCCTCCGCCCGGGCGATGTCATCATGCAGGTGGACGCCAAGTCCACCGAAGGCCTCACCACCAGCGAAGTCGCCGACATGCTCAAGGGCCCCAAGGGCACCATCGTCAAAATTATCGTCACTCGCGAAGGCTACCCCGATCCCCTCGTCTTCACCGTCACCCGCGACGAAATCCCCCGCCATTCCGTGGACATCTCTTTCCTCGTCAAGCCCGGCATCGGCTACGTTCGCCTCTCGCAATTCAACGACACCACCGACCGCGAAATCGCCGACGCCCTCAAGCAGCTTGGCGCCAATTCCCTCGATGGCCTCATCCTCGATATGCGCGGCAATCCCGGCGGCCTTCTCAATGAAGCTGTCGCCGTCGGCGACATGTTCCTCGAAAAGAATCAGCTCATCGTTTCCTACCACGGCCGCAGCGCCCCGGAGCGCCGCTTCTACGCCGTTCGCGGCAATCAGGGCATGAACGTGCCCCTCGTCATCCTGGTCAACAACAACTCCGCCTCCGCCGCCGAAATCGTCACCGGCGCCGTTCAGGATCATGATCGCGGCCTGGTCGTTGGCGAAACCACTTTCGGCAAAGGCCTCGTCCAAACGGTCCAGAACCTCGCCGAAAACACTGGCCTCGCTCTCACCACCGCGCGCTATTACACCCCCAGCGGCCGCCTCATCCAGCGCGATTACAAATCCGTCTCGCTCTACGCCTATCACTACGAGCGCAAGGTCCCCGATCACCCCACCGAAGTTCGCCAGACCGATAGCGGCCGTCCGGTCACCGGTGGCGGCGGCATCACTCCCGACATCATCGTCGAAACTCCCAAGCCCACCAAGTTCCAGGAAACCATGTATCGCGCCGACGTCCTCTATCCCGTCGAGCAGGGTGTCGGCAGTTTCACCCGCTATTATCTCGGCACCAAGCCCGCCATCACCCACAACTTTGAAGTGGATGATCGCATCATGAAGGAATTCCGCGATTACCTCACGCGCGCCAACATCCGTTACACCGAACCCGAGATGGCCGAAAATCTCGATTGGATAAGCGCAAGATCCGACTCGTGTCGAATACAAGCCCACCAAGTTCCAGGAAACCCTGTATCGCGCCGACGTCCTCTATCCCGTCGAGCAGGGTGTCGGCAGTTTCACTCGCTATTATCTCGGCACCAAGCCCACCATCACGCACAACTTTGAAGCGGATGACCACGTCATCAAGGAATTCCGCGATTACCTCACGCGCTCCAATCTTCGTTACACCGAGCCCGAGATGGCCGAGAATCTCGATTGGATCAAGCGCAAGATCAAGCAGGAAGTCTTCATGTCCACCTATGGCACTCAGGAAGGCTTCAAGATCCTTCTCGAAGCCGATCCCCAAGTGCAAAAGGCCATCGAAGCCATTCCGCAAGCCCGCGCCCTCTACGAAAACGCCCGCAAAGTCGTGGCCCAGCGCTCCGGCTCCTCCCCCGACCAACCCTAATCCCAGCACGTCACAATCTTTGCGCCGCCTGATTTGAAGTGCGGCGGCTCTGTTTTCCCTGCTTGCCCCGATCTGAGAGGGGAGCCTCGAGAGCCGCCGCTTTTGCGCCTGCAGGGTGCCCCAGTCACGGACTGTGCCCCTCCTTTTCTGAGGGTGGGCTCTTACGATCGCCCACCCGAGTCCCTCTTCTCTTTCACTCTCTCTCCACTCTTACACTCTTACACTTTTTCACTCTCCCACTCTTTTCAAATCGCCGCCCCACACCCAAAATTGTCATCCCGACCGGAGCGGCCCGATCTTCTCTTCCGCGCCGAATTGTGGCGCGTCGGGCCGCGTAGTGGAGGGATCTGCTTGGCTCTTTCTCTGAGGCCTCTGTGTGAAACCACCAATCCAAGTACTTGAGGGTGCCCCACCCTCGCTGTATAAGGGTGGGCTCTTACGATCGCGCACCCGAGTCCCTCTTCTCTCTTACTCTTACACTCTTATACTCTTTTACTTTTGCACTCTTTCACTCTTAGACTCTTTCACCGCTTCGCGCTGTTCCCTCCCTCTTTCCTTCCGCAACATCCTCCCAACCCCCGTTTGGTTTCCCTCTCCCCCTCTGCTAAAATCCTAATAGGTTGTTACTCGTGGGCGTGTAGCTCAGCTGGGAGAGCGCGTCGTTCGCAACGACGAGGTCGCAGGTTCGAACCCTGTCACGTCCACCATTCCTTCTTCCTTCCCGCAACTCCCCCCACTTCCCTCCTTTTCTTGCCCCCAAATTCCGCGTAAACTGTTCCCATCGCTCCAGTTCACGTTCCAATTGGGAACTAAGGTCTACGCGAAAATAACCTGATTGCAACATGCCCGAAACCTGGGTCAAGCCACACTCGACCCAGCCTGAGGTCCGCTGTGAAGACAGTAACGACCGACCCAGTTTTAACCGAAACTTCCCTTTTCCGTGTCTCTCTCGCCCAGACCACTCCGGATTTGGAGGAGTGCCAGCGTCTCCGCTATCTCGTCTTCAATCTCGAACTGGGTGAAGGCCTCTCCACCTCCGAGCGCTCCGGCCTGGACATCGATCCCTTCGACTCCTTCTGCGACCACCTCATGGTCCGCGATCTGGAAACCTCCAAGCTTGTCGGCACCTATCGCCTGCAAACCGGTGATACCGCCGCGCAAAATCTCGGCTACTACGGCAACCAGCTCTTCGATTTCACACCCTATGATCCGGTCCGCAAGGAAGTCCTCGAACTCGGCCGCGCCTGTGTCCACGTCGATTTCCGCAACACCCTCGTTCTCCACAGCCTTTGGAAGGGTCTGGCCATTTATGCCACCCGCACCGAATCGCGCTATCTCCTCGGATGCAATTCCATCTCCTCCCAAGATGAAAACTTCGGCGCCGCCATGTACGACTCCCTGAAAACCAAGTACCTCGTCGAACCGCGCCTCCGCACCGTGCCCCAGCCCGGTTGCACCTGCGCTCCCACCGGCGCACCCGTCGAAATCACGCGTCCACCGCGACTCTTCCGCGCCTATCTCGATATTTCCGCGCGCGTTTGCGGCCCTCCCGCCATCGACCGCGAATTCAAAACCATCGATTTCCTGACGCTCATCGATCTAGCGCATCTCCCCGACCGCGTCCGCACCCGCTTCTTCTAACCAGCGCACTCTCTTCCGCGCCACCTGTAGTTCAGGCCCGGGCGCCGGGTGCCCCAGGGACGGAGTATGTGCCTGGGTCTTGGGTTCCTCTTCTCCGTGCTCTTGGGTTCCTCCTGTGTGACGTCGCCAATCCCATCTACTAGAGGATGCCCCACCCTCGTTTTCTGAGGGTGGGCTCTTGCGATCCGACACCTCAGTCCCTATTCTCTTCCCTCTCCCGAATCTCCACCAAACCTGTCATCCCGACCGGAGCGGCCCGATTTTCTCTTCCGCGCCGATTTGTGGCGCGTCGGGCCGCGTAGTGGAGGGATCCCTCTCACACCTTTCTCCTCTCCGCGAACTCCGTGCCCGGCGTTTACCCCGACCCAGTCGGGGTGGTCTCCGCGTCATTCTTCCTCTTGCCTCCTGATCGCTGATATCTGGTCGCTGATATCCCTCGACTACCTCCTCCGCGCTTTCATTTCCTTCCGGCAAACTTAAAACTTACAACTGAAAACTTGGAACCTGAATCCCGGGTGCCCCAGGCACGGAGTATGTGCCTGGGTCTTGGGTTCTCTTCTCCTCAAACTTAAAACTTACAACTGAGAACTGAAAACTGTATCCTTCCCCCGGAGGCCACGCATGCTCTCACTTCGCAATCTCATCCCGACGCTCTCTCTTTTCTTTGTCTTTCTCCCCGCCGCCAGCGCTCAATCCTCCCTCTCCCCCGACCTCCAGCAAAAAATCGACAAACTCGCCACCGACGCCCTCGTCAAATCCGGCGTCCCCAGCGCCTCCCTCGCCATCGTCAAAGACGCCCGCATCGTCTATCTCCACGCCTACGGCGACGCCCGCATCGATCCTCGCACCACCGCCACTCCCGCCATGCGTTACAGCATTGGCTCCATCAGCAAGCAATTCACCGCCACCTCCGTCCTCCTTCTCCAAGAACAAGGCAAGCTCTCTCTCGACGACAAAGTCTCCAAATTCCTCCCCAATCTTACGCGTGCCAACGAAGTCACCATCCGCCAACTTCTCTCCCACACCTCCGGCTACCAAGACTACTGGCCGCAAGACTACGTCATGCCCAACATGCTCCAGCCCACCACCGCGCAACAAATCCTCGACCAGTGGGCCCGCAAGCCTCTCGATTTCGACCCCGGCACGAAATGGCAATACTCCAACACCAACTTCGTCATCGCCGGCCTCATCGTCGAAAAAGTTTCCGGCATGCCCCTCCTCACCTTCCTCCAGCAAAAAGTCTTCCAGCCTCTTTCCATGACCAGCGTCCTCAACACGGATCAGGAACGCCTCGGCGACACCGACCCCGTCGGCTATCTGCGTTACGCCCTCGGCCCGCCGCGCCCCGCGCCCAAGGAAGGCAAAGGCTGGCTCTTCGCCGCCGGCGAACTCGCCATGACCGCCGAAGATCTCGCCAAGTGGGATATCTCCGTCATGGACCAGAAACTTCTGCGGCCCGCTTCCTATCGTGAATTTTCAACGGATGTCCTGCTGAAGAATGGTGTCGGCACGCGCTACGGCCTCGGCGTGGATGTACGCAACGATGGCGGCCACCGCTCCCTTTCCCATGGCGGCGAAGTTTCCGGCTTCACCTCCGAAAACGTGGTCTTCCCCGACGAGCGCGTCGCCATCGTCGTCCTCACCAATCAGGACGCCGTCGACGCTTCCGGCGCCATCGCCCACGCCATCGCGCCCCTGCTCTTGGCCGGCGACGATCCCGCCACCCCGCAAAAACTCGAACAAGCCCGCAAAATTTTCTCCGGCCTGCAGCACGGCACCATCGATCGCAGCCTATTCACCGATAACGCCAATTTCTATTTCAACGCCCTGGCCCTCCAGGATTTCGCCGCCAGCCTCGGCCCCCTGGGCACCCCCGACGAATTCACCCAAGTCCGCCAATCCTTACGCGGCGGCATGATCACGCGCACCTACCGCATCAAATTTCCCAAACAGGAACTCCGCGCCTGGACCTACGAACTCCTCACCGGTCAACTTGAACAATTCCAAGTCGCCCCCCAGGACTAAGCCGGCAGTTTAATTCCGTCATTCCGATCGAAGTCCGCGGAGCGCTGGTTTTGCGCCCCGTACGCTTCGTCGGGGCGAGGAATCACTCTTTCACTCTTTCACTCTTACTTCCTCTGTCTTTTCCTGAATTGTCATTCCCACCGGAGCGGCCCGATTTTCTCTTGCGCGCCGCAGTGGGACGCGTCGGGCCGCGTAGTGGAGGAATCGCGGCACAATCCCCGTCACCTCGTTTCCATTAACTCAGCGGCCCCTCTGTTACCTCCGTGTTTCGCCTTTCTCTTCCCCCTCCCTCCTCTGCGCCGCCCAAAAACTGTCATCCCGATCCCGCAAGGCGGGACCCGATTTTCTCTTCCACGCCTATTTCTGGCGCGTCGGGCCGCGCAGCGCGATTTGTGCGCCCCGTGTGCTGCGCCGGGGTGGAGGGATCGTGGCACCACCGCCCTGTGGCACAGTCACTCCTGCTTCTCCTGAGCTTCGAAGGGCCGCCGCTTTTGCAATTGCGTGCGTCTGAGACAATCTGCATTTCATCTCCCCCTGCCGCAACGCAAGATCTCCCCGTCTTGAATTTCTTTCTCTTTTTCTCGTTTCTTCCCGCTGCCCATCCCCGCTACTGAGCGAAGCTCCCCCAACAAGGAGGGAAGCAAGCGCTCGCCCCTATTTATGGTTTTTTGTAGCACCTCCCCCGTTCCGCAGTCACCGAGATTCCAGTTTTGGTATAGGCCACTTCCCGATTCCACTAACTTCTTTCATATCAACGCAAAAACTCAGTTTCACATTGGAATACCAATTGCCTCCATTCCTGCCACCAGGATTTAATCTAGGTGTATTTGATCGGACCTAGGCTGAATAGGGCCGGGCAAGTCTCGAAGCCTTTTGTTTCGGTTTCGAGGTGCAGACAGACCTTGGACGGGGGGAGTCCCAGGCAACAGACTCTGCAGGCTTTCTGCCCATCCTCTTTCAGAAGATCCTTCCTCGGTTCTACGACTGGAAAAGTAAATAGAAACCTGTTGGTACGGGCACAAGTCAGTTTCTAGTTTGTGTTTGGGGACAAGTTCTTTTCAAGGAGGCAGTAGCATATCACATGAAACGATTCATTCCTCTCTTTCTTGCAGCAGCTCTCTTGATGCTTCTGACGGGCGGCAACCTGCACGCACAGGCCACCACTAGCGCGAACATTCAGGGCACCGTCACGGACAAATCCCAGGGCACGATCGCCGGCGCGCAAGTAACCGCCAGGAACAAGGGCACGGATACGCTCCGTACCACCACCACCTCCGATACCGGTTACTATCGCTTCGAACTTCTTCCCATTGGCTTTTACATTGTCACCGTGACAAAAACCGGTTTCGCCACTAGCTCCCAAACCGTCGAGATCCAGGTCGGCCAGACCGTCACCGTCAATGCGGAACTCCAGGTCGGCTCCACTTCTCAGGTCATTGAAGTCACTTCAGAGGCCCCACTGATGGAGCAGGAACGCACCAGCGTGAGCCAGAACATTACTCCGAGCCAAGTCGAACAGCTCCCGCTTTTGGGACGCGATGTGGCCAACCTGGCCTACCTCGCACCGGGCGTCAAGGCTGCTGACTCTTACGACCCGACCAAGGCTCGCTATGCCATCCTCTCTGTGAATGGCTCGGGTGGCCGCAACGTCAACGTCACCGTCAACGGCATCGACAATAAGGACAACACTGTCGGTGGCCCCGTGATGCAGCTTCCTCTCGAGGCCGTCCAGGAATTCCAGATCAGCACCCAGCGCTTCTCTGCCCAAAACGGGCGCTCGGAAGGCGCCGCCATCAACATGATCACCAAGCAGGGCACCAACGACTACCACGGTTCTTTTTTCTCTTATTTCCGTGAGTCAGCTTTGGATACGGATCAAAAGGTTCCCGACGGCCTT
Source organism: Candidatus Acidiferrales bacterium (assembly GCA_963780785.1). Taxonomy (GTDB): domain Bacteria; phylum Acidobacteriota; class Terriglobia; order Acidiferrales; family UBA7541; genus Acidiferrum. The sequence goes on from CAWADS010000057.1 coordinate 52,065, forward strand.
GGCGGCTACACTCTCCAGCATCCCGACTACAGCCGTCAGTTCTTTGGCGGTTCGGTCGGCGGCCCGTTCGTCAAGAACAAACTCTTTGGCTTTTTCGCCCTCGAACGCGAACGCGAAAGCCAGGGCTTGGAAGAAACGACCAGCGCCTACAACGAACTTGTCATCGCTAAGAACGCTGGCCTCGCTGCCGATCCCGCCACCGTCATCCCTCGCCCCTTCTACGAGTGGCGCTACAACGGCCGCATGGACTGGACCATCAACAACAACAACAACGCCTACCTCAGTTACTCTTCGCAGGCCAACAACAGTCTGAACGATCAGTCCAGCGGTACCGCCGATCTCACCAATGGCAACTACACCATTAACCATTTGCAGATCGCCAACCTCACCATAAACTCCATTTTGCCCAGCAACACAGTCAACCAGTTTACGTTTGGCTTCCAGTATTGGAACAACCTGATCAACAGCAATATCAGCGCCCCGCTTGTAGTCTTCCCGAGCGCACAATTTGGCACCAATACCAACGTTCCTCAGCAGTCCTTCCAGCGCAAGTGGCAATTCAAGGACGACGTTTCCAAGGTCGTTGGCAAACACACTCTCAAAGCCGGGGTGGACTACATTTGGAATCCCGTCGAAGGTGGATTCTTCGAATTCAGCTCCACGCTCGAGATCGATTTCTCCCTTGATCCCAGCGTCATCATCGCCAACCCGAGCACCTGCGGCCCCCTAAAGAACCAGCCGTGCGCCCCCGAGGGCTTCGCCACCCCCGGCCTCGTCTCGCTTATGACCATTGCCAACGGAAACCCTTACTTCCTGGTCGCCACCAAACAGTTAGGCCTGTACTTCCAGGACGACTATAAGGTCTCTCGCCGCCTCTCCTTGAACCTCGGCGTCCGCTGGGACAAAGACTTCAACATGTTCGGCTCGTCCGACGTCGCCAAGAGCCGCACCTATCAGGAACTTGTCGCGCTCAACAGCCCCGTCTCGAATCCCTGGGTGAGCAAGATCCCGCATGACGATAACAAGGACGTTAGCCCACGCGTCGGTTTCGCCTACGACCTCACCGGCGCTGGTAAGCACGTCGTCCGCGGTGGATTCGGCCTGTACTTCGGCAACACCTTCCAGAACATCCCTCTGTTCATGGAACAGATGTCCAATCCTACCGTGTTTCAAACTCTTTTCAACCTCACAGACCCCGTCAAAGACATCGTGCCAGGAACGGGTATTCCCCTCGGCAGCTGGCGGTATGGCGTCGATCCCATGCCGACGATTGCTGCTCCGTCTACTCAGCTCAGTCCAGGCAGCACAGGCCGTCTGATGGACCCGAACTACCGTAACCCCGTGACCGAGGAGTTCAATCTCGGCTATAGTTGGGCCATCACTCCCAACTCCGTTTTCGAAGCCGAATACACTCACGTCTTGGGTCTGCACGAGAACAAGACCATGAACATCGACCAGAGTGTGCCGGTGGCCGGAGCTTGCTGCACCCGGCCGCTTGATCCCTATTTCACCGCCTACAACGCCGCTAATCCGACATCTCCTTTATCTAAGTTGGGTAGCGTCCGCGTCGAAGAATCTATCGGTCGCTCCCATTACGATGGCTACAATTTCAGCTATCGCCAGCGCTTGACCCATCACCTCTCGCTCAACGCCAACTACACCCTCGCTTGGGCCTATTCCTACGACAGCGGCGCCGGTACCTTCCGCAATTACCCCAGGCTCTCGACCAATCCGTTTGCCAGCTACGAGTGGGGGCCCTCATTCAACGATGAGCGCCACCACATCACTGTGAGCGGATTGTACGATATGCCGTGGGGGTTGCAGCTTTCTCCCATCTTGCAGTTTGGCTCCGCGCGTCCTTACAACTTGACCAACTCCTCCAATACTTTGAATACCGGCGGTGGAACGACCAACGCCGTCGTGGTTCCCAAGAGCGATCCCACGGACTTCCTTGCCTTTGCCGGAAACAACACGGGGGCGCAGAACTGCTTCTACGGCCTGAACGGCGTGGCGCAGACCTGCACCATCGCCAAATACGATCCCCTTCGCGGTGATCCCTTCTTCGAGCTTGACTTGCGCCTGGCCAAGAACATCAAGCTTGGCGAAAAAGTGAACTTGCAGCTCGTGGCCCAGGCCTTCAACCTCACCAATCGCGCCAATTACGGCAACAACTTCGGCCCCGCAATGGCGGCGCCGTCAGCATCGCCAGTGGTGCTAATTTCGGCCATCCGCAGGGCTTCATCAACCCCGCCAGCACGACGATTCCGCGTTCGCTGGTCAGTGAATTCGGTTTCCATCTCACTTTCTAAACGCCAACCGCATTTTCTACAGTTCCACTCTCACCAGGGCTGGCCCGCAAGGGCCGGCCCTGTTTTTTCCCCGCACCTCTCCCCTTCTCGTCAGCTTATTTGGAGTGCGGCGCCGCGCGAGCCTCGGCCGCTTCTTACACCTGCAAGCCCCGTAACCAAATTGCATCTCTATCTCCCGCTCTACCGTAGGAGGGGCCTGAACGGCCCAGGCGCAATATAAGGGTAACTCGCGCCCTGCCGACCCAACTTCGTCATCCCGACCGGAGCGGCCCGATTTTTTCCTTCGCGCCGATTTCTGGCGCGTCGGGCCGCGTAGTGGAGGGATCTCTCTTGCGCCTTTTTTCTCCGCGAACTCTGCACGCTCTGTGACCTCTGCGTAATTCTTTTTCTTTGTTCCTCTGTCACCAGCCCCCGCCCCGCCAGCCTCACCTATTCGTTTCCAGATCGCTGGTCGCCCTCCCCGTTTCCTGATATCTGATATCTCTCTCGCTTCACTTCTTCCCAATAAACCGCAGCCTCCCCGTAAACGCTCTCCCCTGCCCACCCGTAAACGCCAGAAAATTCGGCGCACCATTGTTATTCACCACCACGTCCGGGTTCTGCCTCCCAATCACATTGATCGCCGACCCCCGCACCGCAAACAAATATCCCCGAAACCGAAATTTCTTCTCCAAACTGATGTTCAAACTCGCATAATCCGGAAACCTCCGCGAGTTCGCCGCCCCCACCAAAAGCTGTTGCTGGTCCACCACGCTGAACGGATAACCCGTCCGGTAATCCAGCAAGCAACTAAACAAGATCCCCCACACCGGCGTCGGCACGCTCGCCCACCCCAAAAACCGGTTCGGCGCATCCCACGCCAGCGGCCCGCCCTGCTGCGCCGCAAAATACAGCGCCCCCAGCGCCGGATCGAGCACCTGATCGCTGTTCGCCCGCGATCGCGTGTAGCTCCCAAACACCTCCGCGCCCCCGCTAAACGAGTGCCGCGCCGAAATCGTCGCCCCGCGGTACTTGTCCCGCCGCGTCGATTCCAGCAAAAACTCGCTCCCAATCTGCCCCGGCGTCGCCGTCTCGAACACCAGCCCGCGGTGCTGGTCGCGCGCCAGCAGCTCCACCGAAACGATGGTCTTCTCCCCAAACCGCTGCTGCCACCCCGCGCTCGTAATATCGAAATACGGCTGCCGCAGCGCCCCCGGCTGCAGCACAAACCGGCTCGTCGCCGGCCCCGCCATCACCGCCCCCGTCGCGTCGTACAGCGTGTCCACCTGCGGCTGGTCCGCCGTCTGCCCAATCACCGAAAGGTTCAGCGGAATATCGTAGATCCCCCAACCAATCGAAAATTTCGCCGTCTTCTCCGCAGACGGCTTGCCCTGAGCTGCGAAGGGCATCCAGTTCAGCGCCACCCGCGGTTCCGCCATCGCCGATTGCGCCAGCCGGTCCCAATCCGTCCGCACTCCCGCCGTCGCAATAAAGTGCGAGTTGATCGTCCACGTATCCTGCACAAACGCCCCCGCCAGCGTATTGGACACGCCAAAGTGCCGCCGGCCCCGTAAACGTCGTCACCCGGCTCAGCGTCGTGCCGTCGCTGTACAGCGCCTGAATTTCCCCGCGCGTGCTCGATTGCTCCAGCCGCACGCTGGAAAGATTCGCGCCCCCGGAAATCGTGTGCGTCCCGTGCCATTTCAGCCCCGCCCGCGTCGCATCCACAAATCCCTGCCACCGCCGCCCCTCCTGCTGCAACGCCTGAAAATAATTCCCCGCCGCCCCATCCACCAGCAGCTTGTACGGCGCGTTCCCCTGCGGCTGGTAATCGTCGTGGCTGTCGTGCCCCGCAAACCCAAACTCCACCAGCGTGTCGTGGAACCAATACTGGTCCTTCACCGAGCCGAACGCTTGATGCGCATGCTGCGTCAGCGTCGTGGACACCGGGTGCAGCGCATCCAGCCCCAGGTTGAAATCATCCGCATCGTTGTACAAAAAACTCGCCACCAGGCTGTGCCGCGACGAGATGTGCCACAACAGCCGCGACAAACTGTCCCCCGCCCACACCGTCGAGGTGTCCCCGCCCGCCGGCAGCCCCTTCATCACGCTCAAGGTGTGCTGCACGCTGAACGCCTGTGAAAACCACAGCTTCCCGCTCACGATCGGCCCGGAAAACTCCACCCGCGGATAGAAATTCCCCAATTGCACGCCCTGCTGCACATTGATCCCCGGGAAGAAATCCGTGGCATTGAACCGCCAGTGGTCGTCGCCGTCCGGCGTATCGAAGCTCAGCACCGCCGCGCCCGGATGCGCATATTCCGCCCCAAACCGCCCCGTCTGTACCTCCGCCGAACGCACCGCATCCACGCTGAACCGCGCGACCAGCGAATTATTCACTGGCTCCCCAATCTCGAATCCGTTCAATAGGTATTGCACCTGCGTGGCCCGCGACCCCGCCAGGTGCAGCAGCCCTTGGCTGTCCAGCAACACCTGCGGCAGCAGGATCAGGCTTTCCGCCAAATCATGGGAGCTCGGCACGGGAATGTCGCGAATCTCTTGGCTCGTCAGCGTGATTTTCTGCGGTGTTTCGGAGGTCTCGATCTGGTTGGCGGGCGCGGTAACGTCCACCTTCTCCCGCAGTTCCTCGGCGTGATTCAGCGTAAACGAAATTTCCCCGGAGTCCGCCGCCAGCTCGAACTTCTGTCCCTCCAGGATAAAGAACCCTGGCTTCGTAATGTGCGCGGTGTATTCCCCGGCGGCAAGATTCGCGAACGCTGAACGACCCGGCGTCGTCCGTCGTCCCCAAAAAAGTCTGCCCGCCGGTCATCTCAAGCTTTACTTGAGCTCCACCGACGGGCAATCCATTTTCATCCACTACTCGGCCATGCAATGTGATCGGGGTATCCGCCGCAAAGCAAGCGCCCGCCACAAGCAGCAGCGCCGCCAGCCCGCTGATCCATATGCGCAGTCGCTTCACCGAAGCCCACCCCGGAGCGGGAGCATCACCTCAAGTGTTACTTCCCATTGGCCCTGTTCGGCCTACCATCCCCTGGAGTGCGGAGGCTTGTTCACCCTGCTTGCCCTGAGCCTCGAAGGGAGCTTCGAAGGGCCACCGCTTTTACGGTCTATCCCCTCGCGTCCAAACTATCGACACTGCCGAGTCTTGGTACTCCAACCTCAGGCGTGTCATTCCGACCGGAGCGGCCCGATTCTTTTCTTTCGCGCCGCACTCTGGCGCGTCGGGCCGCGCAGTGGAGGAATCGTGGCAACCCTTCTCGCCACCCCCGCCCAAACCCGTCATTCAGAACGGAGTCCGCGGAGCGATGAATCCCTCTGCCGCCCTTCTCTTCTCTTCGCTCTCAACGCCAAGTGCCGGGGCCCTCCCATCAGGACCCCGGCACCCATTCGGCTCTTTCAATCATTACTTCCTTGCTTCTTTGCTTCGTTACTTCTTCTTCCCCTTCGCCTTCTTCTGCTTATTTTCCACCACGGCCTGCGCCGCCGCCAACCTCGCTATCGGCACGCGGAACGGCGAAGCGCTCACGTAGTCCAGGCCGATCTCATGGCAGAACTTCACGCTGTCCGCATCGCCGCCATGCTCACCGCAGATGCCGATCTCCAGGTTCGGACGGGTCTTGCGCCCGCGCTCAACACACCAGCGCATGAGCATGCCCACACCCTTGGTATCCAGCGTCTGGAACGGGTCGGACTTGAGGATGCCGAGCTTCTTTTCGTCCACATAATCTGGCAGGAAGCGCCCCGCGTCGTCGCGGGAGAGCCCCATGGTCGTCTGTGTCAGGTCGTTGGTTCCGAAGGAGAAGAACTCCGACACTTCGGCTAACTCGTCGGCCAGCAATGCTGCGCGCGGCAGCTCAATCATCGTGCCGACTATGTATGGCAGCTTCACGCCAGCCTTCTTGATCAGCGGATCCGCAACGCGCCGCACGGCATCGCCGAGAATGCGGACCTCGTTCTTGTCGAATGTGACTGGGATTTCAATCTCAGGCAACACTTTAACTCCGCTCTTCTGGCATTCGATGCCCGCTTCGATGATCGCCCGCACCTGCATCTCCAGAATTTCCGGATACGTGAGGGACAACCGGCACCCGCGCAGGCCCAGCATCGGGTTCGCCTCGCGCAATTGCGTCACGCGGCGAACCACGTTCTCGACCGGGATGCCGAGTTCCTTGGCGAGTTCTTCCTGCTTGGCCCGGTCGTGCGGCACAAACTCGTGCAGCGGCGGGTCGATCAGGCGGATGGTCACCGGGAGGCCGTCCATGGCTTTGAAAAGGCCCACAAAGTCGCGGCGCTGGTACGGCAATAACTTGTCCAGTGCCTTCACGCGCGCTTCCCTGTCGTTGGCCAGGATCATCTCCTGAATGGCCAACTGCCGATCGTGGCTCTTCTCCGGATGCTCGAAGTCGGTGAAGAACATGTGTTCGGTGCGGGTCAGCCCGATGCCTTCCGCGCCCAATTCGATGGCCTTGCGCGCATCCTGCGGCGTATCCGCATTCGTGCGCACCTTCAAGCGGCGGATGCCGTCGGCCCACTTCATGATCGTGTAGTACGCCTTCGGCAATTCCGGCGTCACCAGCGGCATTTGCCCCTCGTACACGATGCCTTCGCTGCCGTCTAGCGTGATCCAATCGCCTTCCTTCAGCGTCTTGCCGCTCTTCCCGTCGGTCATGATCTTGGTCTTGTAGTCGATGTCCAGGGTTTCCGCCCCGGCCACGCAGCACTTCCCCCAGCCGCGCGCCACCACGGCCGCGTGACTCGTCTTGCCGCCCGTTGCCGTCAGTATTCCCTGCGCCACGGCCATCCCGCCCACATCTTCGGGGCTGGTTTCGCGCCGCACCAGGATCACTTTCTCGCCTCTCGCGGCCCATTCTTCCGTCTCGTTCGCGGAGAAGCACATCTTCCCCACTGCCGCGCCGGGCACCGCGTTAATCCCGTGCGCAATCACGCTCGCTTGCAGCGTTTTCTTGTCCACTTTGCTGTCAATCACCGGGTAAAAAAGCCGCTCGATGTCTTCCGGCTTGATGCGCAGCATCGCTTCTTCCTTGGTGATAAGCTTTTCGTTCGCCATGTCCATGGCGATGCGGAAGGTCGCCGCGGGCGTGCGCTTGCCGGTGCGCGTCTGCAGCATGTACAGCGTGCCTTCCTCCAGCGTGAACTCCATGTCCTGCATGTCGCGGTAGTGCTTCTCAAGCGTTGCTCGAACTCCCTCGAGCTGCTTGTACGCCTTCGGCATGATCTTCGCCAGTTCGCTCAGGTGCACCGGCGTGCGTATGCCCGCCACAACGTCCTCGCCCTGCGCGTTGCTCAGATAATCACCGTAAAAAACCTTCTCGCCGTCGCTCGGGTCGCGCGTAAAGCACACGCCCGTTCCCGAATTGTCGCCGGTGTTGCCGAACACCATCTGCTGCACGTTGACCGCGGTGCCCAGCAGCCCGGTGATCTTTTCCACCCGGCGGTACGTGACTGCCTTTTCCGCCATCCAAGATCCGAACACCGCGCCAATCGCTCCCCACAACTGCTCCAGGGGATCTTCCGGAAACGGCTGTCCGGCCTTATCCAGGTAGTAGGCCTTGTATTCCCCCACCAGTTCTTTCCAGCCGCTGGCCGGCACCGCGGTATCTTCTTTTACGCCCAGCCGCTGCTTCATCGCGCGCAGTTTGTGCTCCAGGTCTTCCTTGGGCATGCCCATCGCCACGGTCGAGAACATCTGCACGAAGCGGCGATATGCATCATAGGCAAAGCGCTCGTTCCCGGTCACCTTGGCAATGCCCACCACGGACTTGTCATTCAAGCCCAGGTTTAAGATCGTCTCCATCATCCCCGGCATCGAGCGCGCCGAGCCGGAACGCACGCTGACCAGCAGCGGGTTGTCCGGATCGCCGAGCTTCTTCTTGGTCACCTTTTCCAGCCGGGCGACGCTATCAATCACCTGCTTCTTGAGTTCCGCCGGGTACTTCTTGTTGTTCTTGTAGAAGTGATCGCAGGCTTCCGTCGAGATGGTGAAACCCGCGGGGACGGGCAGACCGATTTTGGTCATCTCGGCCAAACCTGCTCCCTTGCCGCCGAGCAGATCGCGCCATTCGCCGTCGCCTTCCGCTTTTCCTGCACCAAAGAAATAGACCCACTTTTTCACGGTACGCCTCTCTTGTTTTTCACTGCGGTTACTGGCGCGCTCCGCATCGCACTCCTTTGAGATTGGAGTGCAAAATGTCGGCGCGCCGACAATTTTCCAAAGAAAACTGCCACAAAACTCGAAACTCAATACTTAAAGTAAAACTTTAATTCGCTAAATCTCGTTACTTGCGCCCTTCCCTACCTAAACCCGTCATTCCGAGCGAAGCGAGGAATCCCTCCGTCGCCTTTCTCTTCTCTGCGAACTCCGCGTCCGGCGTTTACCCCGGCCAGGCCGGGGTGCTCTCTGCGTAAGTTCTTTCTTGCCCCCCGATCGCTGATCGCCCGCCTCTTGATATCTGATCGCTGATATCTGATATCTCCTCCACGCTACTTCCCCTCTTCCCCTCCCAATTCCGAAAAATCCGCAATCGTCGTGAACTCCCGCAACAACTCCGCCAGCAGCGCCAGCCGGTTCTTCCGCACCGCCTCGTCTTCCGCCATCACCATCACTTCCACAAAAAATGCGTCCACTACCTTGCGCAAACCCGCGATCTCGTCCAGCGCCTCCTGGTACTTCCCCGCGCGCTTGTCCTCGCCCACCTTCCCCGCCGCCTTGCGCACCGCCGCGTACAGCGCCTTCTCCGCATCCTTCTCGAACAGCTCCACGTTCACATGCTGCGGAGCCTCCACCGGAAGATTCGCTTTCTCCAATATCTTGCGGATGCGCTTGAACGACACCGCCAGCGGCTCGAAATTCTTCGTCTTGCGCACCGCCTTGAGCGCGCGCAACCGCTTCTCCACGTCCACCAAATCCTCGCAGCCCGCGCGGAATACCGCGTTCACCTCGTCGTACGCATAGCCATGCTTCTCCCGCAGCACAAACCGCGCCCGGTCCAGGATGAACTCGAATACCTGCGCCTCCTGCGCCGGTGTGACCGCCTTCTTCGGCGGATGCATGAGCAGCGCCTTCGACGCCGCGCCAATCGTCAGCGACAACGATACCGGCAATTTCCGGTCGAGGATGATCTTCACGATGCCTAGCGCGGCGCGCCGCAAAGCATACGGATCGCTCGAGCCCGTGGGAATCACCCCCACGCTGAAGCAGCCCACAATCGAATCGAACTTGTCCGCCAGCGCCACCGCACACCCGGTCAGATTCCGCGGGATGGGATCGTCCAAACCAACGGGGCGGTAATGATCGTAAACCGCGTCCGCCACATCTTCCGCTTCGCCCTGCGCCCGCGCATACAGCCCGCCCACGACGCCCTGCAATTCCGTAAACTCGCGCACCATCTCCGTGGCCAGGTCACACTTCGCCAGTTCGGCGGCGCGATCCGCATCCGCCACGTGCGCTTGCACCATGCCGAGGTTGAACCATTGTTCCCCGAGCCACCGCGCAATCGCGCGCATGCGCTCCACCTTGTCGTGGTAGCTTCCCAACCGCGATTCATAGGTGACCCGCTGCAGCTTGGGGAGATAGTTGGCCAGCTTGATCTTCTGGTCGGACTCCCAGAAAAAACGCGCATCCGCAAACCGCGCGCGCAGCACGCGTTCGTGCCCCGCGCGCACCAACCCCTGCGAATCCTTGGCCAGATTAATCACCGCCAGGAAGTGCGGCGCCAGTTCGCCACCGCGCTTTTCCACGGCAAAGTATTTCTGGTGATCGCGCATTACCGTGATCAGGATCTCGTCAGGAAGCTCGAGGAATGACGGGTCGAAGTCGCCCTGTATGACCGTGGGAAACTCGTTCAGGTAGCTGACCAGTTGCAGCAGGCCCGCATCCTCATGAACTTTGTAGCCGCCGCGCTTGGCGTGGCTTGCCAATTCCTTCTGGATGCGTTCCAGGCGCTCGGCCGGACGCACGATCACGCCGTTGGCGCGCAGCTTCCTCTCATAGTCTGCGAAGTCGCGCACTCGTATTTCGGGCTTGCCCAGGAAGCGGTGCCCTGTGGTGACGTCCCCGGCAGTGACACCCCCAAAGGAAAACTTCAATGCCTTGCCGTCGAGCACCCCAACTAGCCAGCGCACCGGGCGTATGAACCGCGCACCCTCCAGGCCCGTCCACGTCATCGTCTTCGGCCAGGAAATATCGTGGATCACGCGCGGCAGAATCTCGGTCAGAAGCTCGTGAACAGTGCGCCCGCGCTTCGCCACTTTCGCGGCGATGTACTCGCCCTTGGCCGTCTTCACGATCAACAGATCGTGCAGGGCCACGCCCTGCTTCTCGGCGAAACTCACCGCCGCTCGCGTCGGCGCGCCGGCATTATCGTAAGCCACCGACTTCGGCGGCCCGGTCACTTCATTCTCCACGTCGGCTTGCTTGGCGATCAGGCCGCGCACCCACGCGGTAAGCCGCCGCGGCCCGCCAAAGGTTTCCACGGCCACGCCTTCGGTCAGGTTTTCCGCCGTCAGGTGCTTCTCCAAAATGGTTTTCAACTCGCCCACGGCGCGCGGCAGCATCCCCGCAGGAATCTCCTCCGCCCCAATTTCGAAAAGTAACTCCACACGCCTCCCGGGTTTCAAAGAAGCGCCACCCTTCCCCGCGCCCACCCGCGCCCTCTTCCCCGTCCGTGTCTTCTTCAAAGATGTCCTCTTCACCGCGTTCATCCGGCCACCCCAGGCACTAACTTCCATTTATTGGAATTGTCGGCGCGCCGACATTTTGCAAAACACTTGCAACTAGCTGGGGCCACGAGCCCATCACCTAACCCACCGTCATTCCGAACGGAGTCCGCGAAGTGAGGTACGGTTTTCCATCGCACGTTTTTTGTGCGATGAATCTCTCTTGGGTCTATGCCGGGAGGAGCAGCGGGATTTCTCGGGCAAAAACCGCCCTCGAAATGACGGGGCACCGCCAGACGAAGTGATCGCGCGCCGTGTTCCATTTCGGGAATGTCGGCGCGCCGACATTTTTCGCCCCAACTCCCTGCCCTCGCGCCGCAACTCATCCCCGCACCTCGCCCCGCGACGCGGCAGCCGCGCTCTGCTCCAAATACGCCGCCGCCGTCCGGCATGCCAGCGTGCGCACACGCGCCATCAGCGCCGCGCGTTCCGTTGTCGAGATCACCCCGCGCGCATCCATCAGATTGAACAGGTGCGAACACTTCAGGCAGTGGTCGTACGCCGCCAGCAAGGGGTACCGCACGCGCTCGATTGTCGGCGCGCCGACATTTCCTTCCAGGTGCTTCCACCCCTCCAGCAGTTCCCGCGATTCCTTCTCGTGCAATTCAAACTCGGCCCGTAGCGCCTGCGCGTCGCTGCGGTCAAAACTGTATTCCGAGAGTTGCTGCTCTTCCGCCAGCCGGATGTCGCCGTAGCTCTTTTCCTCGTTCCAGCGGATATCGTAGACGCTCTCCACATCCTGCAAAAACGCGCAAATGCGTTCGAGCCCGTACGTGATCTCCACCGAAATGGGATCGAGCTCGATTCCGCCGCTCTGCTGGAAGTAGGTGAACTGGGTAATCTCCAATCCATCCAGCATCACTTGCCACCCAATGCCCCAGGCACCCAGCGTGGGCGCTTCCCAGTTGTCCTCTTCAAAGCGCACATCGTGCGCGCGCAGATCGATGCCGATGGCTGCCAGGCTCTTCAGATACATGTCCTGAATCTCCGCCGGCGCGGGCTTCAGGATCACCTGATACTGAAAATGTTTGTAGAGACGGTTAGGATTTTCGCCGTAGCGCCCATCCGCGGGACGCCGCGACGGCTGCACATACGCCACGCGATACGGAGAAGGCCCAAGCACACGCAGAAAAGTTTCCGGCGCCATCGTTCCCGCGCCAACTTCCGTGTCGTAGGGTTGCTGCAGCACGCAACCCTGCTTTCCCCAGAAGTGCGCCAGCTTGAGAAATAAGTCTTGAAAGGTCAAGCCTTTGCGCTTCACTTCAAGTTTTGCTTTAACTGTCAAGGCATCACTCCAAATTCATTACTTGCTTCCGCTGTCTCCTAAAAATTGTCGGCGCGCCGACATTTTTGCACCCGCGAATCTCTCACGGCGTCTCCAGAAGTTGCCGCGTCTTCAACTCCCGCTCGGTGTGATGCTCGATCCAATTCAATCCCGCTTCGCGCAATTCCTTCACCCCGGGTAAACCCTCGATCGCCGCATCGAACCGGTCCAGGCGTTCTCCCGCAAAACGCTCCGCGAGTTCCCTGCCCTCGAACGACACCGGCTTCATCCCGGAGCGGCTATGCTCTTCGCAGACGAGACCGGGATACGACGACGCCTGATACGCCGGCCGCTTTCCGAAGGCCTTCCCGCAAACAGCGCAGGCATTGAATCGCGGCAGCCAGCCCGCCAGCCGCACGGTCCAGAACGCGAAGTAGCTCAGGGGCAGCGCCCCGCTGTTGCGCCGTTCGATCTCCCGCACGGTCAGCAGGATCAGCCGGAACATCGCCTCGGAGACTTCGTGCTCGGGCAGAACCTGCTCCGCGATCTCGCTGATGAGCGCCAGGCCGGTGCTGAGGCCGTAATCGCTCTGCGCCTTGTGGAAGGACTCGAGCAGTTCGGCCTGCTGGATCCGTACGAGGTCGCGCGTCTCTCGCTCGATGTACCAGAGCTGCGCGTGCGAGAGCAGTTCCAGGGTCGAGCCATAACGGTTCTTCAGGCGGCGCGCGCCGGCGGCTACACCCCGCATGCGGCCCGACGAACGTCCCAGGAAACTGACCAGGCGATCCGCCTCACCCAGCGGGAAGGTCTTCAGGATGATGGCTTCCGTTTCGCGGGCAGGCATCGGTTGTCGGCGCGCCGACTAGCAACTGCGGCACAGGCATTACCTGCGCCCCTTGCGCGCACATGCAGGACTTACTTACTTACCATACACCAGGAAACATCGCAATGATTAGCGAACAAATGGAGTGGAAAACGAGCGCGCGCCTGCGGGAATAGCGCGCCCCTGCAAGACACAAGAAATGTCGGCGCGCCGACAATTTAGGGATTGAGACGGGGTCGGTTGACGGCGGCTCGGCATGCCATTGCCCGCGATCAATCGAAGTGAGGAATCCCTCTTGGGGTTTGCTTAGAAAGTGCGGAACTTCCCCGAGATCCTTCCCAAACCTTGGGAAAATTGCGGGTTTGGGGTGCCTCCAGATTCTGTTAACCAGGATTCTGGCAGGGCAACATTATAGGACGCAGTTCCCTGCCCCTGGACCCGCTGGGGCGGGCTTTGCGTTTGGCGCCCTTTCGGCTACTCTGTCGCCATCTTCATGCGCAGGCCATCCCATCGAGCGCGCTTCTTCGCTGACCCATGATTCCGCTGAAGGACATCAACCCGACGCGCACCACGCCGTTCGTCAACATCGCTTTGATCCTGGCGAACGTGCTGGTCTTCATTTACCAGTTGAGCTTGCCGCCGCGGGCCGAGCGGGCCTTCGTGATGGCCAACGCCACCATCCCTTCGCACGTTTCGCAATTCCTGGCGGGGCATGTCGGGTTCCAGGCAGCGTTCGAGCCGCTCTTCACCAGCATGTTTCTGCATGCCGGGCTGATGCACCTGCTGGGGAACATGCTATTCCTATGGGTCTTCGGGGATAACGTCGAGGACTACTTCGGGCACGTGGCCTACCTCTGCTTTTATGTGGTGTGCGGGATCGGGTCGGGCTTGGTGCACGTGCTCTTCAACCTGAGCTCGCCGCTTCCGGCGCTCGGGGCCAGCGGAGCGATCAGCGGGGTGCTGGGCGCGTACATCTTGCTCTTCCCCCGGCACCGGATACTGACCTTCTTCTTCATCTTCCTGATCCCCGTGCCGGCGTTCCTGATCCTGGGGTATTGGTTTGTGCTGCAGTTCCTGGAGGGGATTGGCCAACTCGGGATGGCGTCGCGGGGAGGCGTGGCGTTCTGGGCGCACATCGGGGGATTCTTGCTGGGGCTGGCCATCACGGCGTTGGTGCGAAAGAGGTGAGGAGTTTTCGGTGCTCAGTCTTCAGTTCTCAGTAAATCCGAAGCCCGTAAACGGGCGGCGCTGGTGCCACGATCCCTCCACTACGGGCCGCAAAGGCAGCGGCCCTCCGGTCGGGATGACAGTTTTGGGGTTGGGGAGAAGCCTGAAGAAATGGTCGAAGCGGGTTAGGAATGCTTGGTGACGAAGTTCGCAAGATAGTCGGCCACTTCAAGTGTTGCTTTAGATCCGCCCAGGTCGGGCGTGGTGACGTTTTCGGCCAGGGCGGACTTCACGGATTGCTTTAATACCGCAGATTCTTCGTGCCAGCCCAAAAAATCCAGGAGCATGCCGGAGGCTAAGACTGAGCCGAAGGGATTGGCGATGCCCTTCCCGGCGATGTTGGGGGCGGAGCCGTGGACGGGCTCGAAGAGCGAGGTGCGGCCGGGATGGATGTTGGCGGAGGGGGCGAGGCCGAGTCCTCCGGCGAGCTGGGCGGCAAGGTCGCTGATGATGTCGCCAAAAAGGTTGCAGGTGACGATGACGTCGAACTGGCTGGGGTCGCGGACGAGCTCCATGGCGAGGGTATCGATGTAGAGGTGGCGGGAGTCGATCTCGCGATACTCGGCGCGAACGGATTTGAAGACGCGCTGCCAGAGGTCGTGGGCGAAGGTCAGGGCGTTGGACTTGTCGGACATGCAGACCCGCAGGGGCTTGTGGGAACCCAAAGAGGCCGGTTGGAAACCGGCGCTACCACGGGAGTGGGCGCGGGCGTAGGCGAAGGCGTGGCGGATGATGCGCTCGACGCCTTTGCGGGAGTTGACGTCCTCCTGGAGGGCGATCTCGTCGGGGGTGCCCTTTTTGAAAAAGCCGCCCACGCCGGCGTAGAGGCCTTCGGTGTTTTCGCGGAATGACCATGAGATTGATGTCGGCGGGGGTGCGATCGCGGAGCGGGGTGAGGCGCGGGTGGAGCAGTTCGGTGGGGCGGGCGTTGACGTAGAGGTCGAGCTTGAAGCGCAGGCCGAGGAGGATGTCGGCGGCATGCTGATTGGAGGGGACGCGGGGATCGCCAAGCGCGCCGAAGAGGATGGCGTCGAACTCGTCGCGCAGCATTTCGACGGCGCCTTCGGGGAGAGAGACGTTCTCACGGAGGTATTTGTCGGCGCCCCAATCGAACTCAACGAATTCGAGCGGGCGGTTGCGCTTGGCGGTGGCGGCGCGGATGACCTGGACGGCTACCGGGGTCACTTCCCTGCCGATGCCGTCGCCGGGGATGACGGCGATGCGGGCTTTGGGGCCGCCGTTGCGGAGGGGGATGTTGGGCATGGATTGGGCTCGCCGGGAAGAGTTTAAGGTTTAAAGTTGAAAGTTAAAAGTTGAAAGTGGGGGGAATGAGGATATCAGCGATCAGATATCAGCGATCAGGAAACCAAGATGGAAAAGCGAAATTCGGGAAGCGGAGGATGTGGGGGGCTGCACGGAAGTGGCGGAGGGAAGAGGTTTAAGAGTGAAAGAGTGGAAGAGTGAAAGAGTCGAACAGAAAGGCGGCGGAGGGATCCCTCGACTCCGCGGCCCGACGCGCCAAACTTCGGCGCGGAAGAAAAAGTCGGGCCGCTCCGCTCGGGATGACAATTCTGGTTTTTGGCGCAGGAGTCAAAGGACGGAAATCATCATTTGGAGCCGGCGATCAGGAAACGAAGAGGAAGAGAAAGGCTCACCACAGAGGTAACAGAGGAGCCGCAGAGAACACAGAGAAGAGCAACCAAAGAGCACAGACCCTTCGAGGCTCCCTTCGAGGCTCAGGGCGAGCAGGGCAGGCAGGAGTGTCTGTACCACAGGAACCGCAAAGAAGTGGAAGCCAGGGTTGATGGTCAGGAAAGGCGGAGGCCGTGGGGGATTAGGAGGGGGGCCAGGGGCAAGGAACGGAGGCGGATGCCGGTGGCATCGAAGATGGCGTTGCTGATGGCCGGGGCCACGCCGACGATGGGCGCTTCCCCTGCTCCCACCGGGGGTTGATCTTTGCGGTCGATCAGGAATGCGTCCAGCGGGGGAATATCGCTGAAACGGGGCACGCGGTATTTGGAGAACAGATTGTTCAGGACGCGGCCATTCTCAAATTCGACGGCTTCAAAGATGCGCCCCGCCAAGGCCCATGATATTGGCGCCGATGACCTGATTGCGCAGCCCGTCGGGATTGACGATGGCGCCGCAATCGAAAGCGGTGAAGATGCGCCGGATCTTGATGTCGCCGGTGTTGCGGTCAACGGCGACTTCCACGAAGGTGGCGACGTAACCAAGTTTCTCGTAGCCGCCACCCACGCCAAATCCATGATTTGCGGGTTTCGTTTCGGCCCAGCCAAACTTCTTCGCGCCTTCTGCAAACACCGCGCGCAGGCGCTCCTCTTTCAGATGGTTGATGCGAAATTCCAGGGGATCCATATTGAGCGAATGCGCGATTTCATCCATGTGCACTTCGC
The DNA here is from genome assembly GCA_963780785.1 of Candidatus Acidiferrales bacterium. Taxonomy (GTDB): domain Bacteria; phylum Acidobacteriota; class Terriglobia; order Acidiferrales; family UBA7541; genus Acidiferrum. The sequence goes on from CAWADS010000057.1 coordinate 68,838, forward strand.
GCGCGAAATGATTGGCGGTGGCCGCCAGCCCGCGGTAGGAGCCCTGACGCAGCGGCGAATTCACGGGATGGAACTCGATACGCTGGTTGGGAACTTCGTAGTAGGTGCGAATGCCGGCAGCGCCGGAATTGTAGTTGTGAAATTCCCAGGCGGTGATTTTTCCATCGCCGCCAACGGCGCTGCGGACGTCGATCACTCCGGCGGGGCGAAAATAGGCCCAGGTGAACTCCTCTTCCCGCGTCCAGACAACTTTTACCGGGCGCTTGGCCGCGCGTGCCAGGCGCGCCGCCTCGATGGCGCATTCCCCGGAGTGCTTGCCGCCGTAGCCGGAGCCCGTATCCGGCATCAGGACGTGAACTTTTTCTTCAGGCAGATGAAAGGCTGTGGCCAGTTCGCTGCGAACCCCGAAGGGGCGCTGCGTGCCGGTCCATACGGTCAGACGATCGTCGTTCCATTGAGCCAAAGCGGCGCGAGGTTCGAGCGGGGCGTGGGCGATGTAGTTGACGTTGTAGGTTTGCTGGAGTTGCCGCGTTGCCGAGGCCAGGGCGGCATCCACATTGCCGCTCTCGAAGCGGGAGTTGTCGTCACGCTCAGCGCGGGGCAACTGGTTCTGCTTCAGGTAGTCGAACAGTTCCTTGTTCGAGGGTTGCGGGTCGGCTTTCCATTCGGCGCGCACCAGGGAAGCCGCCTTCTCTGCCGTGGCGGAACTGGGCGCCGCCACTCCCAGAAAATTGCCATCGCGAACGACAGTGACTCCCGGGAGCTTCTCCGCCTCGGTGGTATCCGCGGATACAAGCGTGGCGTTGAATGCGCGGGGCCGTATGACCTTTCCATAAAGCATTTCGGGAAGTTTTTGGTCGGAGGGATAGCGATGCTTTCCGGTAACAAAATCGCGGCCATCGATTTTCGGCAGCGGTTGTCCCGCAACGGTCCAATCGCGCGGGGGGATCAAGGGATCTTCCGCCGGAACGACCTGGGCGATCTGTTGGCCTTTGACCAGTTGGGCGTAGGTCATAGAGCGTTTGGTTTGCGGGTCAGCAATCGTGCCGTCTTGGGCGTGCAAGCGCGCAGGATCGACGTTCCATTGTTTGGCGGCCATGGCCAGCAAGACGTCGCGAGCCGCGGAGGAAACGCGGCGCAATTGCAGATTCATGATGGGGGTGGTGCGGCTGCCGAAGGTGCCCATGTCAAAGGGCACGAGCTGGGTGTCGCCCATAACCAGGCGAATGGAGGCAACGGGCGTTTTCAGCTCTTCCGCCACCGCCTGGGTGAGGGAGGTGCGGATGTTTTGCCCCACTTCCACTTTCCCTGTGAAGACCGTTACGATGCCGTCTTCCCCGATGTGCAGCCAGGCGCTGATTTCCTGCGGCAAAGAGTCTTCCGAATTTCTTCGGGAAGCGCCCGATTCCTGGAACGCTTCAGCTTTTGAAAAAGCGCAGGCGATGAAGAGTCCCGCTCCCATAAATTTGAAGAATTCGCGGCGGTCGCTTTGAAAGACATAGGAGGCTGGAGCCGCCAGCTCATAGCGCTCCGGCTCAATCGTGAAGGGCGTATTGGATTTGGGAGTCATGACTGCGCCCCTGGCAGACGAGTGGCCGCTTTGTGGATGGCGGCGAGAATGCGGGGATACGTGCCGCAGCGGCAGACGTTACCCTGCATGGCCGTCAGAATTTCCGCATCCGAAGGGTTCCGCGTGGAGTTCAGCAAGGAGACTGCGGACATGATCATACCGGAAGTGCAGTAGGCGCACTGCATCGCGCCTTCTTCGAGAAAGGCCTGCTGAACGGGATGGAGTTGCTCACCCTTGGCCAGTCCTTCGATGGTCGTGATTTGCTTGCCAGCGGCGGCCCAAACGGGAAGCATGCAGGAACGCCGCGCCTTGCCGTCAACCAGCACGGTGCAGGCGCCGCATTGGCCTTCGCCGCAACCGTATTTGCTGCCCGTCAGATCGAGGAGTTCCCGGAGGACGGTGAGGAGGGGAGTCTCTTTGTCCGCGGCAAAGTGATAGGGGCGGCCGTTGATTTGGAGGGTTGTTTCGTCCATGGGCGTGCTCCTGGCGACGAGTTATTTTCGCATGAATGGGGAGAGTGAGGATACCAGCGATCAGGACGCGGGGAGGAGGTGTAAGAGTGAAAGAGTGTAAGGGTATAAGAGGTTAGGCACTTGTAGTGATTTGGGGGTTGCCACGATCCCTCCACCGCGCGGCCCGACGCGCCAAAGTACGGCGCGAAGAAAAAGTCGGGCCGCTCCGGTCGGGATGACAGAATTGGGGGACGCGCCACAAACAAGTGCTTGGGTGAGAATAGCCGTTGCGGGCCAGGCGGCTAGGTGTATATTCAATTCAACCAAAGACGGAAAAATCAAAATTCCAGAGTAGATGGAAGGCCCGGAGCCGAGAGGAAGATTGTGGAGAGGAGTATATGGCCACAGCTCCAAGACCACCCGAGCAAGCGAACAAGGTGGTTGTCGCGTTCGTTGACGGGCGTCGACTGAAGGGCTACGTCTATGACTTCTCTGCCCTGAAAGATTCCTTCAACGTGCTGCCCACAGAAAAAACACTCCAGGAACATGGAATCAAAGTGCTGATGAAGGACTTGAAGGCGGTGTTTTTTGTGAAGGACTTCGGCGGCAACCCCGAATACCATGACCAAGCGATCGTTGACGAGCACATCCACGGCCGCAAGATCGCAGTGAGCTTCCGGGACGGCGAAACGATTGTTGGGAAAACCGAGGGATACAATCCACAGAAACTTGGCTTTTTCGTGGTTCCGGGAGACCCGGCATCGAATAACATCCGCGTCTTCGTCATCAACAAAAACGCTCAACAAGTGCGGTTCGTGTGAGTTCGGGCCAGGCGGGCAACCGAGAGGGGCCGCGGTCGGTGTCAGCTTTTCTTTGATGTGACAGCGAAGAAGGCGGCGGCCTCCTGGTGGACGTGTTTGCCGCCACACTTGGGACACTTGAAGCGTCCCTTCTCATATTCCGCAAGGCTCAGGATCATTTCGAACGGTTTCTTGCAATGTTCGCAGTAGAACTCATAGCGCGGCATGGGGACCTCCCCGAAAAACGCCCGTGGACATGAATCTCTAATCCACGGTGTACGCTCGGGGGGCGGTGGTGTCAAGGCGAGAGGAGAGCACGGAGGAAGGTTATCAGCGATCAGACTATCAGCGATCAGGAAGCGGAGCTCGAAAAGCGAAATTCGAAAGCGGAGAAGGGGAGGCAAGACGCAGCGATTGTGCCACGATCACCTCCACTGCGTGCCGCACAAGGCGCGGCACTCCGGTCCCTCCTGCGGCGGGCAAGCGGGATGACAGATTTGGTGGGGCGCAGCCCTGTCGAGGAAAGGCATTTAACCGGGTCACAAAAGGAACGGCGAGAGAGTTGATACCGTCCCTAGGCCCCCCAGCCATTTGGCCAATATCGCTCTTTCTCGCCGTCCAATGGGAAAGTGTAGAGAGCGTAACGGGGGGCGCTGTTCAATTTTATACAGTTTTGCAGGAATCTTTTTGGTAGGGTGACACTGGAGCGGAATATCCACACCCAGACGGAGTTTCGAGGTGAATATGAGACCAAAGAAACTCAAGCACAATGGAAGTAACGGCTCTTTTGACCCGCAAGTTTTCCTGGATACCGCGGGGGTATCAAGAAAAGTCGTGGAATATCACAGGAATGAAGCGATCTACTCGCAGGGTGATGCGGCGGAAACGGTCATGTACGTCCAGAAGGGCGGGGTGAAATTCTCCGTTGTGAATGGGTCCGGCAAGGAAGCGGTGGTGGCGATGTTCGGTCCAACGGACTTTTTTGGCGAAGGCTGCATGGCGGGCCAGACGCTGCGGATGGGCACGGCAACCGCGGTCACACCGACCACCCTGCTGGAGATGCAAAAGGAAGAGCTGCTGCGCGTGCTGCACGCGGAGCACGAGTTATCCGATCATTTCATCGCGTATATGCTGGCGCACAACATCCGGGTGGAAGAGGATCTCATCGATCAACTCTTCAACTCGAGCGAAAAGCGCCTGGCGCGGACGCTCCTGCTGCTGGCGCGCTATGGGCAGAAGGAACAACCCGACAGCGTACTGCCGAGAGTTTCGCAGGAGACGCTGGCGAGCATGGTGGGAACGACGCGATCGCGCGTGAATTTCTTCATGAACAAATTCAGAAAGCTCGGGTTCATCGAATACAACGGGAAAATCAGGGTGAATAAATCATTGCTGACCGTGGTATTGCACGAGTAGGGTGCGCTTCGGGCCGACCTGGTGTGAACCTCACGGAAAATCCATGTACGGCCTCGGAGTCTAGCTTGGCTGAAGGTGTGCGCAGGGGAGAAGAAGTGCCGCGCCTACGGCGCTGCGGATGCCGGCTGGTCTTGGACCCAGCCCTTACGGGCTGGGCTAACTTCTGGCGCGCCTCCGGCGCTGGAATGGAGAAGATTCGCGGGAGAAGAGAACGGCAGACGAGAAAGAAAGATTAACGCAGAGGTCACCCCGACCGGGTCCCCGAGATGCTCGGGGCGGGGTAAACGCCGGACGCAGAGGTCACAGAGAAGAGCGAGAAAAGCAGATCCCTCCACTACGCGGCCCGACGCGCCACAAAACGGCGCGAAAGAAAAAATCGGGCCGCTCCGGTCGGGTTGACAATGTGGGAGGGGGGCGTAAAGGGCGCAGCGCTCCGGTCGGGTTGACTAACGATCCTAAAAAGGTAGCTTGCCGGGCGGAAAAGATCCCGGCAAGCTGTGCTAACGCCTAACGACTAATGCGCAACGTGCTCCGATTCGTTGCGGGGTGCGCCCTTTTGCAGAACGTCGACGAGATGACGGCCTGTGGCAGGCACGCCCGTATGTTTGCCTCGGACGATGTCCTTGGCCTTGATGGGGTGGCCATAGACCTGTTCGCTGGCCTCGTCGTCGGGGCGAATCGTGGAGCCCTCGAGGGAAATGCCGGCAAACAAACCGCGGGAACGCGAGTAGCTGAGGATCTCAGCGCGCATCCAAGCGTCGGTATCGGCGGAAGCGTCACGTCCTTTGGGGCCACCGGCAACAGAAGCGTCGCCGCCCAATTTAACCTTGCTGCTGAGAATGGAATCCATACCCCGATCATTCATGACTAGCAGGATCAAGTCGGTAGCTTCGCCGCCGATTTGGAAGCCAACACTGCCGCCTTCCAGCGCGTACATAGCGGGGGCTCCCCAAGGTCCACGGAAATGCTCGCCGGTGCGGCAAACCATGGCACCGCGACCGTAGTCCGCGCCGACCCCGAAAGCCAGCTTTTTGACGGACGGGAACACGATGACGCACTCGGCCTTTTCCAAAAGATCGTGAGGAATGTTGTCGGGAACGTTGAGCACTTCCTGCATGACCACGCCGGCCTCTTCCAGGCGTTTTTGTTCCTTGTTCAATTTCTCGGCATACACCACACCGGCAACGAGAGTGAGACATGCTGCGGCTACGAGATACTTTTTCATCGCTGACCTCCAGGGTCACACTGCTTTTCTAGACGTTTGCTTAGTCAAGGATTTCTGGCTGAAGAACTTTCAACGCGTATACAGCGGGAGAGGGTTATGCGTCACCCGACTCTCCGGCGGGCTAAATTCGAAGTTACGGCCTAAGAACCCTTTTTGCTTCCGACGAAGACCAAGACAACTCCGCCCACCAGCACCAGGCCGGCGAGGATGGGAGGAATCGAAACGCGGTCATGATCTTCCCTGCTGACGTGCATTGGCCCTACATCCATTACTCGTTCGCGATGGGTGTAATTGAATCCCTGGTAAGCAAGGGCCAGGCCGCCGAGAACAATCAGGAGAATTCCAATCAAAATGGTGGGTTTCATATTGTCAGCTTTCTTAACTAAACGATGCGCCTGCGACCTTGAATGAAATTAATGAGGAGCATGGCGAGAGCCACCAGCAAAAGGACGTGTATGAATCCGCCGAAGGTGTAGGAAGTGACCACACCCAGAAGCCAAAGAGCGAACAACACGACGAGAATGGTCCAGAGCATTGCCGTTCCGATCTCACAAGGGGCCGGGGGGCAGAGCGCTTGCGGCGCACCGGGAAATAGACTTGCCTATTTCCCGGACGACCCATGGTAAGTGATCTGCAATGGCAGGTCTGTTCACTTGAGCACACATTGGGACTTAGTTGCAGGGGCGCGAGTTGGCACGAACTCTGCTCCGTCGCGGGCAATGATGTGGGTGGAGCGCAGAGGCACAAGCAGAGTCAATCTGCGGGGGCGGCAGGGAGAGTGGGAGCTGGAGTGAGCAGCTTCAACTGTTCAAGTAGGGACAAGAGGGATTGCCAACGAGCAGGGTCCTTTTTGGTTTCGAGAGGAAGAGAGAGATCCGCATAGAAGTCGAGGACATTGCCGCGGAGGTCCGGCGAGGTTAGATCGAACTTACGCTGCGCGAGTTGGACTAAGAGCTTGGCGTAGGTTTCGTCAGTCAAGGAGTACTCGGCGGCCATGGTCCGCTTGCCGGTGTCAAAATCGGAGTTGACGAGCACAAGCGAGCCGACGCGAACCTGCTGAAGATAAATGCGGTACTGGTCGACGGTGGTATTGATGCTCTTGAAGTACATGTCCTCCGTCTGCGCGGTGGGAGTGTTGAAGGCCAGCGCCTTGAAGGGGCCGATCTTGGGCAAGTATCGCAAGATCACGGACCAGAAACGGGTACCGAAATCGGGCTTGGTGTAATCCTTGCCCCACTCCTTTTCATAGTTGGAGCGCGAGAGGCGATAGAGAAACTTCTGTTTCGCAAAATCGGGCGTCTCCTTCATGATGTCTTTCTTGTGGGTGCGCAGCGCGATTTGGGTCATTTGCGGGATCATGCGGCTGACGGCAAAGCGATAGGAACCGATGGCAAGATCCTCGTGCGTCAGAACGTCGCTCAAGGGGAGCCCGTAAACGATGGGGAACGCGCGCTCGAGGAGAGGCTTGGAGACCTGGAAACCGATGAAATCGTGATACTGCTGCGAGGCGTAGCGATTCTTGGCCACTTGCACCATGTCGAATCCGAACTCCGTTTTGAGGTGCGCGGTGTGGTTATCCGCGTACCTGACGGAATTGCCGTACTTGGCGCGCAGCTTGGGATATTGCAGGGCGACAGCCAGGTTCACGGCTGGGTGGCCGGTGATATCCGAAGAATAATGCGCAAGCGCGCCCAAGGCAAAAGCGTACTCGTTCGCATCCTGACTCTGCCGGAGCATCTCTCGCACGAAGTCGCCGCTGCGAACATAGTGCAGCAAATTGCTGAATTCCACGCTGCCAAAAGGATAGTAGCCGAGGTCCTGGATGACCGCGCCGCCGTAGGCGTAAGAGTGCGCCTCCTTGAGCTGGTCCTCCGTGAGAGAAGGAAACCGCTGGAGAAGGAGCGGGCGGAGGTCCGTGGTCCACACCAAGTCCACGATCTCCTCGTGAGTGAGCACGGAGTAGGCGAAGGAGCCACCGGCGCACAGGAGGACGACGAGAAAGATAGCCAGCGCGCGGCCAGCCCAGCGGCCCGAGCCACGGGAAGCAGCGCTTTGCGGGAGGCGCGAATTAATCCGATTTTCTGAGTTCAGAGACAAGTTTTCTAGCTTCCTTCATTCTCTCTTTGTAGAAAGCGGGACTGATCAGGACTTTTTTCTGTCCCACGCGGAGATGTTCCTTAATGCCCTTCTTGGACAAGAAGAGAGCCAAGGCCGTGTAGGTCTTGATTTCTTTTTCGAGAAAATTGACGATACGCCGTTTAGACTGATCCATTTCCGGCCTCTTCCTCAGGGGCTAAAGCCCAATGATAGCGCAGCACACTTCATGGCGGAGCGACAACGGCGCTGACCGCCAGGGCCAGGCTCAAAGGCGTCCAAGAAGCACGAGAACGACAACGATAAGGAGCACGAGCCCCAGGCCGCCTGTCGGGAAATAGCCCCAATCGCGGCTGTGAGACCAACGCGGCAAAGCTCCGAAGAGTGCCAAGATCAAAAAGACGATTAAGATCGTTCCAAGCATGTTTTGCTCCTTACTTCAGTGAATCCTGTTCGGAATGTTCCAGGCTCTTCGCCCCAGCGGCTTTCCTAAGCGTCGAAAGCTGTCCACGCCGGGGTCGAAGTTGTATTCCAGCAATGCCCTGGATGAACGGTTAGTTCAGGTAGACCTCGATGGCGATGCGATCGCGGGGATACCTGCGGTTGTACAGGTAATAGCCGTCGTCAGTGTAAACGACATAGACGTCATCGTTGTCGTACCAGTTGTCTGCCCAATATTCCGGCCACGGGTCAACGAAACCAAACCAATAGCCGCCGTACTGGAAGCGGGGGAAGCCGCCAACCAGCATGACGGGGTAGTTGTAGATGCGGAAGGAGTGACCCGAACCAAAGTAGCCATTGTAGCGGTCATCGGGAATGCGGTAGCCCTTATAGCCGCCGCGCTGCTGCCAGTCGCGGTGCTCAGACTGCCAGTTGTTTGCGCGATGCTGCTGCCAGGCGCCGCGCTGTTCGCTTTCCTGCCGGTGCTGTTCTTGAGGGGATTGCCTTTTGACTTCCTGCACATGGGACTGTTGCTGTCTGTCGGACTTGGCTTGTTGCTCGTGTTGTTTCTCTTGCTGCCCCTTGGCTTCTTGTTGCGATTTCTGTTGCTGCTGCTTCTCGGACTTAGCCTCTTGCTGCTGCTGTTTCTGTTGCTGACCCTTGGCTTCTTGCTGCGACTTCTGTTGCTGTTGCTTCTCGGACTTAGCCTCTTGCTGCTGCTGTTTCTGTTGCTGACCCTTGGCTTCTTGCTGCGACTTCTGTTGCTGTTGCTTCTCGGACTTAGCCTCTTGCTGCTGCTGTTTCTGTTGCTGGCCCTTGGCTTCTTGCTGCGACTTCTGTTGCTGCTGCTTCTCGGACTTGGCCTTGTGCTGTTGCTTTCTGTTGTTGTTGGGGCTTGGCCTGCTGCTGCTTTTCCGGTTTGGCTTCTTGCTCCTGTTTTGGGGGCTTCGTATTCTCTTCTGGGTTTCCCTGGCGTGCGTGGGCCGGAACAGCAAGTCCCAGAAGCAGAAACATTGCCGTTGTAGTGAACGTTCCAAAAGGTTTCATGAAGATGCCTTCCTTATCGCGAATTCGTGCCCGCGTCCCCCTATGAAAGGGCCGCGGCACTGCTTGCCCAGTGAATATTTTGCTGCGCGAATCGCGGCGCTGGACTGCGCCGTTTATCGCGACGTGCCTACGTACCCACGTGGATACGCGAGAGAGAATGAAATAGACCAAAGACGTTCAGTAGCCAGAGGACCACGGCGATGATGACGACGGCGTTTAAGATGGACTTGATGCTGTTGGCCATGGGGATAAAACGATTCACCAACCACAGGAGGACGCCCACAACGATCAGGGCCAATAGAATCTGAATGAGAGGCATAGTTTTTACTTCCTTTCCGACTGCGCTGCGAAACACTTCCGGCAGACCGCTCGAAATTCCACCGAACACTGCCGGGTACGGAGGACCCAATAAGCCGCTGGCACTGTGCAACTTGCCAGACTGCTTATCCTGCCAGAGCGTCTGGCTGAGTTGTCGTTCGATGTCCGTGACGCTTGTGATATCCGAAGGGAACAAGCTCCGTGGATGAACTGGCGAGCGAACCAGCCCTTTTACAGCAACCCCATCCTAGTCGCGATGCAAGTGCAGGTCTGTTCAGAAGTGGACAGGTTCGCGGATTGTTGGAGGGGCAGGGGTAGCATCGCCGGAGTGCGCCAGGGTATGTACCGGGACCAGTTATTGTCTGGGCATGTATTTTTTCAAGCAGAGCCTTGCCAAAGGGGGGGAGTTGCAGTATTTTTTGAATGTACTTGACTATGCCTGAGCAGCCAGGCTGGCGCAACGATCTCGTATATCAAGTATGGCCAGAGCAAGAGCCAAAAAGACCAAGGCCACTCCTGCAAAGAAGTCCCCATTCGATTTGCGCGTTTTTCTGGATACCGCGGGCGCAGCGCGGCAAATCGTGAAATACCGGAGATCCGAGAAAATCTACTCGCAAGGCGATCCCGCCAGCGGCGTGAAGTACATTCAAAAGGGCGGGGTGAAACTCTCCGTAATCAATGAGGACGGCAAAGAGGCGGTGGTGGCGATGCTGGGGCCGGGGGACTTTTTTGGCGAGGGCTGCCTGGCGGCGCAGCCGGTGCGCATGGGGACGGCGACGGCGATGGTGCCCACGTCTATACTGTTCATCGAAAAAAGCGAGATGCTGCGCGTGCTGCGCACGGAACATGCGCTATCCGATCTGTTCATCGAGCATATGCTGACCAGGAACATCCGCGTGGAGGAGGACCTGGTGGATCAGCTATTCAACTCGAGCGAAAAGCGCCTGGCGCGGACACTGCTGTTGCTGGCGCGTTATGGCAAAGAGGACCAGCCGCACGGCATGCTCCCGAAGGTTTCGCAGGAAATCCTGGCAGGGATGATCGGGGCGACGCGATCGCGAGTGAATTTTTTCATGAATAAATTCAAGAAACTGGGGTTCATCAAGTACAACGGGGGATTGCAGGTAAACACTTCGTTGTTGAGCGTGGTGCTGCACGACTAGAGAAGTTTACAGTTTTCGGTTCTCAGAGAAAAGCAAACCCAAGAACAAGCAGAAGAAGTGGCGACGGTGAAGTAAGAGGAATGCGGTGGCGCGATCCCTCCACTCCGAGCCCGCAAACAACGCGGGCTCTCCGGTCGGGATGACAACACAAGAAAAGATAGACCCAAGAGCCAAGATAGGAAGCGGCGAGGTCGAGCAAGAGGAAGGCGGTGGCGCGATCTCTCCACTCCGAGCCCGCAAACAACGCGGGCTCTCCGGTCGGGATGACAACACAGGAAAAGATAGACCCAAGAGCTAAGAGAGGAAGCGGCGAGGCGTTTGATCGTAGGAGCCCACCCTTTGCAAAAACTGCAAAGGGTGGGGCACCCTCAAGCACATTGTTGGGCGGCGATATTGGCGAAAGGCGGGGAAAAGCCGCAGGGCGCGGGGACTCGCCCTGCGGCTACAACGGAGAAGAGGAGCCCGAGCGCGGCGCTCCACCAGGCACGAGTGGGCGACGGGCGAGGTTGGAACTCATTCCTGGGCTGCCTCTCTTCTCCGGATGACGTGCTGAGCAATGCGATTCGGCCGAAACTCGGGGTGCGCCTCTGTCGAAGAGGACATCGAGGCTGCGGCGGCACGGAGGGCGCGCGGGTTTTGGCATTTCATGGCATAGAGGGCCTGGTCCGCGATCTGCAGAAGGGCTCCGATCCCATCAGCGTGATCCGGAAAACTGGCAATTCCCACGCTCACGGAAACATGCGGCTGCTCGTCTTCCGCTTCAAGAAGCTCAAAAATCCGGTGCGCTACCAAGGCAGCGGCGGCCGCACTCGTCTCCGGCAGGACCACGGCAAATTCGTCCCCGCCGTGGCGTGCGGCGGTGTCGATGGAGCGGCAGCAGTCTTTGAGGATCTGCGCAAGCCTGCAGAGCGCGCGGTTTCCCGCCAGATGGCCGAATTGGTCGTTGATGTTTTTCAAGCCATCGAGGTCGAAGAGCACAATCGAGAATTCCCGCCCGGTGCGCCTGGAACGGGAGACCTCTGCGTGCAAGACATCGAGAAGGCGGCCATGATTGGCCAAGCCGGTCAGGGAATCGGTGGAGGCCTGGAGGCGGAGCTGGGCCTCAATCCTGCGCTGTTCGGTGATGTCCACAGCGATGATTTCGCAGCCGTTGAAATTCCCGTGCTCGTCGAAGGCATCGCGGCCGCTAAGCCGGGCTTTGAGGATGGTGCCGTTCTTCCTCTTCCACTCGACTTCGATGGGCTCGCCGCGGGCCGGGTCGGGGGAAACTCCGGCTATCGACATGCGCAGGCCGAGATCCAGGGAGAGTTCCGACTGACAATTCGCGGCAAGAAGCTCCTCGCTGGAGTCGTAGCCGAGCATGGTCAAAAAAGCCTGGTTGACGTCGAGGAGCTTTCCCGCCGCGTCGCAGCGGCAAATTCCGTAGGCCGGATTTTCCACCAGGGCGCGGTAGAGGGATTGCGAGTGGCGCAAAGCCTTCTCCGCCTCCGCGAGGTCGGAACGCAGTTTTTTTTCTTTGAGGGCGCGGCGAACGGCCATAGGCAAATGAGCAATATGCTCACGTTGCACGTACTCGAAAGCTCCTTCAGCGGCTAGCTCGGCGAACGATTCGCCGGCCATGCCAGCAACCAGAAAGATCAGGGGAATTTCCCGGGCGGCTTGCCGGAAGAGATGCAAGGCGCCAGGCCCGCGGAAGCTGCGACCGAGATACTCGGCGACGATGACATCATAGGGCTGGGAGCGCAGGTGTTCGGTGCACTGTGTCCAGTTCAAAACAGGATCGGGAGAGACAATGAATTGCGCCTTCTGGAGCTCCTGCAGGCAGCAATCAATGGCTTGCGGATCGCGATGAACGAAAAGAACGCGAAGGGGGCGGTGTCTGTGCCGAGACGTGGCCTCTGGGCGCACCGCGGCCAGATAAGATGAGGCTCCGTTCTCAGGCTCGTGTGCCATCAACACCTCAAGAGGGATCTGCGGACCGGGCAGGGTAAAGTAGGAGGAGAGCCCGGGAGCGCAGACCCTGGAGGAGAAATGCTACGGAGGGGCGGAGGCGGCGTCTGTCTCATTTTATACATGCGCCCTAAAAGTAACTACGGAGGGGGAGCGGGAAGGCGCACGGAAAACGGGGGCTGGAGATTAGCTAAGTCCAAGTGGATGAGGCGGTTAGAGCGAAGTGTCCAGAACTAGACCGGCAACGAGGCTTTCCTCGGAGGAAAACCTGATTGTGATGATCTCACACCATGATGTTTGTGCGCACATTGCCGTGCGCCCTAGTGCGAGTGGCGATTCTCCCAGTGGTCGTTGAGCACGAAGCCCTAGCAGGCTGCGGAAAAAGTGGCTTGGTTCGTCATTCCGAGCGAAGCGAGGAATCTCTCTTTGGCCGTAAGCCAAGAAAAGAGGGATTCCTCACTCCGCAGACTCCGTTCGGAATGACGGAGTGATACTTTCTCCGCAGACTGCTAGGCCTTGAGATGGGAGACGACGGATCGAGGGGTGGCGGGGGAGAGAGTAGGGTTTGCCGGCCGGGCTGACTTCGTAGAAGCGGCGGCAAGCCGCACTCCAAATCGGGCGTAGTCCGTTATACTTAAAAAGTGAGCGCCGGCGCCGTTGATTCCCTGCTGGAGACTTGGAGCATGCAGAGATTATGAGCTTGTTGGAAGACCTGAGAACGCGATGGAGCGAGAAGTCGAGCGACTGGCTGATACGGCGCAGCACCATGCTGGGCCCCGCGCGCATCCAGAGCCTCTCGCGGCTGGCGCAGCGGATCGAGGATGAGCAGATTCCCGGAGACGTGGTGGAATGCGGGGTGTACCGCGGGGGGAGCGCAGCGATCTTTGCGCGGCGGGCAACGCACTCGCGGCTGGGGCGGACGGTGTGGCTCTTTGATGCCTTCCGGGGGATGCCTCCCGCGACGGCCAGTGATGGCCCGGAAGCCGACAGTTGGGTCGGGAATCTTAGGTCCAGCCCGCGGCGAGTGGAGCGGCTGCTGCGACGGACCGGGGCGGACATGTCTCGCGTGCGCATCGTGCCGGGACTATTCCAAGACACTTTTCCCACGGCGCACATTCCACGGATCGCGCTTTTGAATTTGGACGCCGACTGGTACGAGTCAATCAAGCTGTGCCTGGAGACGTTCTACGATGCGGTGGCGGTGGGCGGATTTGTCTCTATAGACGACTATAGGCTGTGGCCGGGTTGCCAGCAGGCGGTGGATGAGTTTATCCGGAAACGGCAGCTTACGATTCGGATGCAGCAGGTGGATGAAGGCGCCAGCTGGTTTCAGAAGAGCTGAGCGGCGGGTTTCGCGGGGGCCAGGACTTGAGGGCCCGTGACTAGACCTCTTCCACAGGCAGCACTAAAGCTTCACCCTCTGGACACGCGGATCTCATGCGGATAGCCCTTCCGGCCGGTATCCCTTCGGACACCGCTCCCGGCTCCAAACAGTGACACCACACCCCCCAGCAACTAGATTGGGAGGCCCAGCCAGGAGTTGGACCCGTGACTACCATACGCCAACGCATCCTGGTTCTGGGCGCGGTTCTCGCTTTTTTCAGCCCCGCCCTTCGATCTGAGCAGCCACAAAAAGCCGCGCGCGCCACCCAGGAAGACCGCCTCAAGAAGCTCGAGGAGCGCGCCGATGCCGCGGAAAAAGCCGCAAGCAGCGCAGTGATGGAAAAGGACTACATCACGCGTACGCAGAAGCAGTACGAGTCTTACTACCAAAAAGTCCTCAATACGCAAATGTGGACACTGGGAATCATCGGACTGATCCTGACCGGCGTGTTTGTCCTTGTTGCCAGATTCAGCCTGAAAATGATCGACGAACAGACAAAAACCGCTACGGCGGGAGCCACTGTTCAAATGCGCAACGAATACGCGCGGGCTTTAGCCAAGGAAGTCCAGAAACTGTGGGAATGCAATGCGGCCGACGTCAAGAAGCTAAGAGAAACACTGACAGCACAGTTCGCGGAACTCGAGCAGAGCTTCAAAGGTCGGTGCGATTTTCAAATGCAGTTTGTGCAGGCACTTGCCGAAGGCCTCGATGAGCGCCAAGGCGATTCACTGCTCACGTTCCGCAATGCGCTCAGGACCTACAAGTCCGGCAAACCCCGAAACCTCATCGAAGCAAAGATGGGCGCAACAACCGCACGGTCCATCTTTGAGTTACTCCGAAGAAAGCATGGAGAAAAGTACGTGGACAAAGCACGAGAGGAGTTGGCAGATTCGCTCTACAATGGCCTCCAAGAAGAACTGGCCTTAGCCGCGCTGCAGAGTCCCTGGCTTACGCCCCTCATCAACGAAAGAGGTCCGGCTCTCCCAGAGCCTCCAGCGCCCGAGCCAGCCGCGGAGGCGCGCCCCATAGCAACGATCCCTGAAACCGATCCGCCCAAAGCCAGATTTACCTTTCGACGAAGAGTCTGACTCCTGCCGCCTGCTAAACACCTGACTACAGGGCGCGCGTCCACTTACGTTTTGAGTGCCTGGCAAGTCGGGTTACCGTCCAAGTGCGCTCTAGTACCCACATGTACGGTTAGTGCGGTGGTCTCAATGGGTCGACGCAACACTAAGCTCGGAGTCTTCTCGCAGGAGTCTCAAAAGCTAGAATCGTTAGCGAGCGTTGAATCAAACGGAACACTACCCTGGCTAGGTTCTGACTGCGGACAGCCCGACAGATTGGTTGTCTAGAGGAAGTATTGCCGGATCAACTGATTAGATGGTGTTGCATCGACCGGTTGAGCTGGCACGCCAAACCGGAAAAGTCCGTTCCAGCACCCATTTCGGCGTTTATCGGCCCGAATCCTCCAAGGTTCTCTCGAATCTGATGCGCGATTACCAACCCATTTGGCGCATCCGCTCCAGGATGAGTTCGCTGTAGTGATTCATGTGATCGGGCCGTCGCTTCAGGGGCAACGGCAGAATTGCGGCAAGCCGGGCCGACTGTTCCCGGTCGATATTCCGGGCCGAGGTTCGGTAGTAGTAACGGCACGCCGACTCCGCACCATAAACACCGGGGCCCCATTCGACCACGTTGACGTAGAGCTCCAGAATGCGCTGCTTGCCCAGGATCAATTCGGCCACCGGGACAAGCGTGAACTCGGCGCCCTTGCGGAGGATCGAGCGGCCGGTTCCGAAGAACAGGTTTTTTACCAGTTGCTGCGTGAGGGTGGACCCTCCGTGAATGCGGCCGCCTTCCAGATCGCCCTCAGCAGCGATTTCCATCGCTTGCCAATCGAAGCCGTGATGCTCGTAGAAGCGCGCGTCTTCCGCGGCGATCACAGCATGCTGGAAATCGGGCGAGATTCGGCTCAGCGGAACGAATTCGTATCGTTCGTGATACGGCCTGTGGTGCATCCAAGCCTGCAAGCGGCGCTCCATGTGCACCACGGTGGTCGGTGGGTCGATCCACCGGGCAGCCACAAGGATCAGCACAGCAAGCGACCAAAGAAGCGCCACTCCGACGAGAAACCATCGAACGAAGGATCGGAGAGCTCCTCTGCGAAGCGGGGGCTTGGGGAGCGTGTCTGCATTTTCAGTCACATCTCAGAATAATCGTTTGGGCTGGATTGATACAGAGCCCGCATGGCCTACCGGACAAGTCGGACCCAGTCCTCCATCCGCCCCGTCTCGGAACTGCACAATTGTGGACGGACACGATAATGGAATATATGCGAGGTTAGCGGCCGCGGGCGGCTTCGATGTAGTAGACGCCGGCGAGGGCGAAGAGGCCGCCGAAGAGTTCGAGCCAGGAGCCACGTTCGCCGAGGAAGAGAATGCCGAGGGCGGTGGCGGCGATGGGCAAGAGATAGGTGAAGGAAGCGAGTTGCGAGGCTTCAAGGTAGCGCAGCACCCAGAAGTAGAGGACGTAGGCGATGGCGGAACTGAACAGGGCCATGTACACCATGCAGGCCCAGACCGACCAGGGGAAGGCGCGCCAATGGACGAAGGAACCGATGAGCATGGCGCGATGAATGGCGATGGGGAGAACGATGAGCCCGCCGAAGATGCAGTTGAAGGTGGTCATGGTGAGCGAGTCGTAGAGGGAGGCGACGCGTTTGCCGAGGACGACGTAGGCAGCGAAGCCGAGGGAGCCGGTGAGGGTGATGAGATCGCCAAGAAGCGTGGGCGAATGGCGGCTGATGCCTGCGCCGGCAGCCATGAGCACGACACCGGCTAAAGCGACGCCCATGCCCAGGACTTTGCGGAGGGTGGCGTTTTCCAGGCGGAAGAGCACGGCGAGGACGAGAGTGTAAACGGGCGAGAGTGAACCGATGATAGCGGAATGGATCACCGAGGTGTAGTGCAGACCCACGGTGAAGCCGAACTGGTTCATGGTGACGCCGAAGAAACCGAGATAGAGAAAGATCCAGAGGTCGCGGCGGGACCAGCCGGAGCGGCGGGCGCGGGCGGCTTCGGCGAAGGCGGGGAGGCGAAGGCAGATGACGTAGATGAGGACCATGAAAACGGCAGCGAGGACGAGGCGGAATGAGGCGAAGGTCAGCGGCTCGATGTAGCGGAGAGCGATTTTGCCGGCAAGGAAGTTGAACGCCCAGACGGCGATGAGAAAGGCGATGGTGGCCGTGAGTGCACGGCGGCTGGGGGCCTTGCCAGTGGTGGCGTCAATGCGCACGAAAGAGTCCCTGGAGGAAGAAGAGTCGAATCATTATACGTGGGGAGGAATGGCGAATTCGAAGAGAAAGATTACGCAGAGAGCACAGAGGGCACAGAGTTCGCAGAGAAGAGAAAAACAAGAAGAGGAAAAGAGAAGGTGGGGCGTTAGATCCTAAGAACCCATCCTTCGCTGAAAAACGCGAGGGCACCCTTAAGTACAAAGGGCGGCGGCGTTAGAAAGAAAACCCAAGATAGAAGATAAACACTGCGCGGAAGATTATTCGGGAGGGGCGGCGAGATTTTTTAGGCGGTGGACTTCCCTTTCGGTGAGAGGGCGGAATTTGCCGGGAGGAACGTCGCAGGTTAGGGGGCCGAGTTGCGTGCGCTTGATTTTTTCGACGAGGAAGCCGACTTGTTGGAACATGCGGCGGATTTGGCGGTTGCGGCCTTCGATTAGGATGACTTCGTACCAGGGGTTGGGGGCGTCTTCGACCAGGCGGATTTTGGCGGGAGAAGTTTTGACGCGGCGGCCGTCGTCGAGCGGGATGGTGATGCCGGAGCGGAGGCGCTGGATGGCGGGTTCGCCGGGTTTGCCGCTGATTTTGACGAGATAGGTTTTGGGGATGTGGGAGCCGGCTTTGGTGAGTTTTTGGGCGAGGGCGCCATCGTTGGTGAGGAGAAGGAGGCCTTCGCTGGCGTAATCGAGACGGCCGACGGGATAAACGCGCTCGGGGAGATCGCCGAGCAGTTGCATGACGGTGGGGCGGCCTTCGGGATCGCTGACGGTGGTAACGTAGCCTTTCGGTTTGTTCAATAGAAAATAGACGAAACATTCGGCGCGCTTCAGTGGTTTTCCATCCACACAAATAATATCGGTTTGCGGATCGGCTTTGGTTCCCTGCTCGGTGACGACTTGGCCGTTGAGGGTGACGCGGCCGGCGGCGATGATCTCTTCGGCCTTGCGGCGGGAGGCGATGCCGGCGGCGGCGAGGATTTTTTGGAGGCGGGCGGGCATGGTCGAGGTGTTCAGTTGGTTGATGGATGGAGGAAGGATAGCAGATATCAGAGATCAGAGATCAGAAGGCAAAAAGAAGAAAGAGAACGGCGAAGAGGGACGGTAACACCCCGACCGGGTCGGGGCAGGCGCTGTTCACAGAGATCGGAACACAGAGGACACAGAGGTAAGAGGAAGAGAAGGGGGATTCCTCACTCCGCGGACTCCGTTCGGAATGACGGACAGGCGAAACGGCGGCCTGGGTGGAGTTGGAGTCGTGCCGCGATCCCTCCACTACGCGGCCCGGCGCGCCAAAATGCGGCGCGGAAGAAAAAACCGGGCCGCTTCGGTCGGGATGACAAACCGGCGGGGGTACAAGAGAGGACGACAAGATACGCAGATTGTGCGGTCATGGGGTGCAGCAGTGCTGCACCCCTACGAGGAAAACCCAAGAGCACAGCCCCTTCGAAGCTCAGGGCAAGCGGGCGTGACTGTGCCACAAGAGCAGCGAAGCGTTAGCGGGGGGATTTGGGCTTGGGAGGGCGCGTGGGATGACGATGGGATTTCGTGGGGCGAGTGAAAGGGCGAGGGAGTTTGGTTGGCGGAGCGGGATGGCGGAGAGGGTCGGCTTGGCGGGTGTCGAGGAGGCGGTAGCGGCCTTGGGGGATGCCTTCGAGGGAGAGATGGCCGAGGGCGATGCGTTTCACTTTTTCGACGGGATGCAATTCCTTGAAGAGGGTGCGGCGGAGAATGTCGAGTTTGGCGCCGGTGGTGTGGACTTCGTACCAGAAATTGGCGGCGCGGCCGCGGGTGGAATCGGGCTGGCGGACGGTGCGGAGGCGGGTGCCGGTTTCCTTGCCGAGGCGATCGAGTTCTTCGAGGGTGAGGCGGCCCTTGATCTTGACGTGATAGACCTGCGGAAGATTGGACCAGGATTTGAGCATGGCGGAGGTGAGGTCGCCATCGTTGGTGAGAAAGACGAGGCCGGAGTCGGCGTAGTCGAGGGAGCCGACGGGATAAATGCGCTTGGGAAAACCGCGGAGGAAATTGCGTAGGGTGCGGCGGCCTTCGGGATCGGCGAGAGAGGAGACGACTTCGGGAGGTTTGTGGAGGACGAGGTAGACGTGATCTTCTTCGGATTCGATGAGGCGGCCGGCGGCTTCGATCTTGTCTTTGGAGGGATCGGCTTTGGTGCCGAGTTCGGTGACGACGATGCCGTTGACGCGGACTTGGCCGGAGAGGATGAGTTTCTCGGCGTGGCGGCGAGAGGCGATGCCGGCGTGAGCGATGATTTTTTGGAGGCGGTCGAGCATGGGGGAAGTGTGGATGAGTTGGTCGCTGGATGGATGAAAGACATCAGCGATCAGATATCAGCGATCAGGAACCTGGCTCCTTGGGATGTTGGATGCTGGAGACATTCTACAACGAGATGGGCTGGGGTGCGGCAGGATGGAAAAGAAAGTAAAGACTAACGCAGAGGACGCGGAGAGCGCAGAGTTCACGGAGAAGATTAAGAGGAAGAGGAGAGGGATCGCGGCATCGGATCGTGAGAGCCCACCCTTCGCAAAAAACGCGAAGGATGGGGCACCCTCATGAACATTTGTGGGTGGTTTTGGCGCGGTGGGGAGCGGGGGAAGCGTGCCACGATCCCTCCACTTCGCAGCCCGACGCGCCACAAAGCGGCGCGGAAGAGAAATTCGGGCCGCTCCGGTCGGGATGACAAATTGGGAGGGGGATGCGGCGGCGAGATTACTTGGAGGCGGAGGTGGATTTGGAGGCGGGGGATGGGGGATCTTCGTCAAGTTGGCCGGAGGGCATGCCTTCGTTGGTGGCGGTGACTTCTTCTTCGCGGAGGACTTCGGCCTGAGCGAGATCCTGCTCGACGCGATGGAGGGTCTCAGAGAGCCCAGGTGCAACAACGGCACCTGGGGCACCTGCAGAGTCTTCGGGGACGGGGAGATTTTCGAGTGTGTCGGCGGGGGCGGTGTCGAGGAGGGATTCGTCGGGGGCGGGAGCTACGCCTTCGTCGGTGCCCAGGGCTTCGCGAGCGAGGGCTTCAAATTCCTTGAGACTGGGGAGTTCGTCGAGATCGCTTAGGCCGAAGCGCATCAGGAATTCCTTGGAGGATTTGTAGAGGATGGGGCGGCCCATGACTTCCTTGCGGCCGGCGGTGGTGATGAGCTTTTTGTCGAGGAGCGTGGAGATGACGCCGGAGGCGTTGACGCCGCGAATGTCGGAAATTTCGGGGGCGGTGACGGGCTGTTTGTAGGCAATGACGGCGAGGGTTTCGAGAGCGGGCATGGAGAGGCGCAGCGGGGGGCGCAGGGACTTGATGAAGCGGCGGACGACGTCGTGGTGCTGGGCCTTGGTGTACATCTTGTAGCCGCCGGCGACCGCGCGGACTTCGATGCCGCGTTCGTCGGAGGCGTAGGCGGCGACGAGTTCGTCGAGGGCGGATTGCACGACGAGCTTTTCTTCGCCGAGAGTGGCGGCGAGCTGGTCGAGGGTGGCGGGCTCGTCGGCGGCGTAGATGATGGCTTCGAGAGCGGCTTTGCGGTCTTCGTGGGTCATTGGACAGTTCACAGTTTACAGTTAACAGTCCACAGTTCCAAGCGCTGCGGGAGGGGATATCGGGAGCAAAAAAAGAGGTTGAAGAGTCAAAAGTTGAAAGTTGAAGAGTTCAGCAAAAATTCAGGATAACGCAGAGGCGCTGAGTTCGCAGAGAAGAGCGGGACAAGAGTAAAGAGAAGAGAGGCTGAGGCGTGCGATCGTAAGAACCCACCCTGATAAAGCCAGGGTGGGGCACCCTCAAGTACATTGAGCCACGGCGTCAGTTGGAAAAACCCAAGCCCCAGGCACACACTCCGTGCCTGGGGCACCCGCGATCTTGCCTCGATCCCTCCACTACGGCCCGCACGCGGCGCGGGCCTCCGGTCGGGATGACAGGTTGCGCGTGCCACAAGAGGCGAGGAAAAGGCCTACGCAGAGGTCACAGAGAGCACAGAGATCGCTGAGAAGAGGAACCCAAAACCCAGGCACACACTCCGTGCCTGGGGCACCCGCGATCTTGCCGCGATCTTGCCTCGATCCCTCCACTTCGCGGCCCGACGCGCCACAAAGCGGCGCGGAAGACAAAGTCGGGCCGCTTCGGTCGGGATGACAAGCTTTGCGCCCTCCGCCCGATCTTCCTGGGTTCCTGATCGATGATATCTGATCGCTGATTACTGATACTCGGCGTCGATGCGGAGGGTGCCGGATTCGTCGAAGGCTACGTCGAAGGATTTGGATTTCTTGACGAGGATATCGCCGAACTGTTTTTCCTGGATGAGGGCTACGGCCTGGAGCTTGACCATTTCGAGGAGAGCGAGAAAGGCGACGATCATGGCGTGGCGGGAGGGGCAGGCGTCGAAGAATTCGATGAGGCTGATGGCGTTGGTGTCGCTGGCGAGGAGGCGGCTGCGAAGCTGGGCGATCATTTGGGCGACGGTGAATTCTTCGCGCTGAAGATCGATGCGGGCAATTTCTTTTTTGCGTTCGAGGACTTGCTGGAAGACGCGAACGAGGTCCACGAGGGAGACGACCAGCTCGCCTTCGGTGCCTTCGTCGTTATAGAGAGTTTTGTCGGGCTTGGACCAGACGTTTTCCTCGATTTGTTGTTTTTGGTAGAGGAGCTGGGCGGCGTTCTTGAATTTTTCGTGCTCGATGAGGCGCTGGACTAATTCTTCGCGAGGGTCGGCGGATTGGTCTTCTTCGGTGGCCAGGGGATCGGGCGGGAGAAGCATTTTGGATTTGATGTAGATGAGCGTGGCGGCCATGTAGATGAATTCGGCGGAGACGTCGATGTTCTGGACTTCGAGCTGGTGGAGATAGTCGAGATATTGGCTGGTGATTTTGGAGATTTGGATGTCGTGGATGCTCATTTCCTGCTTTTTGATGAGATCGAGCAGGAGGTCGAGAGGACCTTCGTAGATGGGGATGTGGATGCGGTAGGGAGGAGAGGACATGGAAGAATAGTTTACAGTCGACAGTTTACAGTTGACAGTCAAAAAGGAAAACCCAAGAGGAAAAAGAGAGTCTGTGGCGTTGGTGCGCCGGCGAGTGGAAGGGCGCCAAAAACGCCAATCGGGAGATTGGCGTTCCCGGGGAGAAAGGCTTACACAGAGGACACAGAGTTCACAGAGAAGACAGAGAGCGGCGCTTGGCGGCGGGCGGGACGAGGCCACGATCTTGCCACGATCCCTCCACTCCGCGAACCGGCGCGCAAAAACCGCGCGGAAGAGAAAACCGGTTCGCTCCGGTCGGGATGACAAAATGAAGCAAGAACCGGCGCGCAAAAACCGCGCGGAAGAGAAAAGCCGGTTCGCTCCGGTCGGGATGACAATGTGTGGAAGGCCTCGGCGTTACAGTTTTCAGCCGCGGTGGGGTAGAAAGTCCAATTGGCGTTCTTTGTCAGACCAATGAAAGACGGCCTGCCTGACGCGATCCATGGTTTTGGCGGCTTCGCGCCGTGCCTGCGCGGAACCATCATGTAGGATTTCCAGGACGCGTTTGGGGTGCTGCTCGTAGTCGAGGCGGCGGGCGCGGATGGGAGTGATCCACTTGATTAGATTGTCGGCCATGGCGGACTTGCATTCGATGCAGCCTATGCCGGCGGTTGTGCAGCCGGTGCGGACCCAGTCGAGGCGACCGGGATCGCGCTCGGGAGTGGAGAAGAGTTTGTGCCAGTCGTAGACGGGGCAGATGTCGGGATTGCCGGGGTCGGTGCGGCGCTTGCGGGCGGGGTCGGTGACCATGACTTTGGTTTTGGAGCGGATGTCGGCGTCGGATTCGGAGAGGGTGATGGCGTTGCCGTAGGATTTGGACATTTTGCGGCCGTCGAGGCCGGGGACGCGGGGGGTGGGGGTTAGAAGGACATCCGGTTCGGTGAGAATTTCCGAGAATCGACGAAAGTACTTCCACGCGCGTCCGATTCGTCCAAGAAATTCTGAACCCCACTTCCAGCGATTGCTGCTGCAGTCTTTTCGAGAGTAATATCTGCGTTCGCTTCGAAGTCGTAACCGATTCGATGAAAAGATTTTGTTTAGATGATCGTAGCCATTTCCTCGTTCTTTCCAGCGTAGAGCGACGGTCCACTCGAAAACCATAAAACCCATTAAAGCGGCGGACGAGTTCGCGGGACATTTCTACGTGGGCGACTTGGTCTTCGCCCACGGGGACGATGAGAGGTTTGCCGGGGTCGGAGTACATGACGATGTCGGCGGTTTGCAGGGTGGGGTAGCCGAGGAAGCCGTAGGTGTGGAGATCCTTGTTCTTGATGTTTTCGAGGGCTTCTTTGTAGGTGGGGACGCGTTCGAGCCAGCCGAGCGGGGTGATCATGGAGAGGAGGAGATGGAGTTCGGCGTGTTCGGGGACTTGAGACTGGAGGAAGATGACGGATTTTTCCGGGTCGAGGCCGGCGGCGAGGAAATCGATGGCGACTTGTAGCGTGTTTTCGGCGATGGCGGAGGTGTCCGCGTAATCGCTGGTGAGGGCGTGCCAGTCGGCAACGAAATAGAAGCAGTCGTTTGCCGGAAGTGGCGAGTGGCGAGTGGAAGAAGACAAGAACCGGGCACACGGGGGATGGCGAGGAAGACCCCTCACTTTCGGTGCTGGGCAGCACTTCGTTTTGCAGGCGGACCCAGTTTTGCAGGGCGCCGAAATAGTTGCCGATTTGCAGGCGGCCGGTGGGGCGCATGCCGGAGAGGACTCGTTTGGATTTGGGAGATGTGGACAAGTGGTGGTCCTTTTGAGTGTCGGTGAATAGAAAAGGATAGCAGAAATCAGGGGGCGGAGAGCGGGGACAGAAGAGACAAAAAGAGTGAAGAAGTATAAGAGTGAAAGGGTATAAGAGTAGAAGAGTGGAAGAGAAGAGGAATTGTGACGTTGGATCGTCAGAGCCCACCCTTCCCGCCGAAGGCGGGCGAAGGGTGGGGCACCTTCGAGTTCATTGGGGCGATGGCGTGACAAGAAAACCACAAGAGAGATTCCTCACTTCGCAAACTCCGTTCGGAATGACGGAGCATGGAGACAGCGGGCGGGGTGGATTTGAAGTCGTGCCACGATCCCTCCACTATGCGGCCCGACGCGCCACAATTCGGCGCGGAAGAGAGAGTCGGGCCGCACCGGTCGGGATGACAAGCTGGAGTAAGACACTATGGGGCGGTTGTGGGTTCCTGATCGCTGGTCGCTGATATCTGATCGCTGATAACGCGAACTAAGAACGCAAAAGATCCCTGGCTATGATCGTGCGTTGGATCTCGCTCGTTCCCTCGTAAATCGAGATGACGCGGGCGTCGCGGTACATGCGCTCGACTTCGGATTCGCGGGAGTAACCCTGGCTGCCGTGGATTTGCACAGCCTTATAGACGACGCGATTGACCATTTCGCTGGCGTAGAGTTTGGCGCGGGAAGAGTGACTCGTGATTCGTGACTCGTGACTCGTGGAAGAGAAGAGGGATTCCTCAGGCCTGAAGGCCTGAGCTACCCGCTCGGACTGACGGGTGGGGGAAGTGGAGGAACGATCTTTTTGGAAGGCGGCGTCGTAGAGGAGGGCGCGGGCGGCTTCGATATCGGTGTGCATGTCGGCGAGCATGAATTGAATGGCTTGGAATTCGGAGATGGATTGGCCGAAGGCTTTGCGGGCGCGAGCGAATTTGACGGATTCGTCGAGGGCGCCTTGGGCGAGGCCGACGGCTTGCGCGGCGATGCCGATGCGTCCGCCATCGAGAGCGGAGAGCGCGATTTTTAGGCCCTGGCCTTCTTCGCCCAGGCGATTGGCGGCGGGGACTTCGCAATTGTCGAGGATGATTTCGACGGAGGGAGAGCTGCGCTGGCCCATTTTGTCTTCGTGGCGGCCGATGGTGAAGCCGGGGAAGGTGGGTTCGACCAGGAAGGCGGTGATTCCCTTCCCGCCGAGTTCCGGCTGCGTTTTGGCGAAGATGATGTAGAGGCCGGCGGCGCTGCCGTTGGTGACCCAGGTTTTGGTGCCGGAGAGAAGATAGTGGCTAGTGGCTAGTGGCGAGTGGCTAGCGGAAGAGGAACCCAAGAGCCCAGGTGCAACAACGGCACCTGGGGCACCCGGCTCGGGATGACAGGTGGCGCGACACTGGATGGCGGCGGCGTCGGAGCCGGCGGCGGGTTCGGTTAGGGCGAAGGCGCCTAGGATTTCGCCGGCGGCTAGGGGCTTTAGGTAGCGGGATTTTTGGGCTTCGGTGGCGAAGGCCAGGAGGGGGAGCTGGACAGCGGAATTGGTGACGGAGAGGGCGGTGGCCAGGGCGGCGTGGACGCGGCCTACTTCTTCGAGCATGAGGACGTAGGAGATGGTGTCGAGGCCGGAGCCGCCGTAGGCTTCGGGGGTAAGCATGCCGCAGCAGCCCAGGGCGCCGAGTTTCTTGATGGCTTCGAGGGGGAAATGATCGGTGCGCTCCCAGTCTTTGACGTGCGGGCGGACTTCGGCGTGCATGAAGTCGCGAACGGTGTCGCGGATGAGGAGTTGGTGATCGGAGAGGGAGAAGTCCATGGCGGTCGAGGGTGGAGTTTAGCATGGGGGATGGGGTTATCAGATATCAGAGATCAGATATCAGGAGGCGGGCGGAGGTTGAAAGTCGAAGGTTGAACGTTGAAGGCGAACCCAAGATTGAAGATGAAGAGGAGTGGCGGGGTTGGAGCGCAAGCTGAGTCTGTGCCACGATCCCTCCGCTGCGCGGCCCGACGCGCCGGAAAGCGGCGCGAGGAAAAAGTCGGGCCGCTTCGGTCGGGATGACACCTGAGTGCGCGTCGCCTGGAGTAAAGGCGCGAAGGGTGGGGCACGCGCCGGAAAGCGGCGCGAAGAAAAAGTCGGGCCGCTTCGGTCGGGATGACAGCTGAGTGCGCGTCGCCTGGAGTAAAGGCGCGAAGGGTGGGGCACCCTCAAGTTCGTGGGTGGGCGGCGTGGGGGGGGAACACGGGAGCGGGGCACGCGGCCGCTGTAAAAGCGGCGGCGAGCCACCGGACACCAAAGTGGCCGAGACAAAGAGATTGTGCGGGCATGGGGCGCAGCGGTGGTGTGCTTCTACAACTTGGGGAAAGGCGCCCGCTTCGGAAAGCGGCCGCTACAAGAGCGGGGAAAACTAGAGTTTGAAGAGTTCGCGGAGGCGTTTGGTTTGCTGGCGGGAGACGGGGATTTCGGATTGTTTTTTGTCGTTCATTTTGATCATGAAGCTGGATTTGAACCAGGGAACGACTTCCTTGATGTGGTGGACATTGACGAGATAGGAGCGGTGGGGACGCCAGAAGGAGTCGGCGTCGAGCGTGGCGTGGAGTTCTTCAAGGGTGCGGCATTGCGAGGAGCCTTCGACATCGCGGGCGACGACGGAAATGAGGCCGCCTTCGATGGAGGCGAAGATGAGGTCGCTGGAGTCGACCAGGAGCATACGCTGCTGGGACTTGATGAGGATTTTGGAGGGGGGCTTGGCGGCGGGTTTGGGGGAGGCGAGTTGGGCGACGAGTTTTTCGAGGCGCTCGGCGGGGCTGGTGTGAGCATCGATTTCTTTTTTGGCTTTTTGGACGGCTTTGGCGATGCGGGCTTTGTCGAAGGGCTTGAGAATGTAATCGACGGCGTTGACGTCGAAGGCTTGCACAGCGTACTGGTCGAAGGCGGTGGCGAAGACGACGTGCGGGACCTTGAGCTTGCGCTCGACCAACTTTTTGAGCACGCCGAAGCCGTCGAGACCGGGCATCTGCACGTCGAGGAAAAGCAGGTCGGGAGAATGCTCTTTGATGAGATTGATGGCTTCGAGGCCGTTTTTGCCCTGGGCGAGGAGATTGATTTCGGGGAAGGATTTGAGGAGGAAGGCCAGCTCTTCGCGGGCGGGCTTTTCGTCGTCAACGATGATGGTGTTGATGGGCATGGGCAACTGACCAAGTCGAGTATAGAAGGGGGGCGGTCTGAATGGCAATTGAGAGGAGGCGAGAGAGGAAAAAGTATAAGAGTGAAAAAGTATAAGAGTGCAAGAGTTCAAGAAAAGTCGAGGAAGATGCTTACACAGAGGTCACTGAGGGCGCAGAGTTCGCAGAGAAGAGAAAAGCCGAAGAGGGATTCATCGCACAAAAAACGTGCGATGGAAAAGCGTACCTCACTCCGCAGACTCCGTTGGAATCACTGGATTGGGTGAGCGGCACGGGGGCGATGGTTCGGGTATGATGCGGGGTTCGTTTGGGTAAAGAAAGAGGAGAACGGATGGCAAAGGCGATAGCGAAAATACTGAAGAGCACGGTGGTGTATGACGGGGCGGTGTTTGGGGTGCGGCGGGATGAGGTGCTGGAGCCGGGGGGGCTGCGAGCTACGCGGGAGGTGGTGACGCACCCGGGGTCGGTAGTGGTGCTCCCAGTACTGAACGACGGGAGGGTGGTGCTGATCCGGCAATACCGGCATGCGACGCGGCAATATCTATGGGAGTTGGTGGCGGGACGGATCGATGCGGGAGAAACGCCGAAACGTGCCGCGGCACGGGAGTTGCTGGAAGAGACGGGCTACCGGGCGAAGCGGTATTCGGTGTTTCTGGACGTGTTTCCGACGCCGGGGTTCTTGGAAGAGCGGATGTTTATCCTGCTGGCGGAAGGATTGACGGCGGGAGAAGCGCAACCGGAGGAAGACGAGAAGATCGAGGTGCGGGCGTACAGCTTGAAAGAGCTGAAACGGATGATTCATAAGGGGAAACTACGGGATGCGAAATCGGTGGCGGGGATTCTTTATTACGTCACATTTCTACACAAGGGGCGGTGAGGGCGGAGTTGAATCGATTTTTCATTAGGGAAATGGGGAGTATTTGAACAGTAGGGAATGTACACTATTGACTTCGAGTTCCGTTTTGGTACACACTTCGCGCAATTCGTGCTCAAGGCGACGTCCTGAAGTAATTCGCCCCAAGAGTCACCGTCCAAAGGAGACACGAAGTGCGAGGAACAGTAAAGTGGTTCAATAATTCGAAAGGATACGGATTCATTGGCCGAGAAGACGGGCCCGATGTGTTCGTGCACTATTCCGCGATCACCGGGGATGGCTACCGGACGTTGCAGGAAGGGGATCCGGTCGAATTTGAAATTGTGGAGGGCCCGAAAGGACCACAGGCGGCCAACGTGAGTAAGCCAGCCTGAGAGACATAGAGTGGAAAAGACGCCGGCGGGGGCGAAAGCTTCCGCCGGTTGTTTTTTGAGAGGAAGTTATCAGATATCAGATATCAGCGATCAGGAAGGAGGATTCGAAAATCGAAGAGCGAAAACCGAAAATCGGGAAAAGAACCAAGACGCGGTGGTGGTGCCACGATCCCTCCACTCCTAGCCCGCAAAAGACGCGGGCTCTCCGGTCGGGATGACAGGTTGCGCGTGGGGCCGAAGGCACGGCACTCGGGTCACCTCGAAGCTCGGGGCGGGGTAAACGCCGCGCACTGAGTTCGCTGAGAAGAGGAACCCAAGACCCAGGCACACACTCCGTGGCTGGAGCACCCGGCGGGCAGGCGGAATGACAGATTTGGGTGCTACCGAGGGGAGAGGAATATAATGGCGGGCATGGAAAACAAACGGATTGCGGGGATATTGCGGGAAACGGCGCGATTGCTGGAGATTGATGGCGCGATCATCGGGCGCTACCGGAGTTATGAGAAGGCGGCGGAGCTGATTGATGGGCTGCCGGAATCGGTGGAGGCGATGATTGCCACGCCAGAGAAGTTGACGGAATTGCCGGGGATTGGCGACCGCATGGTGGAGCATTTGAAGGAGATTGTGGAGACGGGCGACTACAGTTTGCGGAAAAAGCTGCTGAAGAAATATCCGGAAACGATTCTGGACCTGCTGGACCTGCAATCGCTGGGGCCGAAAAAGGTGGCGGTGCTCTGGAAGACGTTCAAGGCGGGAACGGTGGCGGACGTCGAGAAATTGGCGAAAGAGGGGAAGCTGCGGGACCTGGCGGGGTTTGGGGAGAAGAGCGAGCAGAATATTTTGAAGGCGGTGGAGGTGTTCAAGAAGTCGTCGGGGAGATTCCATATTGATGTGGCGGAAGATGCGGCGGTGGCGATTATCGCGCACATCAAGAAGGTGGGGAAGGCGGTAGAGTCCGTGACGCCGGCGGGGTCGTTGCGGCGGGGGAAGGAAACGGTGGGGGATCTGGATTTGTTGTTGACGCTGGCGGAGGGGCACACGAAGCAGAAGGATGTGGACGCGGTGGCGAAGCATATTTTGACGTATCCGGGGATCGACCAGAAGCTGGCGCATGGCGAGAACAAGGTGAGTTTTACGCTGGAGAATGGGCTGCAGGTGGATGTGCGGCTGCTGGAGAAGGAGAATTTTGGCGCGGCGTTGTTGTATTTCACGGGGTCGAAGGAACACAACGTAGCGTTGCGCGGGCGGGCGAATGAGATGGGGTACACGTTGAATGAGTATGCGTTGGCGAGGTTGAAGAGCGAAAGGCGGGTGGCGGGCCGGACGGAGGAGGAGATTTACGAAAAGTTGAAACTGGATTTTGTTCCGCCGGAATTGCGGGAGAACACGGGGGAGATCGAGGCGGCAGAAAAATACCAGTTGCCGAAACTGATTGAACTGCGGGACATCAAGGGCGACCTGCAGATGCATACGACGGCGAGCGACGGGAAGAACTCGATCGAGGAGATGGCGGAAGCGGCGCGGGCGCTGGGGCATGAGTACATTGCGATTACGGACCACTCGAAAGCGGTGACGGTGGCGAACGGGCTGGATGAGAAGCGCATGGCGGCGCACATCAAGAAGATTCATGCGGCAAATGAGAAAGGGCTGGGAATTCGCGTGCTGGCGGGCGCGGAGGTGGATATTTTGAAGGATGGAGCGTTGGATTATTCGGACGAATTGCTAGCGCAATTGGATGTGGTGGTGTGCTCGATCCACTCGTATTTCAATTTGGAGCGGGAGGCGATGACCGAGCGGATGCTGGCGGCGATTGAGAATCCGTACGCGCAGATCATCGGGCATCCGACGGGGCGGGTGCTGCTGCGACGCGACCCGATTGACTACGACATGGAGAAGGTGCTGGCGGCTTGCGCGAAGCACGGGGTGGCGATGGAGTGCAATTCGTATCCGGACCGGCTGGATTTGAAGGATGTGTATTTAAGGATGTGCAAGGAACGCGGCGTGAAGGTGGTGATTTCGACGGATGCGCACAATGCGGGGAATTTGAGCTTGATCCGGTATGGGGTGAGGATGGCGCGGAGAGGGTGGCTGGAGAAGAGGGATGTGATCAATACGCTGCCGGTGGGGGAGTTTATTGGGGCGTTGCGGGGGAACAAGAGGGCGGCGAAGGGGTGAGTTGAAAGTTGAGGGTTCTAGAGTTTAAGAATGTAAGAGTGTAAGAGTTTGAAACCATAGGGTGCGGGAACCGGCTGGAGGTATGCCACGATCCCTCCACTCCGAGCCTGCAAAAAGCGCGGGCTCTCCGGTCGGGATGACAGAGTAAAAAAAGGCCCGACTCGCGAGAGAGCGGCGCGGAAGAGAAAGTCGGGCCGCTCCGGTCGGGATGACAAGTTATCGTTAGGGTGGATGGATACAGGTAGAAAGGGGCTGTTATGGGCCTCAGGGCGGAACACAGAGGGCACAGAGGAAGGCAAGAGGGGGGCGGAGGGGGGAACATTTGAGGGGGTTAGTACGTTACATGGGTAGAGGCGGTTCAGGGAGGCAATGCGTATGAACATGAGAACTTGGCGGAGGGGGAGTGCCCTGCCCTTCCTGGCAGGCGTACTGGTGTTGGGGAGCGCGGCGGGAGTGCGGGCCGAGGAAGTGACGAAGACGTTTACCGTGAGCGGGCACGCGAGTGTGAAGGTGGGAACGGACGACGGCAGCGTGCGCGTTTCGACGGGCGATATCAAGCAGGTGGAAGTGCGCGTGATTTATTCGGGATACAAGCTGGACCAGGATTTGCGAGTGAGCGCGACGCAGAGCGGGGATACCGTGGAAGTGGTGGCGAAGACCAGCTCGAAATGGGGCTTCCATTGGGGAAGTATGCACACCAGCCTGCGGGTGGAAGTGCACATGCCGAAAGACGCGGATTTGACGGTGAGTACCGGCGACGGGTCGGTGGAAGCGGAATCGATTAATGGGAATCTGGATGTGCATACCGGCGACGGGAGCATAAGGGTGCAAGGCGCCAAGGGAGATATACGCCTGCGCACCGGGGATGGCTCGATTGAAGGGCGGGACATGGACGGGCGGGTGGATGTGACCACCGGAGACGGGCACGTTGACCTGGAGGGACGCTTCGACGTGCTGAATATCAAGACGGGCGACGGAAGCGTGACGGCGCGGGCGCACGGCGGATCGAAGGTGCAGAGTGGCTGGAACATCCATACTGGCGACGGAAGCATTGATCTGGACTTGCCGGGAGAAATTCAGGCGAATCTCGACGTGACCACGCATGACGGACATATCAGCCTGGGGATTCCAGTGACGGTGGAGGGGACGTTCAGCACGTCAAGGATCAGCGGGAAGATGAATGGCGGCGGGGGGCCGATTGTGGTGAGGACCGGGGACGGGTCAATCCACCTGAATAAGACGTAGGGAATTGGAAGGGTCTGAGGAGATTTGGAAGGCTTTCGAGAGAGTGGAAAAGAGGCAACGGGTGTCCGAAAAAGGGGACACCCGTTTCCCATTTAAGGCTGTAAGTGATTGAAAATAAAGGAAGGAGAATGGAGGCCGACCTGCACGGAAGTACAGGGAGTGGAGGTTAGGGCCTTGATTGTGGTGATATTGATGGGTGCCGTTTTGGGACTATTTGTGATTAGCCTCATGAGTCCGTTTGTGGGAAACCAGAAGCGAAGGTCGTAGTTCCCTGCCCTGGCAAAACTCGAAAATCGAAATCCGAAAATAGAAAATCGAAACTCGAAGATGGAGAATCGAAATACGGGTGCCCGAGAGGCTACCCGCGTCCACTACTGGATCAAGGTGGACGCCCGCCGTTAGACGATCAAGAAACAACCCAAGAGCACGTGCGTGGTTGTGGCACGTTCATTAGGACGCTAGGCTGCTCTGCCTATTTGGGGGCGGAGTGGGCGTCGACGGCGTCCATGGCGCGGAGCGAATAGATGAGCGCGGCACCGGCGTTCATGGCCATGGCGACACCGAGGGCTTCGGAGATTTCCTCGCGGGAGGCGCCGGCTTTCAGGGCGGCGTCGGTGTGCACGGTGATGCAGCCGTCGCAACGGGTGGTGACGGCTACGGCGAGAGAGATGAGCTGGCGCGTTTTTTCGCCGAGGTGGGAGTCTTTGGCGTTGGCGCTAGAGAGAGTCTGGTAGCCGCGGACCGAGTCGGGCGTGAGCTTCATGAAGTGAGCGAGCTGGGCGCCGATCTGTTTCTGATAATCATTCCAATCGAGCATCATTTGGTGAAGCCTCCTGATGTTGTGTGTCGGGCTGGAGGAGTATACGACAGAGGGTGGGGTATGGCGCAATTGGTGTGTGCCGGATTGATGGATTGGGGGAAGAAAAGGAAGGGGAAAAACCTTACGCAGAGGCCGCAGAGAACACAGAGTTCGCAGAGAAGAGAAAAGCCGGAGCGCTTCGCATCGTCGCGCGGAGGGGGCGGAGTTTCGGGGAATGGCGGTGGTGTGATATGGTTTTTTGATTCGTCCACGGGCGGCGAAGGCGATGGGGCACACGAAAAGATCCAAGAGCGGGGGAAGAAGAGAATGGGTAGCGTTGGAGCGTAAGTGGCGGAGAGATCCCTCCACTACGCGGCCCGACGCGCCACAAATCGGCGCGAACGAAAAAGTCGGGCCGCTCCGGTCGGGATGACACGCTATTGCAATGGGGCGAATGGGTAGCTTGGGCTGGGGAAGGCCTCAGGCTTGAAGGCCTGAGCTACAGGGAGATGGAAGGATGAAGAGTGCGTACAACGGGGTGACGGTGCCGCGCGAGGGGAAGGCCATTGGGTACGAGGGCGGAGTGCTGCTGGTGCCGGACAATCCGATCATTCCGTTTATTGAGGGCGATGGGACGGGGAGAGATATTTGGAAGGCGTCGCGGCGGGTGTTTGATGCGGCGGTGGAGAAGGCGTACGGGGGGAAGCGGCGCGTGGCGTGGTTTGAGGTGTTTGCGGGGGAGAAGGCGTTCAACACGTTCAAGCAATGGCTGCCGGATGACACAGTGGAGGCGGCGCGGGATTTTAGAGTGTCGATTAAGGGGCCGCTGACTACGCCGGTGGGCGGAGGGATTCGTTCGTTGAACGTGGCGCTACGGCAGATGCTGGATTTGTATGCGTGCGTGCGGCCGGTGCGGTACTTCAAGGGAGTTCCCTCCCCCGTGAAAGAGCCGGAAAAGATGGATGTGGTGATCTACCGGGAGAATACGGAGGACGTGTACATCGGGATCGAGTGGAAGAGCGGATCGGCGGAAGCGAAGAAGCTGCTGGAGTTTTTGAATCACGAGATGCTGAAGGACGGGAAGAAGCAGATCCGGTGGGATTCGGGCGTGGGGATCAAGCCGATTTCGCCGTTCGGGACGAAACGGCTGGTGCGGCGAGCGATTCAGTACGCGCTGGAGCACAAGCGGTCGAGCGTGACGATCGTGCACAAGGGAAATATTCAGAAATTCACCGAGGGGGGATTCCGGGACTGGGGGTACGAGCTGGCGCGGGAAGAGTTTCGCGCGGAGACGGTGACGGAGCGGGAGAGCTGGATCCTGGATAATTTGGACAAGAATGCCGGGCTGACGGTGGAACAGAATGCGGCGTTGATCGAGCCGGGGCTGGAACGGGCGACGGAAGAGTTCAAGAAGACGGTGTATGCGGAGGTGAGGGCGACGCTGGAGTCGATTGGGACGACGCATGGGAAGGGTCAGTGGAAGAAGAAGTTGATGATCAATGACCGGATCGCGGATTCGGTGTTTCAGCAGATGCTGCTGCGGCCGAATGAGTACAACGTGCTGGCGACTTCGAATTTGAATGGAGATTATCTGAGCGATGCGTGCGCGGCGCAGGTGGGCGGGTTGGGGATAGCGCCAGGATCGAATATTGGCGATGGCTACGGGGTGTTTGAAGCGACGCACGGGACGGCGCCAAAATATGCAGATAAGGATGTGATCAACCCGAGTTCGCTGATGCTGAGCGGGGCGATGATGTTCGAGTTCATGGGATGGAAGGAAGCGGCGCGGTTGATTGAGGAAGGGATTGCGAAGACGATACAGCAGAAGAGGGTGACGTACGATTTGGAGAGGCTGATGCCGGGGGCGGTGAAGGTGGGGACGGCGGCGTTTGCGGCTGCGATAATTGAAAATATGTAGGGTGGGATGCGGATATCAGATATCAGTTATCAGAGATCAGGAGGCGAAGAGCGATCAGCAACCGGCGACCAGGAGGCGAAGAGAAGAACAAAATTAACGCAGAGGTCGCAGAGAGCACAGAGGTCACAGAGAAGAGAAAAGCCGCGGAGAGATCCCTCGACTGCGCGGCCCGACGCGCCAAAGTACGGCGAGGAAGAAAAAGTCGGGCCGCTTCGCTCGGGATGACAGTATGGGTGGTGGGGTAGCAAGGACAATGAAGAGTTGCGCGGGGCCGCCCCGACCGGGTCGGGGTGAACGGCGGAAACGGAGAAGTGGAAGTCAGGGAATAGATTGAGAAGGGGCTGTGGGCGGAAAAGCGGCAGCAAGCTGCCGCAATCCAAAGGAGAGAGCGATGAGCCGGAAGAAAGTGACGGTGGTGGGGGGCGGGTTCGTGGGGTCGACGCTGGCGGAACGCATTGTGGACTTTGAGCTGGCGGACGTGGTGTTGACGGATATTTTGGAGGGGCCGCCGCAGGGAAAAGCGCTGGACATGATGCAGGCGGCGAAGATTACGGGAACGAGCGCCTACATCCGAGGGATTTCCACGGCGAACGGCGACTACAGCGCGACGGCGGGAAGCGACGTGGTGGTGATCACGGCGGGATTTCCGCGGAAGCCGGGGATGAGCCGGGACGATTTGCTGCGGGCGAATTACGAGGTGGTGAAGAGCGTTGTCGAGAAAATTGTGAAGCATTCGCCGGACTGCATCCTCGTGGTGGTGACGAACCCGCTGGACGCCATGACGCAAGCGGCGTGGAAGGTGAGCGGCTTCCCGAAGGAACGCGTGCTGGGGATGGCGGGAGTGCTGGACGCGGCGCGAATGAGCGCGTTTGTGGCCATGGAGTACGGGGTGAGCGTGGAAAACGTGCAAGCGTTTGTGCTGGGCGGGCACGGAGATGACATGGTGCCGCTGCCGCGGTATACGACGATCGCGGGGATTCCGCTGCCGGAGCTGATGTCGAAGGAAAAGATTGATGCGATCGTGGAGCGCACGCGTAAGGGCGGGGCGGAGATCGTGAACCTGCTGAAGATGGGGTCGGCGTATTACGCGCCGTCGGCAGCAGCGATGGCGATGGTGGAAGCCATTTTGAAAGATAAGAAGAAGATTTTGCCGTGCGCGGCGTACCTGGAAGGCGAATACGGAATCCATGGATTGTTTGTGGGCGTGCTGGTGAAGCTGGGAGCGAAGGGCGCGGAGGAGATCATCCAGATCAAGCTGCTGCCGGAGGAGCAGGCGGCGCTGCAGAAGTCGGCGGCGTCGGTGAGGGAGTTGGTGACGGTGTTGGGGATTTAGTGGAGGAGATATCAGTCATCGGATATCAGATATCAGTGAGCAGATATCAGGAACCAGTTTTCGGACTGATGCACGATTGACATTTGTGGCGAGATGGCAGAGTGTGCGGTACCCACCGGGAAACCCAAGAAGCTGACAGAGAAAATCAAAATCGAAGAGCGGGACAAGAGGGTGAGTGGCGTGTGATCGTAAGAGCCTACCCTCACAAAACGAGGGTGGGGCACCCTTCGGGGCTCAGGGTAAACCCTCAAGTTGAGGTGTCGGTTGGTGAAGAGCAAAGCAAGAAAAGCGAGAGCAAGACAGAGCTGGGGGAG
Organism: Candidatus Acidiferrales bacterium; assembly: GCA_963780785.1. Lineage (GTDB taxonomy): Bacteria > Acidobacteriota > Terriglobia > Acidiferrales > UBA7541 > Acidiferrum. The sequence goes on from CAWADS010000057.1 coordinate 104,924, forward strand.
AAGAGAATCGGATGCGCTAGAGCGTAAGAGCCCACCCTAACAAACCTAGGGTGGGGCACCCTCAAGTTCAGGGGATTGGTGGTGTAACAGAAGAGAAAGCTCCGAACCTGAAAGGCACGCTACAGGGGAGAGGTGGGGTTAGGTGCGGAGGTCGGGGGAGAGGGAGCGGCCGCCGTCGAGGACGAGGGTTTGGCCGGTGAGGAATTCGGCGGTGATGAGGAAGAGGACGGCATCGGCGATTTCGTCGGGGCGGCCGGTGCGTTGGAGAGGAGCGCGGCGGATGAAATCGGTTTGCCACTCGGGAGGATCGCCGGGCATGGTGATGGTGCCGGGAGCGATGGCGTTGACGCGGACCGCGGGGGCGAGTTCCTTGGCGAGGATGCGGGTCATGAGAATGACGCCGCCTTTGGAGACGGAGTGGGGGAGAAATTCACGCCAGCCAAGCAGACCGCCGATATCCGCGAAATTGACGATAATGCCCTTCCCTGATTTGGCGAGATGCGGAGCGGCGGCCTGGGCACAGAAGAAAGGGGCTTTGAGATTGGTGTCGAGGGAGGCGTCCCAGGATTGCTCGGTGGTGGAACCGAATTGGGTTTCGAGGAAATTGGCGGCGTTGTTGACGAGGATGTCGAGGCGGTGAAAGTGGGCGACAGTTTGATCCACGAGATTTTGGATTTGAGCAACGTTGGTGAGGTCGGCGGAGATGGCGATGGCGCGGCGGCCGAGCTTTTCGATTTCGTGGACGGTGTCCTGGGCTTCGGATGCGGAATGGCTGTAGTGGATGGCGACGTCGGCACCTTCGGCGGCGAGGCGGAGGGCGACGAAGCGCCCAATGCGTTTGGCGGCGCCGGTGACGAGGGCGACGCGGCCGGATAATCTCTTTCCGTCGGACTTTTCGTTGGACATGGACCGCTCCCACAACTCCACGGGAAAAGGTAGCACAACCCCTGCTACTATTGGGTCCCGAGAAGATGGGCGGAAACCCAAGAGCGGAGGGATTCCCCACTTCGCAGACTTCGTTCGGAATGACGGGATACCACTTTTTCCGCGAACTGTGAGGCCATGCCCTGACGATGAGGTGAATGGATGAAACTTGATTTGCTGGCGATTGCGGCGCATCCGGACGATGTGGAGTTGACGTGCGGGGGAACGCTGCTGAAGATGGCGCAGCGCGGGTACAGGACGGGGATACTGGACTTGACGGCGGGGGAGATGGGCACGCGGGGAACGCCCGAAACGCGAGCGAAGGAAGCGGCGCGCGCGGCGAAGATTCTGAGAGTGGCGTGGAGGGGGACGCTGGGGGTGGCGGATTCGGATGTGCAGGCTACGCGGCAGAACAAATTGCTGGTGGCAAAGATGATCCGCGAGTTGCGGCCGCGGACGGTGATTCTGCCTTATTGGGAGGCGCGGCATCCGGATCATTACCATGCATCGGCGCTGGGGTATGAAGGGTGCTTTTTGGCGGGGTTGAAACAACTGCCGCTGGACGGGGAGCCCTACCGGCCGTTCAAGATATTGTATGCGACGTCGTTCGAGGGGATGGCGCCGACGTTCGTGGTGGATGTGACAAAACAGTATGAGGCGAGGCGGCGGGCGATTCTGGCGTATGGGTCGCAATTCCGTCCGGCGAAGAGCGAGCGGAAGGAGAGAGTGTACCTGGCCATCGATGAGCTGGACCCGAAGATGGACCTGCTGGCGCGGCGCTATGGGGAGATGATTGGGGTGCGGTACGGGGAGCCGTTTTTGCAGAAAGAGATGATGAGGGTGGAGGATGTGGTGGAGTTGGGGGTAAGGTCGATTTGAGAGGAGTTGTAAGTTGTAAGTTTTCAGTTCTAAGTAAGGATATCAGCGATCAGATATCAGCGATCAGGAGGCAGGAAAAGGCCTACACCGAGTTCGCAGGGGGCACAGGGTTCACAGAGAAGAGTGGAAAACCGAAACTCGAAAAACGAAAAGCGAAAAACGAAGATGGAGTCAAGACGCGGGGATGGTGGCGAGATCCCTCCACTGCGCGGCCCGACGCGCCTAAGTGCAGCGCGGAAGAGAAAGTCGGGCCGCTTCGGTCGGGATGACACCGTTAGGATACGCGCCAAAAGGCAGCGCGCAAGAAAAAGTCGGGCCGCTTCGGTCGGGATGACAATGTTGGTTGAGGCGCGAAAAGGGTCGGGATGACAATTCATGGTGGAAGGGTGGGTGAGGTTAGACGATGTCGTCTTCCATGGCGGGGGAGAAGCCGGGGAGGCTTTGGCCGGCGGGGGTGCGTTCGACCTTGATGCGAAGCTGATGCTCTTTTTCGGAGCCGGACTTGCGCAAGATGGCGATGGTGCTGAGCGCTTCGTTATAGAGCCGGGTGACGAGATAGGTTTCGCCGGTGCCGTCCTTCTTCCAAAGCTGGCCGATCTGGATTCTCCGCGCGCTCATAGTGCTGCTTTGAATGTAGAGAGGCTGGGCAGAAGTGTCAACAGGCCATGTGGCAGGGAGTACACAGTACGATGGCACCACCTGGGCGGGAGGGTGAGGAAACCATATTGAGGCCGGGCACATCCTAGAGAGCGAGAGTAGGGCCGGTGAACCAGGGGTGTATAATTGCGTAGCAGGCGTGGAAAGTAGGGAGGCTCGACCCATGCGGAGATTATTGCAGTACGCTGTCGGTCTGGTGCTCGCGGCATGCCTGGTGGCATGGCCTGCGGGCACGAGAGCTCAGGGACAGTCCCAGTCGCCAGGTGCCTCGCCAACGCAGCAGGGACAGCAGGGCGGCTCGGGGCAACCGGGCCAGACGACACAACAACAGGGTCAGCAAGGCAGCAGCCAGGATCCGAATGCAACTCAGGGGACTGGGGGGATTCCGGTCAAACCGGTGCCCCCGCCGGCACCGCCGCCACCGGACGCGACAGCGACTCCGGCAACAGCGCCAGCGGCAAAGCAGCCCGGATCAGACGCTCCGATACAGCAGCCGCAGACGGTCCATCCCAAGAATGCGAACGAGGACGTGGACGCAATCGGGAACCGGAACCCGGGCAAGGGGTTGGACTTTTACTCGCTGGAACGCGAAATCGCTTTGGGAAAGTCGCTGGCGCAGGAAGTGGAGCGCAGCTCGAAGCTGATTGACGACCCCGTGGTGACCGAATATGTAAACCGCGTGGGGCAGAACCTGGTGCGGAATTCGGATGCGCGGGTGCCGTTCACCATCAAGGTGATCGATTCGGATGTAGTGAATGCGTTTGCGCTGCCGGGCGGGTTCTTCTATGTGAATAGCGGGCTGATCCTGCGCGCGGACGAAGAGTCCGAGCTGGCGGGCGTGATGGCGCATGAGATGTCGCACGTGATCGCGCGGCATGGAACGAAGCAGGCGACCAAAGCGGAGATCATGCAGATCGGCGCGATGGCGGCGATGATCTTCGTACCCTATGGCTGGGCCGGCTATGGAATCTACGAGGGAATGAACCTGGCCATTCCACTGACATTCCTGAAGTTCTCACGCGACGCGGAACGCCAGGCGGATTTCCTGGGGATTCAGTACATGTACAAGGCGGGTTATGATCCGAACGCGTACGTGACGTTCTTTGAGCGGCTACAGACAGACGAGAAGCGGCGGCCGGGGACGATCTCGAAAGTCTTCTCGACGCACCCGCCGACACCGGATCGCATCGAGGCTGCGCAGAAGGAAATAGCGCGAATTTTGCCGGAACGCGACGAGTACATCGTGACGACATCGGAGTTTGATTCGGTGAAGGGGCGGCTGCGTAACATCATGTTCTCGCGGAAAGCGCAGACCGCGCCGGGCAAGCCGACGTTGCGGACCAAGACGGAGCAAACCGAGAAGGACAAGCAGACGACGCAGGATCCAAGCTCGGGTGACGATGACCGGCCGACGCTGAAGCGGAGACCGGATACGCCATGAGGAGTATTCAGTTTTAAGTTGTAAGTTTTAAGTTAGAAGAGGGCGGCTTGAGGCCGCCCTTTTTTTATTAGAGGAGGGTGAGTATATGCAGACGGTATCGGCAGCCCGACGCGCCATAAAGCGGAGCGGAAAAAATCGGGCCGCCTTGCCCGGGATGGGAGTTTTGGGGTGGGACAGTGTGATTGCCGTGATCCCTCCACTCCGGCCCGCAAGAAACGCGGGCCTGCGGTCGGGATGACAATCGGGGTGTGGCCGCAAAGGCGGCGCATCGGCCGCAGGGATGACAGTTGCGCTTGAAGAGAGGAAAGAGCCGGGATGACTGCGTTGGTTGAGACGCGAAGAAAGTGGGGATTACAACGGGCGAGATTATGGCTTGTCGGCGGATGTTGAAACCGAAAAAGCGCCGCCAAGGCTCGGGACGGAGAAGAGAGATTCCTCGCTTCGCAGACTCCGCTCGGAATGACGAGAGTCTTGGGGTTTACCGGGGTTAGCGGTGGCCGGCCTTTTGGTGTTCTTCGGGGGCGGCGGAGATGCCCATGCGGCGGAGTTCGTCGGAATAGTATTTGCGGAAGAGGAGGTCCCACTCCTCGCTGCCTTCGAGGATTTCCTTTTTCTGGGAAGAGATGCGCTTGCGGACTTCGACCTCGACCTTTTCTTCTTCGCGAAGGACATTGGTGATGGTCTGGACGACGTGCTGGCGGATGGTATCGCGGTCCTCGATAAACTCGACTTCGTTGCTTTGCACGAGGAGATCGGTGACCTGATGGGAAATGCGGACGATTTTTTCGCGGCTCAATCTCATCGTGTTCGTATGCCTCAGTTCCCTTCCCCGGCGGCGAAATTCAACGGCCAGCAAGCTGCAGCAGCGAGTTCCGCCGGGGTTCAGCGCAAAATCAATTTTTGGTCGCGGGCGATCTGGCCCTTCACTTTCTTGAACATTTCCTGATAGGAGGCGCCGGTGCGGCGCATTTCATCCTGATATTGGATGAGAATGTTGCGGACCTGTTCGTTGACGCGGTCCTCGACAGTGAGCTCCTCCATAATGCGGAGGCGCAAACGGGCGGTGACCGGCTCGAGGTCCTTTTCCTTGATTTCGACAAGCTCGTCGGCGACGAGTTTCTTGATGACCTCCGCGGCCAGGTAGCCGACATAATCGCGGTTCAGGAGCATGTAAGGGGCAACCCTCGAGTGTTTTATGAAACATTGAGTGTACTGGCTGGGCAGGAAAATCGCAAAGAAAACACGGAGGGAAACGGCAGGCGCGAGAGTGAGTTTGACGGTGCGAGGGGGTTCCTGTAGTATGGACAAATGTGAGCAGAGAGGGCGGTTAGCTCAGTTGGTTAGAGCGCCTGCCTTACAAGCAGGAGGTCGCAGGTTCGAGCCCTGCACTGCCCACCATCCGTGAGTAGCAAACCCACCGCGGGGACGTAGTTCAGCTGGTTAGAACGCTGCCCTGTCACGGCAGAGGTCGCGAGTTCGAGTCTCGTCGTCCCCGCCATTTTTTCAGGCATTTGCGGAAAGTTGGGCTTTCCGGCGTGGGAACAAAAAGGAACATTAAGCGGAATCAACTCCCTCCTCCCGCCTCAGCAGTTTAAGTCCGCTTGGCAAAAACCCGTTGACAACCATGCTTTGGCTTGCCTGTTCGCCGACGTTAAAACCTGCGTGGCGGGAGACGGAAAGCTTGCGGGAAACTTTCAAAAGCGTGAACGTGCCGGTGATATTGGTCTGAATGACGGGCGATGGCTCATGAATGCTGCGATCGACATGAGATTCGGCCGCAAAATGGGCTACCGCGTCGCAGCCGCGCATGGCAATTTCGAGCGCCTGAGCATCACAGATGTCGCCTTTTATAAATGTGTAATTGGGATGGTTTGCGAGCGGAGCGAGATTGGCAAGTTTCCGGCATAGGTCAACTTGTCGTAATTGACGACGGAATGGGGTCTGCCAGCGTCAAGGACGTGGCGAACGAAGTTGGAGCCGATGAATCCTGCGCCGCCGGTAACCAGGATTTTCATGAGTCGCCCTTGCGCGCAGCCACGGCCACGCGAGCGTCATCGTTCAGCTTGTTGGCACCGGTTTCCGCCACGAGGTTATTGGCAAGCAGGAGCGACTTGAAGGTGCCAGCATCGGTCCACCATCCGTCGAGTGTCTCGTACGTCAGGGTGCCCTCCTGAAGGTAGAAGTTGTTGACGCCGGTGATTTCCAACTCTCCCCGGCCGGAACATTTCAAGCGCTTGATTTTCTCGAAGACGGTGGCGTCGTACAGATAGACGCCAATTACGGCATAATTCGACTTGGGAATTCGGGGTTTTTCCTCAATGCCGACAACGCGATCGCCGCGAACCTCCGCGACGCCGAATCTTTCGGCATCGGGGACTTACTTGAGGATAATTTTGGCGCCGCATTCTTGCCGCCGGAAAGCTCCGACTGCTGCGCAAATGTTCATTTCGATGATGTTGTCGCCGAGGACGACGCAGACGGGGTGGCCATCGGCAAAATCTTCCGCCAAGCCCAGTGCTTCCGCGATACCGCCTTCCCCCTCCTGGTAAGTGTAGTTCAAATGTTTCAGGCCAAAATCACGGCCATTACCAAGAAGGCGCAGCAATTCCCCGGCGTTTTTCCCGCCGGTGACAAGAAGAATCTCCTTAATGCCCGCATTCACGAGCGTCTGAATGGGATACTACACCATCGGTTTGTCATACACCGGAAGCAGGTGCTTATTGGTGACGCGGGTGAGTGGATTGAGACGGCTGCCCGTTCCACCTGCTAATACGACACCCTTCATATGGACTCCTATTGTTCAAGAGGTTGTTCGTGATTCAGTGTGAGAGATCCTCCCATTTGACTTTTCAGATGGCGCAGATAGCTCACAAGCGGTTGGCGTAGGTCAGGATCACGCAGAGCGAGCTCAAGGTTCGCTTGGAGAAAACCAAGAGGATCGCCGGCATCGTAATGTTCGCCCTCGAAGTGGAGACCAGAAAGAAATCCTTTCTGGCAAAAGAGGTTCAAAGCATCCGTAAGCTGAACTTCACGGCGCGCATCGGGGGACGCTTGAGCGATGAAGTCCCAAATGGCGGGTTCCAACAGATAGCGGCCAAATACACCCAGTCGAGACGGTGCCTGTGCAAGCGAAGGCTTTTCGACCAGGCCAACGACACGCTCTGCTTTGCTTGGAGGAAAGACGGTGGGGCGGCGTTCCACCTGGACGATGCCGTGGCGCTGCACTGCGGATGGTTCCACCTCACGGATAGCGACGGCACTTCCCCCGCTCTGCTCATGGGTGCGAATCAACTGGCGGGTCACCGGCTCACAATTAACCATGATCACATCCGGTAGCAGAACAACAAAAGGCTCCTCTCTGAGCAGGGGTCGAGCACAGCAAATGGCATGGGCAAGGCCGAGTGGGCTTTCCTGCTCGACGTATTGCAGATCTGCAAGGCATGCCAATCGGCGCACTAGCTTGGCCGCCGCTTGATTTTGCCGCTCCACAAGGAAGGATTCGAGCTTGAGGTTGTGAGCAAAATGCGCTTTGATGAGGGACTTGCGGTTCCGGACAACCACAATCACGGTGCGGATTCCGCTAGCCACAGCCTCCTCTACTGCATATTGAATAAGCGGCTTGCCGGCAACCGGAAGCATTTCCTTTGGAACGGCTTTGCTCGCGGGAAGCATCCTCGTCCCGAAACCGGCGGCAGGGATTACCGCCCTCAGGATTTTTTGCTGATCGGACATGGAGACGCGGCGGTCAGGAAACGAAGGAGGCAACTCCGGGGGGGAAGTAAAACTTCAATTAGGTGGCGGCGCTTTCCGCTTTCAGCTCAGGCTGAACGGATTCCCACTTCGTCTCAGCGGCTTTCAATTTCGGGTGGGAAGCCAAGAGATGCCAAATCACCGCCTGAAACGATTCGGTGTGAGGTGTAATTGCGGAAGAGTTGACTACTGGAACGAGCACACAAACGTCAGCGACCTGTGCGGTGTACCCCCCGTCTCGACCGACCACCCCACAAATAGTGGCCTGCACTTTCTGGGCGTATTCCAGGGCGCGTACAAGGTTAGCGCTGATGTTCCTCGTTGCGTCGCCACCGCCAACGGAAAAAACAAAAACCATGTCCGCTTTATTCAACCGGGATGCGCGAAGCCAATTGGCGTAGCACGTTTCCCAGCCCTCATCGTTCACCCGCGCCGTGAGTTCGGATACATTGTCCGAGGGGGTGTACGCTTCGATTTGAGCGATCTTGCGGAAGTCGCAGGCAGCATGGGAAGCGTGCCCTGCCCCGCCGCCCACACCAAGCACAAACAGCCTGCCTTGACGCTCGCGCAATTCGACGAGGAGGTCGGCTGTCCGCTCGATACGCGATTGGTCGACAAGCCTCAAGATCTCAGTGGCTTCTTCGATGTATTGGGAGACGTAGTTCATGTAGTCCGCCTAATTTGATTGCGGCATTGCTTCAACAACGGAGCCAACGGAGAAGACTCAGGCCTGTTCCGCAAGGCAATGCGGTGAAGAAACGGCATGGCCAGTCCCTGTCGTCTCCTTGCCGATGAGCTGAGCAGCATCCCAAAGATCCTTTGCGACCAGGGCCGGGCGCGCGTGTGGGTCATCGGTGAACTGGCAAATCTCGCACTTCCAACGACCTATGAAGATAGTTCTGCAACCCGCGCGAGATCCCGCCAGCAAATCGGGAATTCCGTCTCCGATCATGTAGCACTCCGCGAGCGGCACGTGCAGTCCTGCAGCCGCGAGTTCAAGCAAGCCGATCTCCGGTTTGCGGCAGCGACACTGCAGCCGGAGCTTGCGCACTTTCGCTTCCGGGTGGTGCAGGCAGTAGTAGATGCCTTCAATGTGCCCGCCGGCTGCGCCAATCTGCGAAAGCATCGAGCGCTCAAATCCCTTCAACGTATCCGGCTTCAGGTGTCCTTTGGCAATCCCTGGCTGATTCGAAACTACCGCCACGCTTAACCCCAGATCATTCAGCAATCGAATCGCTTCTGGAACACGCGGGAGCAGCTTAAATTGGGAGCGCATGAAAGGTGCATCAATGACGCCAGCGTCCGGGTGATAGACAAGAGCGTTGATTACGCCGTCTCGATCGAGAAGAACAGCTTTCATGAGGCAATATGCAGGAAATTCTGAGGATGCCGAAACAAGAAGGGAGCGAGGGCCGACACTAGCGAGCAGTCGTTTGTTTGAATGCGAGCTGCTCCTCGCAGTGATGGTTATTGCTGCAGCGATGGTTGTGGGCCAGCCTGCCGTCGCGGGAAACCACGTCAAAGACTACCTTGCTGCCTTCAAAATCGAACCGGAATTTCAGCTCCCGGAGGCCTGCTCTGCGCATCGCCTCACGCAGGCAAGCCTTATTCTCTTCGCAGTACAGCATGAGGAAGCCGCCACCTCCGGCGCCAGAGATCTTGCCCCCGATTGCCCCGTTTTGTTTGGCGAGCTCATACCAGGCGTCGATCTGAGGATTGGAAACTCCCGCAGAGAGCCGCTTTTTCGACTGCCAATGGACGTCCAGCAGTTCACCGAAGCGATGCAAATTGCCTGTCAAAATAGCGCCGCTGATCTCAAGACCGATATCCTTGATTTCACGCAGGCTCTTGACGACCGTGCGGTCTCTTGTCCGCATGGCATCATCCTGCTTCTTCAAAATGCTCGTCGCGTCCCGCATTTCATGCGTATAGAACATCAAAATGTTGTGCTCCAGGCTCTCAACCAAATCCACGTCCAGGTCCAAGCGAGTCACACACACTTTGCCGTCGGGTGTAATGTCTAACGCTGTCAGACCGCCGAAGGCCGCCATGTATTGATCTTGCTTTCCGATCGGTTTGTTCAAAATGTCCAGCTCGATGTGGCAGGCTTCCTCGGCAAGTTTTTGGGGGGTAGCTTGATCCTGGGTTAGGGTGTGCAGAGCATTCAAAAGGCCCACGAGGTAAGAGCCTGAGGAACCGAGACCGGTCCCAGCGGGAATATCGGCAATCGATACGATCTCGATGCCGTTGGGGATGCTGAAATACCGCAGCGCCTCCCGGGCGAGCGTGTGCTGCACTTCATTTACATTATCCACCAATTCGGACTGGGAGTAGCGGATGCGGATTTTGTCATCCACAATAGGGGTGTTCACATTCAAGAACATATATTTGTCGATCGCGGCAGCCAGAATGAATCCACCGTGCTCGGCATAAAAGGAAGGGAGATCCGTGCCTCCCCCGCCAAGAGTTACTCGAAACGGCGTGCGTGTAATGATCATAGAATAGCCTTTTGTGCCAAGAGTTCAAAAACGGGGACCGAAACCCAAGACCTTCGGGAAGCGCTTTCATATGCGCTCTCGACCAACTGCTGCGCACGCAACCCATCGCTGGCGCTGCCAAGTGGTTCCCGGTCTTCCTCAATTGCGGAGCAAAACTCGTGCCATTCCAAATCCCAGGAACTGTCAATTGGGGGATACTCGAATATCTCTTGCTCCGGTCGGCTGTGATCAGGCTTGCGTTTTCCCCAAGTGAGACGCTGCGGCCCGTAATGGGAATCGCGACCTTCCAGCCGCAGGTATCCATCCCGCCCAAAAACTTCGAGCTCGAAGACATTAACCCACTGTGTCCAACTAATATGGATTTGTGCCAGAAGACCGCCCTCGGTCTCGATGAGACAGAAACCGTTGTCCTCAACCGCGGGAAAATCCCAGAAACAACGCTGGGTTTGGGCCACAAGCTGTACCGGTTCGCCAAGTAGGAACCGCACCAAATCAAAAATATGAATGCCTTGTTCGAGCAACACCCCTCCCCCACTCAACTCGGCATCGGTACACCATTCCTTTTCGAAACCGGGCCTCCCCCCATGTCCATAACGAACTCGAAGGAAATGCAACGGCCCGATTGCGTTGCGCTCAAGGAGCTCCCCCGCTTTGCGTACGTGTGCCATGTGACGATAGTTGAACCCGGTCTTTAGGATGCGGCGCGAACCGAGGGCCGCCTCAAACATCTTCCGGGCCTCGGCCACATTTCGTCCCAACGGTTTTTCACATAAGACATGCTTGCCAGCACGCAGTGCTGCAATGACGACATCGAGGTGAAATTTAGTGGGCGTCGAGACAACGACTGCATCCAGCTCCGGGCGCGCAATAACGGAGCGCCAGTCCGTAGCAACGATGGCTTCGGTCCCCTCGGCCAGTTTTTCAGCGCGCGCCTGGTCAATATCGACCGCGGCAGCAAGAAGGGAATCTTCCGAACGGCGAATCGCATTCGCGCGGATCTGTCCCACTCGTCCCGCGCCAACAATAGCTATCAAATGCACGTCTGTTACTCCAGTGGGACGCGGCGAAGTGTGCCGGCATCCCTGGACAGCTTATTTGAAATGTTCGGACCCAGCGTATACCACTTGTCGTACACCGCGCTGATTAGGCGTCCCGTCAAACCATTGGAGCGGCTCGAGGCTAAGAACACGGCCAATGCAGCGGCGCGTTCCGCTGGAACGCCGCCGGTTTCCTCCATCTTTTGGAGTTCCGCAAGGGCCTGAGGGCCACCCCCCGAGCCGATGGCAAGCAGTTCGTCCCACATTCGGCTCTTCACAGGGCCTGGAGCAATGGCGTTGACCTGGATATTTTTGTCGGCCACTTCAGCAGCGAGACTCTCAGTAAAGCGCACCAGGGCGGCCTTCGAGGCGCTGTAGGCGGTGAAAAAGGGGCGCCCATAGGCCGCGCCTCCCCCGGAGAATAGGATGATCTTGCCCGCACCGCTTGCCAGCATAGAGGGCAGTACAGCCCGGGCAAGAAGGAAGCCGCCTAAAAGATTAATCTGGATGGTCTGTATCCAATGTTCAACTGAGACTTCCTGTGTGGGCCCGACCGGACCCAAGACCCCGACGCAATTCACCAAAATGTCGATTGGCCCGAACTTATTTCCTGCTTTCGCGACTACGGTTTGAACATCCTTCCATTTCCGGGCGTCCAACCGGAACATTGCGATGCGCGGATCCTTCGCCGGGAACCCAAGGGAGATAGAGCTAAACCTCTTTGCATGGTGCGTGAGCGCAACGCGCGCGCCCTCGTCGTAAAAAGCCTTTGCGACGGCGCTCCCGATGGCTCCGGAGGCGCCAGCGATCAAACATACTTTGTTCGTGAATTCCACGTTCGCGTTTGGAAAGATTTTTCGCCCAGGAGAATCAAGATTGCTCGGCTGAACTGAGCAAGACTAGGCGGCAGTAGAGGCCGCTGCGGACTCTTGTGCCCTGTTCTTGAAGTACGTTACAGTAGCGCGCGCTCCCTCTGTAAGGGAAATCCGGGGAACCCATCCGAGCAGGCGCCTAGCCTTGGATATGTCGAGACAAATCCTGTCTATTTCGCCGGGACGTCGTGGAGCATACTTCGGTTCCACTTCCTTGCCAAGGAAGCTGCGGACGGTCTGAAATACTTCGAGGTCTTTTGTCTCCACCCCGGTACCGATATTGAACATTTCATTCGTGCCCCGTTCAAGTGCGGCGATGTTGGCGGCAACCACGTCGGTGATATAGACATAGTCCCGGACTTTATTGCCGTCTCCATAAATGATTGGTTGCACGCCGGCAAGCATCTGTTCCGAAAAGATGGCGAACACCCCGGCTTCGCCCTGTGAGTTCTGCCGCGGTCCGTACACGTTTCCGTACCGCAAAACGGCGTACTCCAAGCCGTAGAGAAAACTAAAGGTGAACAGATAGTGCTCGACCGTATGCTTGCTTATGCCATAGGGTGTGATCGGATTGATAGGATACTCTTCACCAACAAGGTTCACCTGGGGCTCTCCATAGCCGGCCCCGGCGGAGGCGATATAGATGAATCTTTTAACCTTGTGGGTAATCGCCGCCCCGAGCAAATTTATCGACCCGAGGATGTTGACATCGGCGTCAAAAAGAGGTTCTCGGACACCGCGCCGGACGTCCATTTGCGCGGCATGATGGTTAACAATCGCGGGCTTCTCCGACTGAAAGATTTTCTCGATGGCTCCCTGATCCCGGATATCGCACTGATAAAAACGGGCCTTAGGATTGACGTTCTTTAGCGAACCGCGAGAGAGATCGTCGACAATTACCACTTCATGGCCCGCATCCACATATGCGTCGGCCACGTGGGATGCGATGAAACCCGCGGCCCCAGTCACAAGAATCTTCATGATCCACGCTTTCCTTTTTTAGTAGGCGCCTTCCGCCTTCAGTACCATCCAGAACGTCTTGGCAATGATTACCAGATCGAGCCAGATAGACCAACGGTCGACATAGAACATGTCCATCTCGACGCGCTCCTGATAGCTGGTTGTCTGCCGTCCCATGACCTGCCAAAAACCGCTCATGCCTGGTCTGCACGAAAGCAGTTTCGGCAACAATGCTCCATAGCGCTGCTTCTCTTCTTCGGAAATTACCCTGGGGCCGACAAAAGCCAGCTTTCCGGAGAGCAGGCTGAAAAACTGCGGGAATTCATCCAAGCTGTATCGTCTCATGAAGCGCCCCACTCGCAGCATTCGGGGATCACACTTCAGTTTGTATTGGTGGATGAATTCTGCTTTCATTTTGGAATCGCGGCGCAGTATCTCATCCGCATCCTTCAACATGGTCCGGAACTTCAGGTAATAGTGGATCTGGCCATCGCAACCTACAAATTCCCGCCTGTAAAAAACAGGGCCTCGATCTTCCAGATTGACCAACACATACATGAAAGGCGTTAGCAGCAGCGTCACCGCGCTGCCAACTAGGCCGATGGCGAAGTCCAGGCCGCGCTTTACGGCGCGCTGCACTATGAGGGACCATTCTGGAGTTGCGTAAAAACGGAAGCATCCGGAAAAATCGTCGTGTTCGTAGTTTAGATTGGCTGTGGCCAAAACCTCGGAATACAGTTCAACGTCCACCCGCAATTGCTTGCACCGATCCACAAGTTCTTTCAACGACGTTTCGCCACCCGGGATGCCGTCAGGCACGACGATCAGTAACTGTGCGCCGGCATTGGCCATAGACCTCTCCACATCCTTCAAAGAAAAGAGCCACGGATGAGGATGCCTTCCTGCCGGTAACGTCTCCGTGTCTTCGGAATCGGAAATGTACCCCAGGACATCGTAGGCGCGATGCCGCTGGATCGACAGCGAGCGCTGATACCCTTCGAGGCCAGCGGGAGCGCCGATGAGGAGTGCGCGTCGCTGGCAAAATCCTGCTCGCCAGAGCTTTTCGTAGACGGCTCTGAGTGTGAAGCGCAGGCTCACCAACAAGAAACAGGCCAGCACAAACCAGGCAAACAACAAATACCTCGAAAAGCTTTCCGATCGTAGGACCACAAAATTGAACAAAACCAGACCGAGGAAACTCACTGCAAGCGCCTTGCAGCTCTTTTCCAGTTCCTGCTCGGGTCGGCGCAACTCGGGACTCTTGTAGCCCTCGAAGAGATACAAAACCACGACGAAGAAGGGAATGTAGAAACGGCGGTACTCGAAAGGGTTCATTGCGTTTAGGGGCACATGCAGAAAATGGCCGATGAGTCGGACGCCCAGCATGTGCGCCAAGGTAACGGCGAGCAGGTCCCCAGCCAGATATACCAATTTGTTTAGCAGAGGCGAGGCCAGCAACCGGGCGTATGCTGGCTCCGCCTCGGCGGATCTCGGCGTATGCCTCAGCAATTCGGCTTCGCGAGGGGCTACGGATTCATGAGTGGACATGAGCGGTTAGACCGATGATGCTCCCAGGTGTTTATTGCTCAGCACCGGCAGCGGCTACGCTGACTTTGGTCTGTTTCATTTCCGTGATTGTCTTTTGGGCGTCCTGGACAAACTGGCGGACGGTTTCGCGCGTATAGCGATGATCAATCATTTTGGGCAGGAATTGTGGGGGAATGGTAATGATGTGCGCGCCAGCCAGCGCGGCATTCTGGATGTCCATGACGGTGCGGATGCTGCCGACAATGATGCGCGTTGAAAGCCCCCAATCGTCGAGCCAGCGCCGAACGTTGTGAATCACTACGGCTGGGTCATTGCCCTCATCGGCGACGCGACCGGCAAAGATGCTGACGTAGGTTGCACCGGCCTTGGCAGCGAGCATCGCCTGGTTGAACGATAGGATAGCAGTCGTATTGATGGCAATGCCTTCCTGCGACAGACGGTGGATGACGCCCAGACAGGATTCACCATACTCATTGACAACTGGAATCTTTACGACGATATTGCACGCCCACGTGGCGAACTGCCGCGCCTCCTCAAGCATCCCGGCGCGATCGTTCGTCGTGACCTCGACGCTGAGGGGGAGATCGCCGAGCATGGCCGAGAGGCTTCGCGCTCCCTCCTCGATGTCAGTCACTCCGTCCTTGAACATGATGCTGGGGTTGGTGGTGACTCCGTCGACGACTCCTTGTTCAAGCCACTGCGCAATCTGTGTCTGGTCCGCAGAATCCACAAATACCTTCATACTCGCCTTCCTCCTTTTAGGTAATCACCGCAAGATGGAACCAGCACGACTTCCACTATCGTCGCAGTGCAGCCTCTTCCCTTGCCTAGGAGCGCTGCTGTCCGCGCGCCAATCTTCTTGACCCCTCTGAGCACGTGCAATGCGTTCGGGGAGCTTCCGCCGGCGCTGATGCAAATGGGCAAATCGTCCTTCTACATCAAGTCCTTCAATTGCCATGCCAAAACATCATCGAATGGCCAGTCATTGCTTACGGGGTGGCCAAGGATAGGTTCACCGTGCATGCTATGCACGACGATGCCCTGCGGTCTTAGAGGAAGCGGCCCTTTCTTCCTCTCTTAGACAAACAGCACATCTAGCTCGTCTCGACAGCGTTCTTTGAAGTTTGGCCGTTGCCAGTCTCTGTTTCGTGGGCGTAGCCATTGAAAAGCACGTGATACTCCCGCAAAACCTTCTCCTTGGCAAAGTTTCCCAACACGTAACCGTTCCCATTCGCACCAAGCATTTGCAGCAGCATGGGATCTGTTCTTAACTGAGAAACCGCTTGGAGTAGGGCCCTGGGATTTTCAGCAGGAACTTGGAGACCGCACTGTGCGTTTCGAATTTGCCGTGCCGCTTCACTTTTGTCGCTGACTGCCGCTAGCACCGCTCGGCCCGCGGCCATATAGGTCAGCAGCTTCGAAGGAATGACGGAATCTTCTATGGCGATCCTTTGATTGAGAAGCAGTACGTCTGCTGCCGAATACATCTCTGCCAGCTTTTCAACCGGCTGCAAAGGAAGCATCTTGATATTCTTCAACATCCTCCGCTTGATCTCTTTCTCTATGGCAGCCCGCTCTTCGCCGTGGCCCACAAGCAGCCATACAACATCTGGCATGTCTTGGGACAACTCCGCAGCTCGGACCACATTCATAAGGTCCTGCTTTTTACCCATGTTGCCTGTATGCATCACAAGGAAGCTGTCCATGGAAATCCCATTCACATTCCGGAATGCGGATGCCTCTGCCATCGGATAGACGGTCTGGGTATCTCCCCAGTCTGGGATTAGCTGGAGCTTCTCTCGCTTAATGCCGCGTTCGGTCAGTCGTTCAATAAACGGCTGGCAGAGGCACACGACTTTGTGCGCATTCCTGTAAACGAATCCTTCGATGGCGCGGGCTGCATGAACCGCCGGCCCATCCTTCAAAATGCCTGTGGCCAAGGCCGCGTCGGAGGCGAGATCCGTGAGTTTAATAACGTACGGTCTCTGACGGATTTTTGCCAAGACATAGGCCGTAAGCGCCAGTGTCGGGGGCGGACAGACGCAGTAGAGTACATCGAAGCTCCCTACGAATAATCCCGCAAGAAGAGCGCCAAGAGTAAAGGAGAGGTCGTGTCCGAGGCGCTGAATCAAATTGCTCGCACGGTGGGGCACAAAGTGCCAGATTCGGTGAAGTCTTACTCCGTTTATGCAGTCCTTTTTGTATAGAAGCCCACGATAAGCTTCACGCACCCGCCATTCAGGGTAGTACGGGAAGGTGGTAATGACTACAACATCGTGGCCCACCTTCGCTAAGTATTCACACAGTCCAGTAGTAAACGGCGCCACTGCCGTCTCTTCCGGTGCATAGTTGGTGCCAAGAACAAGAACGCGCATTGGCCTTCTCTGTTTGATTGAGTTCTTAAAGCCGCGAACCCCGTCACAGCTAAGCTTGCGCGACAACTAGTTCTTTAGTGCGCCCTGTCTTGGTAAGCTCGCCTTCGATCCAGGTGTAGGTCTTTGCCAAGCCCGTCTCCAATGAGATGGTAGGCTCCCACTTCAGCACCTCGCGAAGCCTGCGATTGTCACTGTTCCTGCCGCGAACACCCTGCGGTTTGCTTAGAGCGTATTTTTTCGTAAGTTCCTTGCCAGCAATCTTGCACACAAGATCGACTAATCCATTGATGCTGATCAGACGCTCCGTGCCCAAGTTGAGCGGTTCCGAGTACTCTGATGCCATTAAACGGATAAGGCCTTCCACGCAATCGTCGACATACATAAAAGATCGCGTTTGCTCGCCATCGCCCCAGATCTCAATGACGCTGTGATTGCGTGCCAGAAATACTTTGCGGCAGATGGCTGCTGGTGCCTTTTCCCTTCCACCCTCGTAGGTTCCCAAGGGGCCATAGACGTTGTGAAAACGCACGATGCGGGTAGGGAAACGATAATCTTGCAGGTAATACGTGCACAACTGTTCGGTATACAGCTTCTCCCACCCATAGCCGGGCTCCGGATCGGCAGGATACGCATCTTCCTCTCGAAGCGGCGTTACGCTGGCTTCCCGCTGCTTCGATTGCGCGTAGACACAAGCCGAGGACGAAAATAGAAATCGCTTTACGCCTTGCACTCGGGCCGCTTCCAGCATGTGGGCATTGATCAGGATGTTGTTGCGAGCGACCTCGGCATGATTTGCAGTGATGAATCCGATTCCACCCATGTCGGCTGCGAGATTGTACACCTGATCGATCCCACCCCGCACCGACAGCAGGCAATTTTCAAACTGGCGCAGATCCAAGATTTCAAATTCGTTGGCATCTGTCACCTCGTACTCGGGGGCTTTGAGGTCGGCGCCCCGCACCCAATAGCCTTCCGCCCTTAACCGCTTGACCAGGTGGTGCCCGATAAATCCACCAGCTCCTGTCACAAGAATGCGATCGCTTTTGGACCTTTTCGCCTTCAAGTCCCCTTTTTCAACCGGCGCAATTCTCGCCGATGAAGTGGGTGCTGGGGAAGACCATCGAGGCTGGCATCGTGCTTTCTCAGATGTGGGCCGAGCAGAAACAGCCGAATACATAATTGTGCCGTCGAGCCTGCGCAAGCAATGGAGTCAGGAACTTACCGAGAAGTTCTTCTTCCTTCGGAAATCCTGGAGCCAAACCTTTCAACCAGTACGTCAAAGTAGGTGAGCCAATCCCTTCCAGCAGGACAGGATCGTCATTTGTTCGTATCACTTCGCTCGTAACAAGGCGGGGTACGCCGGCAGAATTCAATGGGATCTGGTCATATTCGATGAAGCCCATCGCTCGCAACGTATACAAACCGGAAAACAAGATAGCGCGAACGCTGAAGGATGCGCTCTTGGCGCTACCCGAAGTTGCTGTTGACCGCCACGCCTCTCCAGAATTCGCTGTTGGAACTCTATGGTCTGGTCAGTTTCGTTGATGAATACACATTTGGCGATCTCAAGAGTTTCAAAATTGGTACGCCCGCATCACGACGTCGAACACATTTGCCGAACTGAAAGCCCGTCTTGCACCGATCTGTAAGAGAACCCGCCCTTCTCGCCGGCAGGTGCTCGAGTACGTCAAGTACACCAACCGGATACCCATAACCCGCGACGAATTTGTACCCACGAAGGAAGAGGAAAGGCTCGACGATTTGGTCGACTACTTGCGCCGACCGAATCTTCAAGCTCTTCCAGCCAGTCAGCGTTCTCTCATGACGCTGGTTCTCCGCAAACTGCTGGCATCATCCACCTTTGCCATTGCCGGCGCCCTGAACACCCTCATCCGACGACTCGAGAGTCGCCTGAAGAATGCTAAGCTCGTGGCTGCCGGAGCGGAGCTATCCTTGGACTTTGAAGGCTTGGACGAAATTCGTGATGAATGGAATGATGAGGATTCCGACGGACCGGTTGAGGAACAGATCACCAAGGAAGATGCGGAAGCCGTTGCACAGGAGATCAAAGATCTCAAGGAGTTCTGCGTCCTGGCCGAATCCATCGTGCAGAACGCGAAAGGGAAGGCCCTCATAAAGGCATTGAAAGCTGGATTCGACAAGGCCGTGTCGCTTGGCGCCAGCAAGAAGGCTGTGATATTCACTGAATCCTGTCGCACCCAGGAATACCTGATGCCTCCTGTCCAACACAGAATATGCCGATAAGTTCGTCCTTTTTAATGGGCAGGAATACAGGCACCCCCAGGCCAAACAGATTTATGGCGAGTGGTTCAAGAAGCATGCTGGCACCGATCTGTCTCGGGTTCAAGAACCGCCGATCTGCGCGCGTCGCTTGTGGATCATTTTCGCGATACCGCGCAGATCATGATCGCCACGGAGGCGGCGCGGAAGGCATCAACCTTCAGTTCTGCTCCCTCATCGTGAACTACGATCTGCCGTGGAACCCCCAGCGCATTGAGCAGCGTATCGGCCGTTGCCACCGTTACGGCCAGAAAGCACGACGTCGTGGTCGTCAATTTCCTAAACCGAGAGAACGAGGCGGATCAACGCGTATTCCAGCTCCTTACCGAGAAGTTCAGCTTTTCGAGTGGAGTCTTTGGTGTTAGTGACGAGGTCTTGGGGGCTACTGAATCCGGTGTGGACTTTGAACCAATTGCTGCTGATTACGCCAGTAATCTGCCGAACGTGCAGGCTGAATTGAAGGCTTCAGTTGATCAATGCCGGAGGATGCAGTTCGGGACATCATTGTATGCTCCCAAATGAGATGAGGTATGTGGTAAACCTGAACGAAGGTATACATAACATAG
>CAWADS010000058.1:0-47918 GCA_963780785.1 Candidatus Acidiferrales bacterium
GATTGCAGCAGAAACCGGCGTTCCTGCCGAGGACGTGGAAGGCAGGGCGCGATGTGCCCGCGCAAGCGGAGTTGCCGGTCACGCCGCCGAACGTGGTGCATCAGGTGGCGCAGAATGTGCGCGAGGCCGCGCCGGACATCCCCAAGGACGATCTTGACGTTCCCACATTCTTGCGGCGGCAAGCGCAAAAAGCCTGATCTCCAAAATGTAGCTTTAGCTGCGTGTTTTCGACGGGCGGTTGTTGTGCCTGTGGATGTCCGTTCGCCTGCTTTTTCCTCCCGTGGGCCTCGCCGCTTTCTCCCTAAACCATGCGAGGAAGAAGACCGAGGCAGGCAACGAAGAATAACCCATAGTATGCGGCGGCCATCACATCGCCCTCCCGCCGCGCTTGTGCTAGGCTGCTATCGAAACCGTTCTGGTCTCATCCCTTGGGGAGTGCCTCAGCGGGGAACAATGGAAAAGGAGACCGTACATGAAAGCCAAACGAATTTTTTCAGGATTGAGCGTTGCGGCGCTGGCGATGTTCGCCGGGGCGTGTCAGCCACCTGCATATCACCAACCGGACGAGCGGTATGTCCTCGTAGCCGCCAACATCGAGTTGCCCTACTGGCAGGAAGCCGCGGCCGGACTGACGGACGTCGGGAAAACTGCCGGGGTGAAGGTGGAAGTCGTCGGGCCCACGACATTCTCTCCTAGTGAGGAGCTCGCTGCGTTTCAGCAAGCGGTGGCGCAGCATCCCTCAGGCATCCTCGTTTCCGTTACCGATCCGAAATTGTTCAAGGAACCGATCGATCACGCCATCCTGTCGGGCATTCCCGTTATCTGCATTGATGCGGACGCGCCAGAGTCGACTCGCGTACTCTTTATCGGCACGGACAACTTCCGGGCCGGGCAAGAGAGTGGAAAACGCATGGCGGACTTGCTGGGCGGGCAGGGTCGCGTGGTCGTCATCACGATCGCCGGGCAGCTGAATAGCGAGGAGCGCATGCGGGGCGTGAACGAAGCGCTGAAGAAGTATACTGGCGTCAAGATCATTCAGACCATTGATGACAAAGGTGATCCGCGGGCGGCTTATGACGGCATTGCCGCGCTGCTGCAAAAGAAGGAAAAAATCGACGGCATCATTTGCCTGGAAGCCTCCGGAGGCGAGGGCGCTGCGGATGAACTGCATCGCATGGACCTCACCGGCAAAATCAAAATTCTGGCGTTTGACAAGGATCCCCAGACGCTAGAGGGAATCGAGCGCAAATGGATCACGGCAACCGTGGTGCAGAAGCCCTATGTCATGGCCTTCTACGGAGTAAGGTTCCTGGACGATTTGCACCACAATGCGGTGCACGAATTCAAAGACTGGGCCACCGCGCCGGCGGCTCCCCTACCGACATTCGTTGATACCGGCACTGCGGTGATAGACGAAAACAACCTGGCGACTTTCCGCAAAGCCCTCTCGGAACATCCCAAGCGGGGCCCCTTGGGCTAGTCATGCAAGGCCGTACGAAGCGAAAGTGACGATGGACGCGACGCCGAGGGCCGAGCCAAGAACCGCACCGGCCAGGACGTCGCTCAGGAAGTGCATCCCCAAAACCACGCGGGAAAAGGCGATGCTGATGGCGAGGAAATACAGCGGCCCTTCCAGCGAAGGGTAGAAGTAACTCACCACCAAGGCGATGGCAAACGCCGTCATGGTGTGGCCCGACGGGAACGAAAACTGATCGGGCGGCAACACCTTCGACCAGCAATGCGGTTCGATCTGGCAAGGGCGCATGCGCCGGCTGAGTTTTTTCAGCGCCTTAAAAACAAACACACCTCCGATTGCGGCGCAGCCCGCCGCTCCCACCGCAACATAGCGGTGCGGCCCGCCGGCTAGCAGCAAAATCGTGGCCAGGCTGTACCACACCCACCCATCACCCATCCGCGTTGCGGCTAGCATCCAGAAACGGAACCACCGCGGTGCTCTCCAGCGGTTCATCCGGCGCATCACGCGGTGATCGCGATTTTCGATGTATCCCCAGACGTCTTTGGCCGTGGCCATGGCTTTACCTCAGTTTGCCCAACTGGTTTTCAATTGGGGATCCAGTTCCCACAACATTCTGGGCTCCTTCGCTTCCCTTTCAAGGCGCTGCGTCCACTGTTTGCAGAAGCGGATCTCATTCAGCCAGTGCCCCGCGGTAATCGCCGGCACGAAGACCGTCAGCGGCAACATCACTGCGGCCCAAGGCTTGTCCTTGAGTAGGTTTCCGGCAAACCGGAAAATGTCCGCCGTCAGCTTAAAATAGTTGCCATTCTCGCCGTGGATCGCCCCGCGCCCCGCGCGCAACCCCGTCAGGAACTCCTCCACCGTGCGCGCTCCCGGCACTTCTGTGAATGTCTGGGCGATTCCAGACAACGTGTGCGAATCGCTCCCGGCGATGCCTGCCTTGCCGAACCGCTCTGCCATGCGTTCCGCGCTGCGATTTGCTTCGCCCCACATCTGTCCGTTCCGCACCTCAAACGCCGGCACGTAGGACGCAAACCACGCGAAATCTTCGGCTTCGCGCCGCCCGGTCAGCCCGGAAAAGACGTGATTCACGCTGAAGAAAATCTTATGCTCTGTCAGGTACATCAGCAGGGCTACAAAATCGCTGCGTCGCCGCTGAATTTCCGCATGGTGCCTCTCCGTAAGTCCGTAAGCGCCCAGGTGCATCTCCGTGCCAGTGGGCATGCGCACCGTAACCTCTTCGCTGACAAAGAAATCCGGGTGCTTCCGGAGCACTTCCGCAGCTTCGATCGAGTCATGGTCCGTGATCGTGACAATGGACATGCCCAGCCGCTTGCACCGGGCATAGACTTCGGCGGGGTCGTTATAGGACTCCTTGCTGATCCGGCTCAAGCCGGGGGTGGTGCACTTCCCCGATCCAGTCGAATGCACATGCAGGTCGCATCGCATGTTTCAAGGGTAGAGATGGGATATGAACAGCGCATGAAGACGGCGCGAATTGACCGTGAAAGATTGTACGGAACTTATTGAACACAAACGGGTTTTTGAGTTTTCCACATGGCATGGAGACTGCTCTTGTGCGGGCCTACCCTGACCATGCAACAATGACCCCGATGAAAAGAATCCACGTCCTCTTTCATGATAGCGGGGGTGGCCACCGTAATGCTGCTGTCGCCCTGCAAACGGTTACCGCGCAGCAGCAGCGCCCCTGGCAGATTGAATTGATTCAGTTCCAGGATCTCGCCGAACAGTTGGACGTTCTCCGCAAGCTCACCGGCATCCGCATCCAGGAGCAGTACAACATCCTCCTACGCAATGGCTGGACGCTGGGCACCACGCAGCTCTTGCGTGTTCTCCAGACCACCATCCGGCTCTTTCACCGGCCGATGGTGCGTCTGCTATCAAGGTACTTTCGTGTGCACCCCGCTGACCTGCTGGTTTCGGTTATTCCCCACTTCAATCGACAGATCGCGGAAGCCTGGTCCTCCGTGTATCCCGAGCGCCCCTTCGTAACCCTGATTACGGACCTGGCCGATTTTCCGCCGCGTTTCTGGATTGAGCCGATGGAGCAGCAATACGTCATTTGCGGTACGGAGCGCGCCGTGGAGCAGGCGCGGACAATGGGCAAGCACGGGTCCCACATCTTCGCCACTTCCGGGATGATCCTGCGCCCCGACTTCTACCTCCCCGATAACACGGACTCTGTCGCTCTTCGCCGTGAGCTTGGCTTACAACCCGATCTGCCGACGGGCATTCTGCTCTTTGGGGGTTTCGGTTCCAAAGTGATGTACGAAATCGTACAGCGCCTGAACGCCGCGCGTGTCCCCGTTCAGCTCATCGTCATATGCGGCCGCAACGACAAGCTCGCCGAAAAAATCCGTTCGCGCTCCTGGAATCTGCCGCTGCATGTTCTGGGCTTCACGAAAGAAGTGCCTCGCCTGATGCGCGCCGCGGATTTTATGATTGGCAAGCCCGGCCCGGGCAGTATTGCCGAGGCCATGGTTCGCCGCTTGCCCGTCATTCTGGAATGCAACTCCTGGACTATGCCTCAGGAGCGCTACAACACCGAGTGGGTAAGTGAAAAACGCGTGGGAATCGTTCTTTCCAGTTTTGATAAAATCGTGCCGGGCGTGAAGCAGCTTCTGGAGCCCGCCACCTTCGCAGAATTTCGCCGCAACGTTGCCGCCCTGAACAATCAAGCCGTCTTCGAGATTCCCGAAATCTTCGCCAAGCTCTTGCGCGATCCGGCGCAGGCTTCATCCCAGAATCCGTGAAGAACTATTTCGCTGCCCGCTCTGCGCGCGCGGGTCTCGGCAAGCGCGGTCCGGCCCCCGGGGTCTCCGCCGGAGGATTCACCCTGGGCTTCGCGCAAGTCACCGCCCACCACCGCGATGCATATTTCGGCAATTCGCACATCTTCGAGCAGCCTGCCGATGTCTTGGACATCGCACAGCCGCAATAACAGCCGGCAGATTTCGTTTCCTTGACGCGCCCGGAAGTATCGGCCCAGACGGAAAAGGCCATTACCGCAGCCGCCAGGATGAGCTCGAGGAAGACCCAGGTGGCGAGCCGGCGAAGGCGATGGAGTGAGAAGGAACTCATGCAGGCACAGTTTCAGCCTGGAACACCTGAAAAACCGATAGCCCCAGCCTCCCGAAAAAATTGTTACCCAGGTTCTGGAAGTACTAGAACAGTAAGCTGTAGGTTTGCGTGACGGAGGGACTTGTTCGCGTTCGTTCCGTTTTGAATCTCCTGAACACTTTTGGTTCACACATCTCCAGTTCGTCTAATTCATAAATTATCTGTTTTTAATGTCTTAGCCGCCCGCAGGGGCCCAATCAGGTTGGCTTCCCTCGTGCTATATCCCCAGCCGTTGGTGCGTTTCAGTAGACGAGACGCAAGGACTGCAAGCGAGGGGGAAGGGGCTTGCTTGCTGGTTCTTGCGGATCGTTCCCACCTGCCTCTGAGAGGGAAGCTAGGATGGATGACCCCACGCGCCGGTGTGAAAACGACATCGGCATCTGAAACGCGCCTTCGGGGCTCCCGGTCCCAAGCGGGGGCCCCACTTAATCCATTCATGGTCAGTAATTTACCAAGAGAGCTGTCTCACCTATATTCCTCAGAGTGCCGAAGCCGTGGCTGACTTTGTATTGTTTTCGGCAAGGTACTGGGGCTCATTGTGCCCAGTTTTGTGCCCACCCAGCCTAGAAATTGCGTCCGAGATGTTGTCCTCAGATGGATGAACATAGCGGGCTGAAACCTTGATTGAGGAATGTCCGGCGATCCGGGCCAAGGTCCACACGTCCACGCCCGAGGTTCCGAGTCGTGTTAGAAACGTGTGGCGTATAGAGTGCAAGACGAAGGGCCGCACCTTGCTCTCCTCCACGGCCTTGACGTGCATCCTGCGAATCGTCTCAGCGTGGACGTAGCCTGTGCGGGTCTCTCCTGGCCAGATGAATCCGCTTTGTGGGCGGCCTGCTGCTAGCCATAAGTTCCACAGGACGGAACGGACGCGCGGAGTCATTGGAAGGACGCGGCGGGCTGCAGCCGTCTTACCACTGGCGACTTGAAGCAAACCTCTACTATCGTTCGCCAGGGCAATGTACTCCCACCGCAACGATGCGCATTCATCTGGACGCAAGCCGGTATCGAATAAAACCGAAGCAATCGAGGCAAGAGGCTCGGACGTGACTGCCAAGTAGCGCGCTTCCTCTTCGGGGCTCACAACGCGGTCTCTATGCCTTTCCCTACGGCATCTGGTGAATGCACTCGCGGAGTTTGAATCCCTGAATATCTCTTTCGTTTCCCTCAGTGATAACCTGGATCTGAGCACCGCGAGCGGAAGGCTAATGTTCAACATCATCGGCGCGATGGCCGAATTTGAGCGCGAGCTAATCCGCGAGAGAGTCAAAGCAGGCATGAAAAACGCCAAGGCCAAGGGAGTCCGCATTGGCAGGCCGCGAACGAAGATAGATGCTTCTCAGATTGCCCGCTTGCGCGATGGCGGGGCATCCCTGAGAGAGATTGCGGCGAGCCTGGGCGTGAGTCTCGGAACCGTGGCCTCACGTTCAAAAAGGCTGTCTCGGAGTGCGCCCGTAGTCGGTTGATTCTGTTGGAGCGATTCGAGGCTAGAGAGCGTGCAAAAAGGAAGTGGTTTATGAACGCAGTAAAGGTCTCACTTAGCCCGCAGTGTTCGCTCGTACTGGGAGGAAGACGTCCGGTCAGCCGACGAAATATAAAAGGAGTTGGCTAACTGAGGATAGATTTCATAGCGAACCGTGGAGGAATTTGCGCGAGATAGTTGTATCATCAACTCCAGGCATCATGAAATCAGTTCTTCTAACACCGATTCTGGGGTGCTCTCTTATCTGGGGGCTTGGCTGTGGTACCCACCATCCCATCCAGACGTATCCCAGCCCTGGTGTAGAGGCGCAGTTGGGCCTTTGGTATGAAAAGATTCAGGCACAAATGAACGTGACAGAACTGCCCGAGCTCACCAATGATGTGAACGCAGAAGCCTACTGCATGATGATTATCCCGACTTGGGGGAATGCCATTCTTGTGAGAGTCCAGAGGCATGGAAGAAGCTACAGCCTTTCATCTCGCCGACTTGATGGGCAGCCAGGATTTGAAAATGGCAAATTGGTCGAGGCCAAGGATTTCGAGTTGAGTGCAGAAGATTCAAAGGCACTGGAGCAGCTAATCCAGAACCTCAACTTTTTCCAACTGGACACGGATGATGGCGTTAACGGAGCAGATGGCGACGAATGGCTTTTTCAGGGTGTTTCACTTGGCCAATTCCACTTCGCCAAACGCTGGTGCGCGTCGTCCTACAACCCCGATAAGCGCGGACTAAAGGCTTTCCTTGATTTGTGCAGATTTCTAGTGGATAAGTCCGCGCTGTCAGAAAGACCGAAGAATAAGGGTCACAAACTCATCTAACCGACGTCGCAGAACACGCTGGTCGGTCCCTTCAGAGTCCACCTTTTAAATAAACATAGTGTCTCATTAACGCTGCCGAAATCGGACAAGTGGGTGGGTAATGGTACGCGACTCGCCCAGTTTCTCTGCTGCAAAGTCTCCTCTCCCAGTTGATGGACTACGCACCGACCGGGGTTTTCAAGTGAGTTCCGGTCCTGCCTGGCTTGCAGTTACTTCGGCTGATCCGGGCCGGATAGCCGCTCAAGCTCGACTCTGGCCGCTGCGCCGTAGAGTGCGTCTTTCTTTGCTCGCTCGACGCATCGCCAGAGGTCCAGCGGGGCCAAATCAAAATTCCCAACTGCGAGTGACTGTTCTCCAAGAAAGAATTCCGTCCTGCTGCGGTCCTGCGCCTCTTCCGCTATTCGATAGGAACCAGTCGTGATGCGCCCTCCGAAGAAGAGGAGCAGCATTTGGTCATCGGCATCACCGGTGAAGCCGGCGATCTCTTTTGAGAGCAGCGCTTCCGCCTCCGCGCTCTTTCCCGATCGTTTCAGGGAGACGTATGCCAAGAGCGGCGCATTCGCTGTCTGCCCTCCTGGCAGAGCCATGGCCTTCTGAAATGCCTCCGCGGCTTTGTCGTATTTGCTTTCCAGGAAATAGTTCCAGCCGATGTCTAGCTGTAACTCAGCGTCATCCGGCTGCATCTGCTGAGCGCGGGAAAATTCCCGCTGTGCTTCAGCATAATCGCGATTCAAGAGCAGCGCGCTGCCCAGGGCTTTGCCTCGCGAAATGTCCTGTGGGGCACTTTCGGCATCCTTTCGCAGCAATTCCACTGCTCGTCCATAATTCCCGTTCTCAAGATAGTGCGAAATCAGGCTGCGAGCAGAATCTTCATCGTTTGGATTCTTCTTCAGAATGTATTCATAGCTGGCCGCCACGCAATCCGCCTCGGGACGGCACAAGAACGTAACGTAGCCAAAGCAATCTCCGTTGTCCGCTTGTTGCACCATGAAATGACGCAATTCCTGGGTGGTACCGGTGATAACCGACACCTCCGTGTCGTGCCCAATATCCATAAACTCGCGGAAAGGCTCCGGGGTGTTGTCCCGCACCCACGAGGATGCGGGCAGCGCGGCCACAAGGAAATCCGGCTCGACCAGAACTCGCCCGATCATATGTGCGGGCACAATTCCGAGCGGGAGTTGCTGGCGATCGATGCCGTTAGGGCTCTGTCCACCTTTTTGGAACTCGCCGTCGAAGAAAAGCTTCCCCTCGATTGGCACGAGCCGAACATTGTACTGAGTCGCAACTTGTTCCGCCGGGTCTCGGTCGGCATTCGAAACCATCTCCACGTCGTAGCCACCGGAGCTGTTTTCAGTCACCTTCCACTTCACGGCAATTGGCTCCACTTCCTTCACGTTTTCGAGGTCGGGTGATATCCACTCACCCAGGATGCGGGCATCTTTCGTGGGGCTCTTGACCTCTTCGTCCTGGTAGAGGGGTCTGACGCTCACTGCAGGATTGCAAGCGGCCAGTATGCTCACTAAGCCAAACAAGAAAACCGCATTGTTGATTTTCTTCATCGCTGAAATGGCCCATCTCTGATCTTGTTGACCCCAACGCCACCCGCGGCTCATTGTTTCGCTGCCCGCTTCGCAAAAATGTCCGCCAGAAGGCCGGGGCGATACCGCTGTTTGGCAAAACGGCCGACGGGGAAGATTTGATTCCCCACATTCCAGGTAATTAGCTTCTTTGCAGCGTTGTCAGGTCCGTCGAAGAATCCATCCGGCGTGGTCACCAGCCAGGATCTACCTTCGTCCAGCACGTAGAGCGAAGCGACAAGCTTCTCGGCATCGACGTCCCAGAGCTTGATCCCTCCATCCGAGGCCGTCGCCGCCAGCCAGTGCGAATCCCTGGAAAATGCCAGTGAGGCCCACTTCACAATAAACTGTGAGAGGTCCGGCAGGACTTCGCGGCCGGTGCTGACTTCCCAGATTCGCTCCTCTTTCTGGGTTGTGCCGACTACCAAATAGCGCTCATCAGGACTGAAGAATTTTCCACCTGTTGTTCCTATGAGGTTCTGCAGCGAGAGGATATTTTGTCCCGATTCCATCTCCCACACGTTGATAGGCCCGTCATGCCCTGCAGTGAGATAGCGCCCAGTGGGGCTGAAGCCTGCGCTGCCATTTCCGCTGAAATTCCGCTTGGTTTGTGTTTCCAGGTCGACAACCGTAATCCCGGCCCAAGCCCAAAGAGCGCCAAACGCCAACCGGTGCCCATCCGGGCTCAAGTCGAACTCCTCGCCCTTGAACTGGTACTTGCTTTCCCCACTTTTCACGTCCCAGAGATTCGCACTCTTGTTGAAGGCACTTCTGGTGAGTAACCAACGGCTGTCATTGCTGAAGGTCATTGTGAAAACATCTTCTGTTTTGCTGACGAACGCGCTGACCTGGCGACCCGTCGCGACCTCCTTCACCTTTATAGATACCTGTTTCTCTTCGCCTTCGACCTTCTCCGCGATCGCCACCAGGCTCGCATCGGAGTTCAGCTCCCAATCGGCAGGAGAAGAAGGCAGGTCAACGAGCATGGGCAACTTCCCTCCGGTGATCGCGTCGCTAAGTTGCGCCTTTCCCTCCTGCCAGGAAACCACCCTTATTTCTCCACCGGGACCGCGCTCGAAATTGGCCCCTTTGGACGAGTCATAATGCGCCACGCGGACCGGACGCCCGCTTTTGAGATCCCACACTTGAAAAGAACCGCTCCAGTTGCCTGTGAGCAGAAAAAGGCCGGGCCTGTCCTTGGTTTCGGAGAAGCGCAGAACCCTGGTAGGCTCCAGGTTTCGCTTCACCTCCAGTTCTTGCGAACCGCTTGCCACATCCCAAATCGCGATGCTCTGCCTGGCCACCGCGAGTTTCTGCCCGTCGGGAGAGAATGCAAGGGCCGTTGACAGTCCCTTGCCCAGCGCGTGCAATTCGCGGCCAGACGCCACGTCCCAAAGCCGCACTGCGTCATCTTTTTTGTCGCTCTGGCAGGCCAGGATCTTCCCATCGGGGGTGAACGCCGCGGGGTTTCGAAGTCCTATTGGTTCGCTGCTGATTCTGCTGATTTCATTGTTTGCCCAGACGTCCCAAACGATGACGTCGGCATTTGCTCCGTCCTGCAAAGCTAACAATCGCCCATCTCCGGTGGTAGCCCGTGCTCGGCGTTGTCCGCCCTGCTTGATTGGGGCTTGCCATGAATATCTTCCGAGCCTTAGGTTCCATGTGCTTATCTGCTCATCGCCTTGGACAATCAGAGAGCCACCGTCTGGAGTAAACCCGAACAGATGCCCTTTCAGCGCATCGTACCCAATTGCCTGCAGCAACTTGCCGCTGGAAATATCCCATACAGCAACACCATTACCCCCGCCAGAAGCCAACGACCGGCCGTCAGGACTGAAGGCCACTTGATAAACTGCTCCGGGAGGAGCGAGAAACCGGCGTCGCATCTTCCCGGTAGCGACATCCCAAAGGATCGTTGATTCATCATCGCTTCCCGAAGCCAGGAGTGCTCCGTCGGGACTGAACGCCAGGGTTTGAACTGCACCAGTGTGCCCCTCTAGTTTGCGCACCAGATGGCCTGTCGCAGCGTCCCAGACACAAATGAGACGATCCACTCCGCCGGAGGCAAGCCACCGGCCATCGGGAGAAAAAGCCATGGTGTCAACTTCCCCAACAAAGCCACTCTGCACGACAAGTTGGGGCGATTCCTCACCGGCGACTTGTCCTGGAGTTGTTTGTGCTGACGCTGCGAGCATGATCGCCGCGGCTAGAACGACCAAGGGCGCCCAACCGAAGGAAGGAGATTTACGGCCAGGATTCCTGCATGATGTTGCCATAGATGACTTGTCTTCACCTCTGTCCTTCGCGATACCTTCGTTTGTGTTCAAGGTACTCCATTCAGAAGCCACAGACTATAGCAATCGGCGGAGAATATAGGTGGCCGAAACCATAGCAACAAGAAGGCTAACTCCTGATTAACACTAACCGGAGATGTTGGTCCCGATACCCAAGATACCGGAAAGGCGACTATAAAGAGCATTTTGCGGAACGGACGCACAACGGTTAGAGGCTGGGCCACATATAGACATCGAACTGCAGACTGCCTTGGCTTTCAATTGCGATTCATTTCTTGAGCTGGGTCGTGATTCTGTCGGGAATGGTGTTCATGGTCTGCTGCAGTGGGCGGAATCGTTGGACGCGGTGGGGCGCCGTAGGCGTCTTTCTACTGGTAGGTTGGCAAACCTGCGGCGAGTGTACAGAACGACTTCCATACACAGGAGGATAGATCTTTGCGGCTGGTAGTAATAAGCGCACATCTCCACCCGGTGAGTTGTCGCGCCCGTTTTGGTTAGTGTGCCCCGGCATGCGGCGGTCGGCACCTGTCCGTGTTATTGTGAGCACAGATGTGTCCGGAAGCTGCTGACAGACTTTGCTAAAGACGAAACGGTTATAAATCGTTTGCGGTCCAGGGGGCTACCACCGATGCGAGCCTTCCTCCGTATTCTGATACTTGCGAATCTATCCATCATTGCAATTGCCTCCCTAACTCTAAAGACAGGGCCCGGCGGGCATGCCTTTCCACAGCTCGCAGCACAAGAGTCGAGTAGCTCACCATTGATCGCGTTCTCCAGCTTTTTAGGAGGTAGCGGGGAGGACGAAATCGACGGAATTGCGGTGGACTCCGCTGGAAACGTCTTTGTGGTCGGGACCACAAGCTCTACAGATTTGCCGGTGACCCCAGGAAGTTTTCAGAGGACAATTTCTGGAAGCCAAAGTCACGTGTTTGTGGCGAAGCTGAATGCGGCGGGTAGCGCGATCTTGTACCTGACCTATCTTGGGGGAAGTAGCTCGGATCA
This sequence comes from Candidatus Acidiferrales bacterium, assembly GCA_963780785.1. GTDB lineage: Bacteria > Acidobacteriota > Terriglobia > Acidiferrales > UBA7541 > Acidiferrum. Next base: position 11,796 of record CAWADS010000058.1, read on the forward strand.
TGCTAACGCCATCGCAGTGGACGCAGGAGGTAACGCGTACGTTGTGGGAACGACGTTGTCGCGGGACTTTCCAGTCACGGCCGGTGCGGTGCAGAGGAACTTCGGGGGTGGTGGAATCCTCGGAGATGCTTTTGTGACAAAACTGGACCCGGCGGGAGCCACCCTTATTTATTCAACATACCTTGGTGGGAGCAGCGATGATGGGGCGACCTCGATTTCAGTCGATGAATTGGGCCAAGCCTACATAGCAGGGGCGACGCGGTCCCACGATTTTCCTGTAACCTCGGGAGCATATCAAAGCAGCTATGGCGGCGACCCGGGAAATGTCTCTGGGTTTGGCGGCGACGGGTTTATCGCGAAGCTGGATGCTTCGGGAAGTTCGTTTGTGTACGCAACGTACCTGGGCGGTCAGGGCGAAGACAGCGTGTCCGCAATAACGGTTGATGCCTCAGGTAATGCAGTTGTTGGAGGTAACACGAGCTCCTCCAATTTTCCAGTGACGGCGGGAGTCGTGCAATCTACATACGGGGGAGCGGGAGGTAGTACCACGTCAGGCGGCGACGCGTTTGTGGCCAAATTAAATGCACTGGGCTCTGCTCTGATCTTTTCTACTTACCTTGGCGGCTCAGGCGATGACGCGGCAAGCAGTATTGAGTCCGACGGTGTGGGAAACATCTACGTTCAGGGTGTAACGAGTTCTCCGAATTTCCCCACTTCACAAGCGCTGCAGCCTTCCCTTGCAGGAAAGAGCGACATCTTCCTGGTTAAGCTCAACCCGATGGGAACTACGCTGTTGTATTCGACATACTTGGGAGGCAGCGATACGGATTTCGGCTTGGGCACAGCGGATTCATCGGGTTCCGTGTATGTGACGGGAAATACGAGTTCAATGAACTTCCCCGTGCCCCGTGCGTTTCAGCCTTATTTCGGGACAACCGATGCATTTGTGGCGAAATTGGACCCAGCGGGCTCAACCCTGGTGTACTCCAGTTATCTCGGAGGAAGCGATGCGGACTTCGGAGGTGCAATTGCCCACGATGCTGGCGGGAATTTGTGGTTAGCCGGATCGACCTTCTCTCATAATTTCCCGACATTGAATGCGCTACAGTCGACCTTTAAGGGAGGCAATACGGACGGATTTCTAACGCGTATTGAGGAGACTGTGCCGCCATCGGTGGATGCGACGGCGGATTTGTCAATCGCCTTGACCGCCGACCGAAGCACGTTTAGCAACGGTGATACGGTCAATTTCACGCTGACGGTGGCGAATCATGGGCCTGCGGCGGCCGCGAATGTGATATTGACGCAATTCCTTCCATCGGTTTTGAGTTTCACTTCGGCAAGCACAGGGAACGGTTCGTGTTCGGGCGGAGCATACGTCTCGTGCAATCTGGGTACGCTGAACTCCGGCCAAAGTGCCACCGCAACCGTCGCGGGTACCGTGCCGCAAGCATCTGACGTCACTTTGGGAGGATCCGTGACGTTCGTGGCGGATGTGGTAAGTTCTGTCAGCGACCCCAATGTGGCAGACAATGTTTCGCAGGTCACTCTAACTTCATACGTTCAGTCCACTTCGGGCGGAGGCTCTGGTGGAAGCGGATGTTTCATAGCCACAGCTGCGTATGGTTCCTATCTCGACCCGCATGTCCGTATACTGCGTGAATTTCGTGACCAACATCTTCTCTCGAGCGTCGCGGGACGCCACTTTGTCCATTTCTATTACCGGCATTCGCCGGCTTTCGCAGCAGTGATTGGCCGCTCTGAAACTTTGCGGGCCGCGACGCGATGGTTACTGACGCCACTGGTTTTTGCGGTTGAATACCCAAGTTGCGCGGCGGGGCTGATGTTGCTGGCCCTTAGCGCCGCCATGTTACTCCGCCGGTTCGCTGGTGGAGGAGTTCGGAGATAACAAGGCTACCCGCCACTCAAGTGGACGCATAAGGGGTCGATTCCACACGCATGACCATTCCAGAAGATTCTGAGGAAAATGAGAAGCGAGGAGCGGATTCACCGATGATTTCATGCAGAATTGGACAGAACTACCTGTTCTCAGAACACCTGCCTTCAGGCCCACCTTGGAGTTAACATGCTTCTAATCAAGGAGTTAGCTAGGCTCTACATGTACATGGACGCAATATTGTTTCACTTAATGCAATGTAATATCCCCTTTTCCTGGCGCGCCGTTTCCCTCGCATAACAAAAGAGTTAGCCAACCCTCAATTCTATAGGCGCAACTTCTGGGATAGCCATGCGGGATGAAATTGAGGTAGGGCGCTAACCGTCGAAGTGGGTACTAGCCTCCACCTTTCCGGTTGCCGACTTAGGCGTGTCCGACGATAAGTTCGGAGTAGCCGACCACTCGGCAAAGATCTGCCTGAAGCTTCCCGCGTCGCCGCTTGTGGCCAGTTTGCGAGTGCGCGACTGAACGTCCTTTGTGCCGCTACTTCCTTGCACAGCTTCCTCAAAAAAGCCTTGGCGCAAAATCCTTGAGATCGCGACGCCAGGTCTGCCACTCGTGGTCTGTGCCCGGCGACTCGTAGAAGACGTGCTGAATGTTGGCTTCCTGGAGTGAGGTATGCAGTCTCTGGAGTCCCGCACGCATTCTCTCAGGCTCCTGTGTCCCGACACCGAGCCAGAGCAAGTGCACTTTCTTGGCGAACGCAACCGGATCAGCGAATACTCCGTTGTAATCGGTCTTGGGATCCAGTTTGCGATCGCCAAGGACGAGCATCCCGCCCGCTCCGCTGAAGCCGCCGATGTAGGAAAACAGATCGAGATGATCCAGCGTAACCTGGAATGTCTGCATGCCTCCCATGGAAAGGCCGGCCATCGCGCGATGATCGCGATCCGAGAGCGTCCTGAAGGTCGAATCAATGTAAGGAATCAGAACCTGTGTCACGTCATCTTCAAACGCTGCTGCCATGTCCTGCATCGCCTTCATCATTTCGGGAGAACCAAAGGGCTTTCCGGTCAGATCGGGCGGAGCCTGGCCAGCGCGCCGCGCGTACCCATACGCCATGACCATAATCATCGGCTTGCAGCTCCCGGCCGCGATCAGATTGTCGAGGATGAAGTTGGCGTTACCTTGCCGAATCCATCCGGTCTCATCTTCGCCACCGCCGTGCTGTAAATAGAGTACCGGATAGCGGACCTTGGTTTGCGTATCGTAATTCGGTGGCAGATAGACCAGTGCGTGCCGCCACGTTCCCGTCACCTTCGAGTTGTACCAGACCTCATGCACCTGTCCGTGTGGCACACCTTGAATTGAATAATAGGTGGAGCCCGGCTCAGGAACCTCAACCGCGCTTACGGGCTTACCGCCACCAAAGTACGCATGAGTGTTGAGGTCGCTGACTTCCACACCGTCGATGATCAGCGTGTAATAGTGAAAACCGGGAACAAGGGGAGGCGTAGTGACGGTCCAGAATCCGTCCGGCTGTTTCACCATATCTATTTTGGGCCCACTCCAAAAATTCAACTTCACCTTGGTAGCGTCGGGAGCCTTCACACGAAGTTCCACCCTCCCAGCACTATCCACGCGGGGATATTCCGCTCCCCACACGTTGGTCGCAGAGGGCTGAAAATTGCCCGGCTCTTGTGCGCAACAAAAACTTGATAAGAAGAACATCAATATTCCAAACCGCCGCATGTGTTCCCTCCTGAATTAACACATCATAACCTCCATCCGTGCGCAAAGGGACGAAGATTGCATTCCCAAGTCCCAATAAAGGCCAGAATCGTCCATGTGCGTACTGGAACGAACTAACCAGGAGTTAGCCTGCGGCTGCTGGGGCCTATTGCTGTTGGTAAAGCGATTTATCGCCAACAAGGCGGTCGGCTGCTTTGAAAGAAATCCAGTTTCCCCCGGTAACCAAGATCATCGAAGAAGACACGTATGTGCTGCAGTTTTTGTTCTCGCAGGTAGGAGTAAAAAGCTTCTGAGAGGAGCGTTGGTTCTCATTGGGAACGAGATTCACGACTGGGTGAATGAACCCAGTGCCCGATAAACGCGGCCGGCAAAGTGGGTCCTAGGACGAAAGCACCGCGAATTACGGATATGGATTTCCCGAAGTGACTTTTAGTGGGCCGAACGATGTCACTTTCAAAGTGTCTCCGCTGGGCACTATCTCCACCGAGAAATAGCATTGGCCTTTGGGAAACTGAGTGGTTGTTGCGGCATAGATGAACTTGCGTGTGGGATTCTTGTGCCCATCCATGTAGATTTTGAATCCACTCTGGATGTCCTTTATTTCGCTGTCTAACGGCCAGCCACAGTAATTAGATAGTTTTTCCAACTGTGGTGCGAACTCGGAACGATTAATCATTCCAATGAACGCAGGTTCCATCTTGTCGAGGGCGGAGTCCGAACGATGGGCTATCCAATCCGCCATGAATGCGTCACTCAGTTTGCGAGCCGCCGTTATGTCTATTTCGCGTGAGTGGCCGCATCCAGCCAGCGCAAGAGCAAATAGAACACAACCAAGCATCCTGGCTTTCATCATTCACTCTCATGTTCCGATTAGAGAGTATATTCGAGAAAACTGCGAGGGCATTAGGTCCTGATTAAATCCTTTTATAAACGCGGAAACCGTACAAGTGGGTACTGGAACGAAGATGTCCGGTTTGCCGACTAACCAGGAGCTAGCCCGCCGCAACTTCCCAGAACCGGACTTCTAGCTCGGAATAACTTCCGGTTAGCGCGTTACTTGGGCGTTGGTAAGCCTTTCAGCCAATTGGGACCGACAGGCCGAACGATAACCCGGCATATAAGTCAGAATTCTGCCTCATTGTTCCAGTTGTACCAAGAACCGGTAGCCAACCGACAATCAACCCGTGAAACACCCAAAGTACGACGAGCGCCGAAGCAAGCCCAACTGCGTTAACGGCAAGAATCTTCCTCAGCTTGGCACTGGACAGGGTCTGCCGCGCAGCTGGTCAGCTCAGGAGGAACAGCGAAATGAGCCCTGCCATGGAATCCCCAAAACGTTAGCACCTTTGAAGTGAAGCGTGAAAGCTGCAGTCGGTGAGATGATGTGGCTCGATTTCCAAAATTCATCCAGACCGGGCGCTCGCAAATGCTTCGATAAGAGTGTTGACATCACTTGCGTCGTTGTAAGGGGCGAGCGAGATCCGAATCCGTCCGCCACGTGTAGCGCACACAATATTGTGACTACGAAGCCTCTCTACAATTGCTTGTACGCTTTCGCGAGGGTGTCCCAGCGAAATGATGTGTGGAGACGCAGCAGGATCGCTAACACTACGAAATGGTTGCCAACCATACTTGCTGGCGTCGCTAACCAACATTGCCGCCAACCTCCGCGCATGTGCCTCAATGCGAGCTTCACCCAAGGACAACAACTGCTCAACTGCTATCATGAGACCAGCCATAGAGACGTACGACATCGTTGATTGCGTATAGCGCCGGGCATCATTAGCCAGCGACACAGAGGTCGCATCAAATTCAAAGGGATCCGATGCGCCCATCCAACCCGGTAAAGGCGGTATTTGTTCAAGCAAAAGTGGCGACATGATCGCCAGTGCAACGCCTCCATGTCCACCAAGCCATTTATAGCCACTGGCAACGATGGCATCAGCATCCCATGCCGCCGCGTCCACCCGCATTGCACCTGCCGCTTGTGTAGCGTCTACAATCAAGCGTGCACCAACCTGGGCAGTGCTTTGGCGCAGGCGAGAAATATCCACTACCGTACCCGTGGCGTATTGCACGCTGCTCACCGCAACCACAGAAGTATTTTCATCAATCGCCCCAATAAGTGTATCGGTCAGATTGCACGTGGGCTGGTCACTAACAAAGCGCACCCTATGATCTTTTAGGGCAGCCAGACGAAGCCACGGCCGAGTTATCGCAGGAAAGTCTGATGAAACAGCCAGAATTGTGCTATTCAACCTTGGCTGAAGTAACGACGGAAGTTGCCCTAATATCTCACTTGCGCCCGCGACAATAGCGACTTGCGTGGAATCACAATGAAACAATCTGGCTGCGCGTTCGCGGAGCGTTTCACAGTACCCCACCTCATCACTATCGGACATGTAGAGGTTGCCATGCCTGGCAACATCGTCTATGAAAGTGTGCATTGCGGTCACTGCTGGTTGACCGATCAATCCTAGGGATGCCTGATTCAAGTACACACTTTGACCGAGGCTAGGATAATCCACTCGATCAAAGAGAGACGGGATCATTCCGATGATGACCTGCTGGTGAGCGAGTAGATTCTAAACTTTACTGCTTCGGTTGAAAATGGAGAAAATTGTCAGGATGTGCTGTGCTGCAGAGGGTGCTGAGGGATTTTACTGAATCCCCCATGTACCCAAAGAGAGAGGCGAATCGCCGTAGGGCCGCTGATTCTGGCCGGATTGTCGGCAAACCGGAAGTTATCCAGAAACGGGGTTGTGGGGAGCGATCTGCAGGTCAAGTCCTGGTTAACGCGGTAACCGTCCAAGTACGTATCAGTACCCCGGCGTTCGCCGGTTCGTCCCAGCCCTGCAGGTACTGGGGCCACTTTCCCGGCTAGACTTATCGAGACTTTGGTAGATCGGGCTGGGCCCGCCCCGCCTGAATTAGTTCACAAACGCGTTCGATTGACCGGACAATTTCCCTTTGTTGACGACGGCGTTCGGGTGCGACAAGGTTATCCAAGAACGGGTCCGTGTGGCCGATACTTCGCGTATACCGTCCCGAGTTCGGATTCGCCGGATCTTGTATCTCGCGGCAACGCACAGCTATTTTTTCCAGTGCGATCCGCCCTCCAGATTCTTCCGGCCAGTTCTTCAGCGAATTGCAGACTGGATAACACGAGCCGCTCGGATGAATTATCGCTGTAAGGTGTGCCTCGCCTACCTCCAGAATCTCGCTCGGTATGCCATACATTTTCCCGTCGTCTCCGGGTACAGCGGCGACCTTGTCACGCGAATAAACCAAGGGCCAGTCCGCAACGAATACGCTCGTCCCTGAACTGCAGCTAAAGGCAAGGTAGCCGAAGCGACTTCGGTATTCCGTCGTCGGGAGATCCGAGTAGTGGAAGCCTCGTTCTCTGCGTTCCACAAGAACCGCTGTCCCATCCTCCCGCAGCAGACGATCACATCCTGCATATCTGTCTATGAAAAAATAAAACGGTTCGCCGGGTAAGTTCGGAGGCAGGTGTTTATACCAACTGTGAGCTGTCGAAAGGAATTCAGCAAATTCGCTTTTCTGTTGTGTGCTTGGCAATGGGACACCTGAAAGGAGATTCAAGTACTCGGCGAGCGTTAGCGTGGCCACTTGTTCGTGGTCTTCGTCATAGGCCCGCTGAATCCGCGTCATACGAGCTTGTTCGTCCCTATCGCTCAGATTCTCAATTCTTAGCAGGCTCTTGATGCTATTCCAGATTCGCATATCTTATTGTCGTCCTTCCAATCGCGGCCCATTGGAAGCACTCCATAGACATTCGCTTGGGCATAGAAGCGGAATATGCCAGCGATGGTATGTCATCAGTGGAGGGCACACAAGTTCCACAAACTGTCCGCGAAAGTCGCATCTGGCGGACAACGGCCTGATTAACGCGGTTACCGCCGAAGTGGGTACTAGGCCGGACTTGTCCGGTTTGCCGACTAACTAGGAGTTGACGAAGAAAACTACTTCAGTTGTCCGGGATTAGCCTCTCTTTTTGCCAACGCGAAGTAGAACCACAGCAAAACCGCACAACCGACACCTACAACCGCGAAAGAGACAATCATCGGGTAGAACATTCCAAAACAACCCTTGAGGGCCATTACCACCATTAAGACCGCAAGCTCTATGTCCATGATCGCCAACAGAGCCAGAAATGCTGGCGCGAGCGCGTAACCAGATGCTTTCCTGCGGAACAGAAGATAAGCGGTTATGCACATGCCGGGTAAGAGGAACATCAGGTCCAGACAATGAATGAAACTTACAGGCAGGTTTACCTGGATGACGCTTTGAGGGACTCGCCCCGCCAGCAGCGCGGGTACGTCCTCGCCCAAATCGAAAGCAGCGAATACTACGGCAATTACCAGGAGCACGATGGCGGTCGTCTTTCGCGGCGCGCGAGGACTATAGGATTGGGCGATCTGCTCGAGGGAAATCAACGGAAGACAGAACACCGTAGCGTAGAAGCACAGGCTCAGCGTCGCGCAATAGACCAAGAACAGCGCGTTGAAGTGCACCCCGAAAGCGTAAAGAACAAAGTTGTAAAGCAGATAGCCCAGAGTGCCCAGCCAGACCAAACGCGCGGGAACCGACCCTCGATACCCCAAGATGCCGCTGATCAGCAAGACCGGCACGACCAACAACAGATCTACAATATCGCTGCCCATGGCCCCGGCGCTTGAATACAGCGTTTCCTTCGCGTACGTTGCCGGCCAGTATATTCCTGCCACTGCCGCTACGGCAACCAAGAGCGCGATGGCAATGGTACTCCAGAGTATCGGGTCATGAGTTCGTTGGGTTGTCATGGCTATCTATCCGATTGGTAGTTCTGGACAGAGCGAAACGAGCGCGTGCCGCCATCATACTCCGTCGCCGCGCCAAAGGTGGATTAGATCCTGGTAAACGCGGTTCCCGGACAAGTGGGTTTTAGTACGAACATGTACGGTAAGCTTATCAGGAGTTAGCAGCCTGGCGGCTCGAGTTGCTATGCCGAATGCGGGTTTTTCTACGACTATCCTGGTTGTATATCGGTGATACTTACAACAGATATATATGTCACCGCGGCCCCTTTTCCGGTCGCTGCAATTGAGGTATAAAACCCCTACTTGCCTCCCCGAGGAGCAACTCCCGCAATCGGACGCAACACCCCCCGAGACAAGTCATCGAACCCGGAATCAGTCGGCTCATCAGGACACAGTTCGTACTAGGTGAAGTTCTGGTTGGTAAGCAAGGCGTTTTCGGAATAAGAACACGATTTGCGCGGCTGGATTTCCCAGCTGCCTGACTAGAGCCGAATGTTCTCAAAAGGAGATTCAACTATGAAGGTCCTTTCAGCAACACTTCTCGTAATTCTGATTCTGTCGGCCTCCGCTTGCGGGCCGAAGGTTAACAACCCCGCCGACGTTCAGGCCATCAAGAGCTTGGATTCGGCATGGGACAAGCCCTTCACTGCAGGCAATGCTGAAGCTCTGGTTTCCGACAGTTATACAAACGATGTGGTGCGCTTTGTCACGAATGGGGCCGCCATCACCGGTAAAGATGCGAATCGCGCCAGCTTCCAGAGATACTTCGATCAATTTAGCAATGAAAGCCACGTCGTCACCCAGGAAGTCCGTGTATCCGGTGATCTGGCGGTTTCCCGGGGGACCTATGAAACAAAGACCAGCCTCAAGACTGGTGGATACTCCATTCTGGACAAGGGCAAATGGGTGAACGCTCTTGCCAGGCAACCCGATGGTTCCTGGAAGGTCTTTTGGGACATTGGGACCAGCGATCTGCCAGTCACAGAGGCGTTGCCCATGGGAGAGGGAGAGCAGGCCCTTCTGGGCATCGAGCGAGACTGGGCAGCGGCGCTTCCAAAAACAGATCTAGCAACGTTGCAAAAGATTCTGGCAAATGATTGGGCTGCCAATATGAATGGCCCAATTCTGACAAAGACGCAATTCCTGGCCGAGTTGAAAAGCGGCGCCATCAAGTACGAGTCAGTCACCAATGCCAACATTAGACCCGTCGTGTTCGGTGATATTGCCGTTGTGGAGGGATCCGACACCGAAAAGAGCAATTTCAGGGGCAAAGATTCAAGTGGTACATACCATTGGATCGATGTTTACGCTAAACGCAACGGGCGCTGGCAGTGTGTTGCCAGTTTCGGTACCAAGGTGGGCTAGCAGAAATCCCGAGATAACCCTTGGTCTCTTCTGCTCGGCTGAGACAATCAGCCACGCCACATTTCACCGTTTGCTGCTGCATGGACACAACGCCCGACAAACACACCACCTGGAAATGTGGTCCGGCTGAATAACAATTCCGAGTCACAAAAGAGAGGATAAGGATGCGCAAACTATTATTCGTTGCATGCTCGCTTCTGCTGTTCGGGTCCGTAACAATGGCTCAGGGCAAGGTTGATACAAAGTGGCACTGCCCGAAAGAAACGTTGAGCCACAAACTTGACGTGGGCGACGTGCCGGGTCACAGCTACGTGATTCTCCAAGGCACCTGTGACGCGACCGCAAGCGACAGCGGCTTCGCGGAAAAAACCGTTGGTTATACGGAATTCCAAGAGATATGGAAAGCATCCATCAACTTCCATGGCCGCCAAAACACGACGATGGACAATGGAGACAAGGTTTACTACACATATGAAGGATCCGCCTCAACAGCCGTCACGAAACCTTTCTCCCTGAAATGGAAGCTTCTGAGCGGTACCGGAAAATACAAAGGCATCAAGGGTTCCGGGACCTGCTCCGGAAAATTCAATGCAGACGGCTCTTATGACGTGGGATGCACCGGCACGTATTCGGTGGGCAAGTAAGCCGGAGGGTGAGCTTAAACCGGGGCTGTGGGTCCGCCCGCAGCCCGTGGCTGTGATACGAAAACTCTTTCGGCACTGCTGATCCAGCTTCACAGCCAAGTCAGCTCCTCTAGGCTGCCTTGGAACTAATGGAGCTTCGCGTACTCAGGCTTTGCAGCGATGAGGATAGGGACGTCAGGGTCGGCGTCTTTCCAGAGAGTGAGGAAATCCTGATACGCCGCCTTGGCCTTCACGGTGTCGCCTTGCATGGCATAGGCTCTGCCGATTTGGAGATGCACCAGTGCTCCGATGGGTTCGTTGAGCACAATTCCGCGATGGTCGAGGATTTTTTGGAACTCGGCGGTGGCTTCGCTGCCCTGATGAGCGGCCAGATAGGCTTCGCCGCGCACATAGACGGGATAGAGAGAGTTGCCCACATTCCCCAGTTCATAGGGACCAGCAGCCTGAAGCGCTTCGATGGCCTTTGAGGGGTCATTTCGGGTGAGCGCAAATAGCGCGTGCAGGGTCGGCAGGTAATTGAACTGGACGATAGTATCTTCTGGGTAGCGCATGCCCAAATCTTCAGCCAGCGATTGTGCCTGCGCCGTATTCCCTATCAAGGCCATCGTCAGTGTCGCTCCATACTGCACATCCCGGCCTTCTGAAAGGGTGAGCGCAGCCGCCGCGCGCTGCCGGGCTTCGGCAGCATTACCGAAGAGCGCTTCCCGCAGGGCCACGTCAGCTTCGCAGCCCGCCGCCACCTCTTTCTCTTCCGCCCGCTTGGCGGAATCCATCGCCCGGCGGAAAAACTCACGGGCCTTCCTAAGCCGTCCAAAATAGGCGGCCGTAGAGGCCTCTAGGTCGAGCAACCTGTTTTCCACTCCCGGCTTGCCTGCAGCCCAGTCTACCTGCTGCCTCATCCCGGCCGCATCGTTCTGCAAGAAGGCAAGCTGGTAAAGCCCGACGTGCAGGTTAGGAGAATCGAAGTTTTTCGCCTGCGCTTCTGCGACCGTGGCCCGGGCCTCCTCCAGCCGATTCAGATTGATGTAGTCGGTGACGAGGTTGCCATAATACATTCCGGTCACGTCCAGGCGGAAGGCCTCGCGGGCTTCCGCAAGGGCTTTGTCATATTGCCCGAGTTCCCGGTAGTCCTCACCTAGGTCGTTTCGCGATCCCGAGTATCTTGGATAGATTTGTGCCTCGACGTCATAGGCGCGCTGCGCCTTCTGCAAATCGCCAGTGACACCGTCATAGTAGTGAGTCTCGATGACCAATCTTTCTCTCTCACTCACGCGCTCGCGCAGTTCGTATGCCTTCCGCAGATTATCTGAGGCGAGTCTGTATTCCCCCAGATTCCAATAGCTAGCTCCGAGCGCATCGCAAGCGCGAGCGAAATTCGGGTCGAGTTTGATGGCCTGCTGGAACAAAGGTATTGCGGAGACGGAATCGTCTCCGACTAAGTATTTCAAGCCCAAGCTGTAGGCTTGCAGGGCTTCGAGCGATGGCGTAGTCGCCTGCTCAAGCGGCGTATCCAACTTCTGAACCGAGCCAATTGATTCGCCCAACTCGTTCCGAATTTCCGAAGCTGCCTTGCCCAATCCATCAAGGACATGGCTCTTGTCGCTCGCCTGAGCTTCCGTGCTCGTGAGTGATTCTCCATTCGAGCAGTTCACGGCCTTAAGAATCAGACTGTACTGCGTGCCAATCTGTGCAATCGAGCCGTCAATGACGGCGGTGCTCCCAGTCCGTTGGCAAACTTCCCGCGAAATCTCCGGCGTGAGCTTGGCATCGGCTGGTTGTCCCATCAGGCGTAGGGTCTCCCGGATGCGCTGGTCAGAGACGAGATTTAGGAAGGGTGATTGTTCGAGTTGCACGGCCAGCCCTTGCCGAAGAGTGCCATCAAATACCGGGTCTCTCGTCTTGTTCGTGAAATCGGCGAGCATGACGGTATCTTTTTCCGTCAACGCGTGTGCCCTGCGGGAGCGGAACAACCAACCGCCTACAGCCAATCCGATGACCAATGCTGTGGCGCCAGTGACCGCCGCCCAACGGAACCAAGTGGATTTTGGAGATAGCTTCAACCCGGCCTTGGCTGCAGCAGAGGCAGCGTCAGACTCCGCTTCCCCTAGCAAGGTGACGGGGAAGATGAACCGATAGCCGCGGCGAGGTAGGGTCTCAACAAAGCGCGGAACATCAGTGGAATCGCCCAACCCTGCCCTGAGCTTGGCCACGGCAACGTTAACAGCATGATCGAAGTCTCCGAAGGAGTCCTCGGGCCAGATTCGGCGTTTCAGCTCTTCCCGGGTAACCACCTCACCCGGCTTCTCCAGAAGAGCTACCAAAACCTTTAAGGGCTGATCCTGCAGCCTGATCCGGATGCCCGCTTTCCGCACCTCGCCCGACCGCGTATCCAACTCGAAGACCCCGAATCGGATCCTGAAATCTTGTCCGGGCTCCCGCATGCACCACCTCGGAAGCGACCCCGCCGCGCCAGTGCGCCCAGCTCTGCGAGGAGACAATTGAAGCTAAGAGCCTAAGTTATCAAAACATTGGCGGATGACGAAGTCAATGCACACGGAAGACGCACGGTGAATTGAGGTACCCGCTCGTCGGCTCGAACCTCGGCTGAAGCCGCTACTGCGGCCGAGGTGAGCGCCATGCGTCATTTAATTCTCTTTGCAGGCAGTGCAGTTCTGGTTCTTGGGATGATCTCCACTCCGCACCTACACGCTCAAGACTTGCACAAAACCAGCGTAAGTCCACCGATGCCCTTCGAGTTGGTCTCGGGTTTCCTCGTGGTCGTAAATGGACAGATCGGAAATCTAAACGGTTTGAAGTTCATCTTGGACACGGGTGCCACACATAGCCTTATTGATCGGAAGGTGGCTGACAGACTGCGGTTGCAACGACGCGCGGGAGAAGTCATGAATTTTGACCGGCACATCCCCGTGGAGTGGGCGGACATCCCGGAAATCCGGGTTGGACCCATGCGCGCCGAGGCGCTCCGAGTCATGGTCGTAAAACTGGCCGAATATTCCGAGTTCGCGAAACGCGCGGACGGAATTATTGGACTCGATCTGTTGAGCAGAGGTAAGAAGTTAACCATCGATTACGATACAAGAACTGTTTCTCTCCAGCTGGCAGGAGACGGGATTGCTGACCGTTTCCTCCCCGCATGCTTCGTCATTCCTCTTGTCGTTCAGGGGCTCCCAATGCATCTGGCAGTCGATACCGGATTGCAGGGCATCTTCCTGTATAAGAATCGCCTTCGCAAGCGATTGCCGAAGATGAGAATTGAAGGAGCATCCACCAACGGATCGATGGGGCGGCTACAAGCCACACAGGTAAGACTGCCCGGCATGCGAATCGCAGACGCGGAAGTGGTAACCACCGTCTTATTGATTGACGGTCCTGATGAAGATGCTCTGCCCGGAGTGGATGGCTATTTAGGGCCCGCATCTTTGCAAGCAAAGTGGATTGAATTCGACTTCGATGCCAGGGTTTTGCGTTGGCAGTGATCCACATCCGGCCTCGAGAAAGATCAGCTAAGTGCAGCTGCGACCGTTACGATCGTAGCACCGCGCACATCCTCCGTGCCCTGCTCAATGGCGGGCCGTGCACCTTACAATCCAGGGTATAAAAAGATCCCGCCCGATTAACGCTAATCGGACATGTCAGTACTCGTGTTCTGTCCCGCAAATAACTTGTATATGTCAGTGCCTCGAAGCTATTGATGAAGCAGGGTTTGCGGTTTCAAAATTGCGGCACAAATTTAAGGGACACCACACTAGCCTCCACTTTTTCCGGTAAGCCGACTCTCCAGAAACCTGTTGATAAGTTCTCTGAAATCAACAAATCGGTTTGGACAAGTCTCTGGCACTAGCGGCGTGTCGAAGACGCGGTCAGGGCTAATCAGGAGTTACATGTCCACGGTGTTGGGGTGATGTTGCGTTTAGACTTCGCTCATGAATTTCTGTAAGAACCCACGGGACTTGAACAAGGAACTCCACTGCGCAGATTTTCATGCCTGTCGGTAGGGCAGGTCCGGGGAAAGAAGTCGTGAACCAGTAAGTGAACGTTTCCATTGCGTGTTCAGGCGGTTCATCGACTCCCGCGACTAGTTCACCAATAAATAGAAACCATCCACCATAGAGATGTTTGTTCGAGTTTCCGGAATCGAAATCATAGTCAAACGCTTCCCACTCCCTGAGGGAATTAACTCCAAGTTCCCTCAAGATTTGCAGAAACTCTTCGGGATATATCTTGCCGCGCTGGGACGCGAAGTTCCTGCAAGAAACGCAACCGCACCAGTCAGCATCTGGCACTGTGAATGTGTCGCGATATAGGACAACCGTCGCCTCACGGTTGAACAGAACTTTCTGCCGGCCAACGTAGAGCTCTCGTTCCATACGACTGATCCTATCGCTGATAAGAGTCAGTTGGGACCCCTTACCAAAGAGAGTTCTGTTTGACGCCCTGCGAGCAGTCTGTGCGACATGCCCGCATGCTCGGGCTTGGGCCGGCCCCGGCGACAAACATCGGCGCGGCAATACTCGCAACAATACTTTGCCCGCTGGCTCTTGACCATGCCGCGGGTGTTTATCGGACCTTTCGTGCAGCGCGGGTTTGAACATAAGCGGAGTGCATGGCTTTCCGGAGGCGCCATAGCTCGGCACTGGACAATTCTGGTCGAATCTCGTATCTCCACGCCTGATACGATCCGTCTGCGACCTTCTGCTCAACCAGAGCGACAGCTTCTTCCTGGGGCCAGAGTCTCTGGCCGGCACAAACGGCATGAGGATTCGTCTCGTAATCCTTGTCGATCTCGAAGATCCGGACGGCGGGAGTGCCGGCTGGTAGGCCTCCCTCTTTCTGATAACTACCGTCAGCAAGACCCGTCCAGCGAATGGCTCGTTCTCCGCGCGTCCACTCCGGCACTTCAACTGGCGCTTTGATGGCTTTTGTGTTCATGGTCATGATTTCTCCTCTTGCGACTTCGCGTTCTTGTTGTTGGATTCGGACTAATCTTCGTGCCGGGAGCTTCAAGAACATCCACTACAGGAAACGGCGGGGACGGAAGACACCAATAGCTTCACCTGTATCCAGTCCCCTCGATTAAGAGGCGAATACAGGAAAGCTACTGGTCCACATACGAGGTATCCGTGTAGGGTTTCGTGTAGAACCAGTCCATATTCGAGATAGCCTGTGCCGTGTTTATTCCGCTCTGTTTCCGGTCAGGTCAGAGATGGAGTCCCCGCTGCGGTATTAACGTCCTCTCTCGAAGGTTTCATCAGCGAGACTCATCTCGCGTGGTGGCCCTCCAGTGGGCTTTGAACCATCCCACCCGCGAAGTCATCGCGATATCGTCACGACGGGCGACACTCGGCGGAATAAGATCTGGAGAACTGGACAACCTTTTCACTAAGGACGGGTGCTGAAGAGCACCAAGATGTAGTTCCTCTTCCGATGTTGTTCTTAGTCTTGGCGGCTACCGGCCAATCTATACGTCTGGTCAGTGTGCCGTTCTCGACCCTCAGAATGGAACTAGTGACTGCTGTGGCGTGTGGGTTGCGTCGTGAGATGGCCAACCCCGAGAAGGGCTCCACTTCTGCGCTAACACCATTCTACGAAATTGTGTGGATGGGCCAAAGACATTTATGAAGATTGCTTGCAGGGCGGTCCTCACACAATTGGTTATGGAACGAACCTCGCACCGCACTGTGCCCAATTTTGTGCCTACCGGCAAACCCGACGAACTACCAGCAAGTGTGATGCGCACGGTGCTAAACATTCATTTGGAAGTAATTAGCAGCAATTCGGAGCAATTTCCGGTAATTGCTGTAAGTTGTTGATTCTTCGTTCGAGAAGTCTAGGATGGATGACCCCACGCGCCGGTGTGAAAACGACATCGGCATCTGAAACGCGCCTTCGGGGTTCCCGGTCCCAAGCGGGAACCCCATTTTTTTTGTCTTCCAAGTCACACTTCCACTCATCTGAAGGGCGCGGCGCACCCCAATATTGAATATTCAGGCTTGTGCCACTGTTCTGATAGGAACGCCGCGGGTTTCTTTGGTGTTCGGCTCTTTGCGGCCTAATTCACCTTGCGGCTGACGGCGATGCCGGCTTGGCCGAGCACGTGCGCCACATGCGTTTCCCGCAGCCGTGAAGCGTCATACTCGAACGACACCTGCTTATTCTGGTCGTCCACGCGGAATCGTCGCAACCCATAGGTGTTGGCGAACTCTCCCAAGCGGCTTAATTGCTCCAGGCTCACCGGCCCCTGCAATTCGTAGGTAATCTCCACGAGTGTCATGGCCGGATTATACCAGCCTCCACCGGCAGGTCCCAGCAACGCCTGTAACCTCCAAACATCGAACAGTGTAAGCTATCGCTACGAGGTTTCATGTCGAGTCCACAATTGCCAGGCCTACCGATCCTGCCACCTTCGCCGAAGGAGAAGGATCCCGTCTGCGGAATGATGGTCGATCCGCGGAAGCCTGCTGCCAAGCAGGAATACAAAGGCAAAGCCTACTATTTCTGCTCACCAAAATGCGCGGAACGCTTCCAAAAAGAGCCGGAGCGATTTCTGGCGGCTCCCGGTGCCGCGGGCATGGAAAGCAAACCCGCCGCGCCGGTCCGGTATACCTGTCCGATGGATCCCGAAGTCGTCCAGGTCGGGCCTGGAATCTGCCCCAAGTGCGGCATGGCCCTCGAACCGATGGATTTCGTCGCAGCGCCCCCTGATGAAGAGCAGCGCGATCCCGAGTACGGCTCCATGCGCAGACGCTTGTGGATCAGCGCGACGCTCTCGCTCCCGCTGCTCATTCTCTCCATGTTCGGCGAAGCCGCGGGCCTCCATCTCGTTCCAGCCACCAAAAATGCCGTCGAACTCCTTCTGGCCTCGCCGGTTGTGCTGTGGTGCGGTTGGCCCTTCTTCCAGCGCTTCTGGGCTTCGCTCGGCAATCGCAGCCCCAACATGTTCACCTTGATCGGCCTCGGCACCGGTGCCGCCTATCTCTACAGTATCGCCGCAACGCTCTTCCCCCAAGTCTTTCCGGCGTCGTTCCGCGGCAGGCACGGCGGTGTGGATGTCTATTTCGAGGCCGCCGCCGTCATCACCACGTTGGTTCTGCTTGGCCAGGTGCTCGAATTGCGGGCGCGCCGGCGCACCAGCGATGCCATCCGCGCACTCCTGCACCTTGCGCCGCGAACCGCGCACCTCGTATCCGGAGGAGCCGAGCAGGATGTGCCCCTGGAGCAGGTCAAGCATGGCGACTTGCTCCGCGTAAGGCCGGGGGAACGCATCCCGGTTGACGGCACGATTCGCGAGGGTGCCAGCGCCGTGGACGAATCGATGGCGACCGGCGAACCGCTTCCCGTCGAAAAGGCCGCCGGCGACAAAGTTACCGGAGGCACGCTCAACACCAGCGGAAGTTTCGTCATGGTCGCTGAACGAGTCGGTAGCGAAACCCTGCTAGCGCAAATCGTGAAACTTGTGAGCGAAGCCCAGCGCAGCCGCGCTCCCATGCAGCGTCTTGCGGACAAGGTCGCGGCAATCTTCGTCCCCGCCGTTGTGGCCGCGGCGGCCGTCGCCTTCGTCGGCTGGGGAATGTTCGGCCCGGAGCCGCGCTTTGCTCACGCGCTGATCGCTGCCGTCTCCGTTCTGATCATCGCCTGTCCTTGCGCGTTAGGGCTGGCCACCCCCATGTCCATCATGGTTGCCGTGGGCCGTGGTGCTTCGGCCGGCGTGCTCGTAAAGGATGCCCAAGCGCTGGAAACCCTCGCCCGCGTAGACACTCTGGTGCTGGACAAGACCGGCACGCTGACCGAAGGCAAACCGTATCTGGCACGCCTGGAGATGCTTGAAGGCGCGGCACTCCCGGAAAACGCTTTGCTTTCTCTCGCGGCCAGCGTCGAGCGGGCCAGCGAACATCCTCTGGCGCGCGCCATCGTCCGCGCCGCGGATGAGCGTAAATTACCTCTCGCTCCTGCCACCGAGTTCCAGGCAAGCCCCGGCGGCGGTGTGCAGGGGCGAGTCCTCGGCAAGACCGTGGCCATCGGTACCGTGCGCTTTTTGGAGGAGCGGGGCATCAACCCACCGTCCCCGATGAAAACTGCCGTTCTGGTTACCGGCGATGCTTCGGTGACCCCAGTCTTGTGTGCCGTGGATGGGCAGGTCCTGGCCGTTCTCCTGCTTGCCGATCGCATGAAACCCACCACCGCTGAAGCGCTCCAAGCACTCCGCAAAGAAGGGCTGCGCATCGTCATGCTCACAGGGGACCGCCAGCTTGCGGCGGAAAAAGTGGCCAGGGAGCTCGAGATAGATGAATTTCACGCGGAAGTATTGCCGCACCAAAAGAGCGAACTCGTGAAGAAACTCCGCTCCGCGGGCCGCATCGTGGCCATGGCCGGGGACGGTATCAACGATGCTCCCGCCCTCGCCGCCGCCCACGTCGGGATCGCCATGGGTACGGGTACTGACGTGGCCATGGAAAGCGCGGGCATCACCCTCGTGAAGGGAGATCTCCGCGGGATCGTGCGCGCCCGGCGCCTTTCCCGCGCCACCCTGCGCAATATCAAACAAAACCTCGCCTTCGCGTTTCTCTATAACGCGCTGGGGATCCCGGTGGCGGGGGGAGTTTTCTACCCCGTCTTTCATTGGCTGTTAAGCCCCATGATCGCCAGCGCCGCCATGAGCTTCAGTTCCGTGTCCGTCATCACCAACGCACTCCGCCTACGGCGCTCGCCCCTGTGATCCCCTCCTTTTTCTTCCTGACCGTTTGACGTTTCCAGCGTCTTTAATGAGTAAGTGCTCGGAACATTTTGTAGGGGTCTGCGTATCATTAATCAGCAGCCTCGAAAACGCTACCCAAGGGGTCGGTTATGTCCAGTAATGGCAATGGAATAGGCAATGGAAAAGCGGCCAAGAAGCGCCGCCGCAGGATCATCCTCGGCTCCATCGCGGCATTGATCCTGGTTGGGGGAGGTTATGGCGTCTATGCCGCCCTGCGCCCCAATCATGAAATCGATCCTTCCAAGCTCGCGGGCGTGGAACGCGGCGACTTGGCGCGCGTAGTGGTAGCCACAGGGAAAATTCAGCCGCTCTCGAAGATCGAGGTGAAGTCCAAAGCCAGCGGCATCGTGAAGAAGCTGTGTGCGGACTATGGCGACCATGTCAAACAGGGCGACATCCTCGCCGAACTCGACAAAGTGCAGCTCGAAGCCAGCGTGCGCGCCTCTCAGGCTAACTTTCAGGCTGCCCAAGCCGCCCGCGATTCCGCCACCGCCGCCCTCGAGCGCAACAAAGTCGATGCAGAGGGGCCGGACGTGCCCTATCTCAAGCTCAGCATGGAACGCGCCCAACAAATGTTCAAAGACGGCGTGATGTCCAAGAGCCTCGTCGAGGACGCCGAGAAGAATTATCAGTTGGCCCTGAACAAGCAAGTCAGCGCGCAACGCAACCTGGCTGTTTCGCGCGCGGAGATTGCCAAGGCTGAGGCCCAGGTGGCCCAAGCCAAGGCGGCCCTTGAAAACGCCGAGGAGGATTTGCGCAACTCCACGATCATCAGCCCCATTGATGGGCTGGTGCTCTCGCGCGACGTCAATGTCGGCGACGCTGTCAGTTCCATCCTCGTTCTCGGTTCCCAGGCCACCCTGATTATGACCATGGGCGACATCAGCGAAGTCTACGTTCAGGGCAAGGTGGATGAAGCCGACATCGGCAAGGTTTATCTGAATCAGCCCGCGCGCATCGTCGTGGAATCCTTCAAGGATAAGAAGTTTACGGGCAAGGTCACGAAGATTTCTCCGATGGGCAAGGAGAAGGACAACGTCACCACGTTTGAAGTGCGTGTCTCTATCTCCAACCCGACCCTTGAACTCAAGGCCAACATGAGCGCCAACGCCGAAATCCTTCTCGAAGAAAAGAAAAATGTCCTGATGGTGCCGGAAGCTTCCCTCATTTATGACAAGGACCGCAGCGCTTCGGTCGAACTGCCGGATCCCAAGGCCCAGAACGGCCGCAAGAAAGTGTCCGTGAAACTGGGCATCTCCAACGGCGTAAAAACGGAAATCATCTCTGGCCTCACCGAAAAACAGCAAGTCGTTCTTCAGTAACTCGGGGTCCTTATGACCTTTCGGGATCTATTGAGAGACACCATCGCGACGCTCTGGGCGCATAAACGGCGCACGTTGCTGACCATGTTTGGGATCGCCTGGGGGATCATCTCCATCACCTTGATGGTGGCCGCGGGCGAAGGCCTGGGCCGCGGCATCCAGAAACAACACGAAAATTTCGGCAAAGACGTGATGATCGTTTTCGCCGGCCGCACCAGCATGCAAGCCGGAGGCACGCGCTCTGGCCGCGTCATCCATTGGATGGAAGACGACTACAAGCAGGTGGCGCTGGAAGCGCCGGCCTGCAGGTACGTGATGCCGGAGCTTGGCAACAACGTGAAAGTGCACAGCCCTTTCAACAGCGGAGACATTGATACGGTCGGCTCCCTACCGGCTTTTGCCATAATCCGGAGCATCACCGTGGCGCAAGGGCGTTTCTATAATGACGTGGACAATGAAGAGGGCCGGCGCGTGGCGTTCCTGGGCAGCGATACGAAGAAGCAACTCTTCGCCGAGCGAGAAGCCTTGGGGCAGACCATCGAATTGAACGGCACACCCTACACAATTATTGGCGTAATGAAGACCAAGGATCAGAACTCCAGTTACGATGGCGTGGACATCCGCAAGATTTTCATCCCATTCAATTCCATGAAGCGGGATTTCCCAAACAAGCCTCCGGCGGTCGAGCATTCCGTGGACCGCATTCTGGCGGCGCCGTGGTCGCTTGCAACACACCCGGATTGCGTGCGCCAGATTCGCCGCACCCTGGGCCGCTTGCATAATTTCGATCCACGCGACGAGGAAGCGGCCAGCATCTGGGATACCGTCAAGGGTGAGCAGGCCATGCGCCTGATTTTTGTCGGCATGGAAGTTTTTATGGGCGCCGTCGGCGTGGCCACGATTTTTCTCGGTGGGCTCGGCGTGATGAACGTCATGCTGGTCAGCGTGCGCGAACGTACGCGCGAGATCGGCGTGCGCAAAGCGCTGGGAGCCACGCGCCAATCCATCCTCCAGCAATTCTTCCTGGAGACCGTCTTTGTCGTGGCCATTAGCGGCGCGGCAGGGCTCATCATCTCTTATGGTTTCTGCGCGTTGGTGAATCTCCTGCCGAAACTCCCCTTCTTTGACGGCTTGGATGCCAGTTGGCAGCTAGCGGCGCTGACCGTAAGCTTGCTCGGCATTATCGCCGTGGTCTCTGCGTTGTATCCAGCGAACCAAGCCGCATCCGTGGACCCGATAGAAGCCTTGCGCTTCGAGGCTGGTGGGTGATGCTATTTGAAGTCTTCAAAGAAGCCTGGATCGCGCTGGGGCGCAATCGTGTCCGCAGCCTGCTCACCATGACCGGCATCTCCTGGGGAATCGTGGCCGTAACCTTGCTCTTAAGCTATGGCTCCGGTTTCCGCAGCGTGCTGCTCTACACCTTCGAAGTCTTCGGCAAGGGGGCCGTCATCTGCTGGCCCGGAACCACCAGCGAACAAGCGGGCGGAGAACGCGCCGGCAAGGAAGTGCACTTCGAGCAGGAAGATGCCGATTGGGTCAAAGCACAATCGCCGCTCATCAAGCGCGTCACGATGGAAACCGTACGTTGGAAGGGCATTTCACATGAGGAGCGGCTCTCGGACACCGCCACCCGTGGCGTTTACCCGGAATACGGCGACATGCGCAACGAGGTGCCCTCCGAAGGCCGCTGGATTTCCGCGGAGGACGTCGCTGAACGTCGCCGCGTGGCGTTCCTGGGCGCCCGCATCAAAAAGAAACTCTTCAGCGGGACCCCGGCCGTCGGCGAGACGGTGCGCGTCAATGGCGTGCGCTTCACCGTCATCGGCTTCATGGATATGAAATTCTCAGACAGTTGCTATTTCAACTGCGACGATGAGTCCGTTTTCATTCCATACACCACTGCCGCGGACATATGGGATGCCCGCTACGCCAGCGTGATGATCTTTGAGCCGGTGGCCCCGCAATTTGAGGCGCAGGCCATGACGCAGTTCCGCACGGCCGTGGCCAATCGCCAGCATTTCTCCCCGAACGACAAGCGAGCCATCACCATGTTTGGCCGGCAGGAATTCAAGCCGATTTACGACGGCATCACGCTGGGAATTGAAGGACTGCTCTTTCTGATCGGCGCCATGACGCTCGGCATCGGCGGCGTGGGCGTGATGAACATCATGCTGGTATCCGTGGATGAACGTGTGCGCGAGATCGGTTTGCGGCGCGCCTTAGGCGCACGGAAAGCCCACATTCGCTGGCAGTTTCTGCTCGAAGCGCTGGTGCTGACGTTGGCCGCAGGGGTCATCGGCATGTTTTTCTCTTGGGTGTTGACGTCGTCCATTGGCACGCTGCCATTTCTCGGGCCCGCGTATGAAGATGACTCGGGGAAAGTGGACATCCATTTGAATCTCTCCGTCATGACCATGTTTATGTCCAGCCTGATTCTCATCGTCGTCGGCGTGGTTAGCGGCTGGGTGCCGGCCATGCAAGCCGCCAAACTCGATCCCGTCGAAGCTCTCCGCTACGAGTGATTTGCCCCCGCACCTGCATTCTCGCCTGCGTGCTTCATCCTGCTATATTTGTGACTGCGTCCGGCAGCACGACCCTTTTGGAGAAGAAACGGATGGTCAAGACAGCGATGATCGTTGTGGATGTGCAGCGCGATTTTTGCGCGGGGGGCGCGCTGGCTGCTTGGGACACACCGTCCCTCCTGGCGCCGCTCCAGGAGTGCATCAACGCGGCCCGGCGTAGCGGCGTGACCATCATCTTTACCCAGGACTGGCACCCCTCAAATCACAGCTCGTTCCAGGCAAATGGCGGAAAATGGCCCATCCATTGCGTCGAAAACACTCCGGGCGCCGAACTCATGCCGCCGCTCCGTCCTGCCGCCGGCGACATCGTCATTCACAAGGGCACTGCCGTTGACGGCGAAGGCTACTCCGGTTTCGATTCCACCGGCCTCGAATCGCGCCTCCGCGAATGGAAAGTCGGCCGCGTCAGCGTTGCCGGCATCGCTACCGAATACTGTGTTCGCGCCACGGCCTTGGACGCGAACCGCGCGGGCCTCGAGACCATTTTGCTCACCGATCTCATTCGTCCCGTCGAGGAAAATGCCGCTCCCAAGGTCCTGACGGAACTCGGCCGCGCCGGCGTTCAACTCATGCCATCGCCACGGTGGCTGGTGCTTCTCAAAAAGTGATTAGATTGCCACGGAGTCAGGCAGGGAGCTTTGGCTTGGAATGCAAGGCTGAGCTTTTCACTCATCGCCTGTCACCCAAAATTTGTCATTCCGACCGGAGGGACGGTGGTTTTAGCCGTCACGCAGCGGAGGAATTGCCCTACAATTTAAGATTTTAAGCGAAGTTAATTCTGTCCCAGCAAGAAATCGAAATACGCCAGCATTTCCGGGGAATTCCAGTCCTGCGGCCCGACGATCTTACGCGCGATCTTGCCCTTGCGGTCAATGATGTACGTTTCCGGGTACATCACCGTCCCATAATCCTGCGCCGATTTCTTCGAAGCATCGCGATAGGTCAGGTAATTGATACCGTGGTCCTGAATGAATTTAAGATAGGCGGCCTGATCCTCATCCACGCTGACGCCCAGAACCATTCCATTCCGGCTGGCGATGCGCTGGTTCAGTTGGATCAGCGCCGGGGTCTCTTCCACGCACGGCGGGCACCACGTGGCCCAGAAATTCAGGACGACCACCTTTCCCCGCAGGTCCGATAGGTGCGCCGGTTTTCCGTTCAATTCCAAGGCAAAATCTTCGGCTCGCTTGCCGGCGACGGAGGATTCGCCCTGCCGGTAATGGGGCAAGGTGAAAAACGCCAGCACGAAGAAAGCAAATCCCATGCTGCCCCAGGCAAACAATTTCCGGAGGAAGGAATTCATATATAGCTATAATAACGTACAGAATCCCCAGCGGATAGTCTGGCCGCTTCCAACCCCCATGACTTCTTCCCGAACAAATTCGCCCCGCATTTCAGCCATCGTTCCAGCGCGCAATGAAGAAGCGGTCATCGCAGCCTGTATCGAATCCCTGGCTCAGCAAATCGAAATCGCGGAGATTCTTGTCGTCAACGATCAATCCATCGATCGCACCGCCGAAATCGTGCGTAGGCTCATCCCGAAATTTCCCCATGTGCGCTTGCTCGAAACAACTGGACCCCCTCCGGGCTGGATCGGGAAGAACTATGCCGTATGGCTCGCTGCCCAACAGGCAAAGGGCGATTGGCTGCTCTTCACCGATGCGGATGCCGTGCACGAGAAGGATTCAGCCGCGAAGGCGCTGCAAATCGCTGCGCACTCGAATGCCGCACTGGTCTCTTTTTCTCCCGAGCAATTGATGCACACCTGGTACGAGAAGGCGCTCATCCCCTTCGTCTTCGGACGGCTCAACAGAAACTTTTCCTTCGACGAAATCAACGATCCACAAAACAATGCGGCTGCCGCCAATGGGCAATTCATCCTGATTCGCCGCGATGCGTACAGCGCCGTGGGCGGCCACGCCAGCATCGCCGGAGAAGTGCTGGAAGATGTGGCTCTCGCGAAACTCGTCAAACGCGTCGGCTACCGCATCTGGTTCGGCAGCGGCAAGGGCTTCGTCCGTGTCCGCATGTACCGCTCCTTCTCAGCCATGTGGGCTGGCTGGAGAAAGAATCTCTATCTGTTAGAGGGCGGCAGCCCCGCGGAAGTCTACAAACAGCTTCTGGCGGAGTCTGCTTTTCTGCTCGGCCCGCTTGCTCTGATCGCCCTGGCTATCTACAAGTGGCATCGCCTGGAGTTCGCTATCCTCCTCGGCCTTTTCTTTCTTCTGATCACCCATGCCATGCACTTCCAGGTCCTCCGCCGCAGTCATTTCTCTACTGTCTTCACCGGGTACCTGATTCCCGGCTCCATCCTTTACACCGCCGTCTTATATGCCTCCTATCGCAGCCACACCCGGGGTAAGCTGGAGTGGAAGGGAAGGGAGTATCCAGTGGGTACCCCTCATGCATCGAAAGGTTAGTGGCCTAAGGCGATGGTGTACTTGACGCGCAAAATCGAGTTTTCAGCTTCGCATCTCTACCACAATCCCGCGTTCAGCGCGGAGGAGAACAAGCGCATTTTTGGCAAATGTAACAATCCCCACGGCCATGGACACAACTACTCCCTGGAAGTCACCGTGGCGGGAGAGCCGGACCCGGTAACCGGCATGGTTCTCGATTTGAAAGAATTGAAAGAGATTCTGGAGCGCGAGATCACACGGCGCATGGATCACCGCTTCCTGAACTATGAAGTCCCCGAGCTCAAAGGGCAGATTCCCACGTGCGAGAATATCGCCCGGGTGATCTGGAATCTGCTCGAACCGCGGATTCATCAAGGCAAGCTGCATCGCGTGCGTTTATACGAGACCCCCGATTTGTTCGCCGACTGCTACCGGAATGGAGCAAAACCGGCGTGAGCGAGGCCCTCAAAATCGAGCTTGGGCGGCGCTATCGATTCGCGGCGTCGCACCGCTTGCACAGTGGCGCGTTGAGCGCCGAAGAGAATGTCCGCGTCTATGGGAAATGCAACAACCCCTACGGCCACGGGCACAACTATGTGCTGGAAATCAGCGTGTCCGGGGCGCCTGATCCCGCCACAGGCATGGTCGTGAACCTTGCGGACCTCGACGGTTTCGTCGAGCGTGAAGTGCTCGAGGCCTTCGATCACAAATCGCTCAACGAAGACGTGCCCGCATTTCGCGCCAGAGTGCCGACGACGGAGAATGTTTGCAGGGAGATTTACCAGCGCCTGAAGCGCTTCCCAAAGGCCAGGCTGGAGCGCGTGCGCGTCGAAGAAACGTCCAACAACGCGTTCGAGTACACCGGAGAAGAAGATTAGGATCGCGCTGCGGAGCGATCGAGGGAGAACGGGCCAATGAACAAACCAACGGAAATCATGCTGCACGAAGGGAAACTCGAAACGCCCCAGGAAAACATCGCCGACCTGGTACGCAAGATGCTCGTCGCCCTCGGCGAGGATCCCAATCGCGAGGGCCTGCGCAAAACGCCGGAACGCTTTGAGAAGGCGCTGAAATTCCTGACCAGCGGCTACCACTTGAACCTCGACACGGTCCTGAATGGCGCCACGTTCAGCGTGCATTACGACGAAATGGTAGTTGTAAAGGACATCGAATTCTTCAGTCTGTGCGAGCATCACTTGCTGCCGTTTTTCGGCAAGGCCCACGTCGCTTATCTTCCCAGCCAGAAAGTGCTGGGTTTGAGCAAGATCGCCCGCTTGGTGAACATGTACGCCCGCCGCTTGCAGATTCAGGAGCGCATGACCAGCCAGATCGCCGACGCCATCTCCGAGAAAATCAGCCCCGAGGGTGTGGGTGTGATCATTGAAGCGCGTCACCTCTGCATGCAGATGCGTGGAGTGGAAAAACAACACGGCCAGGCGGTCACCAGCGCCATGCTCGGCTCCTTCCGCCACAACAAGCAGACCCGCGACGAATTCCTGTCCTTGGTGCGCGCGAAGCAGAATTGAGTAAGCGGTCGGCCCTCGGGCCTCTGGATCGCGGCACCAACCAGCTTCATCGCCTTTCCTGAAAACCCTTGCAAATTGAGCAAAGAGCGAGACTTTTACTTGCTCCCAAGCCACGGCTGTGGTCAACTTTCCGGGAAGCAAGAGTATGCTCGGCCAGCGATTCAGCCACTATGTAATTGAAGACAAGCTCGGCGAAGGTGGCATGGGCGTGGTGTACCGCGCCCGCGACGAAAAGCTCCAACGGGACGTCGCACTGAAATTCCTCGGTACGCTGCCAACCGGGAGTTCCGCCAGCCACGAGCGCATTCTCGAGGAAGCCCGCGCGATTTCCGCCCTGAATCACCCCAACATCTGCACTGTCTACGAAGTTGGCGAAACCGATGGCCAGCCCTACATCGCCATGGAATTCGTGGAGGGCCGCCCGCTTACCATGGAAATTTCCACCGCGGGGATGCCGCTCGAACAAGTGGAGCGGTACGGCCTGCAGTTGGCTGATGCGCTGTCGCACGCTCACAGCCGGGGCGTAATTCACCGCGACCTGAAATCCGCCAATGTAATCGTGACACCCAGCGGACGCTTGAAAGTGCTCGATTTCGGCATCTCGCGCCGCACCGAAGCGAAAGCCGGCGAAGAGACCACGCGGTTCGATCAGTCCTGGGAATCGCAGCACACTTTCACCGGCACGCTTCCCTATATCGCGCCGGAAGTCTTGAAAGGGGAAGAAGCCGACGAACGCAGTGACATCTGGTCTCTGGGAGTCTTGCTCTACGAAATGGCCGCGGGTCGCCGGCCGTTTCGTGGCGCCACGGCCTATGATTTGAGCGCGCAGATTCTCAAGGAAAGACCCCGGCGATCACGCCCGCGCTTCCGCCTGTCCTGCAAAGTGTAATCGACCGGTGCCTGAACAAAGATCCCGGGCAGCGCTACCAAAGCGCCGGCGAAGTGCGCGCCGCCCTGGAAACCGTCGGTACCGCTTCACGCACCAACGAGTATCTGATCACTGCGGGCCAAAAGCAGGAAGGCCCCGGGGTGTTCACCCGGCGCAACCTTCTTATACTCTGTGCCATTGCCGCCATCGCCGTGGGGTTGGGCTATTGGCTGCGCGCTCGCAGTAGCGATAAGCCCAAACACGTTGTGCCGGGCGCGATCCAATCCATCGCGGTTTTGCCCCTCGCTAATCTCTCCGGCGATGCCTCTCAGGATTATTTTGCCGATGGCATGACGGACGCCCTGATCACCGAGCTCTCGCAAATCAAGAAACTCCGCGTCATCTCCCGAACGTCGGTTATGCCCTACAAGCACGCCCAGAAGACTCTTCAGGACATTGCCCAGGAATTGAACGTGGATGCTGTCGTGGAGGGTTCCGTTGTCCGCGCGGGCAAGCGCGTGCGCATTTCCGCGAAGCTCTTTCAGACCCATGTTGAAGGCGCCCTGTGGGCCGATAATTTCGAACGCGACTTCACGGACGTTCTTACTCTCCAAAGCGATGTCGCCACTGCCATTGCCCGCGGCATTCAAGTGGAACTCTCCTCTGCGGAGGCCACGGAACTCGCCCGCAGCCGCACCGTCATTCCGGAAGCCTATGAGGCCTACCTGAAAGGAAAGTTCGAACTGGACAAGCGAACCCAGGAAGGCTTCCTTGCCGCAGCCGAATATTTCCAGAAGGCCGTCGACACCGACGCGAGTTTTGCCGCCGCCTATGCTGCTTTGGGAGCGACTTATCTTCACATGGCGACCTACGAGGTGCGGCCCCCGGCAGAGGTCATTCCGAAGGCCAAGGACGCCATCGCCAAAGCTCTGAGACTGGACGAGCACTTGGCGGAAGCCCACGCGTCCCTCGCATCCATCCGCTTTTACAGCCTGGAGACCGCGGGAGTCGAAGCCGAGTTCCAGCGGGCCATCGCCCTGAATCCCGGCTTTGCCCAGGGCTTGCATGCCTACGCTCTGTATCTCGCGGCCATGGGACGAAAGCAGGAATCCCTGACGGAAATCAAGCTGGCGCGCGAGCTTGATCCGAAATCCTTGATCATCAATGCGAATGTCGGCTGGTGCTACTACCTCGCCGGTGACTATGACAAGGCCATCGAAGCCGAGAAGGAAACGCTGCGGCTGGATCCCAGCTTTGGCATTGCCTACGGTTATCTCGCCCAGGCCTACCTGGAAAAAGGGCAATTTCGCGAAGCCGTCGAAGCCTCGCAGAAAAATGTCTCGCTGGAGCCGGGCAACCCTTCGCGGCAGGCGGAGCTTGCCAGCGTCTACGCCCGCGCGGGCCGAAAACAGGAAGCGATCGAGATCATCCAGGCGTTCCACCAGATGAAAAACGCCAGGTACACTTCGTCTTACGACTGGGCCATGATCTACGCCGGCCTGGGTGACAATGACAAGACTCTCGATTGGCTTGGAAGAGCCTACAAGGAGCGCAACGGCCGCTTGGTCAATCTTCGTGTCCACCCACAATTCGCTTTCCTGCGGGGCGATCCGCGATTTGAGAAGCTTATCGCCGCACTGAAAGGGTAGCCTCCTCGTAATGATTCGCGGCGTCGCGGCCAGCCCGCGCGATTTCTCCAAGGAGTTCTTGACGCCTGCTGCCGCGTGCACTAGACTTCGCACACTTTGGATGGCTTGCGCACCTTGTGCGGGCCGGGCACCAGAGCGCAATTCATGGAAAAAGGAGGCAGCCATGGCCATCGCCAAAACATCTCTCAGCGGTGTCGTCAAGGAGCTCGATCACGTCACCAGGGCCCTCAGATCGCTCAAAGAAGGCGCCACCCCAAAGGAACGCGAGCTTCTCGACGCGAAAATCAAGCAACTGGGCACGCTCAAAACAGAGGTCGGAATTTTCTGCCGCCACACGTTGAACGCGAATCCGCTGTTGCCGGCTCCCAGGAAATCGAAGAAGTAGCAGTTTCACTCGTAATCGCAAAATCGTGAAATCTCGCAACCGAGCGCGTGCCGACCTGCGCTATCGCCGCGCCTCCGCGATTGTTGTCTATTGGCAGGCTGGCAATCTCGTTTTTGACAATTACCTGGCGGGATCGAAGATCAATGCCGATCCGGTTGTCTGCCGCATTCTGGACTTCTGCTCCGTGTGGCGCAGCGTGCCCGAAGTTTCTGTTTATCTTGGGAATTTCCAGCAAGCCAGTGTTCGCCGGACCCTCGAATCCCTTTTTCGCCACGCCATGCTGCATCGTTCCGATAAACCAGCCGACAAGCGCGAAGCCGCGCTGGCAGTTTGGCAATACTGGCTCCCCTCCGCCGGCTTTTTTCACTTCTCAACCCGGGATGTGGAGTTTGCCAGAGACCCCGTGGCTGCCTTTCGGCACTTGCAGCAACGCGCGAAAACACAGCCCATGCCTCGCTTCGGGAAGTTGTATCCGGGCGCGCGCCGCGTTCCATTGCGCGCCGGTTCTCCTGCTGGGGACTTTCCACGTATCCTGAAGGAACGCCGCACCTGGCGCAAGTTCTCCGCCAAACCCCTGCCACTCGCCGAGCTCGCCACCTTGCTTCAACTCACTTTCGGCGTGCAGGCTTGGGCCGAAATTCCGGGGCTTGGCCGCGCGCCGATGAAGACTTCTCCGTCAGGCGGCAGCCTGCACCCCATCGAAGCTTATGTTCTCGCCCGCAATGTGAAAGGCTTGCGACCCGGAATCTACTATTACGACGCAAAGCGCCACAATCTCGTCTGGTTGCGCCATGGCATTTCGCGAAAGTCTTTGGAGATGATGGTTGGCCACCAGTGGTGGTTCGCAGAAACGCCGTTCCTGGTTCTGATGACGGCCGTCTTTGGCCGCCCGCAATGGAAGTACGACTATCCACGGGTGTATCGCGCCGTCCTGCTGGAAGCGGGGCATCTCTGCCAGACCTTTTGCCTGACCGCCACCTGGCTCCGCCTGGCGCCCTTTTGCACCATCGCCCTCGCGGACACGAAGTGGGAGAAACTTCTTGGTATCGACGGCGTCCGGGAATCCCTCATTTACGCGGCGGGAGCGGGCTTGCGCCCCGAAGATGAAGCACAAGCCCACATAGGAAAGGGCGCGGACCCCAGGCTGTTGCCATCCGAGTGAGCCGCGCCCCGATTACGTTTTAGGGAAACGACTTTACTTCTTCGCGATGGCCACCGAAGCCCGCGTCGTCTCCCAATCAATATTCAACGTCGCGCCCATCCCCGCTTTCTCGAACGCGATCGTGAAGTTCTCCACCGCTGCGGGCAGGGCTGAAACCTTCATATCAATCCGCGCCAGGTCATTCTCCGCGCCGGGATATTGCGTGCCCCATTCGCCGGTTTTCTTGCTCAAAACAAGCTTCCACTTATCCTTGTCGGGAACCGTGAACAGCGTGTAGCTTCCTGCCGGCACCGCGGTGCCGCCTACCACCAGGTCGGCATTCGTCACAAACGTCGTTGATTCATTCGCGCCCGTCCGCCAGACCTGGCCGAACGGCACGAGTCCTCCATAGATCTTCCGGCCCTTGACGCGCGGGCTGGAGTAGTCAATCGTTACGCTCTTGCCGCCGCCCAAATCAAACGTGGCCGTCGCCGGTGGGCTCGGGCGCTTCGCTTTGTCCTGCTGTGCTAGAAAAACGGTGGCGCACAATGCCAAGCCGAGACACATCACGGCGGTTTTTACCAAAATTTTTCTCATTGTCTCTCCTCTTGAGTTTCCATTCCATGGTCAACGCGGTCAAACTGGCAGGGCTGGGACCTTACCACTAGCATTCAACCGGATTTGCCCCCGCGTTGCAAGCGCCCCGTAGCGTTGGGTAGTAGCTTGCCCCCGAGTAGCTGATTAGTGGCCATAGATTGACCGAAGCTGATGAAGGCGCAGCCGAATTAGTTGAGCTCGAACGCGCGTTGCCGACAGATTTGGATATGCGATCCGCGCAAAAGCGATCCACGCATCGACGAGCGAAACCCATTTACGTTCAGTATCGAGGATCCCATCGGGCTTAATCGTCCCAAATTTCCATTTGCTGGCTGGCGAATGCTGAATCCGTTGATAAATCTCGCGCAGCTTCTGATCCAGAAGGGATAGGTCAGCTTCCGAAGCGGCTGGAATGTCACCGTGACCAAACCGCTCAAGATTGATTAGAAACTGATCCCGTAGTTTCGCTTCTTCCTCCAACTGGAATACGGCACGGGAAGTTCCAGAAAGATCGACCTCTCCCTGGGTACGAGCCTGTTCAAATGCCAACTCCGCCGCCTGGAGTGCTGGGAAGGCGCTTTTGGCAGAAACAGGAAGTCCACCGAGGATCTCATCGACCTCCCTGGAGCGCACGGCATCAGCCGCCCGGGTCCGAATGCTTGTACAGAACCCATCACTCAAGCCACTCGTAATGTCGTCGCAAAGATCGAACTTCGTGTTTTGCGGTCCCGCATCCCGAAGATGCTCAAGATGGCCGATGCGATAAGCCATTTCGGCTTCTGACGCCCAGCCGTTCTCGCAAGCGAAACGAATTGCGAGATCATAGTTCCTGGGAACGCCCCTGCCATTTGCGTAAAGCATCGTCAGTACGCCTGGGCCGTAGAACATATTGCCGACTGTGTGCTGTGGATGTGCGCGTTGAAACCACCCGCATTGCAGCGCCGCGGCATAATCTGGCTTGCCGCCAAGGCCGTAATAAAGCGTGGTTTCATCGCATTTAATCAGTTGATCTTCCAAGAGTGGCCCCGAAGGCTGAATAGCAGTCAGGATTTGTGCTTTCGTATGCTTGCAGGTTTGTTCCCAGTCCGTTGCGGCTTTGTAATCCGGCATCTGCTGTGCCAAACCAGCGGAATGCGACGCGAGGAACAGAAAGGCGAGAATCATCGGGAATCGAATCGAGGTGCTCCAGTCCTGCTGACTCCACATTCCACCGATCTCCTGCTAAACCAGCATTATATAGGACCACAACCCGCTCGAAGCGAGCTATGTGGAGTCGATTATGGCTGGATAACGGCTCGGAAGTTATCGGCTTCTCTTTATGACGCGCAAACGCACCCACCGCAAACTGATGACCCACGGACGGTGTTGCAAGCGCTTTACACTTAGAACACTCCTATGCTAGTTTAGAAAGGTCGAAGAAAAGAGGAAATTTAAAGGGATGACGGTTGGGGGGCACTTGAGCGACGCGAAAGCTATGTTGATTGAGCAATTCCGCAGTCATGTGAAGGACACGGGATCGCCGGAAGTGCAAATCGCACTCCTCAGCGAGCGCATCAACTATTTGACAACGCATCTCAAGTCGCACGTCAAGGACCACGCATCACGCCGTGGGCTGATTATGATGGTAAACAAGCGGCGGCGCCTGCTGGACTATCTCAACCGGCGAGACCCGGATCGGTATCACCAGATTGTTGAACGCCTTAGCCTGCGCAAGTAACGCCTCGCCAAGACCTGGTCGGCGCAACTTGCGGCATCACGAACCTACAAATTCCAGTCGGAGTCTGTTCGGCGGCAGGGGTTCTGCCGCACGTGAATCGCTCAGGCCTGTCTCGGCAGGCTTTTAGGCGTTTTTCCTGGTGTCGTTGCTCGCGGAATTTCCATTCCGCGTCTAACCTTCCTCTTATCTTCCAGTTACAAGCAGGCACCGCCTGCCTCTCAACTCCTCGAACGGAGTCAAAGGAAGAACATAAATGTCTGAAAATAATCACGTACCCGCACCTCATCAGGTGTCTATCGAAGTTGGCGGACGCCGCCTGACTCTCGAAATGGGCAAAATCGCCAAGCAAGCTAACGGCGCGGTGACCGCTCGCTACGGCGATACCGGAGAAAGTCCCGTCCGCAATAACCTTCCTTTTTTCTTCTAGTTACAAGCATGTTACAAGCAGGCAACGCCTGCCTCGGAACTCCTCGCGAGGAGTCAAAGGAAGAATATAAATGGCTGACAATAATCACGTACCCGCACCTCATCAGGTCTCCATCGAAGTCGGCGGACGCACCCTGACTCTCGAAATGGGGAAAATCGCCAAGCAGGCCAACGGCGCGGTGACCGCTCGCTACGGCGATACTATCGTCCTCGTTACGGCTTGCATGGCTTCCAAGCCGACGGACCGCGACTTTCTGCCTCTCACTGTCGACTATCGCGAAAATACCTACTCCGCTGGAAAAATCCCCGGCGGCTTCTTCAAGCGCGAAGGACGCCCCACCGAAAAGGAAATTCTGGTCTCCCGCCTGATTGACCGACCCATGCGCCCGCTGTTTCCGGATTCCTGGCGGACTGAGACCCAGATTATCGCCTTGGTTCTCTCCGCCGATAGCGACAACGATCCCGACGTCATTGCCGTGACCGCTGCTTCCGCGGCTGCCTATTGTTCCGACCTGCCCTTCACCGACCCCATCGCGGCTGTTCGCGTTGGTCTCCTCGATGGCCAACTCGTTGCCAATCCCACCGTTGCCGAGCAGAAGACCAGCAAGTTCAACATTATCGTCGCCGGCACCGAAAACGGCATCGTCATGGTCGAATCGGGCGCCTTTGAAGTCTCCGAAGAAAAGGTCGTCGAAGCCCTCGAGTTTGGCCACGAGCAGGTCAAGAAAATCGTGCGCGGCATCAAGGAACTCCACGCCCAGATCAAGCCCACCAAGGTCGTCGTCGAGCCGTTGCCCTTTGATAAAGCCATCTACGACTCGCTGAAGAAAACCTATGGCGCTAAACTCCAGGACGCTCTCAACACCGAAAAGCATCCGAAGAAGGAAAGCTATCACCTCGTTGACGCTCTTCTCGAAGAAATCCTGAAGCCCATTCCCGAGGACGACGAAGAAAAGCAGACCTTCACCAAGCGCGCCTTCGAGCGCCTGCGTGAAGAGATTTTCCGCGACGAAGTTCTTAAGGCGCGCAGGCGTCCCGATGGTCGCGCCTTCGACCAGATTCGCCAGATCACCTGCGAAGTCGGCCTCCTGCCTCGCGTGCACGGCTCGGCGCTCTTCACCCGCGGCGAAACCCAGGCGCTCGCCACCTTGACCCTCGGCACGAAGGAAGATATGCAGCGCCTCGACTTGCTTTTTGAGCAGGACACCTTCAAGCGCTTCATGCTGCACTACAATTTCCCGCCCTTCAGCGTCGGCGAAGTGAAAATGATGCGCGGTGCGGGCCGCCGTGAAATCGGCCACGGTGCGCTGGCGGAACGCGCGCTCGCTAATCTGTTGCCTCCCGAGATCGACTTCCCCTACGCCATGCGCGTGGTCAGCGACATTCTGGAGTCCAACGGCTCTTCTTCCATGGCCACCGTCTGCGGCGCCTCCCTGGCCCTGATGGACGCAGGCGTGCCCATGAAAGCGGCCTGCGCTGGTATCGCCATGGGTCTCGTCGTCGGCGATAGCGGCACCTACTCCATCCTCACGGACATTGCCGGCGCAGAAGATCACTACGGCGATATGGACTTTAAGGTTGCCGGCACTCGCGAAGGCATCACCGCCCTGCAAATGGACATCAAGGTCACCAGCATCAGCATCCAGATGATGCGCGAAGCTCTGGCGCAGGCCAAAAAGGCCCGCTTCCAGATTCTCGACACCATGGAGAGCACACTCGGCGCGCATCGTGAAACCATTTCAGCCTACGCCCCGCGCCTCTTCAAGTTGAGCATCCCCACCGACAAGATCCGCGACCTCATCGGCCCGGGCGGCAAGAAGATCAAGTCCATCATCGAACAGACCGGCGTCAAGATCGATGTCATGGAAGACGGCACCGTGCATATCTTCTCCACCAGCGGGGCCAGCGGCGATCAGGCCCTGCAGATGGTCCGCGATGTCACCGCCAGCGCCGAAATGGGCAAGACCTACCTGGGCAAAGTCGTGCGCCTGGCGGAATTTGGCGCCTTCGTCGAAATCTTCCCCGGCACCGACGGCCTCCTGCACATCAGCGAAATTTCCGAGCATCGCATCCGCGACGTTCGCGACGAACTCAAACTTGGTGATCAGGTTCTCGTCAAGGTCCTGGCCATCGAGGGCAACAAGATCCGCCTCTCCCGCAAGGCTCTCATCAAGGAAGCCCGCGAGAAGCAGGCCCACAAGAAGGACGTCCCCGGTGGCGGCACCCCAACACCCGCTCCCACCACCGAAGGCAACTAACC
>CAWADS010000059.1:0-34492 GCA_963780785.1 Candidatus Acidiferrales bacterium
AGAAAGAACAGAGGTGAAGCCGTCCGCCATGTCCATAGGTCGAAGAGCATTCTTGATGTCCAGTGGGGTCGCGGCACTCGGAGCTATTGTGCCGCGCATCTCAGGTGTTGCCTCAGCGTCAGACAGCTCAGAGCCGTTTCAGTGGAAGACCAGTGAACTGACTTTCTCGTTCGACGTGACCGCTGGCAAATTGCGGCAAAGATGCTTCGTCCCGGACAGCGCTGTCAGGCCAGGGCTTTACGATTCTTCCGGTGTCGAAGTCGCACTCCAATGCAGCGGCGAAAACTCTCCGGATCAGGGGATGAAGTCGGAAATGGGGCAGCCGGGCGCCCGGTTACTCTTCGGCGGAAAGCGCGAGGAGTCCGCGCACGGAGGCAAGCGCCTGGTGTGCATTCACACAGACCCAGTTCTGAAGCTACGCGTGGAATCTGTTTATGAGGCCTTTGATGGCCTTCCCGTAGTCCGGCGGTATTCGCGAGTCATCAATGACGGGAGTTCCCCGGTGGGTATCGAGTACCTAAGCTCAGCGATGCTCCATGGACTCGCAGACCCGCAGGTCTACGACCGTGAGCTTCGCATCCATCTGGCCCTGAATAGCTGGATGGCTGAGGGACAGTGGCATACGTTGCGTCCGTCAGAGATGGGCTTCGTCGAAAACGAGCGCACAAGCAGGTCGGAAGCGCAAGCGGGAAGCATTGGCAGCTGGTCGACAGAGCGGTATTTGCCGATGGCCATGGCCGAAAACATCAAGCTCGGCCTGACTTGGTTCTGGCAGATTGAACATAATGGATCGTGGTATTGGGAAATCTCCAATGTTTCGGCGCGCGACAACAACGCGGACGACGTTTACGCGTATCTCGGCGGTCCCGACGATTTACACTCCGCAGCGTGGAAGCGTTTGAAGCCTGGGGAAACTTACGAGACTGTTCCGGTGGCGGTCGGATGCGTGCGCGGCGGGTTCACCGACGCCGTAGAGGCATTGACGCGCTACCGGCGCATCGCTTGCCAGAAGCCGCGGAAAAACAATCTGGGATGTCCCGTGATTTTCAATGATTACATGAACTGCCTCTGGGGCGACCCCACCGAGGACAAGGAATTGCCGCTGATCGCCGCCGCTGCGAAAGCGGGTTGCGAATACTTCGTCATCGATGCCGGTTGGTATGCAGACCTGCATGAGGACTGGAGTCCGACCATCGGTTCATGGCAGCCCTCTCCGGCGCGATGGCCGCGCGGCCTGAAGTTCGTGCTCGATCAGATCCGGCACGCTGGAATGATTCCGGGATTGTGGCTCGAGCCAGAAGTTGCCGGGGCAAAATCCCTCCTGGCTCAGAAACCCGACGATTGGTTCCTAGTGCGTCATGGCAAAAGAGTCTTGAAAAACTCGCGGTACCTGCTGGATTTCCGCAACCCGGAGGTGCGCGCCTACCTCGACCAGGTGATCGCAAGGCTGGTGAACGATTACGGCGTCGGCTACATCAAGATGGATTACAACGTCGATTCGTTGCAAGGAACCGAGCTTAATGCGGATAGCTTCGGACAGGGCTTACTTGAGCATAACCGCGCGCACTTGGCCTGGCTTGACAGTATTCTGAACCGTTACCCCGACCTGATCGTTGAAAACTGCGGGAGCGGAGGCGGGCGCATGGACTACGCGATGCTCAGCCGCCTGCAGATACAGTCCATGACCGACCAGGAGGATTATCTGAAGCTACCCGCAATTCTGGTCGGCGCGTCGGCGGCCGTTTTGCCCGAGCAACTCGGAATCTGGTCTTATCCGCTGGCGAACGGCGATGCGGATCAAGCCAGCTTCAACATGGTTACTGCTATGATGTGCCGCATACACCAGAGCGGTCGTCTGGACACAATCTCTGCGCAGCCGCGATCACAGGTAACAGAAGGCATCCGGGTCTATAAAGAAGTTCTTCGCAAGCACATTCCTTTGGCAGTGCCCTTTTATCCGCTTGGCATGTCTGACGTGACCGATTCGAAAGCGCCAATTGCGTTGGGAATGCGGTCTTCGGGACAAATCTTGCTTGCGGTCTGGAGAATCGAGGGTCCAGCAACAACGAAAATACCTTTTGCCGCTGGGGACCCAAAACTTCTCTACCCCACCGATCTCGGCATCAAAATCACGTCAGCCGAAGGGACATTGAACATTGAGTTCCCGCGCACACGCATGGGTTGCTTGGTCTCGGGGTAAAATCCTGTTGATCTCCGGTTTCTTGGAATCTTGCCGCGTGCCGGGACTGGCATGTCTGCGTTCCCGCCATTCCACATGCGGGCTTCCGAGTAGTCATAAATGTTCGGATTGGAGATACGAGGTGATCAGCAAATGAATAGTGGAACAGGCGGCTTCGATCGGAGGAGGTTCTTTGCGGGCAGCCTCGGTCTGCTTGCGGCCTCGAACGCCGCATTATCTCAGCAGGGCACATACAGTGACGCCAATTTTGCCGGTGCCCCGATCACAGGTCCGTTTCGGCCCAATTGGGAATCGTTGAAAGCTTACCGGTTCCCCGACTGGTTTCGCGATGCCAAGTTCGGAATCTGGGCTCACTGGAGCCCGCAGTGCGTTCCCGAACAGGGAGATTGGTACGCGCGTGGCATGTATATTCAGGGCAGCCCCCAGTACAACTACCACGTCAAAACTTACGGTCACCCATCAGTATTTGGGTACAAAGACATCTGTCATGTCTGGCAAACGGACAACTGGAATCCCGAGGAACTGATTCGTCTTTATGCCAAGACCGGAGCCAGATATTTCGTCGCACTTGCTAACCACCATGGAAACTTCGATTGCTGGGACTCCAAGTACCAGCCATGGAACAGCGTGAATGTCGGACCGAAAAAGGACATCCTTGGAACCTGGGAGAGAATTGCTCGCGCGCAAGGGCTCAAGTTTGGGATTACTTTTCACGGCACGCCGGGTCGAGTTTGGAAGGAGTTCATGCCGGTCCGCTATGGCAGCGACGAGACTGGTCCCATGAAGGGTGTGCCCTACGACGGCGTCCTGACGAAGGCCGACGGCAAGGGCAAGTGGTGGGACGGTATGGACCCACAAGACCTCAACGGACGTCCGCACGACAAAGACGCGCCCTGCCCGGAGTTCGTCGAGACTTTCATGTTGCGCGTCCAAGACCTGATCGATAACTACAGCCCGGATCTGCTGTATTTCGACGACAACTGCGATTGGGATTTTGATAGTGGAGCGCCTGCCGGTAGAGAGTTGAATGTGTGGCTCGGCATGCCGGAGCTCACGCCTCACATCATGGCGTATTACTACAACGCGAACATCCACCGGAACGGGGGCAAGCTGGATGCGGTGTTCAATATCAAGAATGTTCCCACCGCGGTGTTGAGCACTGTCGTCCGCGACTTCGAGATGAGGCAGGCGGACGTGCTGGAACCAGATCCGTGGCAAACCGATGCATGTATCGGAGGCTGGCATTACAGCCGCTGGATCTTCGAGAACCACCGCTACCGGACGGCAGAGGCCATGGTTCATCTTCTGATTGATGTCGTCAGTAAAAACGGCAATCTGCTGCTGAACATACCGTTGCCGGGGCATGGCAGGCCTGATGCGGATGAATTCGCTTTCCTCGACAAGTTGGGCGCCTGGGTGGCGCTGAACGGTGAGGCGATTTTCTCCACGCGGCCTTGGAAGATCTATGGGGAGGGCCCGACCAAAGGCGCCGGCGGTTCGCTATATCAGGGACCAGGTCCACGATCCGTCGCCGGCGATATACGGTTTGCGACCAAGGGGGACACTCTGTATGCCATCGCGCTGGGTTGGCCTGAAGACAGAAAGCTCGTGATAAAGTCACTTGCTTCCGATTCCCCCCATTATCGCGGCGAAATCGTCAGAATCGGACTGCTGGGGTCGGACCCCAATCTCGTGTGGTCGCGTAACGCGGACGGAGTCACGATTTCATTCCCGGAAGAACCGCCCTGCGATTACGCCTACGTATTCAAGATCAACCCTTTGCAGGCATGACCAGCATTCGATTACAAAAGATCTAACACCCATGACCTGGAAGGTGATTGGTCGCCGCCGTGATAGGTTTACGCCTAGTGATTACGAACTAATGAACAAAGACTCGACAAGAAGACCCGCAGCAACGGCGTGACGGAGGGGAGGCCGTAGAGTTCCCTGAACAGAAGGGGTGCTTCAAGGTCGTGTCCTCGACTTCCCATTGTGGTTCCGTTCTTCCCGGGGACCCAGAAAAACGTACTGGTACCGAACATTCTTTCTTACTTTTTCACTTCTCGATGTTCCTTAAATGAGTAGAAGACCGTGGTCGGCAGGTCAACTTCCGATTCGGGCCACCTCCCAACAGCTAAAGTTTTTTCTCACTTTTTCCCGTTTGGATGTTCCCTAGTAAGTGAAGGGCGCCGACAGAGCTAAGGATGGTCCGGCGGGAAGGCGGAAAATGAAGATCCCGGGGCAGATCTGTCCTGGTCAGACTTTTTTTCTTACTTTTTCCGTTTTCAAAGCCTCTTTAGTAGTAGGGGGTGCCAATGCCAGACAGTCTCAACGACATTTCTCTCCTGGAAAGGTGACGCGAGCATGCAAGGCCTCAATCACCTTAGCCTTCATGGCTCGCGTCACCCTGGGGTGACGCGAAGTTGTTGGGAGCGTAGAGGTTGCGCATGGCACGACATTCAGTTTGGACACGGGCAAAACACCCGGATGGGCTGGAGCGACCCACTTTTGCACACGGTTCCGTGCCCAAAGTGATGCTTGGGGTCGCTCCAGCCCACAAAGAGACTCCTTCCGGTGTTTTGCCCTGTGCGTCGCTGAATTCTAGAGAAGATAAATGAAGGAAGAAGGTAAAAAGGTGAAGAAGGAAAAAACATACGCTCTGCACTTTCAAACTGGCAACTTCTTCACCCGCAACTCGGCCTACGGAATTTGTGCTCAGAGATTTGCAAGGACCGCCTTAACGAAAGTTGCCGCGCAAAATGGGGCAAATCAGGCGGGAGCGACCCCATCGCGCCGCAAAATCGCGGCCCGATCCCTTTGGCCTTCGGGGGGCACTCCCGCCTCTTGCTGCTGAAATCCGCAGCTCTTGTTTTGGCCGCGCAGGAGAAGGGAATCAGAAGCTTTGTAACACAGCGTGTCAGACAAAACCGTAAAGGAGGAATAAAGAGAAAGCATGGCAATCATCAAGGCACTACCCAAGCAACCAAAGTCAGTGACGATCCAGGCCCGAGTCGAGGAGTCGGTGAAAGCGCAGCTCGATCAATATGCAAAGTTCATCGACTCCACTCCGTCCTATGTCATTACTGAGGCTCTGAAAGTCCTGTTCAAACGCGATGACGAATTCAAAGCCTGGCTAGGCCAACACGCCAACGAACTGAATCAGGAACAGATTCAAAGAGAGGCTCTCATCAAAACCGCGTAGCAAATATGAAGTCCCGTCCAACCCAATTCGGTGTGCGCGAGAACACAGCGTCCTCAAGACGGCATGCCTCGCGCCTTACAGTGGATTCGTTGCCCTTGATGTCCTATGCACTTCCGAGAAGTCTACAACATCGACAGCCGACTCGAGTCTTGGCATCCCGTGCAAGCGAGCCTGACAACCCGATCATTACTATGTCGCTGGAAGCGGCCACAGGAGGACAAAGAGGAGAAAGTGCCGAAATTCTTTCGGCTCCTGCAACGGTTATC
This sequence comes from Candidatus Acidiferrales bacterium, assembly GCA_963780785.1. GTDB lineage: Bacteria > Acidobacteriota > Terriglobia > Acidiferrales > UBA7541 > Acidiferrum. The sequence goes on from CAWADS010000059.1 coordinate 5,669, forward strand.
ACTGCCAACGAATCGTGGCGAGCGCCCGTGACGCCGGAGCCGTTTGTCTCGGCCGACGAGGCGGCGCAGTTTCTCTGCATCAAACGTCGCTATCTGCTGGAGCTCGCGCGGAGAGGCATCGCCGGGGCCTATGCGCTCGGCACAGGGAGCAAACGCAAAATCTGGGTGTTTCGGCTCTCGGAACTCGCCGCCTCCGTCGTGCGGAATGAGGCCCCAATGCCAAAGCTGCCAAAACCGTGTACGATCGGATCTGGCAGTCCCCGCTGAAAAGAGGAGCTATGTCCTATCAGCGAGGATCACTCAAGAAAGTAAAACGCAGGGAAGGAGAAATCTGGGTGCTGCGGTATCGGGTTACGAATTCAGACGGCAGAAGGGTCGAGAACGTCATGCCTATCGGACTTGTCCGGGAATTTCCCAAGGATAAGGACGCGTGGCGCGAGGCGGACCGGCTTGGACTCTCCGTCCGGATCAACGACAACCCCCTGCCCGGCCGCATCCGGTTTGATTTTCTTGCGGAGCATTATTTGAGAGCCGATTTCGGGGCGGATGCGGTGCGCCCGAAATCGGCCAACACCATCAGTCACGTGGAGCATATCGTGCGCGCCTATCTCGTCCCGCGTTTCGGAAACGAAATCGCGGAAGACATCAAGCCGCTCGATATTCAGCGCTGGTTCAAGTCACTCCACGAGACGGGCGGTCATGCCTGGACGACGATTGCGAAGATGCGGGGCGTCATGAGCCGCATCTACAAGGTCGGCAACCTGCATGAGCATGTCGCGAAGAATCCTGTGCTGCACGTCGAGACGCGCTCGAAGACCGACTACATCGCCATTGTCATCACGCCAGAGCAAACGCTTGCAATCCTGAAATCCTTCCCCTCGCCTCTTCACTTCACGCTGGTGCTCACCTGCGCCGCCACGGCACTCCGCGCTTCGAAGATGCTGGCGCTGCGCTGGTCTGACTTACTGTGGGAGGAAGGACGGATTCGGATTTCAAAGCGCTGGGCGAAAGGGAGGGATGGCGAGACCAAGACCGAAGCGTCGGACGGATACGTTCCGTTACATCCGATTCTGGCTGCCCATTTGCGTGCATGGCGTGAACAAAGCCCTCATGCCAAGGATGGGGACTTCGTGTTCCCTTCCTTGAAGGCGCGCGGCCGTGTTCCCCTCTCCGCGTCTATTTTCGTCGCCGATCATCTGCGACCGGCGGCAAAGAAAGCCGGAGTGCACATCGAGGACGGGCAGAGATTTGGGCTTCACAACTTGCGTCACAGCCTAAGCAACTGGTTGGTGAACAAGGCAAAAGTCGAACCCAAGACCGTTCAAGGAATCCTGCGTCACGCGAAGATTCAAACGACCCTCGACCTGTACGCGCAGGACGACGGCGATGAAACACGGGCGGCGCAGGGGGAATATCTGACGGCTCTGGGAGTGGGTACGCAGATGGTGCAGTGAGATGTGGGCTGGATTGTGGGTTGAGGTTTTTGGGACAACTCCCGGTAACCTACTGAATTAAATGGTGGGCCTGGGTGGACTTGAACCACCGACCTCGCCCTTATCAGGGGCGCGCTCTAGCCACCTGAGCTACAGGCCCGCCTGCCGCGTGGCAAACAACTGTTCTACTTTATCGTACCAGCCGTTTCCTGGCAATTCACTCGCTCCTCTGAAGTTTCCACGCTACGCCGGCAGCCTTCTCACCCGCCTATCGCCCGCAAAGTGATTCCCGCTTGTTCCAAGGCACGGCGCACGGCCGCCGCAATTTGAGGTGCGCCCGGCGTGTCGCCATGAATGCAGATAGTCTCTACGTCCAGCGGAATCACCGCGCCATTTGCCGCCACGACGCTTCCCTCCCTGGCAAGGCGCACCGCTTGCGCCGCAGCTTCTGCGGGGTCGTGCAGCAGCGCTTCCCGGAACTTCCGCGGACGCAAGCTGCCATCCGCCTCATACTTGCGGTCGGCGAACGCCTCCGCCGCCACGGCGAAGCCGGCCGCGCGAAATTCCTCGAGCATTGCCGACCCGGCCAGTCCCACCAGCGTGACATCCCGCCGCCATCGCGCCACGCCCTCAGCAATCGCCTTCGCAATCTCGCGATCCCGGGCCGCCTGATTGTAGAGGGCTCCGTGTGCCTTCACGTGACCGATGCGCGAACCGCAGCGCTCCACGACGTCCGCCAGTGCGAGAACCTGTCTGTAGACGGATGCTGCAACCTCCTCGCTGCTCAGTTCAAGCTCGACGCGCCCAAAGTTCGCGCGGTCCTCGTAGCCCGGATGCGCCCCGATCGCTGTTCCGCAGCGCTGCGCCTGCTCGATCGTCGCGCGCATCATCTGCGGGTCACCCGCGTGGCCGCCGCAGGCGATGTTGGCGGAAGTGACTTCCCGCAAAATGGCTTCCTGCGTGCCATCCGCGAGAGCTTCCGGCAGTTCGCCCACGTCGCAATTGAGATCCATGCGCATCACGCGAAAAGTCCTTCCCCTGAGTTCAAAAGCTGCTCCTGCGCAATCCACAGCGCCCGCGCCTCTTCCAGCGAGACTATCGCGAACCGGATTTGATCGCGCGGCCGCAATTGCCCGATGCTGTGCAGATCCGCTCCGATCACGTTGGCGATTTTTGGATAGCCGCCCGCCGTCTGCTGCTCGACAAACAAAATGATGGGCTGCCCGGAAGGCGTCACCTGCACCGCCCCGAGGGAAACGCCCTCGCTGATCATCTCGGCTGTGGATTCCGGCATCAGCGACGCGCCCTCCAGCCGCAGCCCCAACCGGTCCGAATCTTCGCTCACGCGAAATGTGCCCTCGAAAAAGGCGCGCTTTGTTTCTTCCGAAAACCAATCCGCCTGCGGGCCCTGGGTCACGCGCAACAACTTTCTCGGCTTCAACGCTTCCAAAACCTTCGCTGAGATTCTCCTGCGGCGAATCCTCAGCTTTGGCGCGCCGAATTGTAGAACATCGCCCTTGCGCAACCCGCGTCCCTCAAATCCTCCCAATCCGCTCAGCAAATGCGTCGAAGCGCTTCCAAGAAGACGTTCCGCCTGAATTTCGCCCGCGATGCACAGATAGCAGCGCGCCCCGGCACGCGTCAATTCCAGTTCGAGCGTACCTCCGGGACGCACTGCATGCGGAACCCACATCTCGATGGGCTGGCCGTTCAATTTCGCGCCGAAATCCGCGCCCGCCAGGGCAATGACGCCACCTTCCGGAAAAGTATAGCGCCCGCCCACAAGCGTCATTTCCAGCACCGCCGCGCCCGGCTCATTTCCAACCAGCATATTTCCAAGCCGCAGCGCTACGGAATCGGCCGCGCCCGACGCCGAAACGCCGAGCGGGCCAAAGCCCGGCCGGCCCAAATCCTGCACGGTCGTCAGTAGCCCCGGATTCTCCACCAACACGGAGCTCATGGCGGTGGCCACGCAGCAAACTCTTCGTGCGTGATGGCGCGGAACCGCACTTCGTCGCCCAGGGAGATCAATCCCATCGGTTCGCGGTCTTTGCGAAACATCTGGAGTGGTGTTCGCCCGATTAACCGCCACCCGCCGGGCGTCGCGAAGGGATATACCGCGGTCTGTGTGCCCGCAATCCCAACACTCCCCGCCGCAACCTTCTTTCTCGGCGTTGCCAGGCGCGGCGTGGCAATTTCCGGCGCCAAATCGCCCAGATAGGCGAAGCCCGGAGCGAACCCCAGAAAATAGGCGTGGTAGGTTTGCGAAGTGTGCAATTTAATCACGCGCGAAGCCGAGAGCGAGTGCATTGCTGCCAATGCCTCGAGATCCGGGCCAAACTCACCGCCGTAACAAACTGGAATCTCCACCGTGCGAGCCTGGGGCAGCGCCATTTTCCCCGCGCGCTGTTCGTAGCGGCGCAGCGTGGTTTCAACCTCGCGGTGATCAACTTGGGACAGATCGAAACTCACGAGCAGGGAACAATAAGCCGGCTGAAGATTGCGCACCCACCCGATTGGTTCTTCCTGCAGCAGCCGCAGCAGCTTGCAGACGCGCTGGTGGCTCGCCAGCCCAATCTCCTCGCCGAGGTTGACGAGCACCGCCTGGTCGCTCGCCGCACGAAATTCCACGTGCTTCTCCGTCTTACTGCACAAATCCGATGTTCGCGGGGGGCATGTTGCTTTCCGGGCCTTCCTTGATCGGCCCGTACTGCGCTTCAAAGCGCGCGATGTTTTCCCCCAGCGCCCGCCAGATGCGTTTGGCGTGGCCCGGGCTTACGATCATGCTGGCCAGCAGCTTGCCTTGCTGCGCATTGGGAAAGACGTACACAAAATTCAGCGTGAACTCTTCCGCGTGGTGGTGAATCATCACCAAGTTGCTGTATTGGCCCTGGAGTTCCTTCTCGTCGGCCTTGATTTGAACCTGTCCTTGCGGCGGTGCCTGTTGTTCGTCCATGGCGTTTCTCCCGGAGTTGCCTTTCCAAGGTACCACAGCGCCAAACACTTCATGGGTTTACTCAGCTTTGGGCCGGCCCGTCGCTGCCGCCTCCCCTTGCCTGTTCCCGAAATCGCCTTCGGCAGCATGGCGCGCTTCCCGCCACGGCCCGGTTGTGCGAAACTTTTTGTGTAGCTATGACCAACGCCGCGCAACGGAGCCGCACTATGCGCAAGTTTCTACTTGCCTGCACCCTCAGTTTAATCTGCTTGTCGATTGGGTTCGCCGCGTTCCAGAAACCGAACTGGACGGTCCCCGAGGAAGAGAAGCAGCGCAAGAATCCCATCGCACCGTCGGAAGCCGCTCTGAAAGCCGCGAAGCTGGTCTATGCCGAGCAGTGCGCCAATTGCCACGGTGACACAGGGAAGGGCGACGGCTCCGACGCCATGATGTACGACCCCGGCCCCGCCGATCTGACCGATGCCTCCCACATGAACAAATTGACCGACGGGGAGATCTACTACCAGATCACTCAAGGCCGCAAGCCCATGCCGTCGTTCAAGAAGCGCCTCTCGGATGAACAGCGCTGGCAACTCGTTCTGCTGGTGCGCTCATTGGCCAGCGCTCCGGCGAAGCACTGAGCCGCGCCGCACGGCCGCGCTTGTTCTACTTCACTCCGCCCAATGCCGTGGCCACTTCCTTGACGTCCGGCACCACCGGAATGTCGTAATTCTTCGCCCAGGCCACTTTGCCCTGCTTGTCCACGATGAAAATGGCGCGGCCAGTGATGCCCTTTTCGCCCAGGTACACGCCGTACTTTTCGCTCATCGCGCCCTTGGGATGGAAATCCGCCAGCAGCGAATACTTGATGCCCATTTTTTCCGCGTAGGCTTTGTGCGACCAGACGCTGTCCACGCTCACGCCGAGGACTTCGGCATCCAGCGTTTCAAACTGCTTCATCTCGTTCACAAAGCAGGCGTGCTCGTTGGTGCAGACCGGGCTCCAGTCAAGCGGATAAAATACCAGCACGACATTTTTCTTCCCGGCGAAGTTTGAAAGCTTCACTTCCTTCTGGTTCTGATCCTTCAAAGTAAAATCCGGCGCAGTGTGTCCGACCGCCAAGCTCATGGTGTGTTCCTTTCCGTCGTTGGAATTGCCGCACAGCATCTTACCGAATCCCAGGGCGGCGCGCCAAACTCGGACTTTCCTTGGCCGGCCGGCAGCGATACACTTCGGCGCGAGGATTTGCCGAGTGACGATGCCGCTCGTCGTGCGCCCATGCTGAGTCTTCGCGAAGTGGTGGATCGCTACCTTGCTGTTGCGGAGAACTTCGGCCAGCCCGTGGCTCTCTCCGCTTTTCAACTGAGCCCCGAGGAAGTCCAGACGCTCTTCAGCGTCCTCGACGAGGATTACCACCTCAGCCGCTTCCTGCATTTCTCCAGCGTCGACGGCGAGTCCTACGTCATCAGCGGCGCCCGCGTCACACACCTCTCCATCGATCCGGAATCCAGAGCATGCTGTGACGGTTTGCAGAAGCAGAACAACGCTTCTGGCGTTTGTCCACTCTTCCAGAGCCAGCCCCGGCCAGTCCTTTCGACCGCGTGAAACTTTCATACAGGCACAGCTTCGCGCCGTTTCAGCTTGGGAAGCGCTTTGATGGACTTCCCGGCCTTCTCCTCGGCCAGCCGCAGGTCGTAGAGACTTTGCAGATTGAGCCAAAACTGCGCGCTCGTGCCAAAGAAATGAGCCAGGCGCAGCGCCGTATCACCCGTGACGGCGCGCGTTCCGTGCAAGATTTGCGTGACGCGATTCGTGGGCACGTTCATTTTGCGCGCCAGTTCCGCCGCGCTCAGGCCGAGCTCTTCCAGTTCTTCGGCCAGGTGTTCACCCGGGTGGATCGCAGCGATAGCCATGGCAATTCTCCTAGTGATAATCGACAATCTCCACATTCGATGGCCCCGGCGACCCGCTGGGCCACTCGAAGCACACGCGCCATTGATCGTTGATGCGAATGCTGTACTGGCCCTTGCGGTCGCCACGCAGCGCTTCAAAACGGTTGCCGGGCAACGCGGCAAGGTCCGCCAGCGACGTGGCCGCCTCCAGACGGTCAAGCTTCAGCCGCGCGGAACGTTCCATTCCAGAGAAGACTTTGACGCGCTCCCCGCCCGCGAACTCTCTGGTCCGCTTATCCCGATAGCTGACGATCACTTGCCGAAAGTAGCAGGAATTACGCGTTACGTCAAGGGTATCGGTAGAAGCATTTGGCTGATGGAAGCCGGAAAAGGCGATGGGGACAAACGGGCAGTCACACCCCCCTCGCACGCGCTCGCACCCGCCTGTGTCAGACTACGTCTTGACACCCGCGCCTGCCTCATAGATGCGGTTTTTGACTTTTCTTCCCCCTTCTCCGATCTCCGCTTTCGAACTGTCAACTGTGAACAGTCGACCGCGAGCTCTTTCTCCTCCTCCACTTTGGCACACGTATTCGAATGCCCGCCCACCCCAAACACGACGGCTTCTGCCTTACCGACGCCCGCCGCTGCCAGCGCGGGGGCAATGTGACCGGCCCTGGCTCCCGCTTCGTTCCGGGGATTGGCGCCGTCGTCAGGCCGGGATGGATTTTTCGAGGCGGCGGGCGAGCTTTTGGTGTTCTTGGCGCAACTCTGCGGGGAGGCGCGAGCCGAATTGGGCGAAGAATTCGCGGCTGTCAGCCAAGTCAATCTCCCAGTCATCCGCGTTCACGCGGAACAATTCACTTAACGTTTCGCGTCGGATCGTTAATCCATCCAGCGTCAGAGCGGATCTTTTCGGGACATAGCCAATCTCGGTTTCGCGTGCTTCGCCGCGTCCCTCGGCGCGCTCCAGAATCCATTTCAGCACGCGCACATTTTCCCCATAGCCCGGCCACAGAAATTTGCCGTCGGCGCCCCTGCGAAACCAGTTCACGTGGAAAATCTTGGGCGGCTTGGGGATGCGTTTCCCCATCTCCAGCCAGTGCCGGAAATAATCGGCCATGTTGTAGCCGCAGAAGGGCAGCATCGCCATGGGGTCGCGCCGCGTGATGCCCACATCGCCAGTGGCCGCCGCGGTGGTTTCCGAGGCCATCGTGGCGCCAACGAAGACGCCATGCTGCCAGTCGAAGGACTCATAGACCAGCGGAGCCAGGCGGGAGCGCCGGCCGCCAAAAATGATCGCCGAGATGGGTACGCCCTCCGGCGCCTCCCACTGGGGAGAAATGCAGGGGGATTGCTGCGCGGGCACGGTGTAGCGCGCGTTGGGATGGGCCGCGGGTCCTTTGGAGAGGTCCCACTTCTCGCCGCGCCACGTCACCAGTCCTTCCGGCGGACCGCCGCCGATGCCTTCCCACCACGGCTCGTCTTCCGCCGTCACGCCGACATTGGTGAAAATGGTGTTGCGGTTCAGCGCATTCATCACGTTGGGATTCGTGTTCATCCCCGTGCCCGGGGCCACGCCAAAGAATCCCGCTTCCGGGTTGATGGCGCGCAGATAGCCGTCTGGCCCAATCTGCATCCACGCAATGTCATCGCCGACCGTCCAGACCTTGTAGCCCTGGTCCTCCAGCGCAGAGACCATCATCGCCAGGTTCGTCTTTCCGCAAGCGCTGGGGAACGCCGCGGCCATGTAGGTGACTCTTCCGCCGGGCGATTCGAGTCCGAGGATGAGCATGTGCTCCGCCATCCAACCCTGTTGCCGTGCCATGCAGCTGGCAATGCGCAGCGCAAAACACTTTTTGCCCAGCAACGCGTTTCCGCCATAGCCCGAGCCGACGCTCCAGATGAGCCGCTCTTCGGGAAAGTGCGCGATGTAGCGGCGCAGCGGGTCCAGATCGCCCAACGAGTGCAGTCCCGGCACAAAATCCGCGGAATCTCCCAAGCGGTCGGTGGCCACTTTCCCGATGCGCGCCATGATGCGCATACTCGCCGCGACGTAGGGGCTGTCCGTTACTTCCACGCCCACTTTACTGATCGGCGAATTCGCAGGACCCATGATGTAGGGCACCACGTACATGGTGCGGCCGCGCATGGCCCCGTCCAGCAGCGCTCCCACCTTGATTTTGGCGGCGCCGGGTTCCATCCAATTGTTCGTCGGGCCGACGTCGTCCTTGTCGGGAGTGCAGATGAACGTGAGGTGCTCCGTGCGCGCCACGTCGCTGGGGCCGCTGCGGTGCAGATAGCAATGGGGATAGGTTTTTTCGTTGAGCCGGAAGGAATCCGCGTGCTTCAGCATTTCGTGCAGGATGACGTGGTTTTCCGCTTCGGAGCCATCGCAGAAAACAATTTTGTCCGGCTTGGTCAACCGGGCGGCTTGGTCAACCCAGGTTTCCATTGGCGTTCCCACATTCAACCCCCGGAAAATTCAGTGCGGCGCACTCGATAAAGAATCGAAGCGCCGAAACCAACCGGTCTCCGATACCAGGAGGAGCATCCCAGAGAGGCAGGGTGGTGCAAGTCCGTCTCGTGTCCGCACAGTGTATGTTAGCCCTAGGCCCTGCGCAAGTTCAGGCGCCTTATGACCATCTTCGCCTTTACTTATGCGGCCATTTCACGCACGGCTGAGGTTGCTGGCGCAACGGGGATTGCCGGCGGCGCGGGACTCCGTGCGCGCGATGGTATGATTTCGTCATGTACGCACAAAAATTTCAGGTTGATGTTCTGATTCGCGGGGAACGCCAGCCCTGCCCGCTCGAGTGGCTGGATCAATTTTGCATGCGCAATTTCACGAATTCACCCGATTTCGACGATACGCTGCCCGTCACCGAAGGTCGCTTGGAAGCGAGCTTCCGCCTTACACCGGAGCGCTTCGCCGAGGGCCTCGGTGCCTGGCTCAACCAGCGCGGCAAAGGCGAAGGCCAGCCGGTGGTGGTGGAAGTTACTCGCGCCTGAGCGGCGATGTGGTGGCCACTTTTCGGGGAAGCTCCCGCGAATGATTTATCTGTGCAGTGGAACTTGCCAGGAAGGAAATTGCCGAGGCAGTTTTTTCGCTGGCTAGTGCCCGATCACGATGCGCTTGCCCTCAATTGCCGCGCGTATGGCGGGCAGGGCTCGCAGCGCCGCCTCTTCCCCTGCGCGCACCAATTCCATGGTTTTGGTGAAATCATCCCAGGCGTACGGTGAAACGTCCGGTTCGATGATCACGTCGGCGTGCTGCCGCCACTCCAGGTCGGCATGTTTCTGAATGATGGTGAACGACCGGCTGAGCACGTCCGTGAAGGTCCGGGGGCTCTCGATCGTTTTGGATTCCAGGTAAACGGCGATCACCAACTCCGCGCCCAGAAGCAGCACCCCCTCGATGGGGACCAAGGCAGTAAGGAAGCCGTCCACCAGCGTGCGGCCTTCGTGTTGGATGGGTACAAACAAACCGGGGTAGGCGCAGGAAGCACGCAAGGCCGGGGCGATCGGCCCGCTGTGGTAGTACACCGCCAAGCCCTCGTTGATGTCGGTTGCGGCGATGGCCAGGGGTTTCTGCAGGTCTTCAAATTTGTTCAGCGGCGTCAACCGTGAAAGATATTGTTCCAAGCGGTAGTTCGTCGCCAAGCCTAGCCAGGAAGGCGTCCACCTGCCGAAATCACTGAATTTTGTTTGCAGCGCCAGATCTTGCATGGCTTCGAGCGGCGTGCCGGCACAGTACCCCGTGGCGATCAGTGCGCCCACGCTTGTGCCGGATACGACGTCGATCGGAATACCTGCTTCGCGAAAGACGCGCAGCACGCCGATATGCGCGATACCGCGCGCAAATCCGCCCGCCAGCGCCAGCCCCACGCGCGGACGACGCGTCCCCGGCGCGGTGCCTCCGTAGGCAAACGCGCGAAAGACCTCTTTCGCAAGTTCGCGGAAGCTTGCGGTTTTCCCGGGTTCTGCTTTACTCATATGCCTGCCATTCTATGTCGTCCGGACTTTACCAAACAGGTGTTTGACCGGCGCATGCCGGTTTTGTAACCTTTCTAGCCGTACCAATCACTTTCCACAAGGCTTGCGTATGACTCACCGAATTCAGAAAGCCGCTGTTCTCGGCGCGGGCACCATGGGCGCGCGCATCGCCGCACATTTTGCCAATGGCGGCTTCCCGTGTTTGCTCCTGGACATCGTTCCGAAGGACGCCGCGGCCGCCGATCGCAACAAAATTGTGCTTGCCGGATTGGAAGCCGCGAAAAAATCGCGCCCCGCCGCTTTTTTCACGCCCGCGCTGGTTGGCAAAATTATTGTCGGGAATTTTGAGGAGGATCTGCCGCGCATCGCCGAAGCGGACTGGATCATCGAAGTGGTGGCGGAAAATCTGGAGATCAAGCGCGGCCTGCTGGCCAAAGTTGCGCAATACCGAAAGCCCGGCGCCATCGTCACCACCAATACCTCCGGCCTTCCCGTTCACCTCATCGCCGAAGGATTGCCCGAAGAGTTTCAGCAGCACTGGGCGGGCACGCACTTCTTCAACCCGCCGCGCTACATGAAACTCGTCGAAGTCATCCCCGGCCCGAAGACTTCGCCGGACGTGGTGGCGGCTATCTCCGAATTTTGCGACCGGCGTCTCGGCAAAGGCGTGGTCGTCGCCAAGGATACGCCCAACTTCATCGCCAACCGCGTCGGCACCTATTCGATGTTGAATGCGCTGCGCCTGATGAGCGTTCTCGGATTGACGGTGGAAGAGGTGGACGCGTGCACTGGCCCGGCCGTGGGCTGGCCGAAGTCCGCGACGTTTCGTACCGCGGATATCGTCGGCCTCGACATTCTGATGCATGTGGTGAAAAACATTTACGAGACAGCGCCCGATGATGAATCGCGGGATGCCTACAAAGTGCCGCCTTTCGTCGAAGACATGGCGCAGCGCGGCTGGATTGGCGACAAAACCGGCCAGGGATTTTACAAGCGCGTGAAGGGAGAGGGCGAGAAGGAAATTCTGACGCTCGACCTCAACACCATGGAGTATCGGGCGCGGCAAAAAGCGCGGTTTGCCTCCATCGAGGCCGGGAAGACTATCGAGGACACGCGCCAGCGTCTGCGCGCGCTGGTGGCGCCGATCTTTGAAGGGCAAAAGACGGACAAAGCCCAGCAATTCATCTGGCGCGGCCTTTCGGAGATGTGCCTCTATGCCGGACGCCGCATGCCGGAAATCTCCGACCACATCGTGGACGTGGACCGCGCCATGCGCTGGGGCTTCGCCTGGGAGCTCGGCCCCTTCGAAATTGTGGATGCGTTGGGGCTTCCTGCCTTTGCTGAGCAGATCAAGACAGAAGGCCGCGCGCTTCCTCCTGTTTTTGAGAAGGCGCTGGCCAGCGGGCGCAAGAGTTTCTACGAATCGGAGAAAGGGGTCGCCTCTGTCTTCGATCTCGCCACGGCGTCCGTGAAGAAAGTGGAGGAGCCCGCCGGCATTCTTATTCTGAAGAATCTGAAGGAGGCGGGCCGCGAAATCGAGCGCAACTCCGGCGCCAGCCTTATCGATCTTGGCGACGGCGTAGTCTGCTGCGAATTTCACGCCAAGATGAACGCCATTGGCGCCGACCTGATCGCCATGCTGCACAAAGGGCTGAAGCGGCTGGAGAAGGATTTCGAGGCCATGGTCGTTGCCAACCAGGCCACTAACTTTTCGGTTGGCGCAAATCTTATGCTGGTGCTTGTCGGCGCGCAGGAACAGGAGTGGGATGAATTGCACATGGCCGTGAAGCAGTTCCAGAACGTGAATCTGGCCATCAAATACGCGGCGAAGCCGGTTGTGGCCGCGCCGCAGGGCATGGCGCTCGGCGGCGGCTGCGAAATCGTGCTGCACGCCGCGAAGATTCATGCGGCTGCGGAGGCTTACATCGGCCTGGTGGAAGCCGGCGTCGGCCTGATACCCGGCGGCGGCGGCACGAAGGAGATGCTCGTTCGCGCGAATGAGAACGCCGCGTCGGGGGATGACCTCGATTTATTCCACACGCTGAGGCCGGTGTTTGAGAATATTGCCACCGCCAAAGTGGGCACCAGCGCCGAAGAGTGCCGCGAACTCGGCTACCTGCGCCGCAGTGATTCGTACTCGATGAATCGCGACCGGCTTGTGGCGGACGCCAAGCAGACCGCGCTCGCTCTGGCACGTAGCGGCTGGAAGCCGGCGGCTTCCTCCTGGCAGGAAGGCGCTCAGAACGCGCAGATCAAAGTGCTGGGAGAATCGTTCCTCGCCGCCGCGAAGATGGCCATTCACTTGATGGTGCGGGGCGGCTACGCCTCCGATTACGACGCGCATGTGGCGCGCCAGGTCGCCAACATTCTGGCGGGGGGCGCATTGTCCGCGCCGCAGTTGGTCAGTGAACAGTACGTGCTCGATCTGGAGCGCGAAGCCTTCGTCTCTCTTTGCGGCGAAAAGAAAACCCAGGAACGCATCGCCCACACGCTGAAAACCGGCAAGCCGCTGCGTAATTAGTTTTTCGAGTGCAAGGGTGTTCCAGGATAATTTCGTTTCCACCGCGTGACCTTCCTCCTTAAAAACCGTATAAAAACGTATTGCTTAGGCAACTAAAACCGTCTATCATCCCGGTTCCGAGGTCCTCCATGCAAAGACTCCTAACCCCGCGCGAAGCCGCCGGCATCCTCGGCATCAGCTATCCCACGCTGAAGCAGTGGATCTACCACGGCAAAATCAAGACCGCCAAGACGCCCGGCGGCCACCATCGCGTGCCGGAATCGGAAATTGACCGTTTGATCCCGAAGAATCTGGAGCGCGGGGATATCGCCACGCGCCGCGGCAATTTCCGCAAAATCAGCGGGCGAAACCAGCTCATCGGACGTGTCGTCGCCGTCAAATTCAGCGGGCTCTTGGCGCAAATTACTCTCGCCATCGGCGAGCAGCACATCACCTCCATCATCACCGCCGATGCCGCCAAAGAGATGCGCCTGAAGGCGGGAGAGCGTGCGGCCGCGCTCATCAAATCCACCGAAGTGATGATTCTCCGCGTCTGATCTCCTGCGTGCGCGCTTGTACCCATGAACAATTTCCCAACAATCCGGCAGTGTAGGGGCGCAGCATTGCTGCGCCCCATGTGCGGCAATATTGCTTGTCTTCCTGTGTCTTCCATTCGCAGGCAATGCCCACGCCCAATCCCTGCGCATCGCCGCCGCCTCCGACTTGCAATTCGCTCTCGCCGATCTCGCCGTCCAGTACGAAAAGCAATCAGGCGAGAAACTGGCCATAACTTACGGCTCCAGCGGCAACTTTTTCGCGCAAATCCAGAATGGCGCTCCTTTCGATCTTTTCTTTTCCGCTGATATTGCTTACCCGCAAAAGCTCATCGATGCGGGATTTGCCGAAACCGATTCGCGCTACACGTACGCGTTTGGCCGCATCGTTCTGTGGCTTCCTGCGGAATCGCCGTTGCACCCCGGGCAGCTCCAATGGAACACGCTGCTGGATGCGCGCATTCAGAAAATCGCCATCGCCAATCCCGATCACGCGCCCTACGGCCGCGCCGCCGTTGCCGCCATGCAAAAGGCCGGCCTCTACGAGCGGCTCAAGCCCAAACTAGTTTATGGCGAAAATATTTCGCAGGCCGCGCAGTTCGTGCAATCCGGCAGCGCCCAGGCTGGCATTCTGGCCATGTCGCTCACATTCGCGCCCGCCATGAAATCCGGCAAGACGTGGGAAATTCCACGCGAACTTTACCCGCCTCTCGAACAAGCCGTCGTCCTCCTGAAATCCTCGGCCAACAAGCCGGCGGCCCGCGCGTTCCTCGCCTTTTTGCAAACTGAGACCGCGCGTGCCACGCTGGCCCGTTATGGCTTCACTTTGCCCGCTGCCTCCGAATCCCGCGAGGCCAAGCCATGAACCTCGATGCACTTCTGCTTTCCTTCCGCCTGGCCGCGGTGGTCTCCACCATTCTTCTCATGTTGGCGCTGCCGCTGGCCTACTGGCTAGCGTTCACGCGCTGGCGTGGGAAATTCCTGCTGGAATCCGTCGTCGCTCTGCCACTGGTGCTCCCTCCCACGGTTCTCGGGTTCTACGCCCTGATTGCGCTGGGTCCCCGCGGCCCGCTTGGCCGCCTCTGGCTATTCCTGTTCGGCCACACTCTCGCTTTCACCTTTGCCGGCCTCGTCATCGCCTCTCTCGTCTACAGCCTGCCTTTTGCTGTGCAGCCCCTGATCGCTTCCTTCGAATCGCTCGACCGGCGTCTCCTGGAAGCTTCCTCCATCCTGGGCGCCGGCCGCCTGCGCACATTTTTCCGCATCATTCTTCCGCTCTCCTGGCCCGGGCTCATCACCGCCGTCGTCCTCAGCTTTGCGCACACGCTCGGAGAATTTGGCGTTGTGCTGATGGTTGGCGGCAACCTGCCGGGCATCACACGCACCGTTTCCATTGACATTTACGATCGCGTCCAGGCGCTCGACTTCGCTGCCGCCAACCACATGGCACTACTGCTGCTGGCTATCTCGTTTGTGGTGCTGGCCGTCGTCTACGGCATGAATCGCCGCGTGTGGTTGCCCTGGCTCGCGAAGTGACCACGGCCATGCTCTTCATCGACATTCGCAAACAATTCCGCGCGGCGGGCTCGCCGTCTTTTCTTCTCGATGTCCGCGAAACATTCGCTCCGGGCTTCACGGTGCTCTTCGGCCCCTCCGGGGCAGGGAAGTCCACGCTGCTCGATTGCGTTTCCGGTCTGCTCCGCCCGGATGCGGGTGTGATCAAATGGAACGACGAATATTTCTTCGACTCCGCAAGTCATCTTTCGCTGCCTCCGCAACTGCGCCGCACCGCCTACGTTTTTCAGTCGCTCGCGCTCTTCCCTCATCTCTCCGTGGAAGAGAATGTCGCTTATGGTCTTTCCGCTCTCTCTTCGCCGGAGCGACGAGAGCGCATCGAGCGCATTCTGCCGGCCTTTCACATTGCAGCGCTGCGCCAGCGCAAGCCCGCCGAACTCTCCGGGGGAGAAAAGCAGAGGGTGGCCCTGGCGCGTTCGCTGGTGACGCAACCGCAGTTGTTGCTACTCGATGAGCCGCTCACCGGCCTGGATGCCGCGCTACGGCAGGCGATTTTGCAGGATCTTCGCGCATGGAACGCCTCCAATCGCATTCCCATACTGTACGTGACGCACAATCGCGAAGAAGTGGACGCTGTCGGCGAACGCGTCGTCGCGCTCATCAATGGACGCGTTCAGGAGAGCGGCGTTCCGCGTGCCGTGCTCGATGCGCCGCGGAGTACCGCGCTGGCCCAGGCCGCCGGTTTCGAGAATCTCCTGAACGGACATGTCATTGAGCAGCGTCCCGCGGACGGCGTCATGCGCGTCGCGCTTGCTCCCGCAAATTGCGAACTGGAAATTCCTCTCGGTGAGGCGCCGCCGGGCGCAGCGGTTCAGGTGGCCATCCGCGCCGGTGATATTCTTCTTGCCACCGAAGCCCCCCGCGCCCTCAGCGCCCGCAACGTCTTGCCGGGCACGCTCGATGCGCTAGAGCCGCGCGGCGCACTCGTCGTCGCGCAGGTGAACGCCGGCGCGCGCTTCATCGTGCATCTCACGCCCGGTGCCGTTCGTTCGCTGCAACTCGTCCCCGGCCTTCGCGTGTGGCTCGTGCTGAAGACGCATTCCTGCCACGTCGTCCTGCCGTAAGACAAATGGCGCCCAAACCATAAGGCGCATCATTCCTCGCCAGTTCTCCGCCGCTTCTCTGTGTTCTCCGTTGCCCTCCGCGCCCCTCTGCGACTATCCTTTCTACGCTTCTCGTGAGGACGCCCGTGCCCGGTAAAATCTCCAGGCGAAAATCCGTTCCCAAGCCGTTGCGCCCGCGCAATGCCCCGCAGCATCTGGCCAAATCCAAACCCGGCACGCGCCTCGAGGAAGTTCTGCAAAGCGCCGCGAACATTTTCTTCGCCAAGGGATTTCATGCCACGACCATCGAAGATGTCGCCAGCGACGTCGGCATCCTCAAGGGTTCGCTCTACTACTACATCAAATCCAAGGACGACTTGCTGTTCCGGCTGCTGCTCGCCGGCATCGAGGATGGCGACGCGTACATCGCCCGGCACATCGATCCCGATGGCGATCCCGTCGAGCAGTTGGAGCGCGCCATCCGCGCGCAAATTGACTACATCATCCAGAATCGCGTGCCGTTCGGACTATTCCTGCACGAATTCGATTCGCTCTCCGGCAAACGCCAGCACAAGCTCATCTCCGTGATGTCCCGCTACAACAAGCGATTTGTCGAGCTGGTCCGCAAGGGCCAGGAGCAGGGAAAGCTCATGGATGGCGAGCCATGGCTCATCGTCAACGCCATCCTGGGGATGTGCAATTGGCTTTACCGGTGGTATGACAACGATCCGGTCTCTTCCAGCCAGGACGGAAGCGATCCCGAGCACGTCAAGCAAATCTTCCTGCGCCTCATCTTGCACGGCCTGCGCAAGCCCTGACTGGTCTTCTTCGCGGGGTTGCACATTGGCCGCTGGTCGTGAACAATCTATAGGCAACAGCAACGCACACTTCATTCATCGAGCGACTCATGAAGCAGAAAATTTTTCCTTCCCTCGATGCCGCAGTCGCGGATATTCCCGATGGCGCGCGCATCATGTTCGGCGGATTCGGTGGCGCCGGGTTCCCCAACAACCTGATTCAAGCGCTGTCCCGCAAGGGCATCAAGGAAATCACGGCGATCAGCAACAATTGCGGCACGCGTGAAGGCGAACTCGGCATCATGTTCAAGAATGGCCAGGTGCGCCACGTCATCGCCGCCTTCCCCGGCCCGCACTCCAACTACTTTCAGGAACGCTACGCGAAGGGTGAAGTCACCTGCGAAGTTGTGCCGCAGGGCATTCTCTGCGAACGCATGCGCGCGGCAGCGGCGGGCCTGCTCGGCTTCTACACCACCGTCGGCGTGGGCACCGAAGTGGCCAAGGGCAAGGAAGAGCGCGTGATCGATGGCAAGCGTTGCATCCTGGAAAAGCCCATTCACGCGGACTTCGCCCTGATCAAAGCGGAGAAAGCCGATGAACTCGGCAATCTCACCTATCGTCTGGCCGCGCGCAATTTCAATCCCATCATGGCCATGGCCGCAAGCACCACCATCGTGGAAGTGGACGAAATCGTTCCCGTGGGTTCCATCGAACCAGAAAATGTCATCACGCCCGCCATCTTCGTGCACCGTATCGTGCAGGCGAAAGGATTGCGTTATGCCGGATAAGCCGCGTCTTCGCCGTGAACAGATCGCCCAGCGCGCCGCGCGGGAATTGAGCGACGGCGCTTACGTGAATCTCGGCTGGGGCATTCCGAATCTCATTGCCGATTACTTGCCGAAGGGCATCACGGTCTATTTCCACAGCGAAAATGGCATCCTGGGGATGGGCCGCCGCGCCAAGCCTGGTGAAGAGGATTACGACCTGGTGGACGCGATGAAAGTTCCGGTAACGATCATTCCGGGCGCTTCGTTTTTCAATCAGGCCGACGCGCACTTGATGACCCGCGGCGGGCATCTCGATGTTGCGGTCCTTGGCGGCTTTCAGGTCTCCGAGAAGGGGGATCTGGCCAACTGGAAAATTCCCGGAGCAAAAGGCATCGGCAACATCGGCGGCGCGATGGACATTTCCGCGGGCGCGAAAAACCTGATTGTGTGCATGGAGCACAACACCAAAGACGGCGCGCCGAAGATCGTGAAGCAGTGCAGCTATCCCTTGACCGGCATCGAGTGCGTCAACACCATCATCACGGACCTTGCCGTCATCGACGTGACGAAAGACGGCCTGGTCTTGCGCGAGGTAGCGCCGGGATGGTCCCCCGAGGAAGTTCAAGCGCGAACCGAAGCGAAGCTGCAAGTGCGCGGCCGCGTGCCGGAAATCAAGCTGGATTGAACGGCCGGCTGCGCTTGATTCGTTCGTGTTAAACTGCCCTCATCAGGGGTGGATTTTTCCGATGTCCTTGTTTTCGACGCTCTCCGTTTGCGCCTCGGTCGTTCTTTCCGCCTTTCTTTCGCTCCCCGCTCTTTCCCAAGGAATCCGCGCGCCCGAAGCACCCGGCGGAGAGGTGCTCCTGGAAAACAAGAATGTGCGGGCCGTGCGCTACGCCATTCTTTCGTCGAGTATCGTTATGCTCCCCACCCTGAAAAACGACAGCTTGCTGGTGATTCTGGAGGGCGACGCCCAGGACGTGTGGTCCTCTGCCAATCGTGCGCAAACGTCTCGTCTGGGGCCCGGCGAATTGTTGTGGCTGCGCAGGGACGATGAAAACTTTGTGCGCAACACCAGCCCCCAGCCTTCCCGCATCCTGGTGATCGAATTTAAGGACTCTTACGCCGTGGACCAAATCCAAGTGCCGGGTTCCTTGCGCGATCCGTTCAATTTTGACACGCGGCATTTCCGCCTGGTCCTCGAAAACCAGCACGCGCGCATTTTCTGGATGCACCTGGAGCCCAGGGAAACAACCGAAGAGGTGCAGTTTCCGCTGCATCTGGAAATCCCGTTTGCCTCGGCGCAAGTCAGCGTATTTGAGCCCGACGGGAGGTTCGAGATCGAACACAAAGAGGCCGGCGCGATCGCGTGGCACAGGAATCGCCTCGTCTCGCTCTCCAATCAGGAAAAGCAGCCCTTTGAAGAATTGATCGTGGAGCTGCGCCATCCCTTCTGCTACAAAACCAGTCCGGACATGCCCTCGGGCAGCACGCCCGTGATCGTGGACTATGCGCAGCGGGTGTATCGCAAAGTGCGCAAGCAGTGGTACAAGCGCCTGCCCTTTTCGGTTGGCGAAGGAGAGGAAGCGGTCGTCACCGTGCGCATCAAAATTCAAGCCGATGGCAAGACACAGGATGACGACACATTTCTGGCGCAAGTGTTTGCCGGAAACAAGCTGACGGAGACCGCGTTGCGCGCCGTGCGGGAAGCCGCCCCGTTCCCCGCGATCCCGCCGGATTGGGGCAAACCGCAGGTCGACTTCGGATTTACATTCCTCAATAACCTGCCTCCCGAGCCGCAACCCGGCTGCGAAGAGTAGAGAGCAGAAGTTGGCGTGGAAGATTGGCGACTGGCTACATTCGTGCGGCGACCCGCGCGGCCACATACCCATCAGCCGTGCGCACGAGGATGACCAGGCTGTCCGTTACCGGCACATTTTCGCTGGGCACCTCGAACTCAAGCCACCACTCGTATTTTTCGGGGAGATCCTTCACCTGTTCGCCAGCATAAGAAGGCACCGGGCGCGCCTCGGAATGCTTGAGCGTGACGCCCCTCGCGGGACGCAGATACATGCCGTGCTTCCAGAGAAAGCTGAACCTCAACGATTCCATCAACGCGCGCGTCAGATAGACCCGCGTGCCCGCCGCCTGGATCTGATCGCTGCAGGGCAGGTCGTACATCATGAATTGGAGTTGCATCTTTTCCGGGAATAGGGAGACGACGTCGTTGCCGCGGCGATAGACGGTGCCGAGTTCGCTGTCCACGCGCTTCAAATTCTCGAAGAACTCCGGCGCGAACACTCTGCCGGTCAGACGGAAACACGGTCCGTCAGGGATCGAGCCGTCGGTGATGAGCGAGATGCCCCCGTCGAAATTCCAGACCGTTTTTTCGTGCTTGGGTTGCGCGTGTTTGAGTTGCGCGAAGGCGGCAGACGCGGCGGCAGCGAGCAGCAAGGACACTGCCAAGGATAGGAAAACTGGACGCCGGCAAAACATAGAGGTTTCCAACTCAAAAGAGTTTAACCCCTGGGAGGACCGTCCCGGAAGTTGCTTGTAGTTCTCTTTAGGAGGCCGGGGCTTCAGCCCCGGCGTAAATCCCGCGCAATGATTTGGGCTTTAGCCCCTGAAGACTCCGAACATGGTCAACTTATTCTCGGGACATCACGCCAGCAGCTTGCTAGGGGCTGCAGCGAGAAGGAATGTGTATTCGCGGATGGTGCAGCGTTTTTTGCCCGGGCTGTCGGGCTTGCAACTAGCTTTGCCGGCACGCAGGTCGGCGAAGGCGGCGGGCAGATTGGCCAAAACCGAAGGGGGAGCGACGGGAATGTTGTGCGCCCCCATGACGGTTTTTGCCTGCGGCGCAAGGGCAGCCAGACGGGCGATGGATTTTGCGTAGGCGTCAAAATCGGTCTCGGGCCGATAAAGCCAGATGGCGGCGGGATAGTAGGTATCGCCAGTGAAGAGGAGGCCATTGGCGGCGTCACGCAGACAAATCGCATCCGGGGTGTGGCCGGGAGTGGAAAGGATTTCGAGGGAGCGCCCGCCGAGTTCGAGTTTGTCGCCCTCATGGACATACTTGGTGATGGTCCAGGGTTTGGTGCGATACGTCTTCGCGTCGAAGCCCTTGGGAAGTTCGCCGCAGATTTGACCGGGAGCGAGTTCATCCTGGGCATCGGCTGTGGAGCCCTTGGCATTCTGGCGGCTGAAGTCCGTGTCCATGGAATAAATGGTGTCGAACTGCCAGTTGCCGCCGACGTGGTCGTTGTGGGTGTGGGAGTTCAGGACGATGACCGGGAGAGCGGTGAGTTCCGAGACGAGCTTGCGGATGTCGCTGATGCCCATGCCGGTATCGAAAAGCAGTGCTTTCTGTTTGCCGAGGATGAGGTACGAGATGACTTCTTCGGCCTGGTGCGGTTCGTAGATGGCAAAAGTGTCGGACGCGACCTTGTAGACCTCGAACCAGGGATCATTGGTCGCTACGCGCTCGAGGGATTTGTATTCGGGGCGGGGAAGCGGCTTGCACCAATTCGGGATTTCGGTCGCATCGCCCCACGCCACGCGCGGCACCGGCGGTGTCTTAGCATCGTAGTAGCCCCATACGACGAGTCTTTGGCGTGGGCTTCAGCGTATAGGTCGCCTGCGCGCCGGCCTGGGGCGGCAGACGCAAAGCATGGCGAGAAAAAGTAGAACCACAAAATTTAAGCATCGCTAAGACGAATCACCTGACCGTCCCATCTCAGGAAAAGAGATTGCTACACCACTCCTTCGCACAGCGAGCGCACGTTGGAACGGTTCACTCTGTCAACCTCACGATATTTCTTAAAAACCCGAAGATGTTCCTCGCTCGGAAGCCGGGCACCGGGCTAGGCGGCACAACAAAAGGGAATTTGCAGTTCATCCAACTGATCTTTGAGTGTACGAGCGACCAAATAACCGCATACAGAGTATCTCGCTGTCGGGCATGATAGCGATCTATGGGCTCGATAGCCTTGATCGCACAATGCGTACTTTCCAACGTGTAGTCTGTTGTCGAGACTATCTTGCTTTTCTGTAGCTGATCCGAATATCAATTGCTGACTCTCGGTCAGGGGCCCTGGTGTGAATCCAGAGAGCCGAAATACTTACGTAGATGAGTCGAGAACTGTCCTGATTATCCTTAAATATGCTGAAGGATTGAGCCTAGTAATTGTTACCTATTCCGGTCTCTTGAAGGAGTTTCGTGGTGGCTTTTATGCGGCGATGTAGAGTTCTCGGTGGCCGATTTAATCAGGATGACGCAGCAATAGAAGATCTCTTTTCCAGACACAAACGGACGTGCGCGTGCGGCTTGAGCCATTCAGGAAACTGCATCAACGCCTCTAGGAGGTAGTATTGCGACCAGTACCCGATGACACTAATCGAGACTCGCACAAAATCATGTGGACTGAGATCCTTCTAGGGTCTGATCTAGCACTATTCCGCATAGTAAGGCTGAAAGGGGGTTTGGGATGTCACTAGTTCACGTAGACTCCGCGCGCCAAGATACTTCTCGCTCCTTCGTGACCTGGCCGCAAGTACGAAAATGATCTCGTTTATCATACATAGTGCACGGCGAGCTGGGTGGGCCGCCTGTCAAGGGTGGGTCATGGCTTCGGGTTTGACCAGGGCGTCAAACTCCTCGCCGGTCAAGAAGCCCAGCTTCACGGCGGCTTCGCGGAGGCTGGTGTTTTCGTGGTGCGCGGTTTTGGCGACTTTGGCGGCGTTGTCGTAGCCGATTTTGGGGGCCAGCGCAGTGACCAGCATGAGGGAATTCTTCACATAGTGGTCAATCGTATCGCGGTTGATTTCGATGCCGACGACGCAGTGCTCCACGAAACTGTTGCAGGCATCCGCGAGCAGTTCCACCGAGTGCAGGTAGTTGAAGATCATCACCGGCTTGTACACGTTCAATTCAAAATTGCCTTGCGAGCCGGCGAAGCCAATGGCCGCGTCATTCCCCATCACCTGCACCGCCACCATGGTCAGCGCTTCGCACTGCGTGGGATTCACTTTTCCCGGCATGATCGAGGAGCCGGGCTCGTTTTCCGGCAGCGTCAGTTCGCCAAGGCCGCAGCGCGGGCCGGAAGCCAGCCAGCGAACATCATTCGCGATCTTCATCAGCGAAGCCGCCAGGGTCTTCAACGCGCCGCTCGCGAATACGATTTCATCATGCGCGGAAAGGCTGGCGAATTTGTTGGGGTGCGAACGGAACGGCAGGCCGGTAAGTTCGGCGATTTTCCGCGCGGCGCGCTCAGCGAATTCCGGATGCGCATTCAAGCCCGTGCCCACGGCCGTGCCGCCGATGGCGAGATCGAACAAACCATCCAGCGCCATCGCGATCCGCGCGCCATCGCGATCCAGCAGGCTGACCCAGCCGGAAAATTCCTGGCCCACGGTCAGCGGCGTAGCGTCCTGCAAGTGCGTGCGGCCGATCTTGACGACGCCCATAAATTCTTTCGCTTTGGCATCCAGCGCATCGCGCAGCCGCTTCACCGCAGGCAGCAAATGGCGCGAAGTTTCCGCGGCCGCGGCAATGTGCATGGCCGCGGGAAAGGTGTCGTTCGACGATTGCGACATATTCACGTCGTCGTTCGGGTGAATGGGCTTCTTGCTGCCCATCACGCCGCCGGCAATGAAAATGGCGCGATTGGAGATCACTTCGTTGACGTTCATGTTGGTCTGCGTGCCGCTGCCGGTCTGCCAGATGCGCAATGGAAAATGTTCCTGCAACTTCCCGGCAATCACTTCATCCGCGGCCTGCACGATCAGGTTGGCCTTCTCTTCGGAAAATTTGCCGAGATCGCGATTGACCAGCGCCGCGGCCTTTTTCAATATCCCGAAGGCGCGGATCAACTCCGGCGGCATGGTGTCTTTGCCGATGGCGAAGTGAATCAGCGAGCGGGCCGTTTGCGCGCCGTAGTAGCGGTCCACCGGGACTTCGATCTTGCCCATGCTGTCGGATTCGGTGCGGGTGGGAACGGACTTGGCGAACGAGGTAGGTTCAGACATGTGCTACTCCTGGGAGCGATGCAACCTAGTGCCGTTCCAACTTGTTCCAGCAAATCCCGTCGAGAATATTCTCTCCGTGTTTGCATCGGATGCTTGGACCGTCATTTGGCCCACATAGTTGGAACGGCACTAGTGTAGCAGGCTGGCCGCGGATCGGCGGTTCCAGGAGAGTGGAGGAGCCCGGCGGCGCTGCCGGGCGCATGCAGGATTCTTAGCGCGCCGTCCGGCGATCCCCTTGCAGCAGCTTCTCGCGGGAAAACTTGTGGCGCTTTTCGCCATAGACCAGGTTGAACAAAACAACCAGCGCGAGATCGATGCTGAGCATGCAAAAGGCCAGAATGGCAAAGGGCGACATGGCGAATCCTCGTTCTTACAAGCGTTCCGTTGACACCCGCAGAGTAGGTTGGCCCGGTTTAGAAAGTCCGGAGGCGTTCGTGAGGAATTTGTTAAGAAAACAGCGCCCACAATCGGGATCAGCGGCGCCGATAAGAGAAGAGGGGCGGCAGCATACCGCCCCCAGAGAGGCAAAGCCCGGAATTGCCCGCGCGCCGGTCAGAAACGCAGAAACGGGCCGAACGCCAGGCGGAAATTGTGACGCGTGCCGCTGTTGAAATAAATTTCATCGCCCACATCCAGCCGCAGTCCGACGGGGCCGAGGTGCCCCTCCACGCCAGCGCCCGGATACAACACGGCGCTCACGTTATTGGCGCGCAAATTCTCCACCGAACTGACGAAGGTATCCACAGTGACCGGGCGCGGATCGAGCCTGAAATTGGTGAAGCCGCCCTTCACCGTCACGAACGGGCGAAGGCGCCCATGCCCGCCCTCCACCTTCGGCCCGAACAGGCCGTGCAGCAGGCGCATATTCGTCTGCTGGAACGAGAGGCTCCCATTCGTCGTGTCCGTGAAGCCTTCCGTGAACGCCTGGGCAAAGTCGTAACTCATCTCGCCTTCCAGGATCACGTGGGGAAACGCCTTAAACCCGAAACGTCCGCCGAGGCCCGCGAGGTTGCTGCTGGTCTGCGAAAAGTGAACATAATCGGCATAAACTCCGGCCTGGAAATGATCTTGCGCCGAAGCCAGCGGAATGAAGAAGCCAGCCAAAAGGAACAGCAATGCCACACGTTTCATGCGTGTTCTCCTCACAAGATGAATTGCGGGACTTCAGCTGGGGCTAGCTGGGGGCAAGATCGCTACTACTCTCCCACTTAGACGCAGAGAGTGAATTGAAAGTTGTCCCGGGCGGACCGGATATTTGGCTGGAAAGAAGGCTACAAAAATCGGGAGAACGCTGCTGATGGCGAACTCAAGATTGACGAGGCCGTGCCCGGAGAATAGGATTCACCCACTATGATAAAACGGCGCGAATTTCTGGCCGGTGGAGCAACAGCAATCGTAATGATGGGTGCCACGCGTGCGCTGTCGGCGGACGTGAAGAAATTCAAACTTGGCGTGATCACGGATGAAGTGACCCAGGATTTGGAGAAGGCGCTGGCGTGGGCGAAGGGCTACCGGCTGGAGTGGGTGGAGTTTCGCAACGTCTGGGGAAAGTACATCACCGAATTCACTCCCGACGAAGTGAAGCGCGCTCAAGACCTGCTCGCGAAATACGGCTTTCGCGTCTCCGTGCTGGATTCGGCCTACTTCAAAACGACTTTGCCGGGCACCACTTCAACATTCGCCGAAGGCAAGGGCGATTTCGCCGCCAATGAACACGAACAACAGGAAGCGCTGCTCGAACGGGCGTTCGCGCGCGCCAAGGATTTCGGAACGGACAAGGTGCGCATCTTTTCCTTCTGGCGCGTGGACGATCCCGAAACGGTTTTCGAGCGCGTTGCCAAAGAACTGGACAGGACGGCGGAAATTGCCAAGCGCGAGGGCATCCGCCTGGTGCTGGAGAATGAGTTCGCCTGCAATGTGGCCACGGGTGCGGAGAGCGCGGCGATGCTGAGCGCGGTAAAGGCGCCGGCTCTGGGCCTGAATTGGGATCCGGGCAACGCGTATGCCGCCGGCGAAATGAGACCATTCCCAGACGGCTATGCCCTGCTGGATAAGAAGCGCATCTGGCACATGCACCTGAAGGATGTGGAAGGCACGGGAACAAACTGGCGTCCCATTGGCGGCGGACAGATTGACTATGTCGGGCAATTCCGCGCCATTCTGAAAGATGGATTCACCGGCACGATGTCGCTGGAAACGCATTACCTGAACGCGGCGAAGGACAAAGAAGCGTCCAGCCGCGAATCCATGGATGGATTGTTGAAGTTAATTCGTGAGCTCTGACGGGTTATGCTTGCTCGCATGAGCTACGCGCCCTCAACGACTTCAGCTTCGCGTCGTCGAAGGTGATCCGGCGGCCCGTCTGAATTGTCGCAATCGTCGTAATGCAAGGACCGCCAGTGCGAGAAATTCCGTGAAGGGAACAGGGAGCAAGCGATGAGAATCACGCGAAGGGAATTTGCCGCGGCGAGTGTCTGCGGCGCGGCCAGCCTGGCGCTGTGCCGAATTGCGTGGGCCACGGACACCAGGGAGCGATTGCCGCTGGCCTTTTCCACGCTGGGATGTCCGGCTTGGGAATGGCCGAACATCCTGGAGTTCGCGGAATCGCATGGGTTCGCGGCCATCGAGTTCCGCGGCCTGATGGGCAGCATGGATTTACCCTCGCGGCCGGAATTTGCGCCGGAACACATCGCGCAAACTAAGAAAGAGATCGCCGCGCATGGCCTGAAGATTGCCAACATCGGCAGCTCCTCCGCGCTGCATGACGCCGACCCCGCAAAGCGTGCGCAACAAATCGCGGATGCGAAGCGTTTCATCGACCTGGCCTCCGCGCTAGGCTCGCCGTATGTCCGCGTGTTCGGCAACG
The DNA here is from genome assembly GCA_963780785.1 of Candidatus Acidiferrales bacterium. Lineage (GTDB taxonomy): Bacteria > Acidobacteriota > Terriglobia > Acidiferrales > UBA7541 > Acidiferrum. The sequence continues at coordinate 32,054 of CAWADS010000059.1, forward strand.
AGATCAAGGGCCCAAAGGAAGAAGTGTTGGCGCGCGTGGCGGCGGGCTTGCATGAACTCGGCGACTACGCCGGGCCGCGCGGTGTCACGGTGATTATCGAATCGCACGGCGATTTCGTGGATTCGCCCACGCTCAAGGAGGTCCTGACGCGCGCCGATTCGCCGCACGCCGCGCTGCTCTGGGATGCGCACCACACCTACGCCGATGGCCATGAGCAGCCGGAGTACACGGTTCACGAACTCGGCCCCTGGATCCGCCACACGCACTTGAAGGATTCCGTGCCGGCCGGCAAGGAGCGCAAATATGTGCTTACGGGCCGGGGCGACGTGCCCATCCAGCGGCAAGTCCAGGCGCTCCAGAAAATCGGGTACAAAGGCTACTTCTGCTTCGAGTGGGAAAAGGCCTGGCATCCTGACCTGGAGGACCCGGAAGTCGCCATCGCGGATTACGCCAAGGTCGTCGGGCGCTACCTTCAGTAGCCGCGGGGCAGGGTCCAGTACTAGGAGGAGGCAGTGACCGGAACGCTCAACACGGCCTCGGCGGGGGTTCGCTTTCTTGACTTAGGCGGGAAGTGCCGAAATAATAGAAAGGCATGAGCGTACGCGCCGGAGGCGCCGAAGAAATGTTCCTTGACGTCAAGGATCTTGCCGTTCGCAAAGTGCACATCCGGAAGAGTTACGCTCCGGGAAGCATTGAGTACGGCCTGAGTGAAGTGAAACAGTCGGAACCGCTGGAAGCAAATGCCACGGCGGAACTGCTGGAAGGCCAGATCCGGGTCACCGGCGAGCTGCGGACCAGGATTGAAATGGTTTGCGCCCGCTGCCTGGAACCCGTGACGGAGGAAGTGCATCGGGATTTTGACCTCTTCTATCAACCGCTCCTCAAGGGCACACCGAACGATGTCGAGCGGCTGAAAGATGACGACACGGAGATCGGATTTTTTGAAGGAGAAGGCCTGTTCCTGGCCGACGTGCTCAAGGAGCAGGTGTTACTGTCTTTGCCGATGAAAGTGATCTGCCAGAGCGATTGCCGGGGGTTGTGCCCGCACTGCGGGGCAAACCTCAATCAGGAGCAGTGCCGGTGTGAGCGGCACACCAGCGACCCGCGGCTCGCTCCCCTCGCGCGGCTGAAACAGGACTGGCTCAAGAAACAATAGATAGATTTCCGGGCGGAATGCCCATAGAATCCGACCTTGTTCGGTAAGGCGTTGTGTGCCACTGCGAGCGAGGCGAGAACGAGGAGTAGTGTAATGCCTAACCCAAAGCGTCGACATTCCAAGATGCGCAAGAACCAGCGGAGGGCGCACGATCACCTGTTCGCACCCGCGCTGGCCAAATGCCCGAACTGCCACGAGATGAAACAGCCGCACCATGCGTGTTCCCATTGCGGCTACTACCGGGGACGGCCGGTTCACGACGTCAAGTGAGGGTTGGCGTCAGCCGTTTTCGGGGTGCTGCCCCCAGGGGTGATCGCTCGGTCCAGGTATGAGTTAGCCGGCGCGGCCAACAGCGTGCCTCCGTTGCGATCCCGGAGTCTGCGGAAGAAGAATCCCATGATCACAATCGCCGTGGATGCCATGGGGGGAGACCACGCACCCCGCCCGGAAGTGGAGGGGAGTGTGCTGGCGGCGCAGGAGTACGGGGTTCGCGTGCTCTTGGTGGGCCAGCCGAACGTGATTCGCGCGGAATTGGCCCGGCACTCGCGGTCCACGGTGCCCATCGAGATCGTTCCGGCCAGCGAGGTGATCACCATGGAAGATCACCCGGCCCAGGCCTTTCGCCGGAAGAAAGACAGTTCGGTTCATGTGGGCGCGCGGCTGGTGAAGGATCGAGTGGCCGATGCGTTTGTCAGTGCGGGAAACACCGGCGCGGTGATGACCACGGCCAAGTTCATCATGGGCACGCTGGCTTCGGTGGACCGCGTAGCGCTCGCGGCGCCTTTTCCGAATGCCCGCGGCGGCGTTTCGGTGCTGTTGGACGTGGGCGCGAATGTGGACTCGAAGCCCGAGCACCTGCTGCAGTTCGGGGTGATGGGCGAGATTTATTACCGGGTGACCTTCGGGAGCCGCAAGCCGCGGGTGGGCTTGCTTTCCGTGGGCGAGGAAGAGATGAAGGGGAATGAGTTGACCCGCGCCGTCTACGATCGTTTGAAAGCGCTGCCGGTGCATTTTGTCGGCAATGTGGAGGGCGGCGACCTGTTCAGCGGCAAGGTGGACGTTATCGTTTGTGACGGGTTCGTGGGCAACATTGCCTTGAAGATCTGCGAAGGTCTGGCGATGGAGGTCGTGAAATTCCTTCGCAAGACCTACAAGAGCTCGTTCGCTTCGCAGGTCGGCTATCTATTGTCGAAAGGCGCGATGAAAGGCATCAGGCAGAAAATGGATTATGCGGAGTACGGCGGCGCGCCGCTATTGGGCGTCCGGGGCGTGTGCGTGATCGG
>CAWADS010000060.1:0-72519 GCA_963780785.1 Candidatus Acidiferrales bacterium
GAACACCAGCCCGGCACCGACAAAATAAGTGCCCAGAAAGGTCAATTCGAGCTCTTCAAGGAGCACGCGCGAGCGTGTCGTGGGAACAAAGCCCAGCGCATTCACTGCAGCCAGAACGTGAACGAGCAAGAGGGCCAGCGGCGGCGCGTAGACTGCCGCAAATTTCAAGAGTGACTTGCGGGCCGACTCCGTGCGTTCCGGAAAGACGAGCGCAAAGTGCAGAAGCAGGGCCGGCGCCAGCAGCCGCGCGGCCACGCTGGTCCAGTAGACTTCCAAATCGAAGGCGTCCAGTTTTCCGCTGTACTGGAACGAATACAAAATGAACGAGACTAGGCAGAAAACATAGAAATGCACGGCGCGCGGCGCATTCCACCGCCGGATGAAAATAAACAGTCCAATGAAAAGATAGAGCAGGCCGACAACCCGCAGGTAGTTCTCGACGGTAATCGGCTTATGCGCAGGAGTCGTAATCAGCCGGGTTTCAAACTCTTCCCCATTACGCGCGAGCTTGTACCGGAGTTGCGACCAAAGCCCCGCGCGGTACAGGCGTCGCGCCACGTGCGCCGCGTTAGGAACAGCAGAATCATTGAGGGCTCAGGAGAACGTCACCGGGACGGATGCCTGCGCCCGCCGCGGGAGAATCGGGAGCCACGCGCCATGCTTCGATGCCTGCCGCACTGTCCGACCAGGCCACGCCATCATCGACCAAATCAAACTCGGAGCGTTGGCGGAAATTGATCCAGGCATAGGTCACCGCTGCCAGCGTCGCCAGCGCGAGGACGACCGCACCTACCTTTACTCTTAGATTCTCCTTCATGGCTCAGGCCTACTGGCAGACTCCGTCACTAATGCTTAGTGTGCAACTCGCCTTCCAATCTTTGGTAGGCTGTCATCATATTAAGTGCTTATAAATCAACGACGTCCAGAGCAGGAGCGGGTTGCGGTGAAACGACTTCCACTTTCTGGTAGGTCGAATACAACTTTTCAGAAGCTCACACTCACCTAGAATTGCAGGCTCAAACCCCCTCGGAAGCTCCGCAATGCGGGCGCCAGGAGCACCGAACCTTCCGGCGTGCTCAGGGGCACGTAGCCTTGCGCAAACAGGTTGTCGCACTCTGCGTTGGCTTCCCAACGCCCCAGCGCAAACTTTGGCAGAGGCTGGCGAATACCGATGTACAGGTAGGGATTGATCTGGTAGATGCTCTCACCGTACGGGTCAACACGAGACACGCTTATGCCACTCACCCACTTGTAACCAGCGCTGAGGCTGCTGCCCGTGCGGGGAACCCTGGCGCTGACCTTGGCGGCAAGCGAGTGGCGTGGCATCGTGCGGAGCGCCTCGCGTAGCACTCCGTCGGCGTCACCTGCAGGGACAAGCGCACCGGCGAACGCATAGACGGTCGTGAACTCCACGTCGTCGGTGATCTTTTGCCGCAAGACCAGGCGCGCGCCCCAGTCCGAAGAGGCGCCTCCGTCGTACGCAAATCCCTTCGTGTAGAAATCCTGAATAAAATCAGAGGAAGGCAGGTCAACGCCGCGGCCGTAGAGGGCGATGTCACGATTGTCGTCGTGGAAGGCAGCCACTTGGAAGACGCTCCGGCTTCCCATCTTGTGTTCCAAGGCCATTTCTTCGTGCTGGCCATTTTCAAGAACGGGCCGGCCGTTGCGCCAAAGCAATGCCGGGAAGGTATCGAGCTGATTGAGGGCGTTGGTCAAATTGCCGGGAGCGCTCCCACCGGTGAGATCGGAAGCGAGGGTGTCACTTGGGACGTCACTATTGGGCATCGCGGCGTAAATCAAATCCAAATACCAGTTGGAAGCAAGGCGAGATTCCAATTTCAAGCGCGGCCGCACGCTCCACGCGGAAGAGCCCGCGCCCACAAGAACATATTCCCCGCCAACGCGCAGCAGGAAGCGCTCGCCAAAGGTCAGCGATCCACTTTGATCGAGACGCACGCCCCGGAAAGTGGGGCCCTGCGGCCCAATTTTTGCTTCGCGAAGTACGATAGTGCTCTGCGGCCCGGTAGTCGAAGAGCCGGTAGGCAGCCAAATCGCGGCAAGACCGCCAGCGGGAGAGTCCTGGTCATAGCTGACCTGTCCTGCAAAGACGATGCGATTGTAGCGATCGATGGGCTGATCGTAGGCAAAAGAAGTGCCTGGCGCCGCGCCAACGCTGGAAATGGAGCCGGGACGTCGCGCGCCGTTGGTGAGTTCGACGCGGCCGTGTGAACGGTAAGTATTCGTGTCCATCACCATCGTGGAAGCAGAGAGAGCGCTGTCCTCGGTCCACTGGAGTACCGGACGCAGCCCCGGAGCAGAACGCAATACCCATTTCCAATCGTCAGGCTCCGCGGCGCCGTTGGCCGGCGGCCGGCGCAGTTGCTCGACAGAGGCGAACATGGATTCCAATTGGACGCGCACCACGGTGGTGAGATTCGAAGAGATGCGGATGTGCTTCTCAAAACTGGGCAGGAATCCGGCCAGTGTGACGCGAACCGTATAGAAACCCGGAGCGACTTTATCGCCCTTGAAAATACCTTGCGTATTTGTCAGAAACTGCCGCGCCGCAAGGACACCCGGCGCCTCCGAGAAAATCTCAACAGTTGCGCCAAGCTGTGGTATGCCGGCGGAGTCACGCACCACGCCGGATACGCTCCCAGACGAAGGCTTCGGCGAAGTTTGCGCCGCTGCAGGAAGAGCGCCCCAGCTCACACCCATAGCGGAAGCTAACAATACTCCGAAGCACAGGAAAGGGCCGTGCTTCACGTCGCTTTACCTCCCCGGTGTAGCGTTCGCCGCAGTCTTGGGTTCTAAAGGGTTCCTGATCGAAAAGTCAGCCGACCGCGAAATGCTGCTCTGCGATAATGCGTCGGTGGCGCTGACCTCCAGAGTATACTTACCCGGCGCCAGGGTTGCCAGAGGGAGCAGGCGTTCGATGGTGACCTGGTCGCCAGTCTGCTTCATTTCCTCCGAGGTCTCCTTGAACTGCATCACCTGTTCCTTGCCTTTCTTCACGGTGAACACAAAAGTGGCGTTGGACTTGTGGGTCTTTTCGTCGGGTTTCAAGTTGTACACCTGAAGATAGATGCCCAGCTTGTCGGTACTGGTGAAATCGCCGTCCAGGCGCGGCCGGACCTTGGAAGAGCCCAGAACAAACTGGCCCGTGCCAAGTTGCTTCGCAGGAACGTGTTCGATCTGGTCCGCGAGAATCAATGTGCTGGCATCCAGTTTTTCATCCTCGTAGCGGGGCACAGCCAGGCGCGCGTTCACCACGCCAACGTTGCCGCTTTCCACGTCCTTGATCACCAAGTCCAGGCGGTACAATCCGGGACGCAACGGCAGCGCCTTCTGATAAATGGAAGAGAGCTTCACGGACTGCTGGAACAGTGAATCTGGAAAATCCTTGCTGACGGAATCTTCAAAGGTCTGCACGGTGCGGCCAGTCAACGTGCTCACACGCCCGAAAATGTTCATCGAAGCGGAGTGCACACCGTCCTTGGACTTGAACTGGAGCTGGTGGTTGGGAATCTGCACCGTGACGGGCACTAGAACGGTGTCGCTCGTCACTTTCATGAAATCGGTGCGATAGGTAAAATGGATCTGGTCGCGGACCATCCGCGATGTCACCAGTGCTTCCAGGTCCTTGTACTTTACTTCCGGCGGCCGTTGCACCTTGGCGTAAAGTTCGAGCCGGGTGAACTCATTCAGGCTGGATGGTGTTCCGCCCATAGTCGTCGGGAGGTTTGTGCCATCCGCTCGGGTGAACCGGTCGGCTTTCGATGCCATGCCCATGGATTCCAACTGGCTCAGACCAGCGTTGGGAACATGGAGCAAGGCGTCCTTCTCCGACGGATCCATGGTCAGGTGAAACTCGCCCGAACTGGTGGGATCCACAAATTCCAATATGACGTTTTCCTGAATCCCTTCCAGGTACCTGTAGCGCCATGTTTCCCAAGGATAGGTCGTCGTTGACCCGCCACCTTCGTCCTGAGGGCGATCGTAGGTGCCGCCGGTGGGATGTGATTCGATTTCGTCGGGTTTGCCCCAAATGATGTAAATACGCCCGCGATCCGTCCGCCATCCAGGGATGCCGGAAGCGAAATGCTCGTTGGCGTACGCGATGCGGCGATAGTGCTCTTCCTTGAAGTCATTGTCGGGCAGATCCGGGGTGCTGCTGCGGCGCAGCCAGAACTGTTCGATGAACTGCTCGCGTTCTTCGTTCGTTTCCAATTGGAGAAAAGCAGTGCGCTCTTCCGGCGAAATGATGTAGATGACGTCCTCGTTCAGCCACGTCCGGTACGGACCCTCCAACTCCTTGAGGGTCTTCCTCATTTTTTGCTTTTGTTCTTTGCTCAGCTTTTGATTTGCAGGAGGAAGCTGCGCTCCGGGGTCCTGCGCTTGCTGCACCTGCTGCGCGCACACAGGCAAAGCGAGAAACACAAGGCCTGTTAGATAGGCGGAAAAAGTCCGAAAAATCTTTGACATTGAGACACCCTTACGACCTCTGGATTCTAATCCTACGGGTAGACGGCGTCAATTCAGTAATCTTGTTCATTCGAAGAGACTTGGCCCCGATTCTACTTAGACGGGGGAATGGTGCCCGCAAGTTGCCTGTCATGGTGAAATCGCAGCGGAAGGACTCACGTCGCAGGGTGGCAGAACTCTTGAACGAAGGTCGCGCGGGGTGGACGTTCTACTGGACGCGGCGGTTTTGCACTTCGCAACCGATCAGCGCATCGAAAATGGCCAAAACATGCCGGCGGTATTCCACCATGCGGCTCAAGATGTCCCGGAGGTGCGGCTCCCGCTCCACTTCCCTGTGCCACTTAGCCAGCACCGCAGGGGGTACTTCGATATCCTGCCGCAGCCTCTCTGCGGAATGCCCGCGCAGGAAAAGCCCATAGAAAAAGGCTGCTTCGCGCTGCGGAAAGTCCAAGTCCGTAGTGATTTCGGCCGGCATGAATGGAGCCAGTGTCGCCATATCGAAAAGCGCAGTTTACCTAAATCGCGTTCCGCGTCAAGTAGGACCTCAGTCCTGATGCCGCGAGCAGGTCAATACTCCCTTCGGTCCAGTGGATGCAACGTAACGCTCCTTGACCGGCTCTAAACGCCATAGGATGCTTAAGTCCATGGCACGGTTACCCAAGTCGCTGGCTGGGAGGACCTTCGGAAGGTTCCTGCGCTTTGGCATGTTGCGGGGTCTACGCTCGGTGGAGATCGACCCGGAAGACTTCCGTAAGTACTTGTCCCAGAAGCACGAGTTGTGGGTACCCCACTTTGGCCGGATGAAGGATGTGCCCCTGGATAAGCTGGACGCCATCGCGGAAAGGCTGATTCATGACGCGCAGCGCCTGGCTCTGGCTCAGGGCGCCGGGTTTGGCCTGGGTGGCATAATGACCCTCCTGCCAGACGCCAGCCTGCTCACTGTCATTACCTTGCGCTTGATCCAGCGGCTTTGTCTCCTCTACGGCTTTGAAGAAAAAGGCAGCGATCAGCGCATCGAATTGTGGATGGCGGCGGCTGCCGCGGCCGGAATCGACTTCAGCAAGGACCTCGCGGAAAAGCAGATGGTGGAGAAACTGGCGCCGCGCCTGGCAGGCCGCCTGGCTGTGCGCATCGGCGAGGAAAGCGCGGAAAAGTGGGTGGGCCGCATGGTGCCTTTGGCCAGCTCCGCGATCGGCGGCGCTCTGAATTACACTTTCGTGCGCTCCTGGGGCCGCCGCGTACAGCGCCACCTGCGGGAAAAGCACCTGGCGGAACGCGCATCGTATGCTCACCGCGATTTTTCGGCCGATTCCGCAGAAATCGCATAAGCCGCAGCCGGCCGGGCGCTTGGGTTATCTTCCCTTGTTTCTCTCTTCTCCGAGAACTTAAAGCTCAGAACTGAATACTTAAAACTACCGGTCGGCCGGGTGGCGGGTGCCCGACACGTCGTTTTTACGTGTGGCGGTTTTGACTTTTCCTCCTCGTTTCCCCCTTGGCGGGTGGTACACCCTATGTGACAAGGCAAAACGTGGGTGCCTCCGCTGCCTATAAAGGGTCGTACGTGAAGGATATACTCACCCCGTGTCCCATGTTTCAAGAAGATTCTCTGCTCGACCCGCCCATGGGTTTTCCCTGTTCTGCCACAGAAGTGCCACAGTCGCGTGTAATATTGAAATCACAATTGGAGGATTAAAAGATGAGATTCAAGTTTTTACTCGCAGTGGGAATTTTTTCACTCGTTCTTTTCGCGGTAAGAACATTCGCACAACATCCCCGCATGCCCGAGAATCACCACTACAGGGTAATCCCTTGTTCGACCAGCCCCACAATGAGCGGTTGTGAAAGCAGAAATGAGGCCATCGGCCTTTCTTGCATCAAAGAACCATCAGCACCATCAGAAGCAGGAGTTACCTGCTACGTCTTGATAAAAGAATCTTAACAGTGTTAGACGGCGTGCCGCTTGTGAACGGTGCGCTCAACTGGCCTGTGGATGGCCCAGAGCAGTACGCTTCCGCATCACCAGCAGCAACCCTAACAGCCCTACCCCAGCTAGCATGAGGTCCAATGTGGCAGGCTCTGGCACTCTACTTACACTTAATGTGGCGATGCCGCTTGAGTATGTGCCTGGGGTGCTGTAATCGATGAAGGTGAATTCGTCGTTTGAACTATAGGTTGCTGAGGCGGTTCCAAGTCCATTGGAGGTTAATATGCCTTGGGCACCACCGCCGCCGTAGTTCAAGATAAACTCGTCAAAAGTTCCGAGATAGAAGGATCCTGTTAATGAGTATGATCTGAGGTCGGCGGGAGTGAGGATCGTGTTCGTAGTTGCCGCCTGCATGGGTTTCGTTGTGAACGTAGCGCCGTAGAGGGCTGGGTCGAATGTGACGGTGTATGTGTAGACGAAAGCGTCAGCGTGGGCGTAAGGCGCCCCGATGGCCATGAACAGTACCGCAAGTATAATCCACAAAGATTTCCGCATTTTCAAAGTGCCCCCTAGACAGCGTGCGCGCAGAATGCACGCACGCCCCCACAGTTTTACGCGCACGACCGATGCCAATCCCGCGATGCTGAAAGGAAACGCTTTGTCAACGCGGGGCACTGCGCACACTGCAAATGGTTTCCACAGTAACCCAAACTCTTGCTCTACCGATTTACCAACTGTAATAACGCAGCGGCAACGGCGGGTGGGGCACCCTTTGCGATAAGGCACGACGTTGGTGCCGCACCCTTTGGGTTTGGTTTATAAAGGGTGCGGACGTTGACTTGTTTTTCCTTGGAATTACTGGCGACTGGCGTGAATTACACTTACGATGGCGATGGCCGCCGCGCCGCCAAGGCCAATTCCGCCAACAATTCCCTCCCGAATCGGAACCTTGGCGTTGCTCGCCAGTCTGAGTGCGCCCTTGCTGCGCCTCAGCTGCCTTTCACCGCACGGGAAGCTCGACCCATTGCCTCACGCGGCACGGCGGGTGGCGCACAGGTTGTCCGGTAAGGCAAACTCTGGCTGCCGCATCCTTTGGCATTTGGGTTTCCAAAGGGTGCGGTTTTTGACTTGAATTCGTCGCTAGGGGTCCTGTTTCCCCTCCTCGAACCAGTTTCGAAACTGACAGCGTTTTTCTGTCATCCTGAACCCGCGCTTTTGCGGGTGAAGGATCTCAACGCACACCCCACTCAGGCTCCCCTTGAGCGCCTATTCGAATAAAATACCTACTAAATACCTATTTACAGTTGGTAACTATCGTAGTATAATGCGTTATGAATACTTGGCACAAGCCCGCCCGCGCTGCGCATTTCCCCAGCACACACACTCGCCGCACCGACAGTGCGCATCCATATCAAAACAAAGACTTTGCAAACCAAAAGAGCGAGTTTCTAACCCCTTGTTTTCACACGCTTGTGCACACTCCCGCCTGCAACCCCTTTGTTTTGAAACGCTTCACAAAAACACCCGGGGGGAGGGTGTACTCTGTCGCCAACACTTCCTTCCCGAATTGGAACGGGGTGGCGGGAACAAGAGGGCGGAGAGAGGCGGAACCATTGCCGGATGCGGCACGCAACTGGAATTTCGCCGCTGGCCCACGTACAGTGGGAACGCACCGCCTCAGCCGGAGAGAGGGGTTTCATGCGACATTCTTGGCAAACTTCTGACGTGTAGCGCGCTTCTGCTGACCGCCGCGGCCCTGCTGTTGGCTCCGCAATTTGCTTCGTCCCAGGCCCCTTCGATGCCTGGGATGCAGCACGTCGCCACCGATGAACCCGTGCCGGCCTACCACGCACAGCCCGCGCCGGGCGAGCTGCCGCCGACGATGGAGCCTTCCCTGTTCAGCGATAAGTTGATTTTCAACGCCTATGTCGTGGCGGGGCGCGTGAAGAAAGTGCTCTATCAGCAGCCCTGCTATTGTCATTGCGACCGCAGCCAGGGGCACGGCAGTCTGCTCGACTGTTTTGTGAGCAGGCATGGCTCGGGCTGCGACATCTGCATGAAGGAAGCGTTCTATTCCTACGAGCAGACGCGCCGGGGCAAGAAGCCGGAGCAGATCCGCGAAGGCATCATGCGCGGCGATTGGCAGAAGGTGGACGTCGCGAAATATCAGCGGGATTATCTTCCTCCCGCAAGCCGGTAGAAAACTCTCCGCTTCCAGAGCATCGCCAATGCGCGGCCGGAAACTTTTTCTTAACGGCCTGCAAGGAACAAGTTGAGAAAGCAAGCGCATCGCAAAATGACTATGACTCACCGCCATCGAATCCTTTTCTTCGCCCTTCTTTATTGCTTTTCTCTTCTGCTCCCGGGCGCCGCGAACGCCAAGTGGAAATACTTCCGCACTGGTAACGAATCCGATAAGGTCGTCCAGCCGCGCGGAGGCTTTGCCTTGATGGGCGGCGGAGGCAAGTTGGATCCGGCTTTCCGTTTCCTGTGCGAGCGCGCCAACGGCGGAGACTTCCTGATCCTCCGCGCAGATACGGAGGATGATTACGCGCGCAAAGTGAATAAAGAAATTGCCGCGCTCTGCCCGCTCAATTCCGTGGGCACCATCGTATTCACGGACCGCGAAGATTCCGACGACAAGAAAGTCGTGAGCATCATCGACAAGGCAGAGGCCATCTTCTTCGCCGGGGGCGACCAGTCGGATTACGTGCGCTTCTGGCAGGACACGCCCGTGCAGGACGCGCTCAACCGCCATATCGCCGCAGGAAAGCCCATCGGCGGCTCCAGCGCGGGCCTGGCGATTCTGGGAGAATTCTCTTTTGCTTCCATCATTGACACGATTCATTCACCCGAGGCGCTTGCGGACCCCTACGGCAACAAAGTTACTCTCTCCCGCGATTTTCTGCGCATCCCCTTGCTTGCCGGAACGATCACCGATACGCATTTCGTGAAGCGCAATCGTCTGGGGCGCCTGCTGGTCTTTATGGCGCGCATCCTGCAGGACGGCTGGGCGGATCAGGTGCGCGCCATCGCCGTAGACGAGAATGCGGCGGTGCTCATCGAGCCCGACGGCCAAGCCAAGGTGGTGGGCGGGCCGGCCTATTTTCTGGAGGCGAAGAATCGCCCCGAGGTTTGCCGGAGAAAAACACCGCTGCAGTTCAAGCAAATAGCCGCACACCGCGCGACGAAGGGGATGACATTCGACGTCGTGAAGTGGAAAGGCGACGGAGACGACTACACATTATCCGCAATCGACGGCAAGGTCGTGCCCGAGGGCTCGAACCACGGAGTCTACTGACGCTTAGCGCCCGTGACGCAGGTAGTCGTCCGTTTTGTTGAGCCAGTCTTCGCGCGGCGGCGTAAACACATCCAGGTCCAGCGTATCTTCTACGGCCCACGCTTCGTGGGGCATGTTGGAAGGAATGCAGAGCACTTCGCCGGCCTTCACGACAATTTCTTTCCCATCAATCGCGAATTGCAGCGCGCCTTCCAGGATGTAGGTGACCTGCTCGTTGTGGTGCTGGTGCTTCGGCACGTGCGCGCCCTTTTTCATGAACACGCGCGCGAGCATCAATTTGTCGCCGTGGACCATCTCCCGGTCGATCTTGTCGTTGAGGGGTTCACGTACAACTTGGTTCCAGGGAATATATTTGAGTCCGGACGATTGGCTCATGGCTTCAGTTCTCCCTAAGGGCGCGGCGCTGTCGCATGGGCAGTTGCGCGCCAATGTAACGACACGCGTTGGATGCGCTCCAGTGCCTCCTCCAGTAAATGGGTAGCGCTGACCAGCGAAAAGCGCAAGTAATTCTTGCCCTCGGCGCCGAAAGCCGCGCCGGCGATGGCTGCAACTCCGGCTTCTTCCAGCAAGAGTTTCTGAACAGCTTCCGCGCTCATTCCGGTGTCTTCGATATTCACCCAGGCATAGAAAGCGCCGTCCGGAATTTGGCAACGGAAACCAGGAATCTTGTTCAGCTTCTCGACAAAAATGTTGCGGCGCTTACGATATTCCGCGACCATTGCGGAAACGGCGTGCGTGGAATCGTAGAGCGCTTCGATGGCCGCCACCTGGGAAAATTCCGCCGTGCAGGTGAACGTGTTGAGCACGAGCATGTCCAGCGCGTCGATCACGCGCTTCTGTGCTACGGCATAGCCCAGGCGCCAACCCGTCATGGCGAAGGATTTCGAGAAGCCGTCGATGATGACCGTGCGCTCCGCCATTCCCGGAAGCGCCCAGATGGATTTGTACTCGCCGCTGAAAAGAATGCGCGCATAAATTTCATCGGCCAGAACCCACAGGTCATGCTGTTTGGCAAGTTCGGCAAGCTGGGCAAGTGCTACGCCGCTGAAAACCGTGCCAGTAGGATTGTTCGGCGAATTGAAGATGAGTACGCGCGTTTTCCGCGAGATCTTCGCAGCGATTTCCAAGATGTCCGGCTGGAATTTGTTCTTCTCGAGAAGTGAATAAGAAACGGCCTTTGCGCCCAGGCCCCGTGTGAACGAGGGATAGATGGGAAAGCTGGGATCTGGATAAAGAACCTCGTCGCCCGGCTCGATCAAAGCCATCATCGCCAGCGCCAAAGCCATTTTGCAGCCCGGTGCGACTAAGACCTGCTCCGCCGCGACGTCCAGCTTGCGCGTGCGCTGCAAATAATCGGCGATGGCGGCGCGCAGCTCCGGCAGCCCCCGCGTCGAAACGTAGCGATCCCGTCCTGAGGCAACGGCTGCTCTCACCGCATCCACCACGGGCGCGGCCGCATGAAAATCCGGCTCGCCGAGTTCCAGATGAATGATGGAGCGGCCTTCTTTTTCAAGCTCTTTGGCACGGGCAAAGACCGCCAGCGCACCTTCGCCGGTCAATTGTGAAACACGCGTTGCAATTTTTGGCATGGCCGCAAAATCATAGCAGATTGGCCGATTTGCTTGGTTGCGAGGACTGCTGGCGAAAGCCCGGGAACTTGCTTGTGACCATAAGGGGAGTAGCTTCCCGTGCGGAAGGAACGGTCCAGAGTGGACGAACTTTCACGGGCAAGAACACCAGTAACTCTTTTATTTACAATTAGGTGGCTGCCATGTCAAGCATCAGCCCGAGCCAGAGATCGGGGCAAGTCATCAACCAGGCGGCTTGTGCTATCCTCTGCGTCAAAGTCATTTCCTTATCGGACAATTCCGGTCTTCAAGGCAGCCGGCATATATTCCTTTATCGCAACCTGCCAACTTGCGCTATCGTCTAATAGACAGAGGGATGCTCCTCCATCGAGGTTTCCCATGAAACGCTTCATTTGCCCCATCGGCCTGCTGCTTTTGGCCGTATGCGTGGTGATGCCTTCGGTCACATTGGCGGATGCGAGCCACGCGCGCATCGTGCGGCTCAGTCTGATTCAGGGCGATGTCCGGTACGCGCGGAGTTTCCATGACGATCCACTCGCTGAAGGCAATGCAACCTGGGAACAGGCTGCGCTAAACCTTCCTCTCCGCGAAGGTTACGTTCTGGCCACCGGCAGCGGGCGCGCCGAGGTGGAGTTCGAGAGTGGTGCGATGGCTTTCTTGAGCGGGAACGCGGTGCTGGAGTTTTACGATCTGTCGTTGCACGACGGCGGTCGAATCACGCGCCTGGTGTTGCGGCAGGGAAGCGCATCCTTTTATGTCAATCCGACAAGCGGCGACTACTTCAGCGTGACCGGCGGGGACTTTACCGTGGAGGCCAGTGGCCGGACGACGTTCCGGATGGACAATTTTGACGATGGAAGCAGCATGAAGGTGCTGAAGGGCACCGTCGCAGTGCTGCGTAAGGAGCATACTAGCACGCTGGGGAAGGGCCAATCGCCTCCATGCATGCGGGGAGCGCCGATGACATGGTGGTTGTTGGGAACGCGGGGGAGAACGATGATTTTGATCACTGGGTTTCCGGACGCATCGAGAGCGAGGTCGCGGCGCTAAATACTTCCAGCCAGTATGTGAACTCGCCCAACTACACCGCGGGCTTCGCGGATCTGTACACCTTTGGTTCGTGGTTTTCCATGGGGGGCTATGGCAACTGCTGGCGGCCGTTTGGAGCCGGCTTGGGTTGGTCTCCATTCTCGTTCGGCGATTGGTATTTCGATCCGGTCTTTGGCTGGTCGTTCCTCGGGTCCGCGCAATGGGGCTGGCTGCCCTATCACTATGGCGGCTGGATTTCCTCGCCAATGTACGGCTGGTGCTGGAACCCCGCAGGTTTTGGCTTCGGACGCCCGTTGAGGTGGCACCCGGTGACTGCCGTGTGGGTACACTCCGGTACGAAGATGGGCATTGTGCCGCTTCATCCGCTGGACAAGAGCGGCAAGACACCGGTGAATCTAGGGACGGGCGTGTTCCCGGTACAGGGGCCGAGCGATCGGACAGCCGTTGGCAATAGCGAGCACGGAGAAATGGACCGTGGTGAAGCATGCGCCGAGGGAAGTTCTCACGGGTGGCCTCGCCGCCAGTGCCGCGCCGCCGCGGGTGTCGCGTACGATGTATGCGGCGAATACGACGGGCCGAGCCGCGACGCCGGTGGTTGGATCTTCGATCACCTACGATCCACAGGAGCATCGTTTCGTGAACGCGAACAATTCGCCAAACCGCGCGAACGGCGCGATAGCTTCAAACGAGGTCAAGACGCCGACGGCTACAATGGGGAAAGATTTGCCGCCTACTGCAAGGGTGATTCAGCCGGCGCAATACGCCGTCAACTCCGGCTATGCCGCGGGCTTCTCTCCCACCCCGTCCGACTATGACGCCGCCGCCAGCGCACTCTTCAGGGGGTGGCTCCTCGCGGCCGAGTTCCGGCTCTTCTGGTGGAGGGGCTTGGGGAGGCGGCCGCGGCTCGGGAGGTTCTTCCGGCTCCTCGTCTCCTTCTTCATCGCATCCTTCGGGAGGCGGCGGGGAGCGCGCATCCGCGCTAATCGTTTCGGAGACTCCTGCAGCTTTGTGGCGTGTTTCGCCGCGCCCCGGTACAAACCACATTCACCTTACTATAGATCGCGCAGAGTCTTCTGCAAGCGCGTCAGGCAAACGTCATACCCGCGTAGCCGACCACGGCGTCGCGATCGCCCGAGACATCTCCGGAAGTGGCATAGCGCACGAGTTCCGCTTTTTTTGCACCGAGGCGTTGCATCGCCGTGAGCATGGCAACGGCGGGCCCCAGTCCGCACATAGAAATCTCCTCGTCCCGGCAGACCTGATAGAGCCCTTTGGCATCGAGCTGCAGCATGCGGTCGATGGCTTTGCGGTCTTTGCGGCGGGTCGTTGCGTCGTCTTCGTAGTGATTCATGTCCGAGGAGGTCACCACGAGAATTTCTTCCTTGCCTTCGCTCAGAACGCGGGCGATTCCTTCTCCCACCTGGACCAGTTGATCGAAGCGGATCGTGCCGAGCACCACGGGTACAAAGGAGAATCCGGGATCGAGTTCCTGCAGGAAGGGCAGCTGCACTTCCAGCGAGTGCTCCTGGCTGTGCGCGACGGCGTCTTCGCGCAAAGCCGGGCAGGCTGCACGCAGACGCTGTGCCAGCGAAGAATCGATGGCGGCATCTCCCAACGGTGTTCGCCAGGAGCCTTCCGAGAGAATGGCCAGCGATTCCCCGCGCGGGTAATGGCGCACGCCCAGAAGCAGAATCTTCTTTGGCAGAAAAATGCGGGAGAACACGGCGCCGGCAACAACTCCGGAATAGACGTACCCGGCATGAGGCACCAGGCACGCGCGCACATGCATCCGGCTCAGCCGCAGATTTCTTGTCTGTGAATTTTGCGATCAGGGAGGAGAGTTCCCTGGGATGGGCAGGATAAAACTTCCCGGCAACAGCAGGAAAGCGCAGCATGGCTCGCTTCCTTTAGAGGGGCGGCGACGGTTTACCCTTGAACTTGATGGCCTTCAGCGACTGCGGGTCGTAATACACGGTGATCTTGTCGCCGTACTGGTAGCCGCCTTTATCGACAATCTGCTGCATTTTCGCAGAGGCTTTTTCGCCCAGCGGAAAAGTTTGGATCGCCAGGTCGTTGCCCTTGGCCCGCACGGTAACCTGGACAATATTCGCGTTCATCACAAAGCCCTGGAACTTTACCAGCCCCGTCGCCTTGGGCTTCGGCTTGATCGCGTTCACAATAATGGGTGCCGCGGTATCCACAATGATCGGAGTGACCACCGGTGTCTGCGCCGCAGCCTTCGAAACGCCGAACGTGCCGGTCACGAACAAAGCCAGCGCGCCGGCGCCCGCGAATTGGAGAACACGCTTCATTCGATATCGTCCGTCGCAATCCGAAGTGATTTCAGAAACCGTACATCCTGGGGAGTCATGGTGAGCCGCGCGGCGGGCCGCTTCTCGGGTTCCTGCTCCATGGAATCCTGGTCCACCTGTATGCGCAGGGACTCCAGGAAGCGGCGGTCCTGCGTGGTCATTGCTGTCCCTTCCTCGTTGCTGCCATCGCGTTTTGCCAGGCCGATGGTGGCATCAAGTTTCAGGACGATGTCGTAGCCATGCGCGCGCACACCGGCGATTGCGCCCGTAATGCGGTCCGATTCGGAAACCGTGTCGTTGATGGCATGGCCCAGCTCGCGCAGCAGATTCTTGAGATGATCGTCAAGTTGCAAGGGTGGCTCCCCCAGTACTCCTGAGGTGATTCTAGGCCTACACCGGATTCGACACAAGATGCCCTTTTGGCGTTGTCTTCAATCTATTCACAGGCAGGAAACTGTACTTTGGGACGGGGTGCGGTCGGCTGTTTGCGGCAATGTGCGCTAAGATGGCAGGTATGACCACGGCTCGGGAAAAGGTCACTCGTCCGGGGGAAGCGCGCGGATTTCGCCGGTTATGGCGGGCTTTCAGGCAGTTGTTTCACGAAATGGTCGGCGCGTCGTTCGCGGTATTGGCAGTGGGCTGGCTGAATTTGGCGTTCCGTGCGTGGACCCGCGACGTCGCCCACTGGCTCATTGGAGTATCGGTTGGCGTCGCCGCTGTGTTCATCGCTTTTGCCGTCGGCTCGTTTCGCCGCGCCCGGCAATTGTAGCGCATCGCGGCTGTGCCCCCGCAGCCGCTAATTCTTCGGGCAAAAAGTTCGCTCCGGAAGCAGGTCTTTTTGATGTCAGACGCTAAGGCTAAATCCGCCGCGCCCGCGGAACGCAAAACGCGCTTTACCACGCTCTCGGCTTTGCCCCTGGAGCGTTTGTACACTTCCCATTCTCTGAGCCGTGGAATCCGGAAGAGGCGCTCGGCTTGCCCGGGTGAATTTCCGTACACGCGCGGAATCTATCCCAGCATGTACCGCGGGCGTTTTTGGACGATGCGGCAATACGCGGGATTCGGCAGCGCCGCCGAATCGAACAAACGTTACCGCTATCTTCTGAGCAAAGGGCAGATGGGGCTCTCTGTGGCGTTCGATCTTCCCACGCAGATTGGCATGGATTCCGATCACCCGCTGGCACTCGGCGAGGTCGGCAAGGTCGGCGTGGCGATTGATTCGCTGGAAGACATGGAAGCGCTCTTCGATCAGATCCCGCTCGAAAGAGTTTCCACCTCCATGACCATCAACGCGACGGCCGCGATCTTGCTGTGCCTTTATGTTGCCGTGGCCAGGAAACAAGGCGCCAGTCTGGCGAAAATTTCCGGCACGATCCAGAACGACATCCTGAAAGAGTACATCGCGCGCGGCACCTACATTTATCCGGTTCGTCCGGCAATGCGCATCGTGACGGACATTTTTGCGTGGTGCCGCGGCGCGCTTCCGAAGTGGAATACCATTTCCATTTCCGGCTACCATATTCGCGAGGCGGGCTCAACGGCGGTCCAGGAAGTGGCCTTCACGCTTGCCGATGGCATCGCCTATGTGCAGGCGGCCCTCGACGCGGGCTTGCAGATTGATGAATTTGCGCCGCAACTGTCGTTTTTCTTTAACGCACACAGCGATCTGCTGGAAGAAATTGCCAAGTACCGCGCGGCGCGGCGGCTGTGGGCCAAAATCATGCGCCATCGATTCCAGGCCCAGGATCCGCGCTCGCTGCTGCTGAGGTTCCACGCGCAAACGGCCGGGTCGTCTCTCACCGCGCAGCAGCCCGAAAACAACATCGTGCGCGTGGCCATCCAGGCGCTGGCCGCGATCCTTGGCGGTTGCCAGTCGTTGCATACCAATTCGATGGATGAAGCGCTGGCGCTGCCCACGGAAGAATCGGCGCTGATTGCGTTGCGCACGCAGCAGATCATCGCCAACGAGACCGGCGTGACGAACACGATCGACCCTGTTGCCGGGTCTTACGCCGTCGAATCGCTCACAGAACAGATCGAAGCGCGCGCGCAGGAATACCTCTCGAAGATCGACGCCATGGGCGGAATGATCAAGGCCATCGAATCGGGCTTCGTGCAGACGGAAATTCAGCGCGCGGCGTACGACTATCAGCGCGGCGTTGAGTCCAAGGACAACATCGTTGTTGGTGTAAACGACTTTGTGACCGACGACCATCACCAGATTCCCACGTTGCGCATTGACGCGGAAATCGAACGCGCGCAAGTGGCGCGGTTGAAGGCGTTACGCGCGAAACGTGATACGCCCAGCGTTAAGGCGGCCCTCGCAGAACTCCAGCGGCGTGCCGGAACAACCGAAAATCTGTTGCCGGCTATTCTCGCCGCCGTAGAAGCCTACGCTACGGTTGGCGAAATCTCCGACGCCATGCGCCAAGTCTACGGCGAATACCAGGAATCTGTCGTCATTTGAGCCACGTTCCTTTGCCCCAAAGCACAGGCTGTCAGCGCACGCTTGCTGTAGTATTCTTCCGGCTAGGCGGGCTTCATGAGACTCATTCTGGCGTCTGCTTCGCCACGGCGCGCGGAAATCCTTCACGATGCGGGGGTGTCGTTCACCGTGGTTTCCTCCGCCGTGGATGAGACTCCCTACCCGGACGAATCGCCCCAGGCGCTCGTCCAGCGGCTGGCCGACGCCAAGGCGGATCTGGTGGCCGCGCGCTCCGTGGGTCCGGCGATTGTGGTAGCCGCGGACACGGTGGTGGTTCTCGATGGCCAGGTTCTGGGCAAGCCGCGTTCCACCGACGATGCGCGCCACATGCTCGAGCAACTTTCCGGACGCACCCATTCCGTACACACGGGCGTCTCGCTGATTCGCCTTCCGGATGCGGAGCGACTGCAATTCGTGGAAACCACCCTGGTGCATTTTTCCCGGCTGACGGCGGACGAAATTTCCCAGTACCTCGCTACCGAAGAGCCTTACGACAAGGCCGGCGCTTATGCGATTCAAGGGCGCGCTGGCCGCTTCATCCCGCGGATCGAGGGCTGCTACTACAACGTTGTCGGGTTGCCTCTGGAACATCTTCTTGCCGCACTGCGGGAACTGGGCTGGACGGAGAACGAGCCGATGTAGCAGCGCAAGCATTGGCGCTTCGCGGTCCCCCGTTTTCTTGTGGTCACAAAAAAAACGGGCGGCCGCATCGGCCGCCCACTCCAAGATTTTCAAATTGTAACGGCTGTGACTACTTCTTCTCTTCTGCAGGTTTCTCGCTGGAACTCTGCGCCGGCTGTGCCGGTGGTTGCGGTTGGTTCGCTCCGCTCATGCCTTCCTTGAAGCCTCGAACGCCTTCACCCAGTCCCCGCATCAATTCCGGAATCTTGCGGCCGCCAAACAGAATAAGCACGACGACCAGAATCACCAGCCAGTGCATTGGGAATTCCATGATGTCTCCTTCACCCGCCAACGAAAACCTGTCGTGCCACCCCTCGGGCCGTGGCCACCGGCTATCCTCAGCACCCTAAATTATAACACGCTCGTCCCCTGCCCGGCGGGTGAACCGCTGCCGATCGAGGTATTCGAGTAACGGTATGGCGTGCTTTCGGGTGATTCCGGTGAGTTCCTTGAAGGCCGGTACCCCGATTCGCTCGCCCTTCGCCTTTTTGTAATCCCTCAAAAGCGCCGTCAGGCGATCCAGCGCGACAGCGTGGAAAATGAGCTCTGACGAGATGCGAACCAGCACCTTCTCCCGAAGCAAAATCTGCAGCAACTTTTCTGCCCGCAGCTTCTCGATAACCATCTGCGCGAAAACCTCTTTCACCGACGGGGCCGCCAAACCGGCTTTCGCGAAAGTTCGCTCAATCTGCTGTTTGGCGCGCTCTTCTTCCAGCGTCAAGGTGATTTCCGCACCCGGCTTTTTCACAAGCTCCGCTTGCAGCGTCAGTTTTTTCTCCTGCACGAGCGCCTCAAGCGCTGTCCGGAAAGACTCTGGCCGCACGCGCTTCCCGAGGCCGGCTCTCAGGTCTTCACGCGCGATGCCGGGCAGCAGCGGATTTTCCTTGTGGAAGCGCTCCACGCGGGCCAGCAGCTTTTCGCAAATGTCGGCAAAGACTTTTTCGGAGAGCACAAAGAGAGGCTCGATCGCGACGATTCGTACGTGCTTGGTCTGCGCTAAGTTTTCGGCTGCGGCGCGCACTTCGCTCTCCCGCCATCCCGTTCGGGCAACAATCTCCTGCAAAGGGATACCGAGAATGTTTCGTTTGGCGAGTGCGGCCAGGATTTCCTCGCGCGTTCCCCTTTCCCATGTCTCCAGATAGGCGACCCGGCCGGTGTCCTTTCGCGTGGGACGCCGCGCCAGCGGATCGAGGATCGCACCCCCACCGATGGTCACAACCGGCGAAAACTGGCGCACGATGAAGCGGTCGCCGCGCCCCAAAACGATTTCGTCTTGCAGCTTGAAGTGCGCCAAGGCACTTGTCCCCGGCAGGATGGCAGCTCCCTCGTGCAAATAAACCTCTGCAATGGTCTCCGCCGTTCCCGCGTGAAAATGAACTTGCGCGCGGTGTTTCAACTTTGGGGCTGTGGGCAGCAATTCCAGGCGAACGTCAACGCGGCGTGTTGCGCGGAAACGCCCCGGCGAAGCAATGACCATGCCGCGTTGAATCGCCGTGTGCTCGATTCCGGAGAGATTGATCGCGCTGCGCTGGCCTGCTTGCACACGCTCCGTAGCATTTCCACCGGAGTGCAATCCGCGAACGCGCAGAACTTGATGCGCCGGCAGCAATTCAACGTCTTCACCAGCGGCCACCTGGCCGGAGATCGCTGTGCCGGTCACCACCGTGCCAAAACCTTTCACAGGAAAGGAGCGGTCGATTGGCAGGCGGAAGTAGCGCGACGTGTCTCTTTCGCCGGATTCGCGCGCCGCTTGCACGAGTGCGGTCTTCAGTTCCGTGATTCCTGCGCCTGTTTTCGCGCTGACGGGCAGGATGGGCGCACCGGCAAGAAACGATCCCTTGACGAATTCCTCGGCTTCCAGCCGCACCAGTCCCAAAGTATCCGCGTCCACCAGATCGCTTTTCGTCAGGGCGATCACGCCGCGTTGCACGCCCAGCAAACGGCAAATCTCGAAATGTTCGCGGGTTTGCGGGCGAATGGCTTCGTCCGCGGCAATCACCAGCAGAACGAGGTCGATCCCCGAAGCTCCCGCAAGCATGTTCTTCACGAAGCGCTCGTGTCCCGGCACGTCCACAAAACCAAAGCGCACACCGCTTTCTTCCAGAAAGGCAAAGCCAAGATCGATGGTGATGCCGCGGCGCTTCTCTTCCTCCAAGCGGTCCGGATGCGTGCCGGTCAAAGCTTCAATCAGCGTGGATTTGCCGTGGTCAATGTGGCCGGCGGTGCCGACGATCACGCTTTTGAGAGGTGCGCTCATGAATTCCGAAGCAAATGAATCTCGCGCGCTATGCCTTTGCGAAACCATCGATTTCATCACCGCGTCGGGATCGCCACAGACAAAGTATGGACTCGCGGTCGGCCTGAATGGCGGGCACAGCGTCTCCCGAGACTCAAACGGAAGCTGTTCGCAAAGGATCTTCTATTTGGAACTGGCGATTTCGTCCACAATTTCCTGGGCCGCCGCGCGCGGATCGGTTGCCGCCAGAATGGGGCGTCCCACGACGATGAAATCGGCGCCGGCGCGAATCGCTTCGCGGGGAGTCGCGGTGCGCGTCTGATCGTCTTTCTTCGCACCGGCCATCGTCTCTTTGGGGCGCACGCCCGGGGTCACAATCAGGAATTCCCGGCCGCAGGCTTTGCGAATCGCCTTGGTTTCGCGCACGGAAGCCACCACGCCATCCACGCCGGCCTTCTGCGCGAGTTTCGCGAGCTTCACCACGCGCGTTGCCGGTGGCCCGCCAATACCCACTTCGCGAACGGCCTTCTGATCCATGCTGGTCAAGATGGTCACTGCAAGTAGCCGCGGACGGTCCGCGCCCATGGGCACGCCAGCGCTGATTGCCTGAGCCGCGGCGCGCAACATCGCGCTGCCGCCAAGCGCGTGCACATTGACGAGCTGCACGCCGGGCATGGCGGCAGAGGCAAGCACTGCTCCCGCCACGGTGTTGGGAATGTCGTGGAATTTCAGGTCGAGAAAAATGTCCGCTCCCAGTTGCGCCACCTGGCGGACCGCTTCGGGTCCAGCGGAAGTGAAGAGTTGGCTGCCGATCTTGAACATGCCGACAAGATCCGCCACCTGCTTCGCGAACTTCAGCGCTGTGGATAGAGAGTCAAAATCGAGGGCAACAATCAGACTGCTGCGTGGATGGGCGTCAAAGGTCAAGGTTCGGGACGTGCCCGAAACATTTACTTCTGGCTTTCGTCGGCTCGGTCGCGCTTGGGCGGCAGTTGCATCAGTTCCAGCCGCACCTGGCTTACTCCCGAGTGGATCAGGCCAATCTTCCGGGCTACCCGATAGGATACATCAATTTCGCGGCCTTCTTGGTAGGGACCCCGATCATTAATACGTACCACTTCAAACTTGCCGTTACGAGGGTTGACGATGCGCACCCAGGAGTTAAAGGGTAGGTTGGGGTGCGCCGCGGTCAGAGCTTCGCAACTAAAGGTCTCCCCGTTGGCGGTCCGCTTGCCATTGAACTCCGGACCATACCAACTGGCGTTGCCGCTCCAGACCTTTATGGGTTTGACTGGCTCACTCAGGTGAGCGACGAGGGGAGCTTCCATGACGGGTGCGATGAGGAACATCAGCGGCACCCACCGGATAGCAGCCCAAGCGATAAAGAGTGGTCGTTGCATAGTGTGTTCTTTTAACTACAAACGCTCAGAAAGTGTAGTAGAAAAACAGCATTATGTCAACCAAAATCGGTTCCAAATCTGTCCTTTAATTCACTGATAGTATTGCACTTAACCGTTCGTACCAAGGCTCCCAAACCTTCGATTATTGCCTCACTGGCCCTCGGGTCAGCAAAACTGGCCGTTCCGACCTGTACTGCCGACGCGCCTACGCAGATATAATCGAGCACGTCTTCGGCCGTCTCGACCCCTCCCAGGCCAACGATAGGGATCTTCACCGCCTTCCGGGCCTCCCAGACCAGCCGTAGAGTAATGGGTTTAATGGCCGGACCAGAGAGCCCGCCAGTGAGGTTTCCCAGCTTCGATCTTCCCGTCCTAAAATCAATGGCCATAGCAGGATAGGTATTGGCCACGGTCAGGGCGTCCGCCCCGGAAGATTCCGCTGTTTTGGCGATCAGACCGATGTCTGTGACGAGCGGCATCAGCTTCACCCAGAGGGGGCGCTGCCTGGCGGCCTGACGGGCTGCCATAACGACTTCCGCGACCAAATCGGGATTACTTCCGAACTGCATGCCCCCCTTTTTTACGTTGGGGCAGGAAATATTGAGCTCATAGGCGGCAATCCCGGGGGCATCCTCGAGCCGCCGGATGACCTCCACGTAGTCTTCGATGGCATATCCAAAGACGTTGACGATGACGTTGGTGTTGTATTTTTGCAACAGGGGCAGCTTGTCCTTGACGAACGCTGCTACGCCTACGTTCTGCAAGCCTACCGCGTTCAGCATCCCGGAAGGAGTTTCACAGAGCCGGGGAGCGGGCGCACCTTCGATGGGCTTCGAGGGAAATGCCCTTGGTGACGAAGCCACCCAGGCGGTTCAAGTCGACCAGATGAGCAAATTCCAAGCCATAGCCAAAGGTGCCGCTTGCAGCGATGACGGGATTAGCGAGGCGCAGGGCGCCAACCTGAACACTGAGGTCAACGCGGTCAGAGGAACTCACGCTGGGGAGAGAATAGCACGAAGCTCCTTGTCCATCCGAAAAATCCTGCGCAGCTTGTGGAATTATTTGGACGCGCGTGTATGCAGAGCTTCCGCCAGGACACGCCCATCGCGCGTGGCCAGTGTGATGCCGCAAAGCGCGGCAAGGGTGGGCGCGATGTCGGCAGGCGTGACCGCACTAAAATACTCGCCCGGCTGGATTCCGTATCCCAGCAAAAGCAGCGGCACGTGCTGATCGTAATTGTAAGGAGTTCCGTGTCCTGTGCCGGAGCCGCCTCTCTTGCCCGCGGGCGATCCACCCACGAGCCAGTAGGGCTTCGGAACGATGAACAGGTCGCCGCTGCGGCTGGGGAAATAACTGAGCGTCAAGGCCGTGCGGATTTGCGAACTGCTCGAAACTGCTCCGCTCAAGTCTTCCGCGCGATAGACCGCGGCCACGCCCGGCTGCGCAAGCGCCGCATCCATCACTGCGCTGCAGCGCCGCGGGGTCCTGCTGTCAAGCGGGCATAAATTCCGGGGGAAAAGTACACGTTGCCTTCGGCCACGCGGGCGATCGCGGGCTTCGTGTAGTTGAACGGCTCCAGCGCCTTTTCCATGCGTTCCTGCAGCTCGGAAACATCTAACACACCAGCGTCAACGCCCGTCTTGGCCATATCTTCCGGCACGGGCACGACACCGTGGTCGGCACTCAATGCCACGATATAGTTTCCGCGTCCAACTTTCTGATCGAGGTGCGCCAGCAATTCGCCGAGGTCCTTATCCAGGCGCACCAGAATGTCCTGAATCTCACGGCTGCGCGGGCCGTAGGCGTGGCCAACGTAATCAACCGTGGAATAGCTCACACCCAGATAATCCGTGCCACCCGCTTTGCCCAAGCCAAGCGAATCGATGGCCGCTTCCGCCATGCGCGTCAGATAGGTATCGGCAAACGGGCTGCTCGCCCACTGCTCGACAAACACTTCATCGGCGGATGAGCTCGCCTTCTTTCCCGCGTAATGCGTGAGGAAAACTGGCTGACCAACCGTTCGGCGGTGCCGCGCCCGTCGCTTTCTCGTCATAGAAATAGGCGCTTTCCGGCAGGGAAAGCGACCACGTCTTTCCGTAGTCCTCCGACAGCGGGTGTTTATTCGCGAACTCTTCCACGAAGGGCATTGTGCCGTAGGCTGAGGAAGTGACCCAAGCACCCGTGCTGGAATCCAGCCAGGTGGCGGCATCGGCTTTGTGCCCCGCCAGGGTGATGGCCGCGCGGGCCTTCAGCGAGAAGGTGACCACGCGCGTGCCCCCGGCCGTCTGGAATTTGAGTTCCTCGGCAAACGAGGGCAGTAGCATCCTCACCGCGGAATCCCCGCCTTTGGTGCTGCCTCCCGCATAGGCCACGTTTTTCGCATTGGGGTCGCTGGTGCAGGTGACCATTTTCTGTTGATCGCGGTCCCACCAGGCGTTGGCGATCATTCCGTGGCTGGCCGGGAACGCTCCTGTCGAGATCGTGGCGTGGCCCACGCAGGTCTCCGTTGCCGCATAGGGATAGGCCGCATCGTGAAACCACGCGCCCTCCTCTACCAGTCGCTTGAGCCCGCCGGTCCACTGTCCACGGAGTTTGTCCACATAGTCGCCGCGCATCTGGTCCACGACGATCATCACCACGAGTTTCGGGTGCGCGGGATGAGGGATGTTCCTGACAGGGGGCTTTCTTGGCACCTGGGCCCCCAAGGCCAATACAGTGAACAGCGCCCCCGTGAGCGTTACCCGCAAAGTTCCCCATACAAAGTGCACCGCACCCCAGCGCATTTTCGTTGACTCCTTTCCTCGGCCAGCGAAAGTCTAGCATGGCGGCGGGAATAACCCGTAAATGCGCACGCGATTCTGTGCCGGGCGTCACGCCATTTGTAGCCTCCAGTTGTGCTAGGATTACGCAGCTATGCGACTCGTCGAAAGAAGTCAGTTGATGTCCGCGGCGGAAATCGACCGCACGTTGCAGCGTCTGGCACACCAGATTGTGGAAAAAAGCGGCGGCACCCGGCATCTGGCGTTGATTGGGATTCGCCGGCGAGGCGTGCCCCTGGCGCAGCGGATCGCGCAGGCCATGCGCGGGATCGATGGCGTGGAAGTTCCCGTCGGCACGCTGGACATCACGTTGTACCGCGACGATTTGTCAAAGATCGCGCCACAGGCGGTGCTGCAGTCCTCGCATATTTCGTTCCCGGTGGACAGCCTGGACCTGGTCCTTGTTGACGACGTGCTCTACACCGGGCGCACGGTCCGCGCGGCCATGAATGGATTGTTCGATCTTGGCCGGCCCAAACGAGTTTCCTTGTGCGTGCTGATTGACCGCGGCCACCGCGAAATGCCCATTGAGGCGCAGTACGTGGGCCGCGACATCCAGACCAGCGACACCGAGATTATTGAGGTTCGCTTGCGAGAGATCGACAACGAGGAGCGCGTTATCCTCGTGGACCGCGTGGAGTCTTGAAGACTCCGGCGAGATTTTTGCGTCGTGACGCCGGTCCGCGTAAAATGAGATTGAGAAAGGGGCGGAGAATTCCTCGACGCTCCGAGGCCCGCCGCGTGATCATCTGAGCCCAAACGTGACCTATCGTTTTCGTGATTTACTCGCCCTTGAACCGCTCTCCGCGGATGAATTGACTTTCATTCTCGATCAGTCCCAGCCATTCCAGGAAATTCAGCGCCACCCTCTGAAGAAGCTCGCCACGCTGCGCGGCAAAACCGTGGTGCTCGCCTTTTTCGAGAACTCCACGCGCACGCGACTGAGTTTCGGCACCGCCGCTTCGCGCCTCGGTGCGGACACTATGAACCTGCAGGCGGAAGCCTCCAGCCTGAAGAAGGGCGAAACGCTGCTGGACACCGCCAACAACCTGAACGCCATGAAGCCCGATTGTTTCGTCATGCGCCATTCCTCTTCTGGCGCGGCGGACTTTGTGGCGCGGCATCTGGAAATTCCCGTGGTCAATGCGGGGGATGGCACGCATGAGCATCCTTCGCAGGGGTTGCTCGACGCACTGACCATCCGCGACCGCAAAGGCACGTTGAAAAACCTGAACGTGACCATTCTTGGCGATATTTCCCACTCGCGGGTGGCACGCTCCAACATTCACCTGCTGGGAAAATTCGGCTGCCGTTTCACGCTCTGCGGGCCCGCCATGTGGGTTCCGCGCGAGCTGGAGAAGATCGGGCCGCCGGAAACACCCATCCGCTGCGTTTATCGCGTCGAAGAAGCGCTGGAAGACGCGGACGTGATTATGGTCCTGCGCGTGCAGACCGAGCGTTTGCACGAGCCGTCTCTTTCGCAAAACGACTACATTCTGCTCTACCAGCTCAACGGCGAACGCATGCGCCTGGCCAAGAAGGACGCGCTCATCCTGCATCCCGGCCCCATCAATCGCGGCATCGAAATTACTCCGGAAGTGGCCGATGGGCCGCGCTCCGCCGTGCTCGAACAAGTGACCAACGGTGTGGCCGTGCGCATGGCCATTCTCTACCTGCTCATGGTAGACCCCACGGAAGGCACGCATCCCGCGCTGGAAGGAAAAGGCGAGGCGAAACCCAAGGAATCTGCTCATG
Source organism: Candidatus Acidiferrales bacterium (assembly GCA_963780785.1). Lineage (GTDB taxonomy): Bacteria > Acidobacteriota > Terriglobia > Acidiferrales > UBA7541 > Acidiferrum. The sequence goes on from CAWADS010000060.1 coordinate 26,038, forward strand.
CTTCTGATTAAGAACGGGCGCGTTCTCGATCCCGCGTCCAAGACGGATGCACCGCGCGACATCCTGCTGGATGGCGAGCGCATCGCGGAAACCGCCCCAACCGGAAAAATATCCCTCGCTAACGGAGCGGATGTGTTCGACGCTTCCGGCCTGATCGTCGCGCCGGGCTTTATTGACATGCACGTGCACCTGCGCGAGCCCGGCCAGGAAAACTCGGAAACCATCGAGACCGGGACGCTAGCCGCGGCCCGTGGCGGTTTCACGGCCGTCTGCTGCATGCCCAACACCAAGCCGGTGAACGATAACGCGTCGATCACGCGGTTCATTCTTGATCGCGCTAAGGTCCACGGCCACGTGCGCGTCTGGCCGATTGGCGCAGCCAGCATGGGCAGTAAAGGCGAAGCCATCGCCGAGATTGGGGCGATGCGCGAAGCAGGTATTGTGGCCGTTTCCGATGACGGCAAACCCATCGCCACGGCCAAACTGGCCCGGCAGATTATGGACTACTGCCGCACGCTGGAACTCCCCGTGATTGAGCACGCCGAGGATGTTTCTCTTGCCGCGGGCGCCGCGATGCGCGAGGGTATCGCTTCCACTCGCCTCGGTTTGCCGGGCATGCCGGCGGCCGCGGAATCCGTCTGCGTTGCCCGCGATGTCCAACTGGCGGAGCTCACCGGCGCGCGGCTGCACATCGCGCATCTTTCGGCGAAAGCCTCGCTCGATCAGGTGCGCTATGCCAAGCAGAATGGGCTGCGCGTCACCTGCGAAGTCACGCCTCACCATTTCACGCTGATCGACGAGGATGTGACGTACGATTCCCGGTACAAAATGAATCCGCCTCTGGCCGCGCGCGCTGACAGGGAGGCCCTTTGGCAGGGCCTTGCCGACGGCACCGTGGACGCCATCGCCACCGATCATGCCCCTCACGAGCCGGCTTTGAAGGATGTGGAGTTCGATAAGTCGCCCTTCGGCATACTGGGGTTCGAGACAGCTCTCGGTCTGGCGCTGGAGCAACTCGTGCACAGCGGGAAGCTCTCCCTGATGCGCATGGTCGAGCTCTTTACCACCGGGCCCGCGCGCGTCTTGGGCAAAGAACGCAAGCTAGCCGTCAGTGAACCCGCGGACATCACGATTTTTTCGCTGGACCGGGCGTGGACGTATAACGTGAAAGAGTCGGCCAGCAAGTCGCGGAATTCGCCGTTCGACGGCAAATCGTTCAAGGGTGGCCCAGTCGCTACCATTGTCGCCGGCAAGATTGTCTATCGCGCTTGAGCTGTGGCGCAGGACGCATCGCCAAACTCGGAGGCCTTTCCCTCCCGTAGCCCCTTTCTGTTGTTGCTGATTAGCAGGTAATCACATCAGCGCAACTCCCTCTGTGCGTGCTCTATTACCGTTAGACTGAAGTAGAGCACCGCACCATGCGTAACCCGTTCAAGATCCGCCTGTTGTCCCTCTTCGCCGCAGTGCTCGTATGGGGTTTGCCATCCTTTGCCCAAACGGAGCGCATCCTTGATTTCCATAGCGACATCGCGCTGCAGGACGACTCCTCTCTCCAAGTAACGGAGACCATCGCCGTGATCGCTGCGGGCGGTCAGATCCGTCACGGGATCTTTCGCGAGTTTCCCACGCATTATTCCGACTCTTACAACAATCACTATGTGGTCGGCTTTCAGATGCTCTCGGCCACGCGCGATTCCGTCGAAGAGACATTCCGTGTCGAGAGCTATTACAACGGAGTGCGCATTTACGTTGGGGATCGCAATGCCATGGTTCCGCCGGGGCGTCATGTCTATGCGCTGACGTACACGACCAACCGGCAGTTGGGCTTCTTTTCAGATCATGACGAGCTTTTCTGGAACGTCACTGGATTAGGGTGGAATTTTCGCATCGACCAAGCCAGCGCCACGGTGCACCTGCCCTCTGCGATCCCTGCGGATCAAGTGACACTCTCGGGCTTCACGGGACCCAAGGGTTCGCGGGAATCCAAACTATCCAGCTCGCGGGACGCGGATGCGTTCCAATTCACCGCCACGCGCCCACTCTTTGCCAAAGAAGGCCTCAGCATCCTGCTGAAGTGGCCCAAGGGCTACGTCACGCCACCCACGTTCTCGCAAAAAGCCGAATATTTCTTCCGGGACAACCGCGACGCGCTTCTCCTGGTTACCGGCTTCCTAGTCGTCCTTCTCTACTATCTGATTGCCTGGGCGGAGCTGGGCCGTGACCCTCGCCCAGGGGTCATCATGCCGTTCTATGAACCACCAGCAACTCTCTCGCCGGCGGGCATGCGCTACTTGGTCCGTATGGGCTTCGACAACAAGACCTTCGCCGCCGCAATTCTGGACATGGCTGCGCGTGGCTACCTGAAAATCAAGGAAGAGGGCGGCTCCTATATGCTCTGCCTATCGGACAAGGATGAGCGCGTACTCACGCCCGACGAAAGGCAGATCGCTGGCGTACTGTTCGAAGGCCGCAAGGTCATCTGGCTGATTCAGGAGAATCATGAAGTCATCCAAGCGTCTTTGCTGGCCGTTCAAAAGTGGCTAAAGAGAGCCGAGTACAAGGTCTACTTCGTCACCAATTCCCGCTATCTCTTGCCGCCGGTCCTTCTTTCTCTGGCGATTGTCGTCGTCGACTTGATGGCGCAAGGTGCCCCGCAGCTTTTCATTGGCGCATTTCTGTGTTTCTGGCTGACTTTTTGGACTATCGGCGTTGCCGCGCTGCTAAAAAATGTCGTACAGTCCTGGCACGCCGCATTCACACGTGGGGGGATCCCGTTTGGCGACACGGTGAAGGCGATATTCATCACGCTTTTTTGCATTCCGTTTATCGGAGGGGAATTCATGGGTCTCGCCTTCCTGGTGAAGACCTCCTCCCTGTCCCTAGCGGTTTTCGTGTTGGCCAGCGCCGCGCTCCACCTTGCTTTTCTCTATCTGATGAAAGCGCCAACGTATGCCGGGCGGCGCCTGCTGGACCAGGTAGAGGGCTTCAAAATGTTCCTCGGCGCGGTGGACAGCGACCGCCTGAATCGCGCGATGCCGCCGCAGCAGACTCCCGCCGTATTTGAGAAGTTTCTTCCCTACGCACTGGCGCTGGACATCGAGCAGGATTGGGCGAACAAATTCTCTGGTGTGCTCGCCGCAGCTGGCTCCGCGCCCGGCAATTCCGGCGTGGCCTATACGCCCTCGTTCTACTCAGGCGCTTCCTTGGGTACATTCACCGGGGCGAGCTTCGCTTCGTCGTTCAGCAGTTCCTTTACCAGCGCCATCTCATCTTCGTCGTCTGCTCCGGGTTCCGGCGGAGGCGGCGGATCGGGAGGTTCCGGAGGAGGTGGAGGAGGCGGCGGGGGTGGAGGCTGGTAACGTGAAGTTGAGCGGGCCGATCGGTCGAGATGTACAAACGAAGCGGGGGGGACGCGTAAAGGGCGAGGAGTGAAAGGGTGCCTAGCGCGTGGCGATGCGCTGCACGTTGAATTTGTCGCCTTTCGGCCACATCACTTTATTTTTGGTTTTACAGTAGGGGCACAGCACCACGCGCTCGACTTCCTTCCCCAACCCCGTGGATCCGACGACACGCATACCGCGCTGACAGTTCTCACATCGGAAGATTTTCTGCACATGCCCTCCTTATCGAACTGGGAGGAACTTGAGCCCCGAAATTCTTCGTCAGTGCGCCGCGGGTTCGGCCGCAGGATGAAACCCGTGCTGCGGCACCTCATGCGTTCCCCGCGTGAGCGGTTCAATCTTCATGCGGTAAAAGTGGTCGAGCGGTAACCGCCCCTTTCCTACAGGATAAGCTCGTTCGATGGCCTTCATGACGTAGGCCTTGGCCAGCGTGGTTGCCTCGAGCAGCGATCTTCCGGCAGCCAACTGCGCGGCAATCGCCGAGGCAAAAGTGCAGCCGGTTCCGTGTGTGTGCTCCAGCTTTACCCGGTCGCCGCTCAGAAGGTGGAGTTCGTTGCCATCAAAGAGGACGTCCACGGCCTTTTCCAAATGACCGCCCTTTACGATGATGGCATGCGCACCCATTTCTACCAGCTTGCGCGCCGCCGCCTCCATATCCCCCACGTCCTTGATCGTGAGGCCGGATAAAATCTCCGCTTCCTGAATGTTTGGAGTGATCAGGCTGGAACGCGTCAGAAGTTCCGTGGCCAGATACCTGATTCCCGTCGCATCCAGCAGCTCGGAATCGCTGGAGGAGCGCATCACGGGATCGTGCACTACGTGAGCAAATTTGTTCGCGTCGAGAAACTCCGCCACGACGGCGGCATTTCCGCGGTTACCCAGCATCCCGATTTTTACCGCGGCAATGTCGCAATCTTTCGTCAGGACCTCCAGTTGTTCGCGCAATTCCGCGCTGGGCGTGTTGTGGACAGCTTCCACGCCCTGAGTGTTCTGCACGGTCAACGAAGTAATGGCCGCCACACCGTAGCAGCCATGGGCGGCAAAAGTCTTGAGATCCGCGCCAACGCCTCCGCCACAGCTCGGGTCGAATCCCCCGATGGTCAGCAGAATGGGCGGGACGGCGATCGTTTGTGCATGAAGATGGCTCATGATCGTTCGCGCGCGCTCACGTTCCGTGAAGAAAATAGCCGGATACGTTTAGCCTGGCACGCCCTTTCCACACCGCGCACCAGAAAACGCCCAGCACTTGCGAATGTACGCGCACTATTTTCTCCCTGCAAGAAGTATTTCACTTGCAGGGAAATCAGAAGGACGTTCGGTCCCGAGCCGATGAGTTTGGGGAGAAGAAAGAGTCCCTGCGTATCAGGGGAAAATGGCGTCAGTCCGGCCTACCATTATGGGAAAAGGCCGCGGACCAGGGTGGCTTCGGCGACGCGGCTGACCGCGAGCACCATGGCGCCGGCTCGTGGGGGCACATGGTGTTTGCGCATGGCGTCCACCATGTCGTGGAACGCCCGCACCATGATCTTCTGCAGGCGCAGGTTCACTTCGTCAACGTCCCAGAACAGGCCTTCCTGGTTCTGCACCCATTCGAAGTAGCTGACCGTTACGCCGCCGGCATTCGCCAGAATGTCCGGCAAGATGGTGATGCCGCGCCGCGCCAGAATCTCGTCGGCATGCGGGGTGGTCGGCCCGTTGGCCGCTTCGGCAACGATACGCGCCTTCACGGCTTCCGCGTTTTGCAGCGTAATGACGTTTTCCAGCGCGGCGGGCACCAGGATGTCGCACTTCATCGTGAGCAAGTCGTCATTGGAAATGCGCGAAGCACCGGGCATCCCGACCACCGTCCCGGAGCGCTCCTTATAGCGGATGGCCTTGATGGGATCGATGCCGCGCGAGTTCGTCACGCCGCCGCGCGTATCGCTCAGCGCGATAATCTTCGCTTTCCGGTCTGCCAGAAGGCGCGCCGCCGTTGCGCCGGCGTTGCCAAAGCCCTGGATCGCCACCGTCGCGCCGCGCAAGGAAATCTTCTTCATCTTGCAGGCTTCTTCGACGACATAGACCAGCCCCTGCGCGGTGGCTTCCGCGCGCCCCACCGAACCGCCGATCGAAAGAGGTTTCCCGGTGACCACGCCCGGCACGGTGTGCCCCACCATCATCGAATACGTATCCATGATCCACGCCATGGTCTGCGCATCGGTATAGACGTCCGGCGCCGGAATATCCTTGTCCGGCCCGATCACCGGCAGAATCTCGCTGGCAAATCGCCGCGTCAGCCGCTCCAGCTCGGCCTTCGACATGCGCTTCGGGTCGCAGATGACGCCACCCTTCGCGCCACCGAACGGCACATTCACCACGGCGGTCTTCCAGGTCATCCATGCCGCCAGGGCCTTCACTTCGTCCAGTGTTACGTTGGGATGGAAGCGAATGCCGCCTTTGCCCGGCCCGCGCGCGATGTTGTGCTGCACGCGGAACCCGGTCAGCACCTTCACCTGACCGTTGTCCATCTTCGTCGGCAGCGACACTTCCAGAATGCGTTTGGGAGTGCGCAGCACCTGGCGAAGGCCTGGATCCAGTTTCAGAACTTCGGCCGCCATATCAAACTGAATTTGCGCGATGCGGAAGGGGTTAAGCTCTTCGCGCGGCGCGATCCGAGGCACCATCGGAGGAGCACCCATCGGACGGGTTGAGAGTTGTGGTTTTGCGACCGTGGCCATCAGCTTCGGTCCTTTCCATTGCGCTGGATTTACCTAGCAGCTTGCTATTGCGTTGCACCGCTTTTCTTTCTACAAAGTCTCTGACGTCAACCGTTGGCGGCGATTTTCCGCGTCTCACCCGCATACTTGTCCCGGCAGGCCGCGGAACAAAAATGCAACAACTCGCCATCCTGCCGCAACGGCACCGCCAGCACTTCGGCGATGTGCATGCCGCACACGGGATCTCGCACAAGTTTCCGGGTGATCGCGTCATTCGGCACATCCACGGGTCCCTGCGATTGCGCCGCGCCCTGTCCCATGCGCTGCACCAGGCGGCGCAGGAGCGCCACGCCCCAGGAAACCACGATCACCCAGAATACAAACCGCAGTAAGCGAGCAATAAATGTCACTTTCTGAATGCGAGTGTGGCCGCCGCCTCACTCAACCTTTCTATCCCTTGGACGGCGTTGAGGCGAGTGTATGCAGGGGCCAACGGGGAGTCAAACAAAAAGCTGTACTTTCAAGAGGTTGCGCGCCGAAAGGGTCGCCGGAGGGAGACGAAGCGGCGCTGAAAATGATCGTAAGTAATTGCAAATAAAAGAGTTATCTGTTTATGACCACAATGCTCCATGGAAACGCTAAGTTCCCAGTCTATTTTCCTGCTGGGATTCGCTCGATGCCCATATACGGGCGAAGCACTTCCGGGATCACGATCGAACCGTCTGCCTGCTGATAATTCTCCACTACGGCGATCCAGGTGCGCCCTACGGCAAGCCCTGATCCGTTCAGCGTGTGTACAAATTCGCTCTTTCCGCCGGCCTTCGGCTTGAAGCGAATGCCCGCGCGGCGCGCCTGAAACGCTTCGCAGTTTGAGCAGGAGGAAATTTCCCGAAATTCATTGCTCGAGGGCAGCCAGACTTCCAGGTCGTAGGTCTTCGCCGAGGCAAAACCCATGTCGCCGGAACAGAGCAGCACGGTGCGGTAGTGCAACCCAAGTTTCTGCAAGATTGTTTCGGCATTGCGCACCAAGGTCTCGTGTTCGTCGTAGCTTTTTTCCGGATGCGTGAATTTGAAGAGCTCCACTTTCTGAAATTGGTGCTGCCGCAGAATGCCCCGTGTGTCTTTTCCCGCCGCGCCGGCTTCCGAGCGGAAGCAGGAAGTCCAAGCGGTCACGAGAATGGGCAACTGCTCCTCGCTGAGCGTGGTGTCGCGATACAGGTTGTGCAGCTCTACTTCCGAGGTGGGGGTCAGCCAGAAATCGGTGTCCTGCAACTTGAAGAGGTCCGCGGCAAACTTCGGCAGTTGGCCCGCGGCCAGCAGTGAAGCAGTATTCACCAGGAAAGGCGGCAGGATTTCCGTATAGCCATGCTCGCGCGTGTGCACATCCAGAAAGAAATTCGCCAGCGCCCGCTCCAGCCGCGCGCCCCAGCCCTTGTAAACGGCAAACCGCGCCCCGGTAATCCGCGCAGCCGCTTCCAGGTCCAGGATTCCCGCGCGTTCCCCAACCTCCCAGTGAGGCTTTGGCTGAAAATCGAACTTCGGAGCGGCGCCCCAGCGGCGCACCTCCTTGTTGTCCTCGGCGCCATGACCCGCAGGTACGCTGGAATGCGGAATGTTCGGAATGGTGAGCAGCAGTTCGCGCTGCGTGGCGTCCAGTTCGGCGATGCGCTCGTCGGCCCGCTTGATGCGTTCGGAAAGCTGCTTCATCTCCGCAAGGATGGCGTCCACGCTCTGCTTTTCTTTTTTGCGGCGCGCGATTTCGTCACTGGCTTTGTTGCGCTGCGCCTTGCGGTGCTCGTTTTCGGTAATCAGCTCGCGCCGCTCCTTGTCCAGCGCGCGAAAGCCATCGAGTTCGAGTGTGATGTTGCGGCGCTTTGCCATCTCGGCGAAGACGTCCAGATGTTCCCGGAAGTAGCTTAAATCATGCATGGTGCTAAAAGCATAGCCCAGGCGGGAGCCGAGTGAAAGCGGGCGGACTTTGAAAAGGAGATCGTGCGATTTGCGTGAGGGCTGCGCTGGTGCTGAGAAACCTGAAATCATTCCTCCGACAATCGCTGCCTCGACACGCTGGTAAGGGGGTACTAAAGGAGCGCCCCAATAGTCCCGGGGCAAGGTACTGGTGCGAATGAACCCGGCGGACTAGTGACGCAATTCCACGTGTCCGGCATCCTCATGGATGTGATCGGGAGTTAAGTTCGGCTCCTGGAGCGGGTGGAATGATCGTAGGGATCTTACTCCTGTGTGTCGTTCTACTGCTGGCGAGCGCAGTTGAGCGGCCAGCCCCTCCAGAGCATTAGGGAGACGAACCGAGCTTCAGGTCCATTTCCCTCCATCCCCCACGCCAGAGCGGCCGGCACCCCCACCGGCCGCTCATTTTTTTTTGGACTGTGTGTTCAGATCATCGTAAGTACAAGGATTCTCATCGGTTTCCAGCTCAGGGGAGGAGTATGGACAAAAAATAAAGGGGGCCGGTGCAAGCCCCCTTGTTTAATCGATTCGACCCCCCAATAACCGGATACTCAGTCGAGGTTGAGTACCAGCCACCCCGGGAAGCCAATCTCATGAATTGTTTTGATACAATGCACGCGCTCTGCCAAGTCTGTACCGGTCTAAGGAGTAGTACTTTCATATTAGAAATAAAGCACTTAGCACATTCTCGCCTCTGCGCGAACGCTCCACCACAAGTCCAATCTACAAAATCCCACAGACCAGCTCCCGTTTTCCTACAGTCTTTGGGAAGAGTGCAGATCCCTCAGCCCCCGCACCCTGTTCAGACGGTCTGGACCGGCGTTTCCCCCTGAAGCGCGGAGTGCCGCCAACGGCGCCATGCGAAGCGTGCGGGCAGATAGAGGATTGCGATCCACAGGAGGAAAACAGGGCCGCGGCTGATGAGCAACATCAGTAGGGCGGAGAGACTCAAAACCGCTTCTGAAAACCCCGTAGCGGCCGCGTTGCGAAACTGCGTTCCGAGGGATTCCGTTGGCGGAATGACCTCCTCCCGCAAGGCAAAGAGGACATTCGCGAAGACGACGCGGTGTTCTGCGGTAAGACGGTCCGCTTCCAGGCGATTGATGTCTGCATTCACGCTGGCGATCTGCCGCTGCAGCTCCATGACGTTGCGATCGGGATACGTCTGCTGCTTCAGCAGTCCCTGCAAGTGATGCAACGTGCTCTGCGCATTGGCTAAGCGGGCTTCCAGGTCAGCACGTTCTTGGGTGACCTCATCGGCAGCCTCCTCCTCTCGCTCGACCTGGCCAAGAGTTTTCAGCTCGCTTAACGTTGCGCCATATTCCGAAGAAGGAATGCGCAACGTCGCCGAAAGAGTGCTTCCTGTCGGCTTGCCCACCATCCGGAGTTTGGCCACATAGCCCCGATGACGGTCGAGGATTTCTTCGAGGGAGGAGCGAGACTTAACGAACTCTTTGGTGGCCACGGCAAGTTCCGCCGTGTGCGCAATCAGCAGGTCCCCTGGCAGCATGCTTCCACCTACCCTGCTGGCCGGAAAGTCACGGGAGTCCAACGGCGCGGGCGACATCTTTGCATACTCCTTCATTTCTTCCCTGGCGCGGCCGGCTTCCATTTGGAGTTCGCTCGACCCAAACTCTGCGCTTTCGGTCGCAGTCGTGGGCCGAATTTGCTTCGTCATGGGCGTCGGGGTCATTCGGGCAAAAACAAGAATGCCCACGATGATAGCCAGGACTACGAATAATCCGCGTCGAACAGGGGATAGAGTACGGAACTTCACAAGGAGCGCAACGATAGCGTTTCTCATGGGATTGCCTCCTACGGCATCTCCCTTTGAACGAAGGAGGCAGGTTTTCTTGCATGATGGGCCGGTTCAGACCCCGATCGAGGAGCGCAGGGCGTTAGCGATAGACTGCGAAAACCGCTGGACATCCGCGTCGTGCTCCGCTTCCACCATGACGCGGGCCAGCGGTTCGGTGCCCGAGTAGCGCAATACGATTCGGCCGTTGTCCCCGAGCGCCGCTTCTGCCTCAGCCAGCGCGCGGGCGACTTCGGGCAGGGAATCGAGCGGCGGCTTCGATTTCACTTTCACGTTCACGATCTTCTGCGGATAGTCCTTCAAACCCTCCACCAAGGATCCCAGCGATCCCCACAAAGCCACCAGGCAGGCGATCTTCACGGCAGTGAGCAAGCCGTCGCCTGCCGGGCTATCATCGAGGAAAATGATGTGTCCCGATTGCTCGCCGCCAAGGTTGTTTTCCGATTTCAGCATTTCCTCAAGGACGTAGCGATCGCCCACGGCAGCCCGCGCCAGGGAAATGCCCTCGTGCGCCAGCGCGCGCTCCAGCCCGAGATTCGACATGGAGGTTGCCACCACTCGCTGGTTCTTGAGTAATTGATGCGCCTTCAGGTAGCGCGCCACAGCCAGCAGCACGCCATCGCCATTGACGACATGTCCAGACTCGCTGACGAACAGCGCGCGATCCGCATCGCCGTCAAACGCCACTCCAAGACGTGCGCCCTCGGCAAGCACGCGTTTCTGTAATCCCTCCAGATGCAGCGAGCCGCAGCCGGCGTTGATGTTCCGTCCATCGGGATTTACGCCCGTGGCCACGACATCCGCATGCAATGCGCGGAAAAGCTCAGGTCCCAACTGATAGGCAGCTCCATTCGCGCAATCCAGGACCACGCGAAGGCCCGCAAGATTAGCGTTGTCGATCATGCGGCTGCGCAGAAAATCGAGATATTCCACATGCCGGGCCTGATTCGCCACCAGCGCGGGACGCCCGTCGGAGACGGGTTCCGGGCGCAGACGGAGAATCTCCGCTTCCAGCGTTTCTTCCACCGCATCCGGGAATTTCATGCCCGCATGCGAGAACAATTTCACGCCATTGTCGTGATAGGGGTTGTGCGATGCGGAGACCACCACGCCGGCCTGGAAGTCATTCTGCCGCACCAGGCAGGCAATTCCGGGAGTGGTGATGACGCCGGCAAACTCGGCGCTCGCGCCGGCTTTCTCGAGACCCGCGGCCAACACAGCCGCGATATGCGGACCCGACTCACGCGTGTCCATGCCGATCAAGGCATGCGCGGAGCCATGCTCGCGGAGCAAAAAACCGCCCAGTGCGCGTCCAGTAGCGAAAAGGGTCTGGTCGTCGAGCGGCGGCGTTCCGGGAACACCGCGAATTCCATCCGTGCCGAAGAGTTCTTTTCCCATGGGTACGTGAAAGCCTGAGTGGAGGTGACCTCGTGGCAGTTTAGCATACGTGCGAATTCGCACTTTACGGTTTCATGATGAGGTTTTCCAAACCATTCACACAGCCTCCGCCCCTCCTCGCGACCGGTGTTAACAGCGCGTAACCTCGGTTTTGCGGGCCACCCCGAAACTCTCCGAGTATGTTACCGTGTTGGGCGAGAGGGGGGTACTGGTGTCTACACCGGAAACGCTACCAACTGTCCGTCGCGTGTCAGGCTCGAATTTCAGCCTGCGCATCGTCGCGGCCGCAATCATCCTGCTCTTCTTCTACTACGCCGCCGGAGTTGTCATCACCCTGCTTTTGTCCGTCCTTCTGGCCTACTTTCTCGATCCCGCAGTGGAATTCCTGGAACGCTTGCACATGCCGCGAACGCTTGGTTCCCTGCTGATGGTTCTACTCCTGATCACGGTGATTTTCTCGGTGGGTTACGGCTTGTGGGCGCGCACAATGGATTTTGCCGCGGACTGGCCCAAGTACCGGGGCATCCTGCAGGAGGCAACAGGTAACGTGCAGGGTAAGCTGCGTGGCTTCGAAGGTAGCGTGACCGAACTCACGACGCCGGCAGGCGCGCCGAAACCCGCGGTGCCGGCTACCAGCAGCAGCGACGTGCACAGTCTAGTGGTCCGCGGCATCGGTTCGTTGTATGCCCTCGTTCTGGAGGCCACGTTTGTTCCTTTCCTGGTTTTCTTTATGCTGGCGGGGAAACGCGAAGCGTGGCACAGCACCCTGCAACTGTTTCCTATAGCTCAGCGCACACAAGTGAAGGAGACGCTGGAGGATTTGCGCGATGTCTTGCGCGATTATCTGGTGGGCATGACGGTGGTATCGCTGGTGGTTATCGCCTGCAGCAGCATCTTCTTTCTCGCGCTTGGCCTGGACTATCCCGTACTCACGGGAATCGTCTCCGGCTTGTTCAACATGGTGCCGTACATTGGCGCGGTGCTCGCCTGGCTCCCGGCTTTTCTTCTAGCCATTGTGAAGTGGAAGTCCATCAGCCATTTCGCGCTGATCGCGATTGTGCTGACGGGTATCCACATCGTGGCGCAGAACCTGATCGCGCCGCAACTCGTCGGGCGGCAAGTGCGCCTGAACGCCGTGGCGATCACCATCTCGCTGCTCTTCTGGGGCTGGGTGTGGGGCGGAATGGGGCTCATCCTGGGGATTCCCATCACGGCGGCCCTGCGCGTCATCTGCGACCACACGGAGTCGGCGAAGCCCGTGGCGCGTTGGCTAAGCGCTTAGCGCCCGATCTTTGGGAATCGAGGAAATGCGCCAAATGAGATCGGTCCGTCTGCTTGCCGGGGTAGCGTTTTTTCTTCTACTCGATGTCTTCGCGGGAATTCAGCCGGCCCATGCCTGGGGATGCAAAGGCCATCAGACCGTGGCTTTGATCGCCGAAAGGCGCCTCACACCGGAAGCGCGCCAATTGTTTGAGAAACTCCTTGAAGAGAATCCGGTTGATTCGCAAATCAAACGCTATTGCGGTTCCTCAACTCGCGATTTGCTGGCGGACGTTTCCACCTGGCCGGACGACGTGCGCAATGAACGCAAGAATGGTGCGTGGCATTACATCGATATTCCGCGGGGAACTCCTCGCCGTCCTCTTGAGGAGTATTGCGGCACGCAGGGCTGCATCACGAAGGCCATTGCCGAACAGTGGGCCATTCTCAGGGACACCCAAGTCGAACCACGCAAGCGCGCCGAGGCCCTCCGTTATGTCATTCACTTTGTCGGCGATCTGCACATGCCTTTGCATGCCTCCACCAACAACGACCTGGGCGGCAACTGTGTACCGGTGCATTACTTTCGGCGCTGGCCGCACCAGTCGCACGACTCCTTCTCGCCAAATCTCCACGGGATTTGGGATACCGCTATCCTTGAGCGCGATATGGAAGGGGCCGATCCTGCAGAATTCGTGGATTATCTCGAGCAATCGTTCAGCAGTGAAATGGAACAATGGCAGAAGGCGGGTATACATATTGAAGATTGGACCTGGGAGAGCCACGACTTGGCCGAATCCGTGGCCTACGGTGAATTGAAGCCCACGGTTCCGGTGGAAGCGCCCGTTTCCGTGCACTCTTGCGCCGACGACAACCACGTCGGTGAACGATTGTTCCAAATGCGATTGACGGCTGGCCAGGCGTATCAGGATGCCGCCGCAGGCGTTGTCGAGAAACGTCTGGCGCAGGCGGGTGTGCGGCTGGCGATGATTCTGAATGACGCTGCAAAACCCTCTCCGCCAGCGAACTAGAGCATTTCCATTAATTATATAGCTTGCAAAACTCGTTGGCCTGTGGCAGAGTGGGCTCATGCGAGCCATCCCGATTCCCCTGCGCAAGCGCATTCTGCAGCTCTACGAACGTGGCCAGAGCACCCGCGAGATCGCGCAGTTTTCCGGCTTCTGCGTGGCCGCGGTGCGCCGCGTGCGCCAGCAGTTTCGCGAGCGCGGCACCCTGGGACCGCAGACGCATTTGTGTGGACGCAAGACACTGCTGACCGCGGAGCGCCAACAACGGCTGCAGCAACTCCTGGCCGAGCAGCCCGATGCCACCCTGGCGGAGTTGGGCGCGCGCCTGGACCGTCGGTTCCGCACCTCCACGATCGATCTTTGGCTGCGGCGGCTGGGTTGGAAGTTTAAAAAAAACTCTAGCCGCCGCCGAACAAGAGCGCCCGGACGTGGCCGAAAAAAGAGCGCGTTGGCATGAGCAGTTGGCCGCTGAACTGACCACCCATCTGGTATTTGTGGACGAAAGCGGTGCCAACACCAAGATGACGCGCCTGCGTGGGCGCGCACTGGGCGGGCAGAGACTGCGCGCGCGCATCCCGCATGGATCGTATCAAACGAGCACGCTGATCTCCGGCATTCGCTTGGCGGGCCCTTGCGCGTCTTGGCTTTTTGAGGGCCCGATGAACGGCGAAATGTTTCTGGCTTGGGTGCAGCAGGGCCTGGCACTCACCCTGCGTCCCGGCGACGTGGTCATCCTGGATAATTTGGCCACGCACAAAATCCGCGGAGTCCGCGAAGCCATCGAGGCCAACGGTGCCCGGCTGCTGTATCTACCGCCGTATGCGCCGGACTTCAACCCCATCGAGCCGATGTGGAGCAAGATCAAACAAATCCTGCGCCGTCACGCTCCCCGCAACGACGAGCAACTGCTGCTGGCGGCGAAAAGCGCCTTGCAGTCCATCACCACCGCCGATTGCCAGGGTTTCTTTTTTAACGCTCGATACGCTACATAATAAATGGAATTGCTCTAGGTGATCGGCTCGCCGGAATGGCGCGCGATCGCTTCGCGGGAAAGATCACGCAGCCGGACAATCTCCGGTAAATGGCGAGGACCACCGCTGGGCATCGCTGCCGAAGGATAAATCGGCGGGGAAAGCGTAATCGTGACGCTCGTGGGACGCGGCAGAAACGTCCGGTCACGCAGAAACCTCCGCGTGCCCGCCAGCGATACCGGCACAACCGGCGCGCCCGTGGCTACGGCTCCGCGAAACGCTCCGAGCTGAAATGGCCGCACGCCTTCCTCCGGCACGAACGTGCCCTCGGGAAAAACGAACACGGAATCGCCCTGGCGCAAGCACTGCTCGATCTCATGCACCTGGCGCAGCCGCGAGCCCGCGTCATGGCGATCGAACGAGAGATGCCCCATTTTGTTGAGAAAAGTCCCGATGAACGGCATCGCATTTACTTCATCTTTGGCTACAAAACGATACGACACGCCCAGGCCCATCATCAGCGGCAGCACGTCGAAGTAGCTGGCGTGATTTGAGGCATACACCTTTGCCCCCGGCGTATCCATGTACTCTCTTCCGACGACCTTCACGCGAATTCCCGCCAGTACAAATAGGACTTTCAGCGCCGCCGAAGTGAAGCGCCCCGCCGCCATGTGATCCTTGAATTGCCTTACCATCAGCCAAGCCGGCACAATCCACAGGATAAACACAACAATGAAATAGACGCCGTAGACCTTCTCAAATGCTTTGCGCAGGGCAGCCCCAACGGTGCGCATAGCCCCTTTCACGGAGGAACCCAGGCCAAGCCGCGCGATTTGCAGCCATGCCGGAGGCTTCGCCGCCGTTAGCGTGCCCGCCAGGTAGAGCTGTTTCGTTTCATCGCGGCGCAATTTGCCACTGGACGTTTTCGGGATGCTGCCGGGAGGAATCAGCTCCACGCGATCGGGCGGAAGGCCCAGGCCGCGCGAAACCTGGTCCGTAATCTTCGCGGCAATCGCGGCGCGGCCAGAGGCTTGCGTTTCGCGCGATTCCGCGACGATGACCAACTTCTCCGTCCCGCTATCCTCATCCTTCAATCCAAACGCCACCACACAGCCTTTGCGGATTCCTTCGACGTTGGACGCCAACTCTTCCACTTCGTGCGGGTAAAGATTCCGTCCACCTTTGATGATGATGTCCTTCACGCGGCCGGTGACATAAATTTCGCCATCCACGCGATAGGCGCGGTCGCCGGAATTCAGCCACGGATACTCGCCCGGCATGGACGACGTTCCGCGCGGAAAGAGCTTGGCCGTGGCTTCCGGATTCCTGTAGTAACCGCTCGTCGCCGAAGGTCCGCGGAACCACAGGAAACCTTCCATGCGCTCCGGCAGTTCGTTTCCCACAGCGTCCACGATGAGCACATCGTGGCCCGTCAGCGGCTTCCCCGACGAGACAAACGAGATGCTCCCCTCACCGTCCGACGACGCGGGAACAGCGCGCCCCTGCATTGTGAAAGCGTCGCGCTGCACGCAATCCACCAGCGGCCCGCGATCGAGCGGCGGCACAGTTACGCCCAAAGAAGCCTCCGCGAGCCCATAAACCGGCAACAGCGATTCCCGGCGGAAGCCGTGTTTCCCGAAACGCTGGACGAAACGCTCGAGCGTTTCCGGATTGACGGGCTCCGCGCCGTTCAGCGCCGCGCGCCAGGAGCTGAGGTCAATCCCTTCCAGCGCCTTTTCGGAAGCTTTGCGCGCGCACAGTTCGTAAGCAAAATTCGGCGCGGCGGCGATCGTACCTTTGTGCTTGCTGAACGCCTGCAGCCAGCGCTCCGGGCGAGTGAGAAAAGCGAGCGGCGACATCACCACCAATGGAAGGCCGTGGAGAAACAGAGTGAGCCACGCGCCAATCAATCCCATATCGTGATAGAGCGGCAACCAGCTTACGGCGACATCTCCCGGGCCAAGCTGCAGGGCCTGTGCGAGCGCACGCATGTTCGCCAGAAGGTTCGCGTGCGTCAGCACCACGCCCTTCGGATTGCCCGTCGAGCCCGAGGTGTACTGCAGCAGCGCAATGTCGCTGCCCTTGCGCATGCGGCTGCCCGACAGGAACGCGGGTAAAGCGCCAGGCGCGGGCGGCGGCTCTTTTTCGGCGGCTTCCAGTAACTTCCGCGCGTCCACAACTCCCAGCAGTGATTTCACGCGCGGCTTCAGCATTTTGGCGACGGCTTCCGCGCGGCGAAACGTCAGCAGCAGGCACACTCGCGCGTTGTTCAGAATGGCCGCCTGCCGCTGCGCGTACTCCTCGATGCGGTCCGCGCGGAACGGGGGGTAGATGGGCACAGGAATGGCGCCCGCCAGCAGAATGCCGGTGTAACAAATGAAAAACTGCCGCGAAGTGGGCAGCATCAGAGACACGCGCCCTCCCGCGGGAACGCGTCTCCGCGCCAGTTCTTCGGCGCACTTTTGCGCGGCGGCGTAGAGCTCGCCGAACGTCAGCGTGTAGTGATGTTCGCCGTGTTCGTCGTCCTCGGTGATCAGCAGGTGCGTACGGTCGGCGTTGTGAATTCCGTGGTAGCGGATCACATCGACCAGGGTCTCCGCCTTTTCGACGATGGAATCCACGGCTTCCCGCTGCAATCCCTGCACCGCCGCAGACGCGCGCAACGCGGAGGTCTCTTCCTCTTCGCTCACAGTCGTGCCAGGAGCCGTCAGGATGGCCCGGATAAGTTCTTCGGGCGTGCTCGCTTCTGCCGCGAGCGTGTCAGGGAGCCGCAAGTCGAAAGCGCTCTCCAGTCGCGTGAGGAGTTCCACGCGCTCCAGGCTGCCAAGCCCCAAGTCGCGATCGAGGTGGGAGGTGCTGGAGAGCTGTGGGATGACACCTTGGCTGCCGAGTTCTTCGAGGAGCCCGCGCAGCACCTCCAGCACGCGCTCGCGTACTCCCGGCAGGTCCAATTGTGTGGAGATGGTCGCCAAGGATTCCCCTGAATTGTGGGCTTCGCGAGAGGCTAACACGCGCTCCGGCGATTTGCCATCCCCGCGGATCACGCCCCGAGCGTAGGGTGGACTCGCAGATCCTGCGGCTCCTAGGCCCCGCACGCCTTCGCGGCGTATCCCGGGGGCAGGAGCGCCGTGGACAGATCAACACCGGTCAAATCCACTTTGCTCAGATCGGTCTCGCGCAGAATGCTGATGCCCATATCCGCACCGGAAAATTTCGCGCCGTCCAGGCGTGCATCGCGGAAGTTGGCATTCCGCAGCGAAGCGTTCTGGAAATTAGCGCCGGTCAAGTCGCAGCGGAAGAATTCCACGCCGCTGGCTTGCGCTTCGCTCAGGTCCGCCCCTGGAAGCATCGCCTCCGTCATGTCCGTGCTGCGCAAATCGGCTTTGCGC
This sequence comes from Candidatus Acidiferrales bacterium, assembly GCA_963780785.1. Taxonomy (GTDB): domain Bacteria; phylum Acidobacteriota; class Terriglobia; order Acidiferrales; family UBA7541; genus Acidiferrum. The sequence continues at coordinate 43,965 of CAWADS010000060.1, forward strand.
AGCCGCGCCCCGCTGAGGTCCGCGCCCGGCAGGCGCGCGCCGCGAAGGTCGCTGCCTTCGAGATTGGCATTGTGAAGAATGGCCCCGGCGAGATTGATCTTCGTGAAATCCGCGCGGGAAAGGTTCGCACCGGCGAGATCGGCCCGCGCTCCGCCATCCTTTCCACTGAAGAAGCGCTCGTGCGCCTCCAGAATGGCCGCCACGCTCTTACCGTTATGCTGAATGCTCTTGAGTTTCCGAAGTCCCATAGGTTGTTGTTTTTTCGTGTTTTGTGAGTGCTCTTCCATTTTACCGGAAGGGACGCCGGGCGGTAAATGCTGATGCCCTTGCGGCCAGGTTTGCTTGAACGCCTCAGCGGGCCGCGGAGTATGCTAGGGAGAGCTGGCGAGTGGCCTGCGCCCGAAAGGAAAGCGATGCGAGGATTGTTGCTCATTGGCGGAATGCTGCTGGCCACGGCGTCCGCTTGGGCACAGGAGGACGAGATTGTCGCCAACCTGTCGGGAGGGCGAGTCCTCGTCCACGTGGCCCGCGACTCCATCATCTTTGGCGCGATCAGCCAGCCGCTGGAAGCCAATGGCGTCCCGCCGCGCGTGGCGCAGATAGACCCCGGGCATATCGGCATTCTCTTCGGTGCCGAAGAGTGGCAGTTGCCTGCCCAACCGCGGCCCATTCGCCTGGATCGCGATATTGAGCATGTTGGCCGGGCCGACCCGCACTACCAACAGCCCGTCGGCAGCGAAAGCGACCTCGATCAGCTTGGCGAGATATTCCTCGAAAAGCTGCGTCCGCTTGTTTCTCAGCTTCACCACAAAATTGATTTGAAACCCGACGAACCGCTCCTGGCAATTGTGCTGCTCGGCTACGCGCCAAAGCAGTACGGTCCGGAGGTCTGGCTGATTGAGTACCGCGTGGAGCAGGAGTCCATCGGTTCTCAGGCCGATTACCTGCAGACACGCCCGTTACGCCCGCGTTTCACACAGCTCTATCCCCCGGAAAAGCACGAAGCACACACGCTGGTTGAGGTGCGTTTTCCGGACGATTCCCAGGATGTGCCTCTCCTGGGGCTAATTCAGCAGAATGACCCACGCATCGCGCGCTTGAAGTCCTCCGAGCCGCGTTTTGCGAAGGTGATCGAGTTGATCGAGCGCGGCCAGGCGCAAAAGGCCGACAGCAAAGATTCAACAGATTTCATGCGGGCGGTTTTCCCGCTGCTGGCGGGCGGGGCGAACTTCTTCGAGGGCGCTATGGGCGAGAGCGGCACGTTCCAGTGGATTGTTCCGCCGGAGGAGCCGCTCGAGAAGGAAAGACCGGCCGAGGACAAAAATCGGCCTCCGGACGCGCCCACGCTGCGGCGCAAGCCAACGCCTTAAGAGACCACGCCCGACTGTGGCGTGCTGCGCCCTGCTTGCAGAAGATGCAGGGTATTCGCCAAAGGCGTCAGTCTCCCGCAGCCGTGCTTTGTTGATGGTACCGGCCGATGTCTTTGCGATAGTGCATGCCGTCAAAATGGATCTTTGCGGCGGCCTGGTAAGCTTTCTGGAGGGCTAAGGCCAGCGAATCGCCAGCTGCCGTGACTCCCAGGACGCGCCCGCCACTCGTGACGATGGCATCGCCTTGCCGGTGCGTTCCCGCGTGCAATACCTTCACATCGGGAATTTGTGCCGCCTCGGCGAGCCCCTTGATTTCTTTGCCGGTGTCAAACTTCCCCGGATACCCGCCGGATGCCAACACCACGCAAACACTGGCGCCGCGCTTCCACTTCAGCTTGGCGGGGTCCAATCTTTCCACCGCAACGTCGGCAAGCACCTCGGCCAAGTCAAAATCCATGCGCGCGGCAATCGCCTGTGTCTCGGGATCCCCCAAACGGCAGTTGAACTCCAACACCTTGGGACCCTGTTTAGTCAGCATCAGGCCCACGTAGAGGAACCCTTGATAGTGCAGTCTGTCTTTGACCAGGCCGCGCAAGGTCGGCTCCACAATGGTCGTCTGAATGATCCGGCGCAAGGCCTCGGGCAAAAGCTCGTCCGAGGAATACGCGCCCATACCACCTGTGTTCGGCCCTTCGTTGTTGTCGAAGACGCGCTTGTGGTCTCGTGTGGGCACGAGTGAAGTGGAACGCTCACCATCGGTCAGCAGGATAAACGATAGCTCATCGCCATCCAGCGTTTCTTCCAGAAGAATGCGCCTGCCTCCCGCGCCCAATTCGCCCTTCTCCATCACGCGCTCGATGAATCCGGTGGCGGCGTCGGGATCGTCCGCCAAAAACACGCCTTTTCCCGCACAGAGGCCATCGGCTTTGATGATCACGGGCCAATCCACGGAGCAAAGCGCCGAATACGCGGCCCCGGGTGAATCGTAGGAGCCATACATCGCCGCCGTGGGAATGTTGTGACGCTGCAGGAACTCCTTCGCGAAGATCTTGCTGCCCTCGAGTTGTGCCGCTTGTTGCGACGGCCCAACCACGGCGTATTTGCGCTGCCGGAAGGCGTCGGTCAGGCCGTTTACCAAGGGAAGCTCCGGCCCCACGACCGTCAAATCCGGCGAGATCTTTTCCGCCAGCGCCACCAGCGCCGGCACGTCTCCTGCATCGGCGGCCACGCATTCAGCCTCAGCAGATATTCCACCGTTGCCGGGCACACACCAGACCTTCTCGACACCCGCGCTTTGCTGGAGTTTCCAAACCAGCGCATGTTCGCGCCCACCACCGCCAATCACCAAGATATTCATGAATTTCGCCTCACCACTTTCCGAACGATAGTCTGCCAGTCAGGGAGTGTCAATTGCGCCTACAAATTTACCTGGCGGTTCCCTCTCCAATTCGCTCGGCACCCAATCTGATTGCAAGGAAAAATCATCGCTGCCAGCGTCATCGGCGGCAGGGCGTCAGTGCTTGAAGAAACTGAATCGCCTCTAAGAGGCGGTGATGTTCCTCAAGGCCGCGGTAGCTTTCCATGTCCCTAATTTGGAAACATCCAAGCTGGCCTGCAAGATGCGCAGCGCGCTTTGACAGCTGTCCCCGCTGGTGCCACGTTAAGAGGCTGCACACCCTCAGTAAAACGGCAGTGGGAACAAAAAAAGGCACGCGGCACACTAACCGGTTCGTTGTAATTTAATGGTTAGTAGAACTAGACTGTCTTTTTGGCAGCTCTTACGGCTCTACGCCTGGCTCACGGCTCGGATTGGAATCGTCACCCCAGCTGCTGCCTCCGAAGACGCGAGCATGTGACAGCGCCCATCGAAGATGCCGCCAGGATCTATGACCATGCAAGGTGAGTGAACCTCGCCCGTCACTACGCCTTTGGGTTGAATCTCCACGCGGCCTCTCGCGAAAATGACCCCATCGAACCGGCCCGCGATCACCACGCGATTCCCTTCAATCTGTCCTTCGACCTTAGCGTTTTCGCCGAGGATCACGGTTTGTTCGGAGATGATGTTTCCCTTGATGTGTCCGTCAATGCGAAACGTTCCGGTAAGTGTCAACGTGCCTTCGAGCGAGACACCCTGATCGATGAAGCCGGTCCATTCCTCGCTGCTGCCATCCTTCGACGTACCGGGCCACTTCCAAGCCATATGTGTACTCCCTATGCGTGCTGATTCCAATGTAGCGTGAAGCGGCGAGAAGTCAACGCGTGATGCAGAGCGGGTTGTCGAATGAAATGCCTGAACCTTAGTGCAGTGGCAACGGACTGCTACGGCGCTATTTCATTAGGCGGTCGTAGATGCCCATGAGTTGCGCGTCGTCGTAAAACTCCAAAATGAGCTGGCCCGGCCGTAGTTTTGTTTTCTGGTGCAGCAGCACCTTTGTGCCGAGGTGTCGCTGGAGTTCTTCCACGGCTTCGCGGATGTTGGGATCAAGTTGGATTTCCATTGGCAGTTTTGCCCCGCGGCTACGTCGCGATGCCAGGCGTTCAATCTGGCGCACTGTGAGCCCACCACGAGCGGCGCGTTGCGCGTAACGCATGCGCAATTGCGGCTCGGCGACAGCGAGAAGCGCGCGGCCGTGCCCCGCACTCAGCTTCCCTTCTTCAATCCATTCCTGAATGGTCGGTTCAAGCTTCAGCAGCCGGATGGCGTTGGCGACCGTCGTGCGGTCTTTGCCCGTGCGTTCGGCCACCGATTCCTGAGTGAGCTGGAACTCATCCATCAGTCTCTCAAACGCGCGCGCGGCTTCCATGGCGTTGAGGTCTTCGCGCTGGATGTTCTCGACCAGTGTCATTTCCAGCGCCAGTTCGTCGGAAACCTGGCGAACGATGGAAGAGACCTTGGTGAGGCCGGCACGCTGCGCAGCACGCCACCGTCGTTCGCCGGCGATCAGTTGAAAGCGCTGGCCGATCGACCGCACGACGAGCGGCTGAATAATGCCGCTGGTCTGAATAGAGCGGGCCAGCTCATCCAGTGCCTCTTCGCGGAACCGTGTGCGCGGCTGATAAGGGCTGGGGTCGATCAGATCGATATCGATCTGCAGCGGGCCCGAGGGTGTGGGACTCAAGGCCGGTGCCGCAGCTGCTGCAGCGCCGCCCGAGCTGTGACCCGCGGGAGCAGCGTGCGGAGTTGTCGATGTAGTCGGCGTTACGGAAGCTACCGGTTCAGGCTCCCGAATGAGCGCTCCGAGCCCCCGCCCCAACGCGTTTCTCGGCATTGCCAATAACCTCCTGGGCGAGCTGCGTATAGCCCTCTGCCCCCTTACTGTGTATATCATAGAAAATAATAGGTTTACCAAAACTTGGTGCTTCGGCAAGGCGAACGTTGCGCGGGATCAGGCTCTGGAAAACCTGAGTGCCGAAGAAACTGCGGAGGTCGGTGGCTACCTGCTTGGAAAGAGTGGTGCGCTCATCGTACATCGTAAGTAGGATACCCTCGATTTCAAGGCTGGGATTGAGCGTACGGCGAATACGCATCAGAGTATCCAGCAATTCCGATACGCCTTCCAGGGCCAGGTATTCGCACTGGATGGGTATCATCACGGAATCGGCCGCGACCAGCGCATTTAAGGTGAGCAGATCCAAAGCAGGCGGACAATCCAGCACAATGAATTTGTAGTTTGGCCGAACATCCTGCAGGAAGGATTGCAGTTTGTATTCACGGCTCTCAGCCAGGACGAGTTCTACCGCAGCGCCCGCAAGGTTTTTGTCCGCGGGGACGACATCTAAGCCCTCAACTTGCGACTTTTGGACTAACCTTTCAAAAGGCTCGTGCAGAATTAAGGCATGATAGATGGTCCGGCGGGCGGGATCCTTCTGGAATCCGATAGCGGCAGTAGCATTGGCTTGGGAATCGCAATCAATGAGGAGAGTGGACTGCTCAGCAGCTGCTAGGCAGGCTGCGAGGTTAACTGCGGTTGTGGTCTTGCCTACCCCACCCTTTTGGTTAGCAACAGCGATGACCCGGGCCAAGACGTTCTCCCCAACACTGGGAAACTAGCAGACCTGCCTGCAAGGCGCAAGATGTTTCACGTGGAACAGAGAGGGAGCCGCGGGAATTCTGTTGGAAGCGGGTGTTCCACGTGGAACAGTTCGAGGTCAAACTCGAGGGAATCGGCGAAGCGCAGTCGATCTCGCCTTGAAGCGAGTCTGGCAATCCTTTTTCGTTCCACGTGGAACGTTGTTCAACTGATAGCCACTGATATGACCCACTCGCCCACCTGGACATTCAATATCCGAGGCGTTGAAAGTGAGACCATTGGAATTGGAGCCCGGGAAATGAAGAAGATGTTCCACGTGGAACGCGGCGAGCGAGAAGGTCACTTAAGAGTTGCGCACACTGCAGGAAATGACTGAATACCTTTTGTTATGATGTCGTTACGCCGACACTGGGGACCATTTTTTTGCCGACGAGGAGATAGCGCTGCAACGACTGTGGCATGGCGATTGGCTCTTGCCATTCCCACCGGTCCGATTTACGAATTTCCTCGAGATCACGGCCGCCGATCCACAAAATAACGCGGGAGGCGGCGACAGGGCCGGACGCGGCCCACTCGAGAAATGGGCCGAACTCTCCGAGGGCTCGGGAGCAAACAAAGTCCAGCGGGGCCAATTCCTCGCCTAGTTCCTCATAGCGGCTGATGAGCACACGGGCGTGATCCAGCCCCAGTTCGCGGATGACCTCGGCAAGAAATGTGCCCTTCTTGATGTTCGATTCCACCAGAAAAAGTTCCAGTTCCGGCCGCAAAATCTTCAGCGGAATACCAGGAAATCCGGGGCCCGAACCGATGTCGGCGAACCGACCGTTTTCCACCGGCACCGCCACGGCCGCAAACATGGATTCGCAGAAATGACGATATAGTATCTCCAGGGGATCGCGGATGGCGGTCAAATTCAGCTTCTCATTCCAGCGTCGCAAAATACTTATATACTGTTGAATACACATGACTTGCTGTTCATTCAAGGTGACCTGGAATTCTCCCATAGCGCGCCGGATGGTCACTTCCGAAATAGGCTTTTCGAGTTCTGTTGCCATAAGAATAACTATACTGCAACGGCCTGATTTCTACTCACTTCTGCTGTCCGGCGAGCTTCGACAAGAGGTAGTGCGGCCCCGCAATCCCGGCCACAAGATCCAGTATCGCGTGTATCACCATCACCGGTATCAGCGTATCGTAGGCCAAGCGGACGATGCCGAAAAGGATGCCCATCACAAAAGTGCCCAGGATTCCGCTGCGCCCCTGGTAAGCGTGGGCCAGGCCGAAGAGGACTGCGGTCAGAATTACGACAGCCCAGGCGGGGAATCCCACATGAGAAAGTGCAGCCATGGCAAATCCCCGATAAAGGAATTCCTCACAGACCCCCGCGGTCACAGCGAGGGCACAATAGGGAAGCAACTCTACAGAGTTGACGGGAAGAATCCGGTGAGCAAGCGAGCGCATCAATTCCGAGGCTCTGCCCGGAGACTTGCCGACTCGTCGGAGGTTCAGCCAGTGCAAAGTCCCAGCGATGACAGCCAAAGCCAAGCTCCCGAGAATCGTGTTGCCGCCGCCGAAGTTGGCCAAACCCAAGTTGTCCGCCGACAACCCCCGTGCAAGAGCACGCCAAGCGACAAGACCTGTAATCACCCACTGAGCGGCGATGGTCGAGCCATAGAGAACGAGCTTTTCCTTAGTGCTGACGGAAGGGAGCGCCAGGAGCTTCTTCAGCCGCACGGCACCGCGCCAGGGAACGACAATTCCAAGAAAAAGAAAGATCAACCAGAAGTCCCAAGGCATCGGCTGATGAGAACATTTTCCAGGCAATCCGTGCAAGGTCTCGTGCAGGCCGAGTTTCTATCCGGATTCGAGCAAGAAGACGGCGGCATCGCTATAATCAAAGCGCAGTACAGCGAGGTGTGGCTTGACCGATTCCGTGAAACTCACGGCGATGGTCAAGGCAGCGGGTTGAGCGGCGAAGCTGAGTCCCGGGACGCTGGACTCAATACTACGGCGCCTGCCACTGCCAATTGATCCGAACGTGCTCGTTGGTTTCAGCACCAACGACGACGCGGGGGTGTATCTGCTCGGGGAAGGATTGGCTTTGGTGCAGACAGTCGATTTCTTTACGCCAATTGTGGACGACCCGTTCACATTTGGACAAATCGCGGCGGCCAATTCGCTGAGCGACGTGTACGCGATGGGAGGACGGCCGGTGTCGGCGCTTTCGATCGTCGGGTTTCCTGAAAAAGGAGACTCCGCGATCCTGGAGCAGATTCTTCGCGGTGGGCTCAACAAAATGAGCGAAGCGAAATGCAGCGTGATTGGCGGGCATTCCATCCGCAACGACGACATCCAGTTTGGCTATGCCGTCACGGGCGTGATCAATCCTCAGCTAGTTTGGCGAAATGTCGGCGCGCAGACAAATGACGTACTTCTGCTGACAAAATCGCTGGGCACCGGCGTGATCTCGACGGCACTGAAAAATGAACGCGCGGAAAAAACCTCACTGGACGCTGCGATCGCTTCGATGGCGCAATTAAATCGTGCGGCCGCTGAAGCTTTGCGCGAGATGGAGGGGCAAGCAGGGGAGGGCTGCGTGCACGCGGTGACGGACATTACCGGATTCGGATTGCTGGGGCACGCGCGAGAAATGGCGTTGGGAGACGCGGCTTCGGGGATCGAGCGGGTAGCACTCGAAATTGTGGCCGCGGATGTGCCGCTGCTTCCCGGTGCGCTTGATGCCGCGCGCCAGGGGATGATTTCCGGGGGGCTGAAAAACAATCGCGGGTTTCTAGGGGATTGCGTCAGCTTCGCAGCGAATGTGCCCGAGGAAAATCGCGCGTTGCTCTTTGACCCGCAGACGTCCGGCGGCTTACTGATCGCACTCACTCCAGAGCATGAGGAAGCGGCGCGGGAAACTCTGAAGCGCCATGGTGTCAATGCCAACCGGATCGGCCGCGTCGTGCCAAAAACATCCAAGCTCCTGATGGTTGTCTAACAGCGGAGACGACGAGCTCACAGTGGACACCATCACACACGGCATCGCAGGGGCGCTGATCAGCAAAGCAGTGTTTGGAGGGCGAGACCTGTTTTCGTCCCGGTCGCTGAGCAAGCAGCGCCTCATCACCTGGTCCCTGATGCTGGGAGCGGTTTTTCCGGACAGCGATGTTTTGCGCGATTTTTTTTCGCACAATGAATTGCTGATGCTCACCTGGCATCGCAGCATCACGCATTCGTTGATCTGCCTGCCGATATGGACGCTTAATCCTGGCGGGGCTGACGCACGTGGTTGCGAAGTGGCGAAAATGGGAAGCGCCCTCGTTCATGGTGCTATGCGGTATCTGGGCAATCGGAATCCTGAGCCACATTTTCCTGGATTTGGTGACCACTTTTGGAACGATGATCTGGTCTCCGCTGGCGTGGTCCAGGCCTGCCTGGGATATTCTCTTCATCGTGGATTTCAGCTTCACAGCCATCCTGCTGATTCCGCAACTCCTCTCCTGGACCTACGAGGATCCGGCGCATATCAAATGGCGGGCTGTGCTGATGTGGCTGGTTTTCACGCCGGCGCCGTTCCTGATTGCCAAAATTGGCCAAATTGTCGGCGCGCCGATTTCCAACGTCACGATTCTTGTGGCGACGATCCTGTTTGCGGTGCTCTTCCTTCTCCCGGCAGCACGAGGCTGGGGCCTGACCGTGGCCTATGCCAATTGGAATCGCACGGGTCTCGTTCTGGCAGTGGGCTATCTCGTTGCGGCCAGCTATGCGCACCAGGTGGCGCTCGGGCGCATTCAACAGTTTGCCGCGCAAAAGAACCTGCAGGTTGAAGCAATTGGCGCGCTGCCCTTGCCGCCATCTTTCTGGCACTGGGACGGGCTGATACGAGCGCCGCGCGGAGTTTACGAGATGCGCATGGATTTAAGCGCAGGCTTATTCCAGAAGAACGCGCAATGGGCCAGCTATTCCGACCCCGACGTGATTGGGCACACGTACTATCCTGACTCGTTTCCGAATCCCTGGATTGAAGAGGCACGGCATTTGCCAGAAGTTCAGAAAGTCCTATGGTTCGCGCGGTTTCCCGTGACCCTCTTTCACAAGGAAGGCGATGAAGCGGTGGTGGAATTCTCGGATTTGCGTTTTCCGCACATACGGCCCGACCGGCCATCTTCGTTCACGTATCGCGTGCGGTTCTCGGGTGACGGAAGCGTGATTTCACAGGGTTGGGTACGCCGGTGAGTAGAGCTGGCAGATTAGTCTGTAGCTCAGGCCTTCTTCGCAGGGTGAATCACCACCTGACGTTCTTCGCCCGTGCCGACGCTTTCCGTGCGCACACCGGACAAATCCTTCAGAGCAAGATGGACGATGCGGCGCTCCCGCGAAGACATGGGATTGAGGCGGAAGGGCTGCTGCGTAGCCTGAACTCGTTCCGCAGCCACGCGGGCGGTCATGCGCAGTTCCTCGAAGCGCAAAGCGCGGAAGCCGCCGCAATCGAGGTGAATCTTTTCGTGGAAGACGGGTTCAAGGCCCAGCGCGCGAAAGGCGATATGTTCGAGGGCCTTCATAACTTCTCCACTTCGCGCCATGAGGAGCTCGTTGTCTTTGCCGTCGAGGTCGGCGAAAATCTCCGCCGCGCCTTCCTCTGAGCCGACGACGGGTTCGGCGACGCGCACGTTCACGGAGAGTTCCAAGCCAGCGGCGCGCACGATCTTGGGCAGAAAATCGCGCAGGGCGTCGGCGGCGGCCGCACGGTCCAGCTTGCCATCGCGTACGAATTCCTTCGTCATAGTTCTCTCGAAACCACTGATTTCACACAAGCAGACTGCGCTATCACAACGTCCCTTACTTCTTGGCGCGGACGGGCTTGACCGGGGCAGGAAGAGGGTGCGTCCGGTTCAGGTACCACTGTTGCAGGATACCCACCAAGCTGCTGGTGAGAATATACAACGCCAGGCCGCTCGAAAACGGAAAAACCACAAACATCACGGCCATGCTGATGGGCATGAGCTTCATCATCTTGGCCTGCTGCGGGTCGGTAATCGTCATGGGAGTCATCTTGGAGACGAGGTACATGGAAACGCCGACCATCACGGGCAAGACGTAATAAGGGTCCTTTGAGGCGAGGTCGCGCACCCAGAGCCAGTCGGCATGGCGCAACTCAATGGCATAGCTCAGCGCGCGATTCAGCCCGAACCAGATGGGAAACTGAAGGACCATGGGGAGGCAGCCGCCGATAGGGTTGATCCCCTCGCGGCTGTAGATCGCCATGACTTCCTTGTTCATTTCCGCTTTGCGCGGGTCGTTCATCTTGTACTTCTTGTACTTTTCCTGGATCTGTTTAATCTCGGGCCCCACGCGCTGCATCTTGATGGTCGTCTTGTAGCTGGAGATGCGCAGCGGGAACAGAACCATATTGACGATCAGCGTGAGAACGACGATCGCCCAGCCCCAATTGGGCACGTAGCTGTGCAACCACTTCAAGCCATGGAACAATGGCCCGGCAATGATCTCGAGCCACCCGAACTGGACCAGGGAATGCAACGGCGGATGGATCGCTTGGAGATCATCGTAGTCCTTGGGACCCACGTACACGCGGAGAGCCATGGGCTGGGAACGCGTAACGACGGCCACTTCCGGTATCGGTTCAGACTGGTCTTTGCCCTCGACTTGAATCGAGTGGAATACCTTCCAGTAGCGCGTTTCCAGGAGCGTGCCGGGCGAATCGTTGGGCGGCAAACAGGCCACGGTAAAGTAACGATCCGCGATGCCCGCGAACGTCTTTCCACCCATCCAGACATTGCCCCACTTCTCCGGGGCGTCGAGCTTCTTGTGAGCAAACGTCGTTAGCTTGCCGTTTTCACTGTAGAACGTGGTGACCGTTTCCACGGGGATGGGGTTGGTGACTGTGAGGTCGCCAAAACCTCCGCGCCAGGCCAATCCGGCCTGCAAGCGCGTCCCGTTGTAGGTTACGGAAGTCTCGACGGTCAGCACGTAGGAATGGTCAAAATGGAATTTCTTGGCTACTTCAAGGTGGCCGTCGCTCCAGGTAAAAGTCAGGTCCGCAGGCGCAGTCAAAGAAGCGGCATCGCCGGAAACCTTGTAGAGACCGCCATTCGCCGGTTTTTCCAATTGCGGATCGTCAATGACCAGGGAGAAAGGCCAGCCGCCCGTCTCCGCAGCTGCTTTGGGGTGGACCAGGTCCAGAATCTTTTGGGGCTTTGAATCATCCTTGTACTTCTTCAGCTGCCAGCTCTTGACGACCGCACCACGATTGGAGAATTCCACGCGGTACAGTGCGTTCTCAACAACGATGGTGCGCTCCTGGGTATCTTCAGTCAGCGGGGCCGCGGGGGTTGCAGCAGCGGAAACTTTTGAAGGCGCCGCGGAAGGAGTCAGCTGTGATGGTGGAGATGTCGCTGCAGGAGATCCACTGGTTGCGGGCGCGGAAACGGCCGGCTGCTCCTGTTGTGGCAGATGCACGGGAGGCTTTGGCCCGAAGTACCTCGTCCACAGAATGATGACCCCCACGGAAAGCAGCGAGGCGACAAGGATACGCAGCTCCGGCGTGAATTTGTCCTTCTGGGGGCCGATTGGCGGGAACTGATTCACTGGCGGGGTGCTCACGGGCGGACCTCATGCGCTGCAACTTTGATCGCGGAATTCGCTCGCACCTCTTCCCAATTCTCCGGAACCGGGTCGAATCCAAACTTGCGGGATAAAGGATGGCAACGCAGCAGGCGCATTGTCCCGAGCCAGATGCCGCGCCACACTCCGAATCGTTCAATCGCTTCGTGGGCGTAGCGGGAACACGTGGGCTCGTAGCGGCAAGTGCCGGCGAGGAGCGAAGATAGATAAGCCTTGTAGAAATCGAGCGCAAAGAGTGCCGCGCGCACCCCCGCCGATTTCGGCGTTTGTCGCATTTCTTCTTGCCGGGGCCTAACGAGCTGCGCCCCCAATGTCGCGGTGTTCACAGGCTCTTCACCATGCGCAGGAACTCCGCCGTCAGCGCCGCAAAGGGCGCCTTCGCGACGGAACGCTTCGGGTGAATGACGATGTCCCATCCTGCTGGTATCTCCTCGCGGTGGCAACGAACTATCTCACGCAACCTTCTGCGCATGCGGTTGCGTACCACGGCGCCGCCGAGCGCCTTCTTGATGCTGAAACCGAAGCGGCTCAGTGGCAGATCATTGGCACGAAGGAACACGGTGAAGTGGGCATTGGAGCGGCGCTTAGCGGTGTTGTAAACCGCGTCAAATTCGCTCTTGCGCACCAAGCGCGCCTCGCGCGGCAACGTCTGGCCCCGCTTCGCCTGTGGCGGCGGTGGGCCTGCCCCATTACTCGGGAGTGAGGCGATGACGGCCCTTCTTGCGGCGCGCCGCAAGGACTTTGCGGCCACCTTTGGTCTTCATGCGCGAACGAAATCCGTGCGTTTTGGCGCGGCGGCGCTTCCGCGGCTGAAATGTACGCTTTGGCAAAACAATCCCCCTTACTGGATACGGCCCGCAAACTTCCCAAGTTTCATCCCCCGGCAGCGTTTTGCCGCCTGTTCACACAGCGAACCAGGATGGCCTTGGGGTCGTGTTCGTTAAGCCGGACTGTCTGATTCCAGGCAGCTTTCCGAATTTACTAGTGTACTTGCGCGGCGCGCACAGGGTCAAGAAAACGACGGCGATGGAAACGGCCGCTAGGAGTCAGCAATGACCAAAGCGAAAGCGAAGCCGTCGTAGCCCTTGCTGCCGACGGTTTGGATTTCCGTGGCGGACACGCGCTTCTCGGCGGCGAGTCGCTCATTGAAACGCCGAACGCCTTGAATGTCGGCGTCGCCGCTGCTCGCGTCCAGCACCCCGCCATCGCGCACGACATTGTCGGCGATGATGACACTGCCGACGCGCGACAGTTTCAGAGCCCAATCGAAATACTCGGGCATGCAGGATTTGTTGGCGTCGATGAAAATCAGGTCAAACGGGCCGCGCCCTTCCGAAGCAAGCTTCGGCAAAGTTTCAAGGGCAGGTCCCAGCCGCAGCTCGATCGCACCAGCCAGCCCGGCCTTCGTAAAATTGGCGCGAGAGACTTCGGCGTGTTTCGGGTCGGCCTCCAATGTGATCACACGGCCGCCGGCGGGCAGCGCTCTCGCAAGCCAAATGGTGCTGTAACCGCCCAGCGTGCCAATCTCCAGTACCTGGCGAGCGCCGCAGGCTCGCGACCAGAAGATGCAGCAGCTTTCCCTGGGCCGGAGAGACTTGTATGTGCGGCAAACCCGCGGCGATGCTGGCCTGGAGAGCCGCTTCCAATGCGGGATCGGAAGGCACCAGCAAGTCCGTGATGTACTTGTCGACGGCAGTCCAAACATCTTGGGTCATGGTTTCGCCCCTGATTCCGCAACGGCAAAGAACTGATGCAACTCGCGATTATCAGATGAAGTCAGGAAAGCGTCATGCTGCCGGATGGCTCCGGCGGTATTCGTCATAGGCGGACAGATAACGGTCCACATCCTTGTGCAGCAGGTAGTAGGGCGTGGACAGGCGAATCTTGGAGGGCGCGCCGCCGCGTATGCGCACTTTCTTCTCCTTCCACAGCCAAAGCTCCGCGTCCGGCATTCTCAGGGACGCCACGTTCACGGTGGCAATGCCGCAGCGCATCGCTGGGTCTGGCGACGTCCAGGATTCCGCGCCACGCTGCTGCATTTCCTTCAGGATGTAATCGGCCATCTGCCGGTGGCGCTTCTCGATGCGGTCCATGCCAACTTGATTGGCCAGTTCAATCGAGGCGCGCAAACCGGCGAGGGTCGGCACATTCGAGCTGCCGATGCGTTGGAAGCGTTCAGCGCGTATTTTTGTGGAGTCCCATCCTTCGGTGGCGATGGTGTTCCACAAGCGGTCGATCATTTCGTCGCGGACGTAGAGGAAGCCCGTGCCTTTCGGCGCCTGGAGCCATTTGTGCGGGCTGGCAGAATAGAAATCGCAGCCCAGAGCGGTGATATTGAGCTTCATCATGCCGGGCACATGGGCGCCATCGACGGCGCACAGAATCCCTTTCGAGCGGGCCAGGGCCGCCAATTCCTTCACCGGCAGAACCACTCCCGTAACGGTGGTGATGTGGCTGAAGAAGAACACGCGGGTGCGCGGGGTGATGGCATCGCTGAACAGATTCAAAACCGCGGCGGGGTTGGGCACGGGCTTGGGCAGCGTCACCTTTTTCACCACGATGCCGTAGCGTTTGGCGCGCAAATTCCACGGGTGTTCCCCGCCGGGATGCTCCTGATCGGTCATCAGCACTTCGTCGCCGGGCTTCAGATCGATGCCATTGGCAATGTAGCTGTTCCCTTCGGTGGCGTTACGGACAAGGGCGAGCTCATCGCGGCTGCAGCCGATGAATGCGGCCAGCGGGTCGCGAAACTGATTCCACGCGGCGTAGCCCCAGATGGGGTAATCCTCGGGGTCGGATTGCGCCAGCATTTCGGAATCGCGATAGCTTTCCAGGACGGCGCGGAGAACCGGTGCGGGCGAAGAGCCGACGGTGCCGTTATTGAGGTACACCTCGTCCGCGGGAATCAGGAATTGCTTCCGCAGTTCGGTCCAATAAGACTCTTCATTCGTTTCGTAGAGTGACCTATCGGGAAGTTTGGCGGGTGCACCGGCGAGCAGGTCCTCGCAGACCGATTCGATACCGGTTGCCGAAGACGCTCCAGCCAGGGCCATAAGTGACGACAAGAAGCCACGACGATCGAACATGATGTCCTCCACACAACGCTCCGCGAATTCTATCCCGAGTCCTGCCGGAGAAGGAGACTTTTGCGAATGTTGGCTCGCGCATAGGCCGCAGGGGGCCGTGCTGCACCACGGCTTGGCAACCTGTACAATAAAGGTGGAAACCTAGGGAACACGGTCAGCCATGTTTGAGAACCTGACAGAAAAGCTGCAACGAACATTCAAGAACCTGCGCGGCCAGGGAAAGCTCACTCGAGGAGCACCTGGACGTGGCCATGGGGGAAATCCGCGAAGCGCTGCTCGAGGGCGACGTCAACGTAGGGGTTGCCGACGAACTGCTGGCGAACATCCGCGCGAAAGCATTGGGCTCGGAAGTGATGCTACAGCTTTCGCCCGATCAGCAGGTGGTCAAGATCGTGCGGGACGAATTGCTCGCGCTGCTCGGCAAGCACTCTAAACCGATCTTTGCCTCGCGGCCGCCTTCGGTGTGGATGATCGTGGGCCTGCAAGGGTCGGGAAAAACCACCACCACCGGCAAGCTGGCCAAATGGCTGGCGCAACACGGGCATCGCCCCATCGTGGTCTCCACGGACGTGTATCGCCCTGCCGCCCGCGAACAACTCGCGCAGGTCGCCAAAGCCGTCAGCATCCCCTTGTGGCCGGGCACGGGCACGGATAAACCTCTCGACATTGTGCGCGGCGCGATCAAGGAAGCAAAACTTTCAGCCAGCGACGTCATCCTGGTGGACACCGCCGGCCGCCTGCATATTGACGATGAGCTGATGAACGAACTCTCCGTGCTGAAAAAGGAATTGCAGCCGAGTGAGATGCTGTTCATCGCCGACGCCATGATTGGCCAGGACGCGGTGCGCTCCGCGGGCGAATTCCACAAGCGGCTGGGGCTGACCGGGGTGATCCTGACGAAGTTGGACGGCGATGCACGCGGCGGCGCGGCGCTATCGATCAGCAAGGTTTCCGGAGCGCCGGTGAAGTTCGTGGGCCTTGGCGAGAAATACGACGCGCTGGAAGGCTTTTTCCCGGAACGCATTGTTTCGCGCGTGTTGGGCATGGGCGATCTTCTTTCGCTGATCGAGCGCGCCGAATCGGCTTTCGACAAGAAAGCGGCGATGGAGCTGGAGCGTAAGCTCCGCAAGGAAGAGTTCACGCTGGAAGATTTCCGCGACCAATTGCGGCAAATCCGCAAAATGGGGCCGCTGGACCAGTTGATGGACATGCTGCCGAAGGTCGGGCCGCTGCAGAATCTGCCCAAAAACGCGTCCGTGGATGAGAAGAAACTAAAGCAGGTGGAAGCGATCATCAACTCGATGACCAACGAAGAGCGCCGCGACCACAACGTCCTCGACGGGAAGCGCCGCAAGCGCATCGCCAAGGGCAGCGGCACCTCCGTGCAGGAAGTCAACCAGGTCATCAAGCAATACATGCAGATGCGGCAGATGATGAAGCAATATGGCGCCATGGCCACGCGCGCGAAGATGAAAGGCCTGGGCAAACTCGCCGGCATGGGCTGACGTTCGTCCACTGAAGAGGCGGTGGCGCGCCGGGGCAGCGCAGCATATAATCGCGGCGCTAGCTGGTCCGAGCCAGATTCTTGTGTGCGGAATGTTCCGCGTTTCAAAGGAAATTTCATGAAGCTGAGGAATTCGATTGCAGGGTTGATTGTGTTCGGTTGCTTCTTGAGCGCTGGGTCATTTCTGGAAACCGCCGGGGCACAGACAACCGAAGCGCCCGTCAAGTACCCGGATTTCCCGAGCGAGACACCGGCAAAACTCGTGCCCGTGACCAGCAGCTTTGATTACGACAAGCGCGACGTGATGATCCCGATGCGCGACGGCGTGAAACTCCACACCGTCATCGTGGTGCCAAAAGGCGCGAAGAACGCCCCCATCCTGCTCACGCGAACGCCGTACAACGCCACGGAACAGACCGGCCATGCGGCAAGCGCGCACCTGGGCCCGATCCTGAACGGGTACGATAACGCAACCGAGGTGATTGTGGAGGACGGATACATCCGCGTGGTGCAGGACATTCGCGGGAAATACCGTTCAGAGGGCGACTACGTAATGACGCGGCCCTTGCATGGGCCACTTAACCCGACGCCGGTGGATCATTCGACGGATACCTACGACACGATCGAATGGCTGGTGAAGAACGTGCCCGAGAGCAACGGCAAGGTGGGGATTCTGGGCATTTCCTACGACGGATTTCTGCCGCTGATGGCGCTGGTGAATCCCCACCCGGCGCTCAAGGTGGCTGTGCCGATGAACCCGATGGTGGATGGCTGGAAGGGCGACGACTGGTTTCACAACGGCGCTTTCCGCCAGCAGAATATGCCGTACATCTACGAGCAGGAGGCCACGCGCGCGAATGACGCGAAGTGGTGGACGAGCACGTTTGATGATTACGACATGTACATGCGGGCGGTCTCCGCGGGAGAACTGGGGCGGGCGCGCGGCCTGGAACAGGTGGGATTCTGGAGGAAAATTCTGGAGCACCCGAGCTACGACGAGTTCTGGCGCGATCAGGCGATGGATCGGATTCTTGCGGCGCAACCGCTTAAGGTTCCGACGATGATTGTGGCGGGCCTCTGGGATCAGGAAGATATTTACGGCGGGACGGCGGTGTACAAGGCCATCAAGCCTGGCGACACCGGGAACGACAAAGTGTTTTTGGTTCTCGGGCCGTGGTTTCACGGGCAACAGATCGGCAACGGCAGTTCCCTGGGCCGGCTGAAATTTGGAATGGATACAAGCCTGTATTTCCGGCAAGAAATTCTGCGGCCCTTCCTGGCGCAATATTTGAAGGATGGAGCACCGAAGGCGGATGTGGCGCCGGTGACAGCGTTTGAAACGGGGACGAATACCTGGAGGCGACTGCCGGCCTGGCCTGCCGGTTGCGCAAGCGGGTGCACGTTGAAGCCAACCCCACTTTATTTGTCCGCGGGCCTCAGACTAAGCCAAGCCGCTCCAAAGGCGGAGGGACCGGCATTCGAGGAATACGTGTCTGATCCCGCCAAACCGGTGCCGTTTCGTGCAAGGCCCATTCAGCAGATCGGTTATGACAACGAACATACTTGGACACAATGGCTGGTGGATGACCAGCGGGAGGCGTCCGGGCGGCCGGACGTGCTGGTATTTGAATCGGAAGTTTTGAGCGCACCGGTCAAAATCAGCGGGCAGCCCATCGCGAATCTCGTGGCTTCGACCAGCGGAACCGATTCGGATTGGGTCGTGAAACTGATCGATGTGTATCCGGACGAGGTGGCGGGAGATCCGGCGATGGGCGGATACGAGTTGATGATTGCGGCGGATATCTTCCGGGGCCGGTATCGCGAAAGCCTGGAGAGCGCAAAGGCGATTGCCAGCGATAAGCCGCTTCTCTACCGCTTTGCCCTGCCGAATGCCCACCATGTATTTTTGCCGCGGCACCGGATCATGGTGCAGGTCCAGTCCAGCTGGTTCCCGCTGTACGATCGGAATCCGCAAACGTTTGTGCCGAATATCTTCTGGGCCAAGCCGGATGATTATAAAAAGGCGTTGCAGCGCGTCTATCATGCCCCGGGCCAGGAGAGCTTTGTGGAGCTTCCGGTGGTCGAGAAGCCCTAAGGGAGTGCGAACGAGAGGGCATTTTCGAGGGGCCCAGCCGGACCTTTGGAGAAGCAGGATAGTTTGCCGGGCGGCGCGGAGTCACGCTAGAATAGAGGCTCTTTAGGAGGACGTACTTTAGTGCTAACGATTCGTTTGGCCAGGATTGGCAAGAAGAAGAAACCGTTTTACCGTGTGGTGGTCATTGAGCGGACCCGGGCGCGTGACGGACGTGTACGAGAAGCGGTGGGAACCTACGACCCGCTGAAGAAGCCCGCCGAGATCAAGTTGGACTCCGAGCGTATCAAGTATTGGTTGGGCAAGGGGGCCCAGCCCAGCGATACAGTCCGGAGTTTTATTAAGCTGCAGAAGATTGCCTAGCAAGCCGGGTCAGGTCATCAGTTTTTCCGCGTCCTCTGACGGAATCGGGGAGGGGCCGCTTGTATTCTCTTGAGTAGAGACACGCTCGCGCGGAGGACCCCATGAAGGAACTCGTTGAAGAAATAGCCCGTGCCCTGGTAGACCACCCGGAAGGCGTGCAAGTGAAGGCCGTTGAGGGATCACAGGTAACCGTCCTGGAGCTGCGGGTCCACCCGGAAGATTTGGGCAAGGTCATCGGGCGCCAGGGGCGCACGGCCAAGGCCATGCGCACGCTGCTCGGAGCGGCGGGCATGAAACTCCACAAACGCTTCACACTCGAGATACTCGAAGATTGAATCCTCCTTCCGAAAAGCAAAGCTGGGTGCAGGTCGCGCGCATTGTTCGTCCACGCGGCAACAAAGGTGAAGTGCTGGCCGAGCTTTTCACCGATTTTCCGGAACGACTTTCTTCCTTCAAACAGATTTACCTGCGCAGCGGCGAAACGCAGCCGCAGGCCATCGGCTTGCGCCATCTTTGGGTGGATCGCAACCATCCGGAGCACGGGATTTTTCATTTTGAGGGATGCACATCCATTGATGCCGCGGAAAAGCTGCGGGGAATGGACGTCTTGATTCCCATGGCGGACCGCGTGGAGCTTCCCGCGGGCAAGTATTTTGTCAGCGATCTTGTGGGCTGCGCAGTATTTGAACTGCCGGAGAATGGAACAAAATTGGCGTCGCCCGCTTGTGCGGCGGAAGAAGCGCCGCGCGTTTTGGGAACGGTCCGCGATGTCTTTTTCCCCGGAGAAGGCGCGGCTGGCACGCCGCTCCTTCAGGTGGAGACCTCAGCCGGGGAACTGCTAATCCCTCTCGCGGCAGAAATTTGCACGCGTATCGACGTGGCCGCCCGGCGCATCGAAGTGCGCTTGCCTGAGGGACTGATCGATCTTGATGCGAAGTAGACACTGGGCAGGTTTCGTGCGTCCCGCCCGCTGAGCCTCTGTTAGACTGGCCTGCAATGCGATTTGACCTCATCACGATCTTTCCTGAATTCTTTGCCGGGCCGCTGGACCACGGTATCGTGCGCCGCGCCAAAGAAGCGGGGATCGCAGAGATCCATGTGCAAGACCTGCGCGAGTTCACCAAGGACCGTCACCGCACCGTGGACGACCGGCCCTTCGGCGGCGGTGAAGGCATGGTGCTGAAGCCGGAGCCGCTGTTTGAGGCGGTGGAGAATCTGCTGGGCCATACTGTAGGAGATGCAGAGAATCGCGTGCTGCTGGAAGCGGGAACCGCTGTTGTGTTGATGTCCGCAGCGGGGCGTTTGTTCACGCAAGAGACGGCACGGCACTACGCCAAGCTGGAGAGAGTGATCCTGATTTGCGGGCGGTATGAAGGCGTGGACGAGCGCGTCGCGGAATTCCTGGCGACCGAAGAGATCTCGGTCGGGGATTACGTCTTGAGCGGCGGAGAGCTGCCTGCCGCGATTGTGGTGGACGCGGTGACGCGGCTGTTGCCGGGAGCGTTGGGCAACGAAGCCTCCGCGGAAAACGAATCCTTTAGCGAACTCGCGCCATCAGAAGCCGCCAACACTGCTGTGATGCCACAATCGCGCCAAGCGAAGCTGCTGCTCGATTTCCCGCATTACACGCGTCCCGCGGAATATCGCGGCTGGAAAGTACCCGACGTCCTGATCAGCGGCCATCATGCGGAAGTAGCCAAATGGCGCCGCCAGCAGGCCACGGAGAAGACGCGGCGAAACCGGCCCGACCTGTAAAGCTGCGTCGCCGTCCCAATAACGACTAGGTTTTCTGTGAGGTCCTGTCTATAATAGTAGTTTGCCTTGGAAGTGCTGGCCCCGCCTGAGTGGGTCTGCAGGGAATACAGAAAATGAATCCGGTAATTCGTAAGTTGCACGAAGCGCAATTGCGCAAAGACCTTCCCGAGTTTCGCCCCGGGGATACCGTGCGGGTAAACGTCCGCCTGCTGGAAGGCGAAGGCGAAAAGGTCAAGGAACGCATCCAGTCGTTTGAAGGCGTGGTGATCTCGAAGAAAGGCCGAGCCAGCAGCGCCACGTTTACGGTGCGCCGCGTGAGTTTTGGCACCGGTGTCGAGCGCATTTTCCCGTTGCACTCGCCCTCGATTGCCTCGATTGACGTGGTTGGCAAGGGCAGCGTGCGCCGCGCCCGCCTCTACTATCTGCGCGATCTGCGGGGCAAGGCCGCCCGCATCAAGCGCGCCGCCCGCGAGGAAGCCGCTCCTGCTCCAGCCGAGACAGCCAAAGCGTAAGAAGTTTCACCAATTTGAAATCATCGGGGACAGGCAAGCGCCTGTCCCTTTTGTTTGCAGCACGGAGGGCAATGGACTGCCTCAGAACGCTGACCTTGCGCGCTGCTCCGCGTGGTAAGATTCCCGCGCACCTCCTTCGATTATGGCGCGACTCTGCTCTTCCCGTTTCGAGCGAGCGGCGCGAAAGCTCGGCTGGAGCCGCATTGCGGGGCTCGATGAAGCCGGGCGCGGCGCGCTGTTTGGACCCGTCGTCGCCGCCGCCGTGATTCTCAATCCAAAACGCAGGATCGTGGGACTGGACGACTCCAAGAAACTCACTGCCGAGCGCCGCGTCGAGCTGGCCGAGCGCATCCACGAACATGCCATCGCCTGGGCCGTAGCGGAGGTGGATGCCCAGCGCATCGACGCCTGGAACATCTACCAGGCCAGCCGGCAAGCCATGACGGCCGCAGTCCTACAACTGGCCATCCAGCCCGACTACCTCCTGATTGACGCCATGGTGCTCGACGTATTGATGGAACAGAAGTCACTGATCAAAGGCGACGCGCGCAGCGTGTCCATCGCCGCGGCTTCCATCCTGGCGAAGACGCACCGCGACGCCCGCATGGAAGAGTGGGACGCCGTCTACCCTCTCTACGGCCTCGCGCGGCATAAAGGCTATGCCACGCCGGACCACCTGGAGGCGCTCCGGCTGCATGGGCCGACGCCGTTGCACCGCCATTCGTTCGCCCCGGTCCGGGATGCCGGCTGCTGGGCCGCAGGAGCGGTCCAGAAAGCGCTCCCGCTGGGGATCTGGCCCGCCGGAAGTTGAGTTCCCTTTTGCCATTTCTTCCCCCGAGGTGGCGTATCAGCTACGGGGATAACTGCCTGCTAACAACCTTCCGCGGTCTCATTGACGCCCCCCACGAGGGCCTGTAGCGTAAAAATGTAGCGTTGTAGGCCTGCGAAGGCTTGCAACGCCATTAGGGAGAAAGTCGTGGACGGCTTTCGTAGGGAAGCTGTCCCTTAAGGGCATGGCCTACAACAAGAGCAAATTCGTCGAAGCCGCACAAAAGCTGCTGAATCAGGGCAAGGTGGCGCAAGCCATTGCGGAATATCAACAGATCCTGAAATACGAGCCGCGGGATCAAGTTACCTTGATGACCGTCGGAGAGTTGTACATCCGCCAGGGCGAGACATTTCAGGCCATCGATTACTTCGAGCGGCTGGCGCAACTGTTCGTCAGCGATGGTTTCCTGACGAAGGCCATCGCCGTTTACAAGCGCATCGCGAAACTCGCCCCCGAAGAAATTCGTCCGCTGGAAAAGCTGGCTGACCTGTACGTGCAGCAAGGAGTTATGAGCGAGGCGCGGCCGCTCTTCCTGCAGCTCGCCGAACTTCACCTGAAAAACAACAAGCAGCCGGAAGCGGTGGCGCTGCTGAAAAAGCTTTTGCTGGCGGAACCCGACAACCTGCGGATCCAGATCCGCCTGGCCGATCTTTATCAGGCCATGGGGCAATCCGGGGAAGCCCTGGAAACGTATATTTCCGCGGCGCAACGCGCCCTGGCCCGCGGCGAGCAGCAGGAATGTGAAAAGCTCGCGGACAAGGCGCTGCATCTCAGCCCGAAAAACCTCGATGCGCTGATCATCAAAGCAAGAGTGTTCACGACCGCCGGGAAAACCACCCAGGCTGCGGAGATTCTGGAGCGTGTGCCGGATCTCGAAAAGGGCGGCGAGCCGGCTGAACTGCTGATGGATCTGTACCTGAAGAACGCCAAGTGGGACGAAGCCACGGCCCTGGCGCTGAAGATTTTCTCCTCTGACGAAAAGAACTTTACGGCCACGCAGAAGGTGACGGAAGCGCTCTTGCAGTCTGGACAGGGCGAGCGCGCCATGTCCGTGCTTTCGCGCATCCGCATCCCCATGATTGACGCCGGGGAGCACGAAGGCGTGGTGCACCTGCTGAATGAGCTGGCGGAGCGGCTGCCCGGCCGGCTTGAACCGCTTGAATGGCTGGTGGACACCTACGGCCGTACCAGCGATTCTTTCCGCCTGCCTGATGCCCTGGCACACTTTGGCGATGCGCTGGTCGCTGCAGGAAAGCTGCAGCGGGCCAAGGACGTTTTCCAGCAACTGGTGGACCGCGAACCAGAAAGTGATTCGCCGAAACGCAAGCTGAACGACGTGCTTCGCAAGATGGGAGTGCTGCCGGCGGAGCCACCGGCAGCAGAGGCGAAGCCGGTGGAGGCACACGAGACGCTGCAGGCCGAACTGCCCGAGGCACACGCACCGAAAGTGCGACCAGATCTGGAGCCACAAATTCCAGAGGTGGCAGCGCAGACAACGGCGTCCTCGCCGGCCGAGCCGGAACTGGACGAAGAGGCCCAGAAGTTCATCGCGCAATCCCTGACGGACGTCGATCTTTTTGCCAGCTACGGCCTGACGCAGAAGGCTATCGGGCTGCTGGAAGCAATTCTGCGGCGCGCGCCGACGCACACGCCGACCCTTGAAAAATTGCTGGATTTCGTACTGGGAGCCGGCGACGACCGGCGCACCGCGGAGCTCGCCGCGCAGCTCGAACACATTCATGCCCAACGCGGGGACGTCCGCAGCAGCGAACGTTTTGGCGAGCTGCGACGCAGGTTCCAGCGCGCCGCCGGTTTGACGGATGACGAAATCGCCGCTGCCGTTGCGGCAGCTATGCCACAACCCGTTGAGACCGAGCCCGTCGATGAGCTGGCCCCTGTGGCTTCTGCGGAAGGCGCGGAAGAGCTCCCCATCGAAACCAGTGCGGAGCCGCTCGCGGAGGTAACTGCCCCGCCCGCGAAAGCCAGCCCGGTCGCAGCACATCCCGTCGCTGAAGTGGGGGCAAAAGTACCCGAAATTGAGATTATCGAACCGGTGCCGGAAGTGGCGGCCGCGCAGCCTGTCTCCGCATCCGAAGAAGTCGACCTCTCTTCCGAATGGGCTACGCTGCTGGAAGAGACGAAGGAGCCGGGACACAAGGCAGAAGGTGGATTGGCCTTTCCGAAAGTCGCTGCTCCATCGAACGTGGAAGGGGTGGAGCTGCCCGATATAGTGCTCGAAGATGAGACCCCGGTGCAGATTCCAGACGAGTTGCTGCCGCACGAGATCCTGGTGGCCCCGAACGAGGACATCGGGACGCCACAAATTGCCGTGCCCACGGACGCCGACGACCCGGAAGGCTGGACCAGCCCAGTGGAGGAAATTGCCGCAGGGGCGCCCGCTTCACTGGCAAATGCTCCGACCGCGCCGAGTATGCCGCAAGCAGCTGAGATCGCTGCTCAGCACAAGGAACTGCTGCCGGACGAGGAATTGACCGCGTTGCCGCTGCCGGAACACGGCGAAGTGGCGGCCGAGGGGCCGGAGCCCGCACTGGAATTGCCGCAGGCAGCTTTGCCCAAACCTCTGCCCGCAGAGCCTGAATTCGAGCTCGATCAGGATTTCGAGTTGGTGATCGAGCCGGAACCCGTCGTGCCGGCCCACGAGATGTTGGGGCAGGTGCCGACTCTCCCGAGAAAGGAAGAGCCCGCAGAGAGCACGCCTTCGGAAAAGCCTGGGCCAAGGAAACAAGTTCCCGCGGGCGTGCCGTCGAATGGAAACGCATTCACTTCCGAAGATTTCATGGCGGATCTGGCGAAAGAGATCGATCAACTGGGCATGGGCGAACTGACGCCGCCCGCCCCGATCGAGCCGGAACCCGCCGCTCCGGCAGCGAAAAAGGAAGAATTGTCCACGGAGCAAGCCGGAGTAAACGCTGAGTCCGCCCCGCTCCGGGAAGTCTTTGAAGAATTCCGCGCGGAACTCGGCGAGATGGGCGCCGAAGACGAGGATCTGGAGACTCACTACAACCTCGGCATTGCCTTCCGCGAAATGGGCCTCCTCGAAGAGGCCATCGGCGAGTTCCAGAAAGTGGCCAAAGCCAACGACCGCGGCAAGGCCTTCCGCTATGCCATGCAGTGCTGCACGCTGCTGGGTCTCGCGTTCATGGAAAAGGGCCAACCGAGCATCGCGGCCATTTGGTACGAACGCGCGCTGCAGACCCCCGGGATCGATTCGGAAAGTAAACTCGCCTTGCGGTATGATTTGGGAGTGGCCCAGGAGTCGGCCGGCGATCTGGATGCGGCACTCAAGAGCTTTTCCCAGGTCTACGCGGTGAACATCGATTATCGCGACGTTGCCGAACGCATCAGTGCGCTTCAAAAACCTGCTCGCTGACCACAGGTCCAAACTTAGCCAGGGGCCATGCAGTCCTCAATGAACCGCATTCTGCGCGCCATGACCGTCGTGTTGTTGTTTGAGATGGGTGCGCTGCTGCTGTACCTGCCGTGGTCCGCGTTCTGGGAGCAGAACTACTTCCTGCATCGCTTTCCCTGGCTGATACCCATTGTGCTGCATCCCTCGATGCGCGGGATTGTCAGCGGCATCGGCGTGCTGGATATCTTCGTGGCTTTCGGCCTTTTCAATCCGCGACCTGCGCCGGTCCCGCCAGGATCCAATTCGTAACTTGCAGTCTTGCTACGTGGCCAGTCGGAAGGCGTCGCCCGCCGCGCCGGAGCGCTGTGACAAACAAGCCTTTCAGTTCTCCGTCAAGCGACGAAGCAGCCGGATTTGGCCCGCGTGGTAGATATCATGGAAGGCGATGCCGTAGAGCATGCGAAGGATCTTTCTTGAAGGGTTCGTCTTCAAAACGCGACACACGCTCTGCTCCAGTGCCCGATGTTCCTTCTCGAGCAGGGCGAGATCGGCGCGCCAGGCTGCTTCCGTGGCCTTTCCTTTTACGGGCCGCGTGAAGAAGTTGCTCCCCTTCAGGACAAACGAGCCGCGCTTTCCTCCTTCAATCCTGCGGCGCACCGCATATTTCCAGTACGCGGAGTGAAGCGCGAGTTCCCAGATATTGTGACGCCCGCGAGCAGGTCGCCAAGCCGCCTGTTTCGCACGGACGCCTTTCAGCGATTGCTGCAGATTGGGCCCATGCCAGGCGGATCGTGTGAACCCCTCCGCAAGCAACGCGAGAAGCAAGTCATTCTTGTTCATGGCGGTCTCCTCCCCTACGTCGCCTCGATTTTCGTGAAATATCCACCTCGATGCACAATCGCACCCGGCTAGCCAGCCCTTTCGGGTGGGGCATAGGAACAAACGCAACAAAGAACGCAGACTCCTCGATAGCGGGGCGGCCGCCCCAGTTTACACTTAAGCGCACTTGCTCGCAGGAGGTGAACGAGGATCGAGGTGACCCCTGAAAGGAAGTACCGCGAAGTGTCAATCGGCCTGAGCGGTGTGCCAGCGCAGCGCTTTCTTGTTTCGATACAAACGGCGATCCGCCCCTTCCAGAAGATCATGGGGCGATTGGCCATCTTCCGGATAGACCGCCGAACCGATGCTGGCGGACAACCGTGGCTCGTAGGGTTGCTCGCTCAGGCGATTGGCGATACGCTGCGCAATCTGCTGGACCCTCTCCGCGTCCGCATCAATCAGAAGAATCGCGAACTCGTCGCCGCCATAACGCGCGGCAACATCGGAGGCGCGGCAATTCTCTTTCATGATGCGGGCCAAGCGCCGGAGGGCGCGGTTGCCGGCCAGATGGCCCAGGCGGTCATTGATGCCCTTCAGGTCGTCGAGGTCAAGAAGGAGCAAACCAAAAGAGTGATGGCTGCGCTCTGCGCGGAGGACCTCCTTTTCCAGGCTGCCATAGAATTCGCGATAGTTGACGAGCCCGGTCAGGCCGTCATGCGTGGCCTGGTGGCGGATTTCCTCCTCCGTTTTCTTGCGCTCCGTGATGTCCAGAGCCACGCCGATGCAACCAAGAATGGCTCCATCGGAGTCCCGAAGGGGCTCGAGGCTGATGTCGAAGACATGATTGCGGCGCTTGTACTCGAATCGTGAAGAGATTCCGCGCAGCGCAGCGAGGTGCTGTTTCAACGGCGCCTCTTCATCTTTCGGGCAACGCAAGAATTCATGAATCGTCTGTCCGATAGCTTTCGGTTGCATCCTCCGATGGACACCCAACATGGGACCCCAGTGCGAAGTGATGCGCAGGCGCTGGTCAGTGGTCCAGAAAAGCACCGGCATCTGCTGGACCATCAGGCGGAAATGAGTTTGCGCGGTGGCGCCCGCAGGAACGCTGGAAAGCGGCCGGGTTCTCTCAAGGACGCCCAGAATATCCCCGCTTGCCGCACGTATCAGGGATCTCCGCAAGTGGATGGGTACGCGCAAGCCTTCCTTGTGGAGGCGCTCGGTGGCCTCCGCCTCACTGGACTCGATGCGTAACGGGCTTTGCAGCAACTCCTCAAGGGCCGGCAATTCGTATAACGGCAGAAGCTGCGTGATGGACTTTCCCAAAACCTCGGCCTCAGTGAAGCCATAGAGATCCTGCGCGGCGCGGTTCCACAAAACAATGGTGCCGTCCGTCCGGTAGCCCACCAGGGCCTCGTCCGATCCGGCGAGGAGGTGCTCCAAGAGCGGTTCAGAAGGTAGCGTCGTGCACATAGTTCATCCCAATGCTGCGTAAGCAGGAAATATACGCGCAAACGGCACCGGGAGGGGGTTGCCGTGAAGCAGGGCAAAAACCTGGGGGCAAGAGGGGGAAGCCCGTCAGGAGGAGCTGAGGTACCCAAACAGCAAGAATGTCAGGAGCAAGATTAGCACCGAAGTGGAGGAAGACGGGAGAAGAATGCAAGGGGGATGAAGGGGAGAATGCAGGACCATCCAGTTGCAAACTATTTGCATCAGATATCGGACTTTGCTAGTCTTAATTCATGCGCGCTGATTTCCACTAACTCATTCTGTTTGTTTGTACTGCGCTTTACGGCCTTTGTTTTCGTCTTGCTTGGACTTCTACGTCCAGCCTCCAGCCAGCCGGTCCCAGGAAAACCCCTATATCGTTGCTTATGACCACAATCTGGAGGAACCAGGAAGCTTGGAAGTTGAGTACTATCTCCACTTTTGGAACACAGCGTGGCGGATCGGATTTTCATGCCTACTGGGCAGAATTGGAATATGGCGCAACCGCGTGGTGGACCACCGAGCTGTACCTCGACGGTCAGACGACCTTCGGCGACAGTACCGTGTTCACCGGCTATCGCTGGGAGAACCGCGTTCGCCCACTAAAAAATGAGCACCTGATCAACCCGGTTCTTTATGTGGAATTCGAGAACACCAACGGGGCCGACAAGATCCTGAAAGAAATTGAAGGGGC
>CAWADS010000061.1:0-45627 GCA_963780785.1 Candidatus Acidiferrales bacterium
GGATGCGGATCCAGTGGCTTGGACTTAAACTCCGGGTGGAACTGGCAGCCGAGGAACCAGGGATGGTTGGACGCCTCCACAATTTCCACGTAATTCTCGTCCGGCGTGCGCCCCGTGATTTTCAGTCCGGCAGCCGTAAGGGCCTTCTCGTATTCGCGGTTGAATTCGTAGCGGTGGCGGTGGCGTTCGCTGATTTCGTCTTGCCGTAAGCCTTGTGGGCGAACGACCCGGGCTCAAGCCTGCACGGCCACGCGCCCAGGCGCATCGTGCCGCCCATTTCGTCCACGCCCAGGAGTTCGCGCAATTTGTAAATCACGCGGTTCGGTGTCTGCGGATCGAATTCCGTGCTGTCCGCTTGTTTCAGGTTCGCCATATCCCGCGCGTATTCGATGGTGGCGCACTGCATCCCCAGGCAGATGCCGAAGTACGGAACTTTATACTCGCGCGCATACTGAATCGAATAGATCATTCCCTGAATGCCACGCTTGCCGAATCCGCCGGGCACCAGGATGCCGTCGTAGCCGCGAAGCCGCTTCTCCGCCGTCTCCAGGGAGTCGATCTCCTCGGACTCAATCCAATCGATGACCGTCTTGTGATTGTGCGCCAGCCCGCCGTGCAGCAGAGCTTCGCGCAGACTCTTGTACGCGTCTTCCAGTTGCACGTACTTCCCGACGATCCCGATGCGCACCTCGCCGTGCGGATGATGCAGGCGCTCGAGCATGTCCAGCCAGGGCTGCATGTCCGCGGGACGCTCTTCCAGCCGCAACGAGCGGATAATCTGCACGTCCAGCCCTTCCTTGCTCAGCTCCACGGGGACTTCGTAAATCGTCTTCACATCTTCCATGGAAATGACGCGGGCTTCCGCGACGTTGCAGAATAGCGCGATCTTTTTCTTGAGCTCCGCCGGAAGGTGGTGATCGCTCCGGCACAGCAGGATATCCGGCTGAATCCCGATTCCCAGCAGCTCCTTCACGCTGTGCTGCGTGGGCTTGGTTTTGAGTTCGCCCGCGGCCGCGATGAAGGGCACCAGCGTCACATGCACGAACAGCGTATTCTCCGGGCCCAGTTCCAAACGCATCTGGCGAATCGCTTCCAGGAAGGGCAGGGATTCGATATCCCCAACAGTGCCGCCAATCTCCACGATCACGATGTCCACGCCTTCGGAGACCTTGCGAATGCAGCGCTTGATCTCGTCGGTGACGTGCGGGATCACCTGCACGGTCTTCCCCAGGTAATCGCCGCGGCGCTCCCGGGTGAGGATGGTTTCGTAGATACGGCCGGTGGTCCAGTTGTTGTCGCGGGTCAGCTTAACGTGGGTGAAGCGTTCGTAGTGGCCCAGGTCGAGGTCCGTCTCTGCCCCGTCGTCCGTGACGAAAACTTCGCCATGCTGAAAGGGGCTCATCGTACCGGGATCCACGTTCAGGTACGGATCGCATTTTTGGATGGTGATTTTGAAGCCGCGACTTTCTAGGAGACAGCCGATGGAGGATGCTGCTACGCCTTTGCCAAGTGAGGAAACTACACCACCAGTTACAAAGATATATTTTGGCGCCATCCGGGTCGCTCGCATCCGCTCCGAGCAGATTTGAGCTTGTCGAACCTCCGCAGGATTGACGTACATATCATTATCTTCGGAACCTCCCGGACTGTCAATGCAAACTCTTCGTTCGCAATCATCGGAGTTTTTTCTCGCTCCACGAAACCCTTTCCGTTTTCCCGGGTTCGCATCATTAGGACGTGCGGTAGGGTCTATTCAGTGGCTTGTGGGACACAAGGCCCATCCAGCCAGGGTTTGCGCGTAACGCGCCAGGGGTGCGGAAACGTCTATATCTAGGGGGCCCGAACGTGGGACTCGCCATGGAAATCAAGCAATGAGGCAAACAATGCACATGCGAAAGTCGATTCAATGGATTGTTGTGGGGACAACGCTTTTCTGCTGCACAGCAATGGGGCAGGAAAGATCCTCGCTGACTCCGGTACGATCCTCGGGATATGACCTGAAGCGTGAGGGCACGCTCGTTGGCACGGTCATCGCTTACACGGAATCCTCGACCACAGTCCCGCTCGGCGCTCATGTCACCCTGCAGACCGCTGGCGGCGTTGTGGATGTTCACTTAGGGGATGCCCGCGTCTTGACGGCAAACCATTTCAGCATCCAGGCAGGCGATACCCTGCGAATCATCGGCGAAAACGTGGCCTCCGGAACTGCCTCGCTCTTCCTGGCGCGAATTGTGCAAAAGGGTACCCAGGCGCTGGCAGTGCGCAGTGAACGCGGCATCCCGGTTCGTTACGCGGCGCCGAAAAACAGCGCCGAAAGCAAGTCGCAGGGAGGTGTGCTGTGAAGCGCCTCCTCTGGCTTACCACTCTGGCGTGCGCTGCCGTTCTCTCCGCCTGCGGAGGCGGCGGTAGCTCGCCCATTCCGCCGCCCCCTCCAGCCGGCGGCTTCTCCGCGAGCAGCTTGAAAGGTCAATACGCATTTTCGATGAGCGGGCTGGACACGTCGGGCGCGTACCTTGCTCGCACTGGGAGCTTCGTGGCCGACGGCGCCGGCAACATCGCCAGCGCGATGGAAGACGTCGTGGACCTCGGTGCAGGCACTGCCACTGAGGTCACTTTTGCTCCGAGCAACTATTCCGTGTTGGCGAACGGCCGCGGCGTCATCGTCCTGAAAGATAACTCGGGCAACGGCTTGACGTTGACCATGATCCTCCAGTCCCCTAGCCAGGGCTTCCTGCTGCAAACCGACGGTGGAGGTGCCAGCAGCGGCAGCTTCAACCTTCAGACCACCACTGATTTTGCGGCCACAGCCTTGAATGGAAATTACGTCTTCGATTTTTCGGGCGAATCTTTGACCGGCACGACCCCCACCGTTGTCTCCACCATCGGAACTATCTCCGCAACCGGCAACGGGATAATCACTGGCGGCCTCATCGACATCAATGACGGCAATGCGGGCCTTTCCACCGCGGTCAATATTCTCCCGGGAACCTTCGCGCTCGATCCCGCCAACGGGGCCACATTCGGCCGCGGCACCGCCCAATTCGCGGGCCATACCTTCGCCTTCTACATTGTGGATGCCACGCGGATCAAGTTCCTTCAGGAAGATTCCCAGGGAGGCTCGTCTGGCGATGTGATTCTGCAAACCGGCGCCATTCCCACGCAGAATTCCGGCTTCACCGGCAACTTTGCCTATCTGGTTGGCGGCTCGTCTATGTCCACGTCTGGCCCGGACGCGGCCGTCGCTCGCTTTACCGCGGATGGTGCAGGCGGCGTCGGCGCGATTTCTTACGACGAGAATAACACCGGCCAGGTGATTCACATTTCCCAGGGAACCAACATTTCCAACGCCACCTACGAGATTGACACCACGAATGCGGGCAGTGGCCGCGGCACTCTCACTTTCACGGACTCCGCCGGCGGCACATTCCAATACGTTTTCTACCTGGTGTCCCCTGCCAGTGGTGTGATCCAGGACGTCACCAGCGGTTTTGTCGCGGATGGCACCTTGTTCGCGCAAACCGGCTCACCCTTCACCCTCGCGGGCCTCGCCGGCAACTATGCCTTTAATTGGAGTGGAGTGGGTCTTAGCTCCTCAAGCGTCGAGAATTACGTTGGGCAATATGCCTTGGCCAGCGCCGCCAGCAGCAACATCTCGGGCGTCTTGGATGGCACTTTTCTCGACGTCAACGGTGTTGCTTCTTTCCCCAATTCGGGAGTCCAAGGAACATTGACCATCAATTCCGACGGCAGTACCAATAACACCTACCAGATCACGGCCGGCAACTCAGTTTCGCCGGCCTATGGCTTCCAGGCCTACATCGTCGATGCCAACACGGTGATGCTCGTCAGCACGGACAAAACCCGCGTGCTTGCCGGTTTTGCTTCGCGGCAATCGCAATAACCACCCGGCTGCCAGGGAGCTCAGCTCCCTGGCTCCGTCAACCCGCCATTTGCCCACATCATCCATCACACAAAAATTATGATTCCGACCGGAGGGACGGCGGTTTTGGCCGTCCCGGAGTGGAGGAATCACTCTTCAACTTCGGGCATCAGGCTTATTTTTGCATTAGCTTTTCCACGCGCTCCACGTCTTCGGGAACATCCACGCTCACCGCATCATGCGCGACCTCGGCCACGCGAATCTTCCAGCCATTCTCCAGCCACCGCAACTGCTCGAGCTGTTCGATCCTTTCCAGTTCGCCCTGCGGCAGTGTGGGAAACTCCAGCAGCGCCTCTCTTTGAAAAACGTACAGCCCCAGGTGCTTCCAATACTTGACGTGTACTTTCTGCTGCGTATCGCGTATCCAAGGGATCGGCGCGCGGGAAAAATACAGCGCATTGCCATCGAAGTCGAGTACCGTCTTCACCACGTTGGGATCCATGATGTCTCCGGCATGCCGTATGGGTGTGGCCACCGTGGATATTTGCGCCTGCGGTTCTTCGAGCAGGGCGCCGACGGCTGTGTCGATCGCCACCGGGTCGATCAGCGGTTCGTCTCCCTGGACGTTGACGAAAACGTCGCCGGGCTCATGCGCAGCCACCTCCGCGATGCGTTCCGTACCGGTGCGATGGTCGCCGCGGGTCATCCGCGCTTCGCCGCCGAAGGCCGTCACGGCATCCATGATTCGTTGATCGTCGGTTGCCACGATCACGCGACGCACGGTCTGCGCCTGCTTCGCCCTTTCATAGACGTGCTGCACCATCGGCTTCCCCGCCAGTTGCACCAACGGTTTCCCCGGCAAGCGCGTTGAAGCGTAACGCGAAGGGATCACCACAATCACTTTGGGATCGCTCATTTTTTCGCCCTTGGCAAGTTTCTTCTCGGAGCGATGCTAGCACATGGGGTGGGCTTCGGCGGCCCTTCCGGTCTGCTTTTCGGTTTGCGCGGAGAGTGCTTGCCTTCCGGAATCGGGATGCTATCATGAAGTCTCTGCGCGGCCCTCCCGGCAAACCGGGAGAAGGGGGAGCCGTGAAGCGCGCTATCTGCGAGACCCGCGTTGTGTGTTTGCTTGCGATTTCGCGCTTATGCGCTTGCCTGTTGCTGTTCTGCCTCGGGGCCCCTCTCTGGGCCCAAGATGCCCCAAAAGATCTAATACCCCCTGGGGCTTCCAGCGTGCCGGCGAAGCTTGACGCTCTCACCCGGGACACGCCTGCCGTGAAGATCATCCCCGGAAAGATCATCCGCACCGACGTGGATTTGGCTTTGGTCAACGTGACCGTCACGGACCCCTACAATCGCCTGGTCACTGGCCTGGAAACGGACAATTTCCGGGTCTTCGAGGACAACGTCGAGCAGGAGGTTGTCTCCTTCTCTTCCGAAGACGTGCCTATTTCCATCGGAGTCATTTTTGATTTTAGCGGCAGCATGTCCGACAAGATTGGCAAAGCCCGCGAGGCGGCCGTGGAGTTCTTCAAGACAGCCAATCCGCAGGACGAATTCTTCCTCGTGAGTTTCAACGAACGCGCGGAGCTGACCAGCACCTTCACCAATAGCGTCGAGGATTTGCAAAGCCGCATGATGCTTACGGTGCCCAAGGGCAGGACGGCGCTCCTCGACGCCATCTACCTCGGCCTCAGCCAGATGAGGGGTGCACACAACGCCAAACGTGCCTTGCTCATCCTTTCCGATGGAGGTGATAATCATAGTAGGTACAACGAGAACGATATCAAGCGCCTGGTCAGGGAAGCGGATACCCAGCTCTATGCCGTCGGCATTTTTGACCCGCTTGGTTATCGGAATCGGACACCCGAAGAGCTTCACGGCCCGTCGCTGCTCAGTGAAATTACGGAATTGACGGGTGGCCGCGTTTTTGCCGTCGAGCATCTAAATGATCTGCCGGACATTGCGTCCAAGATCGGCATGGAGCTGCGAAATCAATATGTTCTGGGATACCGACCAAGCAATCATGTCCACGACGCGCGGTGGCGCAAAATCAAGGTCAAGCTGCGCCCGCCCAAGGGGCTTCCGCCTCTTTCCGTTTACTCCAAGACCGGCTACTACGCGCCGGCGCACTGAAGTCCGTCCTCACTCGCGCCATGCATTCTTGGCCGGTCTCGGTATTCTTGCTGGGCCTCCTGCTCTTTGTTGGCCCATCTTGCGCGCAGATTCCTGTGCAGAACGTCCCTCCTCCTCCGCCCCCCAACCAGGACACCGGCCAAGGGCAGACGGGTAGCCGCATCAAGCTCAATGTCAGCCTGGTCGTGCTCCACACCACCGTCCTCGACGACCGTGGCAAGTTCGTGGAAGGACTTACGCAAGATAATTTCCGCGTTTACGAAGACAAAGTTGAGCAGAAGCTCTCTCTTTACAAGCGCGAAGATATTCCCGTCAGCATGGGCCTGGTCATTGACAATAGCGGCAGCATGCGCGACAAGCGGCCCCAAGTGAACGAAGCCGCTCTCACCCTGGTGCAGAACAGCAATCCCCAGGACGAATCCTTTGTCGTCAATTTCAACGACGATTTCTACCTCGATCTCGACAAGGACTTCACCAACAGCATCCCCGAGCTCAAGGAAGCCTTGGAGCGCATTGACGCTCGCGGCAGCACCGCCCTCTATGACGCCATCATCGGTTCCCTGGACCATCTAAAGAAAGGCAAGAAAGAGAAGAAAACTCTCTTGATCGTCACCGATGGCGAGGACAACACTAGCCGCAATTCGCTCGAGAAAACCATTCGCGAGATTCAGAAGACCGATACCGTGATCTACACCATCGGCCTGCTCAGCCAGGAGAGCAAACGCAGCGCCAAAAACGCCAGGAAAGCCCTCACCGAAATCGCCCAGGCCTCCGGCGGCGTGGCTTACTTCCCGGAGAACATCGGGGATGTGCACAGCATTTGTGAGCAGGTGGCCCACGACATTCGCCACCAATACACGCTGGGCTACTACCCGTTGAATATTGCCCGCGATGGCAGCTTCCGCAGCGTCCACGTGGACGTCATTCCGCCCCGCGGCAAGGGCAAACTCATAGCGCGCACCCGCAACGGCTACTACGCCCCAATGGCCAGTAAGTCCACCGCCACCGGCAAGTAATCCCCCGCGCTGTGCAGCGTGCGGTTCTTCTCTGCGAACTCTGTTCTCTGACCCTCGTACTCTGTATCTCCTCTTATACGGCCGCCGCTGAGAAAGTTCGGCTCAGCCCAATTCTCCCAAAAAGCTCTTCCCATGCGGAATCGCCGCGCCAAAATTCTCCGCAATGGTCTGTCCCATGTCCGCCAGCGTCTCCCGCACGCCAATACTCAACCCGTGTTGGTTTGCCGGCGTGTACGCCAGGATCGGCACATATTCTCGCGAGTGGTCCGTGGTTTCCCAACGAGGATCGGGATCGCAGCCATGGTCCGCCGTGATCATAAGCAGATCGCGCTCGTTCAGCAGCGGCAGATACGAAGCCAGCCACACGTCAAACTCCTCTAGTGACTGCGCAAATCCCTCCACATCCTTGCGGTGGCCAAAGAGCATGTCGAAATCCACCAGGTTGCAGAAAATTAGCCCTTCCTTGCGATTCCTCGCCGCCTCCACCAGTTTTTCCATCCCGTCGGCGTTGTTCTTCGTCGTGACGTATTCGTCCACCCCGCGCCCATTGTAAATATCGTGAATCTTGCCAACCCCAAACACCTGCACGCCGCGTTCCTCCAGCTCATCCAGGAGCATCGGCCAGGGCGGGTCCACGGCATAATCGTGCCTCCGCGATGTCCGCGTGAAATGGCCCGGCGCTCCCATAAACGGCCGCGCAATCACGCGCCCCACGCGGTGCTTCCCATCCAGCAATTTGCGCGCGATTTCGCACATGCGGTACAGCTCCGCGATCGGGATCACCTCTTCGTGCGCGGCAATCTGGAACACGCTGTCGCCCGACGTATACACAATCGGTTTCCCCGTGCGCACGTGCTCCTCGCCCAACTCCTTGATGATTTCTGTCCCGGACGCCGGCTTGTTTCCCAGCGTCTTTCGGCCAATCAGCTTCTCGAACGGCTCCATTACCTCCGGTGGGAATCCCTGCTTGTACACGGGAAACGCCTGTTCCAACCACACTCCCGCCATTTCCCAGTGGCCCGTGGTTGTATCCTTTCCCGGCGAACGCGTCGCCCCTTTCCCATAAAATGCGCGCGGCGCCTGCGCGGGCGGCAAATGTTCCAGCGGCGCGATATTGGCCAACCCAAGTTCCACGAGCGTGGGAATTCGCAATGGGCGCGATTCGGCGATGTGGCCCAGTGTGTTGCGCCCCACGTCGCCATACTCCGCCGCGTCCGGCAGTTCGCCAATCCCCACGCTGTCCAGCACAATCCAGATCACGCGCGCAAACTTCGCCATTTGATTGCCTTTCCCGAGTGCCACGGCCTATCGCCGCACTTTAGCATAGCGTGCCCCGCCCGGGGCATTTGACCCGCTTTCCAAGTAGCCCTACGATGTTCTCAGCGGCTCGCTCCCAGTGAACTTTCTCTCCCAATTTTGCGTATTAGAAGAATAGAAGGAGTACCCATGTCACAACAGGGTCGCACGCGAAGCGGTTCGGTGGTGTTCCCGCTTCTTCTGATTGCTCTTGGCACGTTGTTTCTGCTCTGGCGGTGGTTGCCCGATTTCGATCCCTTCCCGGTTCTCTGGAAGTACTGGCCGCTTTTCCTGATTCTCATGGGTGCTGGAATGTTTTGGGATCGCATGCAGCGCCACCGCGATCCGCAGACCGCCCCGTCGTTTCCCGTCGGCTCCATGATCGGCACGCTCTTGTTTCTTCTCGTTCTCACCTTTCTGCTCTGGCATCACCACTCCACCCACCGGCTCCACTGGACGAATTGGGACACTGTTTCCACTGGCGGCAGCAGC
The DNA here is from genome assembly GCA_963780785.1 of Candidatus Acidiferrales bacterium. Taxonomy (GTDB): domain Bacteria; phylum Acidobacteriota; class Terriglobia; order Acidiferrales; family UBA7541; genus Acidiferrum. Next base: position 8,821 of record CAWADS010000061.1, read on the forward strand.
CACGACACCAAGACCGTCAACCTGCAAGGCGCCAAAGCCGTTCACATGAACCTGGAAATGCCTGCGGGCGAGATGCGCCTCGAAGGCGGCGCGCAACAATTGCTGGAAGCGGAATTCTACCGCAGCGGATCCTGGGGAGCGCCGGAAGTGGACTATTCAGTCGAAAATGGCGTTGGCTCTCTGACCATCAGTCAGGAAAAGGGCGGGCAGATTGTTGGAAATTCGGACAACACCTGGCGCCTGAAGGTGAACGACACGACGCCCATCGAACTCAAGGTAGATGTGGGCGCCGGTAAAGGCGAATTTCATCTCGCCAAGGTGAATTTAACGAGCCTTGAGCTAAACATTGGGGCCGGCCAGGCCAACGTCGACCTCACCGGCGAACGTGCCAAGGACCTCCACGCCGAAATTCATGGCGGCGTGGGCGAAGCCATCGTCCGCCTGCCAAGGAACGTTGGCGTTGTGGCCACGGTCCACGGTGGTCTGGGTTCTGTGGATGTCCACGGCCTCAAGGAAGAAGACGGCCAGTATGTCAACGCCGCCTACGGCAAATCGCCCAACACCATTCACCTCACCGTCGAAGGCGGAATCGGCCACATCCGCCTCGATCAGGAATAACCAACTCCTCTGCAAGGGATACCGCGGCAACGTGTCCGTTTCCTGCCTGCGATAACTGTCTAATCGCCGGGACACTCGGCCAAGCAAGCTACCTCGCACGCCGTTTCCGGACCCTGAGGCCTGTGCGAGATCGCGCGTTATCCTCAACTTGGATGCACGCTTCCTATTGACACTCTGTAGGTAGAGCACTACCATTCCTATAGAATACCGATAGGAGATATCCTTTGAACTCCGAACCGACAACTCTTTTGCAGGGGACCTTGGACCTGCTGATCTTGAAATCGCTTGTCGCCGGCGAGATGCACGGCTTGGGAATCTCGCACAGAATTCAGCTCATCACTGGCGGCACTTTTGACGTTAAGCCCGGCTCGCTCTTTCCCGCTCTGCACCGGATGGAGGATGAGGGCTGGATTTCTTCCTTTTGGGGCGACTCCGAAAACAACCGCCGCGCGAAATACTACCGCTTGACCAAGCCTGGACGGAAGCAGCTCGAAGTCGAAACCAAGCGATGGGGCCGCATTTCCTGGGCCATCGCGCAAGCCTTGGAAGCGTCATAGAGAGGTGTTCGGTATGCCGCTCTTTGTGAAAGCTCGAAGCTTCCTGCGAAATCTTTTTTCATTTCGCCGTGTCGAGGTGGACCTCGACCAGGAAGTTCATTCCCACCTCGAAATGCTGATCGAGGAAAACATTCGTGCAGGCATGGCGCCGAAGGAAGCGCAACGGGCCGCGCGGATCGAACTGGGGGGTATCGAACAGGTGAAAGAACAGGTTCGCGAGGAACGCCTTGGCAATTGGCTGCACTCCGTGATTTTCGATTGCCGCTACGGCGTTCGACAGCTCCGCAAGAATCCCGGCTTCACCGCCGTCGCCATTCTTACCCTGGCCCTCGGTATCGGCGCGACCACGGCCATTTTCAGCGTTGTCTACGGCGTGTTGTTGCGGCCGCTGCCGTACCCCGCTGCGAACCGGATCATGGCCGTCTTCGAGGTCACCTCGAAGGGCAGGCCGTCGCGCGTTGCGGACCCCAACTTCGACGACTTTCGCGATCAAAGCCGCAGCTTCCAGGCGATTGCGAAGTACAATGACGACGTCGCGTCCGTTTCGGGAGCAGCGCAGCCGACGCGCACAACGGTTGCAGGTGTCTCGCTCGACTTTCTCAAGGTCTTCGGTATTCAGCCGATCCTCGGACGGGATTTCAGCGCCGGCGACGCGAAAAAAGGGGCCGGCCCCACCGTTCTTGTCAGCTACGGATACTGGAGGCAGTATCTCGGATCGCCGCGGGATCTCTCGCAGTCGCGCCTGAAGATCAATGGCGCCGTCTTCTCCGTCATCGGCGTGCTCCCGGCCGGTTTTCGTTTCCCGGCAGACGTGGATCTGTGGCTCCCGGCAGATTTGGACGGCGAAAACCCAAGCAGGACCTCGCATAATTACAATGCGGTTGGGCGCCTGCGCGACGGTGTGACGGTCGAGCAAGCGAATGGGGACATCAGCGCGATAGCCCGGCGCATTCACGATGCATCGAGCGAGCAAGGCGATTATCTCCTCAAAGATGGCATGGTCATCCCGCTACAGGACTCGATCACGGGCAAAGCGCGCTCGGCGCTGCTGGTCCTGCTCGGTGCGGTGGGATTTCTGCTGCTGGTGGCGTGCGCCAACGTCGCGAATTTGCTGCTGGCGCAAGCGTCGGTGAGAGCGCGCGAACTCGCCATTCGCAGCGCGCTGGGTGCGGCGCGCGCACGGCTGATCCGTCAATTCCTAACCGAAGCATTTCTGCTTTCGCTGGCCGGCGGCGGCCTTGGCTTACTGGGAGCGTTCGGGGGCGTGGCAGGATTGGTTGCGCTGGCACCGGAAAATTTGCCGCGGTTGGACAGCGTTTCCATCAGTGTTCCCGTGCTTGTGTTCGTGTTCCTGCTTTCCACCGCGGTCGCCGCGGGCCTCGGAGCGTTCACCGCCGCACGCGCGACCTCCGGGGACCTGCGCAAGGGCCTCGTGGAAGGCGGGCGTGGACAAGCGGGTTCGCAAGGCAGCCGGCGCGTTGGCCCGGTCATCGTGGCGGCGCAGATCGCCATCACCTTGGTTCTTGTGGTCGGAGCGGGATTGCTCGGGCGCAGCCTGATGAAAGTGCTCGAAGTGAATCCCGGGTTCCGCGTGGACAAAATTGTCACCATGGACGTCTCGCTTCCGTGGGTGGACGATCCCAAAGCGAAGGCGGGTCAGGCGATTTTCTTTTCAAACCTGATTGACCGGCTCAAACAAATCCCCGGCGTGCGCATGGTCGGGGCGACCAGCGGCCTGCCGATGGATGGCGGCCTTCCCGACGGAATGTTTCTGCTGTTGACGCAGAATGAGATCCCCAAGACCACGGACGCTCTCGTTGCGCTGTTCCAGCAAAAAGAACGCATCGGCAATGCGGATTTCTGCGCCGCCACGGACGGATACTTTCAGGTTCTCGGAATTCCGCTGATTCGCGGGCGTATCTTTGACCAGCGCGACGGAGCGAATTCTCCGCACGTTGCCGTGATCAGCGAATCGCTTGCGCGCGACCGGTGGCCAAATCAGGACCCCATCGGCCACACGATTGAGTTTGGAAACATGGATGGCGACTTGCGTTTGCTGACGATCGTCGGGATCGTGGGCGACACTCACGAATATGGCCTTGATCTGCCGCCGCGTCCGACGGTTTACGTGAATCTGTTCCAGCGGCCGCGCGCAGCGATTACCTTAACGATCCTGAGTGACGCCGACGCGCGGTTGGTCGCTTCAGCGGCGCGAGGAATCCTGCAGGACCTCAACCCAGAGATTCCGGCAAGGTTTCGGACATTTTCGCAAGTCTATTCGGCCTCGCTGGGTTCACGGAGATTCAACGTCATTCTCATCGGATTCTTCGGAATCACCGCGCTGCTCCTCGCAACAGCAGGGGTGTTTGGCGTGATGGCCTATTCGGTCAGCCTCCGCACGCGCGAAATTGGCGTGCGCGTCGCTCTCGGGGCGGGCTCCGGCGACGTTCTGAGGATGATCTTGGGCCAAGGATTGCGCACCATCTTCATCGGGGTGGCCATTGGGATTGCCGGTTCGCTGGTCCTGACGCGCACCCTGGAGTCGCTGCTCTTTGGCGTGACGGGCACCGACCCTCTGACTTTCCTTGGGGTGATACTGCTCCTCGTTGGGGCAGCGCTGCTGGCTTGCTACATTCCGGCGCGGCGAGCAACGAAAGTGGACCCCATGGTTGCCTTGCGCTACGAGTAGCACCCAACAGATTTCTGATTCAGTGGTAACGGGACCCGGCTCCAGGGAACCGCTTACGGCAAATCGCCCAACACCATTCGCCGCACCGTCGAAGGCGGCATCGGCCACATCCGCCTTGAGCAGGAATAGACCCCTCTTCTGCGAAGAATCCTGTGAGTGTTGAATGAGTCGCCTTCCTGAACAAAGCCGAATATCCGGCGATAGAACAGTTCTTATGAGACCCGGTGAGCGCATCGAGACGTTCATTGACTTGCAATAGGCCCGAGCCTATGATTCGCGCAAGAGATTAAGTGGGAAGGAGATCTTCCCATCCGGGACCAGGCCCAATCCTTAGACTCCCTCATCGGGCTCGACTTCTCCCACTACCGCATTGTGAAGAAGCTGGGCGGCGGTGGGATGGGCGTTGTTTACGAGGCTGAAGATACCCGCCTGCACCGTAATGTTGCACTGAAATTCTTACCCGAAAATCTAGCGAAAGACCCACAGGCATTAGTGCGTTTTCAGAGAGAGGCGCAGGCGGCGTCGGCCTTGAACCATCCCAACATCTGCACCATTTACGACATTGGCGAAGCGGAGGGGAAAGCGTTCATCGCCATGGAATATCTGGAAGGGGCGACGCTGAAGCACCGCATTGCGGGCCGCCCCATGGAGATGGAGACGCTCTTGAATCTCAGCATCGCAATTGCTGATGCTCTCGACGCCGCTCACTCCAAGGGAATCATTCACCGAGACATTAAGCCCGCCAACATCTTCGTATCGGACCGGGGCCACGCCAAAATGCTCGATTTTGGGCTAGCTAAGCTCGCCTCGCCCACGCCCTCGCACCAGACTTCCGGCGATGGTGTGGAGACGCTGTCCATCGATGAGCAGCATCTTACGAGTCCCGGGACAGCAATCGGGACGGTGGCGTACATGTCGCCGGAGCAGGTGATGGGGAAGGAGCTAGATGCACGCACGGACCTATTTTCGTTTGGGGTCGTGCTTTATGAGATGGCTACGGGAACGCTGCCATTTCGCGGCCAGACCTCGGGGATTATCTTCGATGGGATTCTCAATCGAACTCCCACCATGGCCGTTAAGCTAAACCCTGACATTCCTGCAGGGTTAGAGCAAATCATCAGCAAGGCACTGGAGAAGGACCGCAATCTCCGTTACCAGCACGCAGCCGACATCCGCACGGACTTGCAGCGGTTGAAACGGGACACAGAATCAGCACGGCTGCCCATAGCAACGAGCGCAGGTGGGAAGTCAGGATTGCAATGGAAGGTGATTGTCCCCGTAGCTACAGCAGTTGTGGCGCTTGCTGCAGGCGGATACTTTTATTTACACCCCAAGCCGAAGCTCACGGACAAGGATACCCTTGTCCTCTCCGATTTCGACAACAAGACGGGCGATGCAGTATTCGATGACACGTTGAAACAGGGACTTTCTGTTCAGCTTGAGCAATCGCCCTTTCTGAGCCTGATTTCCGACCGCAGGGTGAACGACACATTGAAGTTGATGGGGCGTCCCGCTGGGGGCCGATTAACGGCGGAGGTCACCCGCGAGGTTTGTCAGCGCACAAGCAGCAAGGCCATGCTGACTGGGCTCGATTGCGGGGCTGGGCAGCCAATACGTGGTTGGCTTGAAGGCCGTGAACTGCAACACAGGAGATGTGCTGGCCGAAGCGCAGGAGCAGGCTGCGGGCAAGGAAGAGGTGCTCAAGGCTCTGGACGCGCAGCAATCAGCTTGCGCGGCAGATTGGGTGAATCTCTTAGTTCGGTGCAGAAATACGACACACCGTTGGAGGAAGCGACCACGCCATCGCTCGAGGCACTACAAGCCTATAGCTTAGGAGTAAAGATGTCGTGGTTGGAAAAAGGGGGCACAGTCGCACTGCCTTTCTTCAATCGGGCCGTGGAACTCGACCCGAAGTTCGCCGCGTCTTACAGCGCTATGTCAGCAGTCTACAACGACCTCAACGAATCCGGGCGGGCGGCGGAAAATGCACGTAAGGCTTACAACCTGCGGGAGAAGGTAAGCGAACGGGAGCGGTTCACCATCGACGGACGCTACTATTTGTTTGCAACGGGAGAACTAGAGAAGGCGGCGCAGACTTTCGAACTGTGGCAGCAGACCTACCCGAAAGACTACCTGCCTTGCATATTTCTGGGATATACCGAGAGCGTACTGGGAAACAAGGAAAAAGCGTTGGCAGAATTTCGAGAGGCGCTGCGCCTGGAGCCAGACTTTGCTCTCAACTATGGCAACCTCGTCGAGAGCTACATAGTCCTCAACCGGCTGGATGAGGCGGAGGCGGTGTACAAGCAGGCGGAGGAGCGCAAGTTGGAGGGCGAGCTTCTCCAGGTCCGCTACTGGTTGGCTTTTCTGAAGGGTGACACGGCGCAGATGGCGCAGTTGGTCTCGACCGCCATGGGAAAGTCGGACCTGGAAGACGAGTTGCTGGCTGCGCAAGCGGACACGGAAGGTTGGTACGGCAAGCTGAAGAACGCCCATGAGCTGACCCGGAAGGCGATGGATTCAGCCCAGCACAACGACGCCAAGGAGACGGCTGCAGGATATCAGGCAGTGGCAGCGCTGCGCGAGGTGGAATCGGGAAACCGGGAGCAGGCGCGTGCTGAGGCCTATGCGGCAGTCAAGCTGGCCCCGAACCGCGATGCGCGGGCAGTGGCGGCACTGGCACTGGCGCGGGCAGGCGATACCGCAGGGGCAGAGAAACTGGCTGCCGAACTCGACAAGACATACCCTCTGGATACATTGGTTCAGCGATATTGGTTGCCTACAATCCGGGCGGCCGTCGCACTTGAGCGCAAAGACCAGAACCGGGCCATCGAGTTATTGAAGGTGGCGAGCGCGATCGAGCTTGGCGTACGGTGGGGTAACCATATATGCCCAGTTTACTTGCGCGGGGAAGCCTATCTCATGCTCCACGACGGCAAAGCCGCGGCAGCAGAATTTCAGAAATTCATTGACCACCGGGAACTGGTGGGGAACTTTCCTTGGGGTGCGCTGGCTCGCTTGGGACTGGCGCGCGCCTACGCCATACAGGGCGACACCGCCAAGGCCAAGGCGGCCTATCAGGATTTCCTTACGCTTTGGAAGGACGCAGACCCCGACATCCCCATCTTCAAGCAAGCCAAGGCGGAATTCGCGAAGCTGCAGTAACTACAGAGATGACTCGCTGCCGATCCTGAGGCTAATCCACCGCCCAATTTGCCGCATTCTCGCCGGAGTCGTATACTTTGAGGTTTAGGCAGCATGAAAAAAGCGTGCTGACTGAGCTTCCCTTTGGCCACGAACGAAACCATTCCTCCCACCCTCCAACAACAGGAAGTTCTGCGTGTGCGCGGCGCCCGCGTCCACAACCTCAAGAACATCACCGTGGAAATCCCCCACGAAGCCCTCACCGTCGTCACCGGGGTCAGCGGCTCCGGCAAGTCGTCCCTAGCTTTTGACACCATCTACGCCGAAGGCCAGCGCCGCTACGTCGAATCCCTTTCCGCCTATGCCCGGCAGTTCCTGGAGCGCATGGAAAAGCCCGATGTGGACGAGGTCACCGGGATCGCCCCGGCCGTCGCCATCCGCCAGAAAAACGCCACGCGCAATCCGCGTTCGACCGTCGCCACCGCCACCGAAGTCTACGACTATCTTCGCCTGCTCTTTGCCCGCTGCGGCCAAACCTTCTGCATCAAGTGCGGCGCCGAAGTTCGCCGCGATTCGCCCGAACAGATTGCCGATCGCGTTATCGCTCATGCGCCGGGCCGCCGCTTCTACGTGCTCTATCTCTTGCGCGTGCCCAGCCCCGAACCACCTGCAGCGCCGAAAAAGACCTCTCGCAAAAAGGCTAGCCGCTCCTCCACCCGAGGATGCCCTGCGCCTGATGCTGCAAGATCTGCAGAAGCGCGGCTTCAATCGCCTCTACCAGGAAGGCCGCATCCACGAATTCTCCTCGCCGGAATCGCTCCTGGACGTCGATTTCACCAAGCCCGTCCACGTTCTTGTCGACCGTCTCGCCGCCAACCCGGACTCCCGCTCGCGCCTCGTCGATTCCATTGAAATCTGCTACCGCGAGGGCGGCGGCGAAGCCATCCTGGAATTTCCCGCCGATGCTGCCGGCACTCCCGCCGAGCGCCTCACCTTCAATGAGCGCTTCGAGTGCAAGAACGATGGCACGCTCTACCAGGAACCCGAGCCGCGTCTCTTTTCGTTCAACAATCCCTATGGCGCTTGCCCGCGCTGCCAGGGCTTTGGCAACACCATTGATTTCGACCTCAACCTCGTCGTTCCCGACCCCAGCAAATCGCTCGATGATGGCGCGATTGAGCCGTGGACCAAGCCGCGTTACCGCGTCCTTTTCCAGGAAGCGCGCAAATGGGCGCGCGAGCGCGGCATCCCCACAAACGTTCCCTGGCGCCAACTCACCGCCGAGCAGCGCCGCCTGATCCTCGAAGGCGATCCCGAAAACGATTTCGACGGCGTAAAGGGCTTCTTCAACTGGCTCGAGCGCAAAAAGTACAAACTCCACGTGCGCGTCTTTTTGAGCCGTTTCCGCGGGTACGCCACGTGCCCCGAATGCAGCGGCACGCGCCTGCGCGCCGAAGCCCGCGCCGTGCGCATCACCGGCAAATCCATCACGGAGCTTTGCAAGCTCACCGTAAAGGAAGCGCGCAAGTTTTTCCTGGAGCTGCGCCTTACCGAATCGCAATCCAAAATCGCCGATAAAATCCTGGAAGAGATTCGCTCCCGCCTGCAATTTCTCGACGAAGTCGGCCTCGACTACCTCACCCTCGACCGCCTGACCTCCACTCTCTCTGGCGGGGAATCGCAGCGCATCCAACTGGCCACGTCGCTGGGTTCGCATCTCGTCGGCGCACTCTACGTTCTGGACGAGCCCTCCATCGGCCTGCACCCGCGCGACACGCAGCGCCTCATCGACATCCTGAAGAGTCTCCGCGATCTCGGCAACACCGTCCTCGTCGTCGAGCATGATCCGGACACCATTCAAGCCGCGGATCGCATCCTCGATCTAGGTCCCGGCGCGGGCGAACTCGGCGGCAGGCTGCTCTTCTCCGGCAACTACGCCGAAATTCTCAAGGACCCCAAGTCCATCACCGGCCGCTATCTCAACGGCGAATTGCGCATTCCCGTTCCCGCCAATCGCCGCAAGCCCGCCGGAAAATTTCTCCGTCTGAGCGGCGCGACCCTGCACAATCTCCAGAATGTGGACCTCATGCTTCCGCTGGGAGTTCTCACCGTCGTGACAGGCGTCAGCGGGTCCGGCAAATCCACGCTCGTTCACAACGTCCTCTATCGGGCGCTCTCGGCGCAGCGCAGCGGCGCCAGCATCAAGGAATTCTGCGATCGCCTTGATGGCGAAGAGTACATTCAGGACCTCGTCATCGTCGATCAATCGCCGATTGGCCGCACCCCGCGCTCCAATCCCGCCACCTACCTCAAAGCCTTCGATGCCATCCGCGACGTTTTCGCCGATACGCCCGACGCCAAGCGCCGCGGCTACTCCGCCGGCCATTTTTCCTTCAATGTTCCCGGTGGGCGCTGCGAAACCTGCCAGGGCGATGGCACCGTGACCGTTGAAATGCAGTTCCTGGCCGACGTCGAGCTGATCTGCGAGGAGTGCCGCGGCCAGCGCTTCAAGAGCAGCGTTCTCGACGTTCGCTACCACGGCAAGAATGTCCATGATGTTCTCGATATGACCGTGCGCGAAGCCCTGGCCTTCTTCGTGAATCTCCCCAAAATCGTCACGAAACTTCGCATCCTCAACGAGATTGGTCTTGGCTATCTCCGCCTCGGCCAGTCCGCCACCACGCTTTCCGGCGGCGAAGCGCAGCGCCTCAAACTCGCCGCCCATCTTTCACGCACCGAAAACCGCGGCATCCTCTACATTCTTGATGAGCCCACCACCGGCCTCCATTTTGACGATATCGCCAAGCTGCTGGCCGCTTTCCGCAAGCTCCTGGAATCGGGCGCCTCGCTCCTGGTCATTGAACACAATCTCGACGTCATCAAAGCCGCGGACTGGCTCATCGATCTCGGCCCGGAAGGCGGCGATCAGGGCGGCAAGATCATCGCCACCGGCACGCCCGAACAGGTGGCGCGCAATGCCCAGTCGCACACCGGGCGGTATCTCGCGCGTGTGCTCGGCAATGGAGACGCACAGGCAAAACGCTCCTCCAATGGCGCATCCAAAACACCGGGAGTTGCGCCTGCGAAAAGCGAGGCGGCGAAGCAGCCTCCCATAGAGCCATGAAGCACCGTCATCGCATGTTCTGGCCGTGTGTCGTGGCATTCGCCGCGGCCGGAATCCTTTTCCCTGATCGTGCGGCCGCCCACACTCCCCGCCGCCCTTGTTTTCGCTGCAATCCCAGGACGCGCCCAACAAGCCCGCGCAAGCGAAAACACAAAAGCTCCGCAATCCTCTGAATGATCTCCTCGACGAAGCCCAGGCCGACCTCGACAAAAATGAGTTCGAAGCGGCGCTCATCCCGTTGCAGAAATTTCTCGCCGAAAAGCCGGACGTCGCCTTTGTGCACTTTCAGTTGGCCTATGCGTTCACCGCGCTGAAACGCATGGACGAAGCCCGCGCGGAATATCAAAAAGCCGCCGAACTCGATCCGAAAATGGCCGAAGCGCAACTGAACCTGGGCATCCTCCTCCTCGAGAAGGACCCCTCCGCCGCAGTCGCTCCGCTTCGCAAGGCTACGGAACTTCTGCCCTCGCAGACGCGTCCCCGTTTCTTGCTGGGCCTGGCCTTGGAACGTTCCGGAGATGCTGCGGGAGCTACCGCATCCTTTGAAGCAGCTTCGCACCTCGACCCCAACGATGTCGAGGCCGTGACCCACCTCGGTGCCATGTATCTCCGCAATGCGCGCCCCGCCGATGCGGAAACCAAATTCCGCCACGCCCTGGAGATTCAGCCGCAATCACTCACGGCACTGCAGGGCTTGGCGCAGAGCCTCGACGCGCAGAAGAAGCCCGATGCCGCCGACGCCTACCGCAACTATCTGGCCGCGCAGCCGCATGACGCTGCCGCGCGCAACCGCTTGATCCATATTCTGATCGAGCAGCAGCAGTACGACGCCGCGCTCGCCGAAATCGATCGCGCCTCCGCAGGCCAGCGGCCCGGCGTCGAGACTCTGAAGCTCCGGGCCGACGTTCAGATTGCCCAGAAGAAACTGGACGACGCCATCGTCACGCTTCGCCAGGCCGTCGCACTGGCGCCCAACGATGCCCCGCTCCATGGGGGTCTGGGTCATGTTCTGCTGGAGAGGCGCGACTTTCCCGCTGCGGAACAAGAACTCAAGAATGCGCTTCGGCTCGATCGCAATAATCTCGGCTATTGGAAAGACCTCAGCTCCGTGTTTTACCTCAGCGAGAATTACCCGGCCACCTTGTCCGCGCTCGACCTGATTGCCAAAATGGAGACGCTTAACGCCGGGCAGTGGTTTATTCGCGCACTTTGTTACGATAAGCTTGATCAGGTTCAACCTGCTCTCGAGGCGTATCGAAAGTTTCTGGAACTCGATCAGGACAAGAATCCTAACCAGGTATGGCAGGCGAAACAGCGCATCCATGTTCTTGAGAAACGGGCCCAGAACAAGAAGTAGGGCAGGGAATCCAGGCCCGGTAATTTCCGCGTTCGCCTTGGTTGTTTTCCTTCTAGTGTGCTCCTCACTTTTTGCCGCCGACAAGGTCAAGGATCTGCAGGAGCATTTCGATCGCGATCCCCGTGCGGCGGCCAAGATCAAGACCCTCGACAAACTGGGGTTGGCCATGTTTGACTCCGCCGACAAAGCGGAACAGGCGGGCGATTACACAATCGTGGGCTTCATTTTTGAAAAGTACCGGGACAACGTCCGCACCGCGTTCGAGCTTCTCAGGAAGGAGGAGCCGGACCCCGACCGCCACGGCACCAGTTATCGCCACCTGGAACTGCAGATTCGCCGCGCCGTTCGCGAAGTGGAGGAAACTTTGGTAGCGGTTCCTGATCCCGTGCGCCCGCCACTGCAACTCGTCCGGCAGGATCTCATCTCCCTTGATGATGAGTTGATTCATCTGCTGTTTCCCCGCCGCACCAAGGATCCCCAGAAGATCCCCTCTCCACCGGAGGCGAAACCATGAGATCCAGACACTTCATTCCCAGGCTCGCCCTACTGCTGCTGCCCGTTGTTTGTTTTCCTGGTGCGGCCCGCGCGCAGCGCCCGGATAAGGATTACCTCTCTGCGCTGGAAGCGGACAAGATTCGTGACGCCGAAACGGCCAACGAGCGCATCACGCTTTTTCTGACGTTTGCCGACGACCGCCTGAAAAAGTTTCAGTACGAACTCGAACACCCGTCACCCTATAAGCACACGGAGATGCTCAACTTCTTGATGAACTCGTATATTGGGTGTGTGGATGACGCTGCCGATCTGATCCAATTGGGCCTTGAAAAGCAGGACAACATCCGTCAGGGCATCGACCTGATGGCCGCAAAAGCCAAGGAGTTTCTTCCCATCCTGCGGAAATACGCCGCCGAAGGCCCGGAACTCGAAATCTACAAAGAGAATCTCGACGACGCCATTGAAGGTACGCAGGATGCGCTCAACGAAGCCGAGAAGGCCAAGAAAAAAGCGGCGCCGCCACCCGTGAGGCGCAAGACTTGAGCCCCAGAATCCGCAACTCGAATCAGGTCCCCGGTGGCGTCGCCCTTTTCCACCGCGTCTTCACACGCATCGGATGCGAGGGGCGCCCTCCCAATTTTCGTGTGGAATTTTACCCTTACAGCAGCCTGGTTCTGACCATTCGCCGCCGTGAAGATATGCTCATCGTGCGGCTTTCGGATTTGCTCAGCCGCGCTCCCTTGGGGGTTCTGGAAAGCGCCGCGGCGTTGCTTCTTTCGCGGGTCTTTCGCCGCAGGTTGCCGCGCGCGCTGGACCAGCCCTACCTGACCTATGCGCGTTCCGGCCGCACGCGCTCCCGTATCAGCCGCATGCGCAGCCGCCGCGTACGCCCCAAACACGCCGCGCCGCAGGGCCGCCAGTACGATCTCGCCGCGCTTTTCGACCAGCTCAACTCAAAATATTTCAGCGGAGAACTCCGCCGGCCCCACATCGGCTGGAGTGTCCGCGGCTGGCGCCGCCAGTTTGGCTGCTATGACCCCGGGCCCAATCAGATTCTGCTGAATCGGCGCATGGACCGGCCGGGCATCCCGCAATTTGTCGTCGAGTATGTTCTGTATCACGAGATGCTGCACGTCAAGCATCCCACGCGGCGCTCCGGCTGCACGCTCCTTTCCCACTCGCCGGAATTCCGCGCGGAAGAGAAGCGCTTTGATCAATTCACCCTGGCCCGCAAAGTCCTCGACCATCTCGCCCGCTAGCCCCGCGACTCTTCTTTTCGATTTGCTTTTGTGGCGGCCGCCTTGTGCCTGCCGCATGAAGGAGGCGGAAGCCCGCTTCTGGCCGCCGCCCGGAGCTTCTACAACAACCTCCAACGGCTGAGCCTCGATGTCTCCACGATCGCAGCCCGTCCCCGGACGGCCTGTGCCCTTGAACGATTCCTTAAGAATCGTCGCCGGGGCCGCGCGGCGACCCGCACTCTTTCCACAGCTTTTCCCAATTCCAGATCCCGTACGCCACCTTGTTCGGCAACGGAAATCCGAGCTGATGCGCGAGCATACACACCTGCCCGCGATGGTGGGCTTCGTGAGAAAGCATATAGCACAGCATTTCCGGGCCAACCGGCCAAGGCTTAGCCCAGCCGTCTCTGAGGAACTTCTCGATGCGGCCCCCACTGCCTCCGAGCGCTTCCGCGAGCATCTCCGCGCAGCGAGCGGCGCTCTCGGCCAATCCCCTGCGGGCCTGCAGCGGCGTGCAGTGCGCGCGATTGAGCTGTGGAGGAACCTTCAAGTGCGGAGCTGTCAGCCTGAGCCACTTGGTGCGGACATTGTGCATGTGCGTGAAGATCGCGGCAATGGTGCGGGCCTTGCCGGGCGGTTTGGCTCTCCAGGCGGCAGGGTCAAGATGTTCGATAAGAGCCTGGTTCATGCGATCATTGGCGGCAAAGATCTGGACTGCGGCTCGGCCGAGTTGAGTGTGAACCTTGTGTTGACGCGTGGTCACGGGTCCCTACTCCTTGACCCATAATACTTCCGGGCCGCCGCCAGTGCGGGTGCAGTGATTTAACTAACCGTAACTTCCGAGTGCGCCGCAAACTGGAAACTGAGCCAGCGCGCGTGATTCCAAAGCAGCAAAAAGCGAGAGAAGCCGCATTTCTGCTGGCCGCGGCTCTCGCCGCACTCTCCTCAGCTCCGTTCCTTGTCGATCTCTTCGTGCAGCTTCACAATCTTCTTGCGAATCTTGTCGCCATCTTCCGCATGAGGATATAAATCAAGGTAGCGCTGGTAGGCCTTCACCGCCTGCTTCTTCTTTCCCTTTTTCTCGTACGCTTCGCCCAGGTACAGGAAGGGAATGGCGTAGCCGGGTTTCGCGTCGGTGGCATCCTGAAAGCGGTCGATCGCCGCGTCCACATCCCCCTTCTTCATGTAGTACTTCCCGACTTCGATGTCCTTTTCCGCGCGCAAAGGATCCCACTTCGGCTGGTCCGGCGCGGATTGCACCGCTGAATCGGTATTGGGTTTGGGCTTAGGCGCGTCTTGTTTTTTCGGTGGAGCGTTCGCTGGCGCATCTTGCGCCAAAGCGGGCCATGCCGCGAAGCACAGCCCCACCCCAGCCAAGAGACGCAGCACGAGCAATTTTCGCCAGAGGATCACGGCGTTACCTTCTCACCCCTCTGCGATTCCGCAAACCGCGGAAAAAGTTGCCTGGGTTATTTGCCAAGCAGCTCGTCCACCAATTTCTGCGCACCGTATAGCTTGGTCAGCGCCTCGGTCATCGCGCCCGTGTGCACGGCCACGGTCCGGTTCGCCGTGCTGTCGTAAACGAAGTCCCCGACCAGCGACTCGATGTTTCCGTCGAACACCAGCCCGACGATCTCCCCGTTACGATTCACCACCGGAGAGCCGGAATTGCCGCCGATGATGTCGTTCGTGGTGACAAAGTTCACCGGGGTCGTCAGGTCCAGCTTGTCTTTCCCCTCGACATATCGCTTTGGCAATTCGAAGGGCCCCTTATTGTCAAAGCTGGCTGACCGATCGTACAAACCGTAGAACGTCGTTTTGTACGGCGCCTTTGTTCCATTCATCGCATAGCCCTGCACCTGTCCGTAGGACAGCCGCAGCGTGAATGTCGCGTCCGGATAAGTTGTCTTGCCGTAAGCCGCGAATCGCGCTTTGCCCAATTGCTCGCCCGCGCGTTGTTCCACGCTCTCGACCTTATCCTCGATCCATTTGATCTGTTCGCGGCGAATCGGGTCGATCCGGCGCGCCATCGCGATCATCGGGTCGCTGGAAGCGTCCACGGCAGCCTTTCCGCCCTCCACCAGACTCTTACGAAACGCCGGGTCGGCCACTTTTGTTCCGGTGATCAATTGCGTCGCGGCATCTTTCGGTGATCGCCCGTCCAGGACCGCCTTCAGCCACGCATCGTTCGGCCCCAGTTCTTTGAGCCCGGCTTCCAACGCACTCGTCATCCGCGCGATTTCCATTTCCGGATAGATGGGTGCCGGGGAAAACAGCCGCAGCCTCAGCGAGTCCAATTGCGATTCGTGAAAGCCTTCCAGCCGTTCTCCGTCGGGTTTTTTGATTTCCGCCACATACGTCACCAGCATCACCGCCAGCGCGGACAATTGCGAATCCGTCGCGCGGAAATACTGCTCCTTGATGCGCGGCTTCTCGATTTCACTGGCGTGCGCGATGGCATCCCACGCCCCGCCGTACTCCTTCTGCCATTCGGGATTCGCCTTCACCTTGGCGCGGAATTCCTCCTCGTCCTTGCGCTTCTTGTCCATCACGTTCTTGTCCAGCAATCCGTCGTAACGCCCCTGCCACGCCTTCAAACTGTTTTCGAGACCAAAAATCAAGCTCGCGGCTTGGCGCGCCTGCTCCGGTCCGCGCGCCGAATACTCTTTCAAAAGAGCGATGCGCCGCTTCAGGTCCTGCAGCACATAGGGCGCCCGGGAATCGCGCAGGCTCTCCAGTTCCGCGTAGGTATCCAGCCGCGACGTCGATCCCGGATGCCCGGAGACGAATACCAACTCGCCATCGCCCGCGCCCTTGGGATTCCATTTCAGGTAGTCCTTGCTGTCAACCGGCTTGCCGTTCTCGTACACGCGGAACAACGCCATGTCCAGGTCATACCGCGGATACGTGAAATTGTCCGGGTCGCCTCCGAAGAAAGCCGTCTGCTGCTCCGGCGCAAACACCAGCCGCACATCCGTGTATTTCTTGTAGCGATACAGCCAGTATTCGCCGCCCTGATACAGCGTCACCACATCCGAGCGAAAGCCCGTCTTCTCCGTGCTCTCCCGCTCGATATCCGCGATCACGGTTTTGCGCTTGGCAAACTCATCTTCCGCATTCTTTGCGCCCTTCACTCCGGCGCTCACCTTGTCCGTCACGTTCTCCATCGAGACCAGGACGTTTACCTCCAGGTCCTGCGACTTCATCTCCTGCTCCGGCGTCGCCGCATAGAAGCCGTCGCGAATGTAATCGTGCTCCGCGGTCGAGTTCTTTTGCAGTTGCCCGCGCGCCACGTGATGGTTCGTCAGCAACAACCCATGCGCGCTGACAAACGATCCCGATCCGCCGTCATTCAAGCGCACGCTCGCCAGGCGCAAATGATCCAGCCACTGCTGGCTCGGCGTGAAATGGTATTTTTCCTGCAGTTGTTTCAGGGGAGGATTATCAAAGGTCCACATGCCTTCGTCGGATCGCACGGCGGGGCACAACAGCGCCGTGGCCAGCAGTCGCAACGGACGCGAGCCGCAACACAAGATTTGCTTTCACGTAGGGATTCCTCTTTTCTCAGGGAGTGATGCCGCAGCATGCGGCAGTCCTCAGTATATACGACTCCGCCGCCGCCGGCATTTCCAACCGCGTTGCAGGCAGGATAATGTTTCATATCGTAGTACGATATACTGAAGTCAGGGAGAACGCGCCAGGCCATGCAGGAAGAGCCCCACGAAAGGGCCATTTGGAAATCGCCGCTGCGCCATTGGACCGCCCTCGTTCAGGACCGCGAGGAGCAGGTTTTCCTCGTGCTCACGCTCCTGATCGGCGCCCTCGTCGGCCTGCTCGTGGTTGCCTTTATCCTCATCACGGAGCGCTTCGGCGCGCGCCTTTATCCTGCCGGGGGAGCCCCCTGGCGGCGCCTCGTTGTCCCGGTCGTCGGCTCCCTGGGCATGGGCTACCTCCTCTACCGGTTTTTCCCCAATGCTCGCGGCAGCGGCGTCCCTCAGACAAAGGCCGCTCTCTACGCGCACGGCGGCCGCATCAGTTTGCGCACCGTCCTCGGCAAGTTCTTCTGCACATCCGTCACCCTGGCCAGCGGTATCCCTCTGGGCCGCGAAGGCCCCGCTGTACAGGTGGGCGCGGGGATTGCTTCCGTTCTTGGCCGAAAGCTTGGATTGCGCCCCGAAAAAGTGAAGGCCCTGATTCCGGTCGGCGCCGCCGCGGCGATCGCTGCGGCTTTCAATACGCCTCTCGCCGCCGTGCTCTTCGCCTTGGAAGAAGTCGTAGGGGATCTTCATGCTCCCGTCCTCGGCTCCGTTGTTCTGGCCTCCGCCACTTCCTGGGCCATGCTGCGGCTTCTCCTTGGCAACAATCCGCTGTTTCAGGTGCCGCAATATCAACTGGTGAGCCCCTGGGAATTCGCCATTTACGCTGTCTTGGGCGTCGTCGGCGGATTTGTCTCGGTGGCCTTTACCAAGGTGCTCGCAGGCCTGCGCGAACGCTTCCTGAACTTTCCGCGCAAGACGCTTTGGTTCCAGCCGGTCGCAGGAGGACTCCTCGTCGGAGTCATGGGCTGGTTCGTGCCCCAGGTGCTCGGCGTCGGTTACCAGCACGTTGGCAGTGCTTTAAACGGGAGCATGGCCGTGAAGCTCATGGTCCTTCTCCTCGTCCTGAAGTTCTTTGCCGTCACCTTCAGCTACGCCTCCGGTAACGCTGGCGGTATCTTCGGCCCCAGCCTGTTTCTGGGCGCGATGCTGGGCGGCGTCGTTGGTACGGTGGCGCAACACTTTCTGCCCGGCCATGTGGCTTCTCCCGGGGCTTACGCCTTGGTCGGCATGGGCACGGCATTTGCTGGAATCGTGCGTGCTCCCATGACCTCGGTGGTGATGATCTTTGAGACCACGCGAGACTACGCGGTCATCGTCCCCCTGATGATCTCCAATCTGGTCAGTTTTTTTATTTCCTCGCGATTCCAGCGTGAACCCATCTACGAGGTCCTCGCGCGCCAGGATGGCATTCACTTGCCCAGCGCCCATTCGCGTAGCCTCGAAGGCCAGCGCCAGGTCTTCCAGATGCATGAAGCCCGCCAAGGAGACTTTGTCCGCGCAGCTGACCCTTCAGCAAGCCTCGGAAATTACTCGTCTTGATTCGCTGCACACCTGGCCTGTCCTCGATGACTCTGGTGTCATTGGGGTGCTCGATTCCAACACGCTGCAAAAGGCCTTGGCCGACGGTCCACCCACTCGCCACATCCGCGACATCGTGGAGCCCGGCTCGTTTCCCCATGTTCACGCCGATCAGCCCCTCCCGTTCGCACTCGAACGCATGGGCGCGACACAACTGGATCTCCTGCCCGTGGTCAGCCGCGCCAACGTCCACAAACTCGAAGGCGTCATCACCCTTCAGGACATTCTCGACGCCTACCGCCTCCCGCCGCCCAAGTCCGACGAATAGTAGAGCCCCGGTTCGCATTGCGCCGCCCCTGGCCGTAAAATAAGCATGGCGGCCGAACCTGCGCCGCACTTCCATCCGCATGGAACCCCGCGAAAAAGCCGCTCTGCTCCCCGAACAGCCCGGTGTGTACCTCTTCAAGGACGCCGGCGGCACCGTCGTCTATGTGGGCAAAGCGCGCTCCCTGCGCAACCGCGTGCGTTCCTACTTCCTGGAGTCGCGCTGGGCCGACGCCAAAACCGGCTCGCTCGCCCGTGAAATCGCCGATCTCGAAACCATCGTCGTCGCCAACGAGCGCGAAGCCCTCGCCCTCGAACACAATTTCATCAAGCAGTACAAGCCCAAGTTCAACGTCGTCCTTCGCGACGATAAGACCTATCCCTATATCAAGCTCACGCTGTCCGAAAAATATCCCCGCGTCTATTTCACGCGCCGCGTCAAGAAAGACGGCTCGCTCTATTTTGGCCCCTACTTTCCTTCCAGCCTCGCTCGCCGCATCCTGCATTTCATTCACAAGCGCTTTCTTGTTCCCTCGTGCTTCGTCGATCTCACGAAGAATCATCCCGCGCCCCTGCTTGCAGTACTACATTCACCGCTGCCTCGGACCCTGCGTCGCCGGCCTTACCACGGACGCCCGCTACGCGGAAGCCGTGCACGATGTCCGCATGTTTCTCGATGGCCGCCGCCACGACCTCATGAAGAGCATCGAAGCGCGCATGATGGCCGCCGCCGAACAGGAGCACTTCGAGGAAGCCGCCTCCTATCGCGATCTTCTGCGCACCATCGAAGATATCGAGGAGCGCCAGCGCATTGCCTCCGCGCAAGGCGACGACACCGACGTGCTGGCCTACTACGCCGAACCGCCTCTCGTTGCCGCCAATCTCTTTCACTTGCGCGGAGGCCGCGTCGTTGACCGCCGCGAATTCTATTGGGAAGAATTGGAAGCGTTTGATCCCCACGAATTCGTGCCCTCGCTTCTCAAGCAGTTATATCTCGACGCGGAATACCTGCCAAAAATGGTTCACGTCCCCCTCGATTTTGAAGACCGCGCCTTGCTCGAAGACACTCTCTCCGAGCGCGCCGGCCACAAAGTGGAAATTCACACGCCGATGCGGGGCAGCAAGCGCGCTTTCCTCGATCTCGTGGAAAGCAACGCCAAACATTCCTTCGAGCAGCGCTTCCGCGTGTTGAAGCCCACCTCCAAAGCCATCACCGAGGCGCTGCAAAACACGCTCAATCTTCCCGAAGACCCCAAGCGCATCGAGAGTTTCGATATCTCCCACATCCAGGGAACGGATACCGTCGCTTCCATGGTCGTCTGGGAAAATGGCCGCATGAAGAAATCGGACTATCGCAAATTCATCATTCGCGGCGATGAAACGCCCGCCGGCCGGCCTCGCGCGCAAAACGACGATTTCGCTAGCATGTACGAAGCGGTCACGCGCCGCTATCGCCGTTTGCAGGAAGAAAAAAAGCCCTTGCCCGGACTCATTCTCATCGACGGCGGCCTGGGCCAGCTCCACGCCGCGGCGCAAGCCCTGGAAGCCCTGCAGATCATCAACCAGCCCATGGCCAGCATCGCCAAGCAGGAAGAAATCCTCTACGTTCTCGGCCAGGAAAATGACCCCATAACCTTGGATCGCCATTCCCCGGTTCTGCACCTCATCCAGCAGATTCGCGACGAAACCCACCGTTTCGCGGTCACTTTTCATCGCCAGCGCCGCGCGACCCGCCAGACCAAGAGCGCCCTCCTCGAAATTCCCGGCATCGGTCCGCGAACCACCCAGCTCCTGTTGCAGCGCTACGGGAGCATCGCGAATCTGCAGCGCGCCACGATAGATGAGCTAAGCCGAGTGGTATCAAAGAAAAGTGCGGAAAAGATCCTGCGACACTTCGCACAAGGACGCGAGCTTGCCTAACCGTCTACATTGATTATACAGGTTAAGATGCATTGCGGCCCCCTTTTCCCTGTGCTACGTTTGCCTTGGAGGTTTCTATGGCTGACAATGTGGGTTCCAAGGTTTCCTACTTTCTCGTGGGTCTCGGCGTAGGCGCGTTGCTAGGGGTGCTCTTTGCTCCCAAGTCCGGCGAAGAGACGCGGGAATATCTGACCAAGCGCGCTGACGAAGGACGCGAATTTGCACAGAAAAAGGCCAAGGAATTGCGTGATCGCGCGGACGACCTGATCGAGCGTGGCAAAGATGTTGCCGCTCGCAAACGTGATTCGATTTCCGCGGCCGTCGATGCCGGGCGCGAAGCTTTTCTGCGCGAATCGAAGTCCTGACGGCCCACGGGCCGTACGCAGGGGATTTCCCGCGGAAGGCGCGGAGAGGGCGGGGTGTGTATGCAATTCTGGATGGAGTTCTTCAGTATTGTGGCAGCGGTTGCGCTGGTCGTTCAAGTTGGCATCCTCATCGCATTATTCCTGCAGTTGAAGCGCACCACGGAATCCATCAATCGCGTGGTGAACGATCTGCACTCGCGCATGGGTCCTATCCTTACGCGCACGCAGATCCTTCTGGAAGACACGCAGCCGAAGATCGCCAATCTCGTTGAGGATGCTTCACAAATTGTGTATCTTGCGCGCGGGCAGGCCCTGAAACTGGATCGCGTCGTCGGGGAAGCTACCGACCGTCTGCGCGGGCAGTTGGTTCGCGTGGACCGCATTCTGACGGGAACGCTCGAAGCCGTCGAGGATGCCGGGACGCAAGTGCGGCGGACGTTCTGGGGGCCGGTGCATAAAATGTCGGCGCTGGTGCAGGGAATCAAGATCGGGTTGGATGTGCTGCGCTCGCGGCGGGGTGCGGACCCTGTGCGTGAATCGGTGGAGCAGGAAGACGAATTGTTTATCTGAAGATTCAAGTCTGCGGGAATTTCCGGCGGCGCGAGGGGCAAAATTCGCGCCGCTTTTTATTTGATCCAGCCGCCGGCTAAAACCACCTCACCGTCATAGACGACAGCCGCCTGGCCCGGCGTGATGGCGCGCTGCGGCGCATCGAAAGTCACGCGGGCGCGCTGGCCGGACAATGCTTCTACGGTCGCCGCCGCGGGTTCATGCTTGTGGCGAATCTTCGCGAGCGCACGCAAGGGCGCGGCGGGCGCCTCAATGGAAATCCAGTTCACGCCTTCGATTTCAAATGTGTTGGTGCGCAGCGCTTCATCCTCGCCTACGACGATGCGGTTCTTCTCCGGATCAATGGCCAGCACATAGACGGGCTTGCCTGCCGCGAAGCCCAGGCCCTTGCGCTGGCCGATTGTGTAATTGTGTACGCCGGTGTGGCGTCCAATCACCGCGCCATCTTTGGTGACGATGTCGCCCGCCGCGTCGTGAATGGGCTCACCGCGCTCGCGCGAATACGCATGGATGAATTGCACGTAGTTCCCGTTGGGCACGAAGCACAACTCCATGCTCTCCGGTTTTTCCGCTACCGGCAGATGCACTTGGCGTGCCAGCGCGCGCACTTCTTCCTTGGTCAGTTCGCCAAGGGGAAACTCGCTGCGGGAAAGCTGTTCCTGCGACAGACCCCACAGGAAATACGATTGGTCCTTGGAATCATCGCGAGCGCGCAGCAATTCGTGCCGTCCGGTGCGCTCGTTTCTGCGGATGCGGGCGTAGTGGCCGGTGGCCAGCCGCGCCGCGCCAATCTGTCGCGCCATGCGCAGAAGCGGCTCGAACTTCACGTCGGTGTTGCAATTCGTGCAGGCAATGGGCGTCCGCCCCGCAAGATACTGCTGCACGAAGGGCCGCACCACGCGCTCTTCAAACTGTTCCTCGAAATTCACCACGTAGTGCGGAAAGCTCAGGTGCTGCGCCACGCGCTTGGCGTCGTACACATCATCGAGCGAACAGCAACGGTGCTGCGCCGGGCCATCGCCCTGCAGTTCGGGCAAGCGCCGCTGATTCCAGAGCTGCATGGTGAGCCCCACGATGGGCCGCCCTTGCCGCAGGAGCACGGCAGCGACCGTGGAAGAATCCACGCCACCGGACATGGCCACGGCGACAAGTCCGGGCTGCAGCTCCCTCGCCGCGGGCAAATTGTCGAGTTGAACTTCGCTGGACATATCGTGTTTAGCAGGTCCCCATAAATGCCTACTACTTGCGGACGAAGCACCACCCCGTCATTCCGAACGGAGTCTGCGGAGTGAGAAATCCCTCTTTTCTTGGGTTTCCGCCCAAGAGAGATTCCTCGCTTCGCTCGGATTGACGAACCAAGCCACGATCGCGGTTAGCCGCTCTCCCGCCCACCTTCACGCCGAAACCTCGCGGCGGTAGGTGGGCGAAAGCTGGCGAAGTTGAGCCACCGCCGCGGGGACGATGTCAAGCGCAGTCGCGATTTCCGCTTCGCTGGTGTGGCGGCCCAAGCTGAAGCGAATGGTCGCGCGCGCGTCGGGAGCCGACAGCCCGATAGCCGTGAGGACGTGCGAGGGCTCGACTGCGCCCGAGGAGCAGGCCGCTCCCGTGGAGCACGCCAGCCCCTTCAGATCGAGCGCGATGATCAGCGCTTCGCCTTCAATTCCCGGAAACGTGATGTTGCTGGTGTTGGGTGTGCGCGGCGCGCTCGCCGCATTCGGTTGCGCATCCGGGACGCGCGCCAGCAGGCCTTGCTCCAGACGGTCCCGCAACGCGGTGACGCGCGCCGCGTCGCTTTGCAGGGAATGGCGCGCGAGTTCCGCGGCTTTTCCGAGTCCCACGATTCCCGGCACATTCTCCGTGCCCGGCCGGAAGCCGCGCTGGTGATGTCCGCCATAGAGGAATTGCCGCAGCCGCGTGCCGCCCTTGATGAAGAGCGCGCCAACGCCTTTCGGCGCGTAGAACTTGTGGCCCGAAAGGGAAAGCAGATCGAGCTGCAGCGCCTTCGCGTCCACGGGAATTTTGCCGACGGATTGCACCGCATCCGTATGGAAATAGACGTCCGCTTCCGTGGCGATGCGCCCAATTTCCGCGAGCGGCTGCACCGTGCCGAGCTCGTTGTTGGCGTGCATCAGCGTGAGCAGGATGGTTTCGGGACGTATTGCTTGCCGCACTGCTTCCGGGTCGATCAAGCCTGCGCGGTCCACGGGAAGATAGGTGATCGCGACGCCCTGCTTTTCGAGCGCCTGGCAGGTGTTCAGCACCGCCTCGTGCTCGATCGAGGAGGTAATGATGTGCGGGGCTGGCTCGGTAGATGTGAGGGAATGCGAGGCCGCGGCAACCACTCCGAAAATCGCGTGATTGTCCGATTCCGTGCCGCCGCTGGTGAACACAATCTCCTGGGGCCGGGCGTTCAGGAGAAGCGCCAGCTGCTCGCGCGCCGTTTCCACCGCGGCCCGGGCGCGCTGCCCAAAAGTGTGGATCGAGGAGGCGTTGCCGAATTCGCCGGAGAAATAGGGCAGCATCGCCTCAAGCACCGATGGCTCGACGGGCGTGGTGGCGTTGTGATCGAGGTAGATGCGCTTCATGGTAGTGGGACATTCAGAATAGAAGGGAAGCGAGTTGGACGCAACAAGAGCGCGATATTCGAGCGGGCGTGCGGCTCGGGAGATAGATGCGAACTAAACTCTGGGTGCCAAGGGCAGGGGGTTGTGCGGACTTGGGGCGCAGGAGTCCCTCCAGAATGCGGCGGGCAGGCCTACGCCCCTACAACGGCGAGAGAAATGCGGGAAGGCGGCGAGGAAACTGGGGCCAGCCGCCCTTCCGCGCCGGGCGTCCAGTTTAGGCGCGTTGTTCTTTTTTGCTCCACTCGCGAATCGAGCGGATCTCGTCTTTGGGGATGTGGAGGAACGTCAGGAATTCCTGGTGTTCTTCCGGTGCGGAGCGTTCGAATTCGGCGTGCCACTTGCGCATATCGGCCTCGCTGAATCCAGACGCCTTCATGATGGCAACCCACTTTTCCTTGGTGATCACTTTCTTCCTCCCGAAAGAAAATTTATGCTGCAACAGCTTCAGGATGGCGCGTTGGTGGCCGCGAAGGGCTTGAATCTCCGCGTTTAATTCCACCAGACGGCGCTTTAAGATTCCGGACGCGTCACTTTCGGGGCGGTCCAGAATCGCACGGATATCAGCGAGCCCCAGGCCGGCGTTGCGGTAAACGCAAACCTGCTCGAGGCGCGCCACGTCCTTTTCGCTGTACGCACGGTAGTTCGACGAAGTCCGCAGCGGGGGCTTGAGCACCCGCACCGATTCGTAGTAAAGCACCGTGCTCCGGCTGAGACCGCAACGTCGCGCGAGTTGGGTAACGGTGATCATCCCTACCTTCTTAGGCTCAACCCTGAAGCGGTAGACAGGTCAAACAAAAAGTGGTGATTCGTCCCGAGGCCTATTCCATGCTGCGCGCTCGGGGTGGAGTCAAATCGTTGCCGGGCGAAATGCGCGCACGAAGCACAAGGCGTCAGCGCGGGAACCACCCGCGAGGTTGGGGAACTGCGTCACTTGCACGAGTTCAGGCTGACGCACAAACCCGCACTTTTCTAGTACACGGTAAGAGACCTTGTGGCCGGGGTGGCAGCGCGCGAATAAGACGGCAATCTCCAAGGCGTCTGCTTGCCGCACGATCGCCTGCAATGCTTCGGTGGCATAGCCGAAGCCCCAGGCGTCTTTCGCGAGCACATACCCGGTTTCAGCGCGATGCAGCGTCTCGAAAGCGAGTCCCGTACTTCCCAAAAGCTTTTTCCTCTCGCGATCCTCGATCAGGTAAGGACCCGCCGGCCACCGCTCCCATTCGAGGTCGCTGAACTCAAGAAACGCGTGCGTTTGGGCGATGGTCGTGTGGCGCGGCCAGCTAAGGAACATTGTCACCTCGGGTTCGGAGGCGTAGCGGCTAAAGATGTGCTCCGCATCCTCGCGTAGCGGCCTGCGCAGAAGCAGGCGCGCGGTGGTCAATTCCTCAGGTGCTTTCATTGTCGCGACGTTCATAGCATCGTTTGGGTTCGATGGGAGATTCAAGCGGCAGAATATCACTTCAGAAGACAGCGCTGGAAGCGATGAATGGCAGGCCACGCCAGCCGCGCGAAGATTGGTGGTAAAGTATTAGCAGCGACAGCGACGCGACGAAATCATGATGATCACCATTTCCAAAGAGAACTATCTCAAGGCCATTGCCGAGGCGGAGGCGGAAGGCAAGACGGTGATCCCCGCGCTCCTGGCGCATTGGCTTTCCGTGACACCCCCGGCGGTCACCGCTGCTCTCAAGCGGCTTAGAAGAGATGGTCTGGTCACCCTGGAGAGAGGCAGCATTCAACTGACTTCCGAAGGACGGAAAGTCGCGGAGCGTACCATTCTTCGCCATCACCTGATCGAGCGCATGCTCTTCGAGATTTTCGGCATGGGATGGTTTGAAGTTCACGAAGAAGCCGAGCGTTTGGAGCACGCCGTGTCTCCGGCATTCGAGAAGAAACTCGTCGCGATGCTGGGCTATAAAGAAACGTGTCCGCACGGGAACGGCCTGGCGGTGATGAACCCCAAGCAACGTCGAAGGAAAGGCCAGCGCTTGCTCAGCGAAGCCGAGGCGGGCCTAACCTACCGCGTCTTCAGCGTGTACGAACGGGACCGCAAGCTGTTGGAATTCCTGGAAGAAAGAGGCATCCGTCCGGGCACGCATTTGAAAGTGGAGTCCCGGAACTACGACGGGACCGCCATTCTGAAGATTGCAAGCAAACGCATTGCGCTGGGTTCTCCGGCGTCCGAGAAGATCTGGGTGGCACGAGAACATTAAGAAAACTGTTGTTAATCCCAGTTAATAAAATCTGGTATACTGCGCTTTATTGCGCGGGAATGCATTAGTATGTTCCGCGCGCGGCGAGGGAAAAGCTGATGGGCGCAGGACCCCTATCGAGGACAAAGCCGCCGGGTGTCACCCAGGAAGACGTCCTCATCACGCATGAGGACATCGATCGCGCGCACGACCGCGTGCGCGTGTCTGCGGCGCGCGCCCAACGGGGCGCCTTCTCGAAGTTCCGTCTGCTGTGGCTGCTGGTCGGACCCGGAATTCTTGTCATGTTGGGAGAGAACGACGGCCCCAGCATGATTTCCTACGCCGCGACGGGCGCGCGGTTTGGATTTGGATTCTTCATCCCCTTCGTCATTCTCACCTTTTGCATGGCCATCGTCGTACAGGAGATGACCATGCGCCTGGGATCCGCCACGCACCGCGGCCATGCGGAATTGATCTTTGACCGCTTTGGGCCGTTTTGGGGCTGGTTCTCCATGATCGACCTGGGCATTGGCAACTTTCTGACGCTGATCACCGAGTTCATTGCCATCCGCGCAGGCCTGGGATTTTTTGGCGTGCCCCCGTGGGCTGCGGTCCTCAGCGCGCTCGTGTTCCTGTGTTCGGCGGTTGCGATGCACCGTTATTGGACCTGGGAACGAACCCTGCTCGCCATCGCCGTATTCAATCTGATATTCGTTCCCGTTGCCTTTCTTACGCACCCGCACTGGCACTCGGTGGGTCACGCAGTCATCACCTGGATGCCGCTCCCCGGCGGTTTGAGCCAAGAAACCCTGATCATCGTACTGGCGGACATTGGCGCAACCGTGACGCCGTGGATGCTTTTCTTTCAACAGAGCGCGACGGTGGACAAGGGACTCACCCGAAAAGACATCCATCTTGGCCGCATTGATACGGTCGTCGGGGCTGCTTTGGCCGCGACGGCTGCGGTCGCAACCATCATTGCAACAGCCCCGCTATTTGCTCACCACATGACGGCCGAGAACTTTCAGGGAGCGGAATTCGCGCAGGCGCTGCAGCCGTTGATCGGGCGATTCGGCGCGGCGTTGTTCGCGCTTGGCATCGTGGAAGCGGGAATGGTTGCGTCCGTGACGATTTCCATTTCGTCCGCCTATGCGTTTGGCGAGGTAGTCCACAGGCCGCACAGCCTGAACCTGCCTGTGACGCAAGGAAAGGCTTTCTACTCCGTGTTGTTCCTGTGCGCGGCAACCGCCGGAGCGATCGTGTTAATCCCCGGGCTGCCGCTGGTCTATGTGGTTCTGCTGGTCAACGTGGTGGCGGTGCTGGCGATGCCGCCCGCGCTGCTGTTCCTGTTCATGCTTGCGAATGACCGTGAAGTCATGGGCGATCTTGTGAGTCCGCTTTGGGCGAACACGCTGGCTACCGGCGTCGTCATTTTTCTGACACTGGCGGGCCTGCTCTTCGGCCTCAGTGTGATTGCGCCGCATGTTTTCGCGTTTCTAGGCGGAAAGTAGGAGGACCGAAGCATGACCCCAAAAGACAAAGGACCCCGTGCGGTTACCTCCTCCGATCAAGAACTGGTTCTGACGTCGCTCGAGCCGGAACAACTCGCGGGACTGAAAAAGCACTTGATTCCCAGGCGGCACCTGAAAGGGCCTGAGAAGTTCGTGATGTGGTCTCTGCGGGTCTATCTGCTGTTTATGATTGTGGTGGTCATTTACCAAGTGTGGGTCAGCTTACATTAGGGTAGAGATTGGCGAGCGCCTGGCCGCGGGCGATTGCAAATGCTAACCCAAGGACCGATTCCGCAAAGCGGGATCGGCCAGTGCAACGGCTAGAGCGTCACGGCTTGGGCTTTTCGGTGGACGCGTCTGGCGCGCTGGGCTTATCGGCTGGCTTGGAGGCCGGCTTGTCGATTGGTTTGTCAGCGGGGGCTTTGTCCGCGGGATTGGCGGCGGGCTTGTCTGCCGGTGAGGCCGCAGGCTTCTCGGCGGGCTTCTCCGGCGGCTTGATGGAGACCAACTCTACCTCAAAGATAAGAGTTGAGTAGGGAGTAATGTCCGGGCCGGCGCTGCGCTCGCCGTAGGCCAGGTCGGGCGGCAGGAAGAGTTGCCACTTGGAGCCGACGGGCATGAGCTGCAGCGCTTCCGTCCAGCCCTTGATCACCTGCCCCACAGGAAAGGTAGCCGGCTGGCCGCGCTTGTAGGAGCTGTCGAACTCTTTTCCGTCGATCAAGGTGCCGCGATAGTTGCACACGACGGTGTCGGTGGCCGTAGGCTTGGGGCCCGTGCCCGGCTGCAGGATCTTGTACTGCAAGCCGCTAGGCAACGTCACGATGCCTTCCTTGGTTTTGTTTTCCGCGAGGAACGCGGCGCCTTGCTTTTTGTTCACTTCGCCCTGGGCCTTGGCGATCTCTTCCTGCTTCTTGCGCGTCTCTTCCTGCTTCAGGCGCGCTTCCTTCTGCAGTTCCATCATGACGGCGGTTACTTCGTCGTCGGTCAACAGCGATTTGCCGCCAGCGAGCCCGTCCTTCATGCCGCGCAGGAGAATGGCCTGATCGATGTCCAGAGACTGTTCTTGCACGCCCTTGCCGATGTTCTTGCCGACGTTCAAGCCGATGGCATAGCTGGTCTTGTCTTTCGGGGTGGTCAGGGTGAGCGGCGCGGGCGTCTTGGCGCCGGGAGTCGCTGCGGGCTTCTTCGCCGCGGGAGGCGTCTGCCTCTTTGGCGCCGGAGTAGGAGTTGCGGCGGGAGATTGTGGTGTAGTGGACGCCGGGGTCTGCTGCGCCGCGGCGTGGCCGGCGAGGAAAATGCCGGCCGCAAAGAGAGACACTGCATAAAAATGTGATTTTGGCATGGAGATATTGTCACATTGCCCGGCCCGCTGCGCAAATGAACGGTCTACCGAAATTGTGGGGCGCCCGCGGCTGTTCTCTTTGGTCGATCAGGTTAAATAAAATGCCGTCCATGCGGTTCAGAAGGCTTGAGGCACTTGGAGGATTCGATGGCGGAAGAGTTTTTGCGCGCTCGGCGGGGGCGTGGTAGTGTGGGCGGTTGCGAGGGATTTGAGGCAGTGGAGTGAGCGGAGGGCGCAGTGGCGAATCGCGATTTGCGGGAATTTGTGCGGAAACTGGAGAGCGAAGGCGAGCTGCGCCGCGTGAAAGCAGAAGTCGATCCGGTGCTGGAGATTGCGGAGGTGGTGCAGCGGCTGCGCCGCGCGGCCCTCCGCGGCGAGGATACACCCGAGAAGAAAAACAAGGACAACGCAGGAGGCGGAGCCGCGGACGAAGGGCCAACCCCTGCGGGGCTTGGGCCTGCACTCCTGTTTGAAAAGCCGAAAGGTTCGCGCTACCCGCTGCTGATCAACGCCTTTGGCAGCGTTCGCCGCATGGAGCTGGCACTTGAAGTGGAAAAGTTGGAGGACGTGGCCGCGCGCATCCGCGGGTTTCTGGATATGCAGACGCCGCAGGGACTTTTCGACAAATTGAAGATGCTGCCAAAGCTGGCGGAGCTGGGCTCGTTCTTTCCGAAAAGCGTGAAGGACGGCGCATGCAAAGAAGTGGTGCGCAAGGGCAGCGACGTGAACCTGCTGGATTTTCCGATCTTGAAATGCTGGCCGCAGGATGGCGGGCGCTTCATCACGTTTCCGCTGGTGTTCACCAAGAATCCGGAAACGGGGAAGCGCAACGTGGGGATGTACCGCATGCAGGTGTACGACGAGCGCACCACCGGGATGCACTGGCAGACGCAAAAACATGGCGCGGAACATTTCCGGCGTGCGCGCGCGAAGAATCCCGAAGGGCGCATTCCCGTGAGCGTCGCGATTGGCGCCGATCCCGCCACCACGCTGGGCGGCATTCTGCCGATTCCGCCGGACCTGGACGAGATGATGTTCAGCGGCTTCCTGAAAAGGGAACCGGTGGAACTGGTGCCGTGCGAAACGAATGAACTAGAGGTTCCGGCCAACGCGGAGATCGTTCTAGAGGGCTACGTCAACCTGAGCGAGATGCGCACGGAAGGACCCTTCGGCGATCACACGGGATTTTATTCGCTGGAAGGGGAATACCCGGTGTTCCACGTGGAGTGCGTGACGCACCGCAAAGATGCGATCTATCTGACGACCGTGGTGGGGCCGCCGCCGCAGGAAGATTTCTTCATGGGGTATGCGATCGAGCGGGTGTTCCTGCCGCTGATGAAAATGACGCACCCGGAAATTGTGGACGTGTCGCTGCCCGCGGAAGGAATTGTGCACAACCTGATGATCGTGGCCATTCGCAAATCGTTTCCCGGGCACGCGCGCAAAGTGATGAACGCGATCTGGTCGCTGGGGCAGGCGATGTTCACGAAAGTGATCGTGGTGGTGGATCACGATGTGAACGTGCACGACTATCGCGAGGTGGTGTGGAAGGCGTTGTGCGCCATCGATCCGGAGCGCGATGTGCAATTCATGCTGGGGCCCATGGACACGCTGGACCACGCCGCGCGCCTGCAGGATTTCGGGTCGAAGATGGGCATCGACGCGACGCGCAAGTGGGCCAGCGAAGGATTTGCGCGGCCGTGGCCGGGCGAAATTTTGATGGATGAGAAAACGAAGGCGCGGGTCGAGGGGCTGTGGAAGAGTCTGGGGATTTAGCCAGCCCCGCGCGCGCAAGAATCGTTTAGTTTGTGGAGGCGAGGAATGCCAAGCCGTCCACCCAGGGTGTGAACTTCAGGGGTTCCTGCAACTTCCAAGTGTGCAAATCGAGCACTTCCACCGTGGCCGCTTGAGGGCAACTGACATAAGCGCGCGAACCGTCCGGCGTCACGAGGACCTCTCCGGTGGCCTGAGGGAGATCGAAGGAATGCGCGACCTGGGATGTTGCCGTGTCGACAACGAACAATTTTCCTGACGGCGCATTGGCCACCAGCCAGCGCCCATCGGGAGTTGGCGCGGAAGAGTACACCGTAGCGGGCAAGGCGATCCAGTTGGCGATGGAGTTGGTGGCGGCGTCAATGACCGCGATACGCGGCGAATCCTGATCATGCGTGTAAACGCGCCGCCCATCCGGCGAAATCGAAATGCGCTGGACCTTTTTGGCGATCGGGATGGTGGTCAGGAGAGTGCGCTTCTGCAGGTCGAGGACGCTAACGCTGCCGGCGCCGACATTCGAGGTATAAGCGCGGCGGCCATCTGGCGTAATCACGAACATGTGAGATTCGATCTGGCCCGTGGGAATTTCACCGATCACCTTGCGGGCCGCTGTGTCGACGACGAAGATGGCGTTGGAAAGTTCCGCGGAAACGTAAAGCAAACCGTCCGGAGCAAACTTCGCGCAATGTGGCCGCACAGGTTTGCCAAGCGCAATGTGCCCGGCGAGCTTGCGTTCCCTCAGGTCGACGACGTCAATCGAATCGCCGTCCGTGCCGGGCTTCCCGACGCCGGAGTTGCCGTAAATGGGAACGTAGGCAAAATGGCCGTCGGGCGAGACGGCGGCTTCATGGCCATTGACGCCGACTACGACGCGCGCCAGCGTTTCGCGCGTGGCAAGGTCCACCAGCAGCGTGGTGTGCTCGCCCTGATTGGCGATGACCAGAAAGCCCGCGGTGCTCAACGCCTGCTTTGAGGCGTCGCCACGCGCTCGCAGGAATGTGGTCGAAGCCAAGAGTGGCGCGAAGGCGAGAAGAGCAATTGCCAGCGCATGATTGAGTTTCATGAAAACCTCGACGCGCGGACGCGTGTGCTGCGAGATGGGAGCCCGAGGATTGTAGCGCGGGAGGGCCGGGCACGGGCGCTCTTTTCATCGGGAAAAGCGGAAGCCAGCACGGCAAGGCCGCGAAAGGCCTATGAAACCGGGTGTTTGCCGGTTGATTGCATGCAAAGGATAACCGTCCCGCGGGACAGGGTGGAAAGCGAGGGGAAATACAATCTATTGTGGTACTGAACGCTAGGCAGTACTGCATGTTGGGGGACCTGCCTGCAATACCAGGTCAACTGCCTAAGATTCACTACATTGTTAGGACAACTGCAGACGAGAAATGCTTGACGGGCGGCGGGTCTCGGTGACATAAAGTTTCCACGGGCCGCACCGGCGGGATTATTATTGCTCGAAGTGAGGGGTGCGGCGCACGCTGGCAGCAAGGGCGTGATAGAAACAGGGTGGACGTTCCTCGTGAGCGAATCGCGCGAAGTGATGAACGTACGACAAGCGTCACAGTATCTGGGCATCAGTCCGGATACACTGTACCGGTACATCACAGAGGGCGAAATACCTGCGTTTAAACTAGGCAATCGTTGGAAACTAAGGAAGACGATCCTGGACCGCTGGATGGAGCGCAAGATGAGCCAAGTGGTGGCAAAGCGCCGCTAGACTCGCTCAGGCGTGAGGGAAAGAGGCCGCGATATGTGGTTACTCGGGGGCAAGAAAGCAAAGCAGCTGGTGGGACTGGATATCGGCTCCAGTTCGATCAAGGCCGTGGAATTGAAGACGACCAAGGCCGGGTACGAGCTCGTGAGTTTCGGCATGGAAGCGCTGGCGCAGGACACCGTGGTGGACGGTGCGATTATGGACGCGCCTCAGGTGGCCAACGCGATCACAAAAATCTTCGACACCGAACACATCAAGACCAAGAACGTGGCCACTTCGGTTTCCGGACATTCAGTGATCGTGAAAAGGGTTCCCCTGCCGCTGATGACCGAAGAAGAGTTGTATGACCGCATCCCCTCCGAAGCCAGCCAGCACATTCCTTTCGACATCGCCGACGTGAATTTGAGCTATCAGCTGCTGGAAGCCATGGACTCCCAGATGGACGTGTTGCTGGTGGCCGTAAAGAAAGACAAGATTCTGAACCACACCAACGTGCTGGCGCAGGCAGGCAAGACGCCAGTGGTCGTGGATATCGACGCGTTCGGCCTGCAGAACTGCTTCGAAGTGAACTACGAGCCCGATGCGGGGCAGACGGTGGCGCTGCTGAACATCGGGGCCAGCGTCATGAACATCAATATCGTTCGCGGCGGAGTGCCGTTGTTTACGCGCGACGTCAGCGTTGGCGGCAACCAGTACACGGACGCCCTGCAAAAGGAACTGGACCTGAGCTTCGATGACGCGGAACGCCTCAAGAAGGGCGACACGCTCCCCAGCGTGACCGACGAGCAGAAGAGCCAGATCCTGCGCAGCGTCTCTGACATTTTGACGCTGGAGATTCAGAAGACCTTTGACTTCTTCCGGGCCACCGCCAGCGGCGAAAATATACAGCGCATTATGGTCGCGGGCGGGACGGCGCGGGTGCCGGGGCTGGTGGATCTGTTGCGAGAAGAATTTGCCATGCCGGTGGAGGAGTTGAATCCATTCCGGAAAGTGTTGATCAATCCAGGGAAACACAGTGAGGATCAGATCCGGGATTTGGCGCCAAAGTTGGTTGTCGCGGTGGGACTGGCATTGAGGAGCTTCGACTAGCCATGATCCGCATAAACTTATTGGGACAAACGCGGCCGAAAAGCGCACGGCGGCCGGTAGACACCGGGGCGGCACTGCCGCTGGTGTTCATCGGCGCAGGCGTGCTATTGGGCGGCCTCTTCCTGTTTTACTTCTACCACTCCTGGCAGACGCAGCTGAATGACGAGAACAACCGCATCAAGCAGCTGCGCGCCCAGAAGACGGAGTTGGAACAGATCAAGCTGCAAGTGGAGTTCTTCGAAAAGCAGAAGGCGTTGCTGCAGCAGCGCGTCGCCACGATCGAGCAATTGCAGCGCGACCGCACCGGCGGGCAGGA
Source organism: Candidatus Acidiferrales bacterium (assembly GCA_963780785.1). Classification (GTDB taxonomy): domain Bacteria; phylum Acidobacteriota; class Terriglobia; order Acidiferrales; family UBA7541; genus Acidiferrum. Next base: position 42,900 of record CAWADS010000061.1, read on the forward strand.
ATTGCTGGACCAGGTGGCCAACACGGTTTCGCGCGCGGAGAACCTCTGGCTCGTGTCCATGACGAAGAAAGGCACGACCATAAACCTGGAAGGGGCGGCGGCTTCCATCAATTCCGTGGCGAACTTCATCACCGCGCTGAAACGATCGGGCTACTTCCAGAAGGTCGAGATTAAGGAATCGAAGCAGGACGACAGGAACACCGCTGTCCAGACCTTTACCTTCTCGATTAGCGCGGAGATCGCGCCCAACGGACCCGCGGGCACCGCGCCGCTGGCAAAGCCAGCAAGCGCGCCGGCAAAGAGTGCGCCCAGTAGCGCACCGGCGAAGAAAGGATAAGGGAAGATCATGGCAAATCCTTTCCGAGACATGTCGGTGATTATGCAGGGGCTGGTAGCCCTGGCCATCGCGGTGATACTGGTTCTGGCGGGTTTGTATGTACCGGGTTCTCCGGTAGCGCAGGAGCGCGCTGATTATGACAAGGCGGTGCAGGCGCGGCAACAGCTGAATCAGGAAGTCACGCAACTCCAGGTTTACAAGCAGCGTTATGGTGAACTGAAGCAGCAGATGGACGCGCTCAACAAGCAACTGGACACTCTGAAGACGATCGTGCCGGAAGAAAAGGAAGTGGATGAATTCATCCGCCTGTTGCAAGGTGCGGCGAGCGCCTCGAACGTGCAATTGCGGCGGCTGACGTCCCAGCCGATCGTGCCCCGGGAAATCCACTACGATATGCCGTTTGATGTGCAGGTCGATGGCCCGTACTTTAATATTCTGGACTTTTTCGGGCGGCTGAGCCGGTTGTCGCGGATTATCAATGTCGGGGACCTGCAATTCGATGATGCCGCGGGGACGCATGGCGTGAAGTACCCCATACGCCCGGGCACGACGGTGAGCGGAACTTTTACCGTAACAACGTATTTCACGAAGCCGGCTGATACGGCTCCGGGAGCGGGTGGAGCGAAGGGATCAACTCCGCCTGTGAAAAAACCGTGAGCAGGAATGAGCGAGCCATGCGTCGAGCGATCATACTAGTTATCGGGATGCTGATGGCGGCGGCCGGAAACGGCCTGTTCGCCCAGACCAAACCGGCGCCAGCCGCAAAAGCGGCGGCCAAACCGGCCAGCAAGCCTGCTGCCGCCAAGCCTACTGTAGCCAAGCCTGCCGCAGCCAAGCCTGCCGCAGCCAAGCCTGCCGCGAAGTCTGCTCCAAAGGCGCAGAAGACCAGCGTCAAGAAGGCGGCGGCGGCTCCTGCCGAGGGCGCGGCCCCGGCCGAAGAGAAAGTGGCGCGCCGCGATCCGTTCGAATCCCTGGTGGGCCGCGATAAAGCGGCAGCCGACGCGGCGAAGAATCTGCCTCCAGGCAAAGCGGGATTGCAGGTTTCCTCGCTGCGGCTCGATGGAATCGTGCGTGCGCCAAACGGGATGATCGCAGTGGTCACCAATCCGCAGGCACGTACCTACTTCTTGCGGGAAGGCGACCAGTTGTACGACGGACGGGTGGAAAAGATAGCCATGGATAACGTGTCGTTCCACGAAATGGGGAAAGACGCATTTGGGAAGCCCGTGGAGCGGCAAGTGAATAAGAGAATTTACTCCAGTGCAGGAGAACAGCAATGAAGACGAACTGGCCGGCCTTTCGATTTGGCTGCCTGATACTGGCGACAGTGGCGCTGGGCGCAAGCTCGGCTACCCTTCGCGGACAGGATGCCACTGCTGCGCCCTCAAGCGCCGCAGTGATTTCAAGCGTGGCCCTTACGCAGGACCCGCAGCGCGCGGCCGTTCGCGTCGAAGGAGCGGGACGCCTGGATGTCCATGCGGCGCGGATGCAGAACCCGGAGCGATTGGTGTTGGACTTCGCCGGGGCGCGCATGGGCGTGCAGAAGAGTTCCATACCTGGGGTGGCGGCGCCGGTGCGTGACGTGCGGATGGGACAATTCCGTCCGGACGTGGCGCGCATCGTGATTGACCTGACAGCTTCAGCGCCCTACCAGATCGCGCATGAGGGCGCGGCGATCGTGATTTACTTCCAGGCGCAGAATGCGCCCGCGGAAGGGAATTTGGTGGCGCCAGTGACGTCCACGTCGGTGGAAAAGACGCCGCAAAAGATATCCTATGCGCCGAGCGCGCCGCTTGCGAGCCCGCACCAGGCCAAGGCTTTGAAGGAACCGGCTCCTCGCTTTGGCTTGCCAAACGAACTGACCCAGCCCTCTATCGTTCTGGCATCGCTGAAGGAGAAGTCCGAGCCGGCGCCCCCGGCAGGAAACACGCAACAGGCAGCACAGCAGGCGGCGCAGCAGGCGAGCAACGCCGCCACCACCGTAGCGGCTTCGCAGACGACGGCGTCGCCCTTGGCGGCCCCGGCGGCACATTACACGGGTGAACCGATTTCGGTAAACCTGAAGGACGTGGACCTGAAGGACTTCTTCCGGTTAATTCACGAGATCAGCGGGTTGAACGTGGTGTTGGATCCCAACGTGAAGGGCACGCTGACGATCGTGTTGGACGAAGTACCGTGGGATCAGGCGCTGGACCTGGTGTTGCAGAACAACGGTCTGGACAAGCAACTCAACGGAAACGTTTTGCGCGTGGCTACCCGGGCGACGTTGAAGAACGAAGCGGAAACGCAGCGGACCTGGAAAAAGCGCAAGCGGAAGCTGTAGCGCCCGTGACCGTCACGCGCGTGCTCAGCTACGCCAAGGCCACGACGATGAAGGATACCTTGAAGAAA
>CAWADS010000062.1:0-142299 GCA_963780785.1 Candidatus Acidiferrales bacterium
ATGTGTCGCGTTGGAATTCTCTCACGAAATCTTGGGGACGGGCGGGCCGTCTTCGTCAGGTTCAGAATCATCTGGGTCTTCATAGGGCCCTATATCCACATACTCCACACCTGCCTCGGGAGCTGTGTCCACATCCTCCAATTCTCCCTTTGGAATCTTATCCAGTGCGTCCGCCATCGCACGCACAAGTACTTTCACGCCCTCGCCTGTCGGCGCCGAAATCGCATGGAATTCCAGGCCCCTCTCGGCTGCAAAACTTTCTCAACTCCTCCAACTTCGTGCGGTCCGTCGTCGCGTCCAGTTTGGTGGCGACCACGATCATGGGCTTATCCAGCATGGCGCTGCTGAACGCTGCCAGTTCGCCTTCAATGATTTCCAACGCCTTCACAGGATCCATTTCCGCGGTGTCGCTCGTGTCAATCAGGTGCGCCAGCAGCCGCGTCCGCTCCACATGGCGAAGGAAGCGAATGCCTAGCCCGGCTCCCTCGCTGGCCCCTTCGATCAGCCCCGGCAGATCGGCAACCACAAATGTGCGCCCAAGTTCGCTGCCGTGGCCGCCCGTGCCCCCGTCCGCGTTCACCACGCCCAGGTTAGGCTCCAGCGTCGTGAATGGGTAGTTCGCAATCTTCGGCCGGGCCGCGCTGATCACCGAAATCAACGTCGATTTCCCCGCGTTCGGGAAGCCCACCAGACCTACGTCGGCCAGGAGCTTCAGCTCCAGCCGCAACCGGCGTTCCTCGCCCGGTTGCCCTTCCTCTTTCTCCCTGGGTGCTTGGTGCCACGGCTTCGCAAAGTGCTGGTTGCCGCGCCCGCCTTTTCCTCCCTGGGCCACAAGGATTCGCTGGCCGGGCTTCTTCAAATCCGCGAGCAGTCCCTCGCCTTCTTCGTCGAAGACCAGCGTGCCCACCGGCACTTTCAGGATCGTGTCCCCGCCCGATTGCCCTGTGCAGTTGGAACCCTCACCATGCCGCCCGCGCTCGCCCTTAAATTCCCGGTTGTAGCGGTAGCGCAGCAGTGTGTTGTCGTTGGGATTCGCTTCCACATAAATGCTGCCGCCATTCCCGCCGTCGCCGCCCGAAGGCCCTCCGCGCGGCACGTACTTCTCCCTGCGGAACGCCATACACCCGTTCCCGCCGTCGCCGGCCTTCACATAAATTTTGGCTTCATCTACGAACATAAACTTTCATCTCTGCGAACATCGCGCTCCGCCAGCCTTAAAACAAAAACGGCCCCGACAAGAGTCGGGGCCGCCCGGAACTCTGCAATCTTAATTCGCGGCCTTGGCGGCTTCCGCAGGCGTCACGCTGATAAAGCGGCCCCGGTTGCCCTTGTCCTCGAACTTGACATAGCCCGTCACTAGGGCGAACAGCGTGTCGTCCTTGCCCTTCATGACGTTTTCGCCGGGCTGGTGCCGGGTGCCGCGTTGGCGCACCAAAATCGTGCCCGCGTTCACCAACTGCCCGCCGAAGCGCTTTACGCCCAGCCTCTGCCCGTGCGAATCGCGGCCGTTTGTCGATGATCCGCCGCCCTTCTTATGTGCCATAACGCAATCCCTCTCGTTTTGTTCTTTTCGGCTCCGCCAGCGCGGCGCCGCTCGATTTACAGCTTGATCTCGCTGACCTCCACGGCTGTAAAGTTCTGCCGGTGGCCCCGCTGAATCTTGTACTGGTTGGTCTTCTTGAACTTCAGCACGGTGAGCTTCTTCCCGCGGCCCTGTGACACGATCTTGCCGGTGACCGAGGCGTTTGAGGCGTCCGAACCCGCCAGGACCTTCTTGTCGTCGGTATGGACCGCCAGTACGGTCCCGAACTTCACCTGCTCGCCTACTTCACCGCTGACGCGTTCAATGCGGATGATGTCGCCGGGTGCGACACGATACTGCTTTCCCCCGGTTTGTATGACGGCGTACATCTGCCCTCCAAAGGCTATAGACAAACCATTATTATACGTGTCCCCGCGCATCAGCGTCAACGCGGGTATTTCGTTACAAAAGTCCTATTCGGGTCGCTGGTTTTGCGCCGGCGTCGAATGAGTGGGCGAGCAAGTAGCAGCACAACGACTGCGACCCAAGTCTTTTTGAATGGCCTCAGCGTCGCATTAATCTTCTCACAATACCGGCGAGTCATTTCCAAGGAGTGTCTGCCGCACTACCGCGATTGGCGGAAAGCCCTGGCTCATGAATTCATCGTGAAACTTCCCGAGCGTGAACTCTGCGCCCTTTAGTTTGCGATAGTCTTCGCGCAGCTTCAGAATCTGCAATTTTCCCAGCGTGTAGTACAAATACGTTGGATCGCTGGTGCCGCGTTTCGATTCAATCTCGGCAATCTTCGCTGATTGGTAGCCCTCTTTTACGAAAAACTCCTTGGCCTCCGCAAAGCTCATCTTTCCCGTGTGCATGCGGATGCCCACCACAAATCGCGCATTGCGCAACAGCGCATCCTGCAACTGCCCCAAGCGGATGTATTTGGCCTCACGCGCATCTTTTGCGCCGGTGCCCGGCTGTCCGTAGCCTTCGTCGAGCATCATCTGTTCGCAATAGTGCGCCCAGCCTTCGACATTCGTATTGGTATTGAACACCTTGCGCAATTTCGACGGGGCCCGCGAGGTCCACAAATATTGCATATAGTGCCCGGGATAGGTTTCGTGCGTGGAGGTGCTCACGATTGTCCCGACATTGAAACCCGCCATCAGGCTGGCGATGTCCGCGGGGGTGTCGCCGGGCGCCGGCAGCGTCACGTTGAAATAGGATTCCTTGGCAATGGTCTCGAAAGGCCCTGGTGTATCCATGGATGCAGTGGTGGTGGCCCGCTGGAAAGGCGGCGTCTCCTGCAAGATGGGTCGCGGCCCGCTGGGAATGGTGATGATCTTTTTCTGCTCGATAAAGGCGATCAGCCCATCAAAGGTGCCGCGAAAGGCGGCCAGCAAAGCCTCCGGCGCGGGGTGCATGGCGGCCAGATCCCTCAACACCGCTTCTGGAGTTTTCTGCGGGTCAAGCTCTTTGGCGATGCGCTGAAATTCCGCCTGGTTTTTCCGCATATCCGCCAATCCAATTTCCACCAACCGGTCTAGCGGCGTGTCCACCATCTCCTCGAAATGCAGCTTCTTTGAAAAGTTCTCGCCGCCGATGCGAAAATCTCCGTTGGAGCGGGCCAGTAGATCCGATTTCAGCCAGTCCAGATAGCTTCTCAGCGCCGCAATTGATTCCGCATTGCTTTTCGCAAAGGCCGCGCGCGATTCTTGATCCTGCACATCGGCGAACGCCGCGGGCACGTCCTTCTCGAAAAAGCCGATGATCCCCGGGAGTTGCTCGATGGCGATTTCCGTGGATACTTTGGCGGGATTCCTCAGATTTTCGCGCGCCAGCTGCAAAATGCCGGCGATCTTCTTTTCGCGGGCCACCACGCTGCGCAACCGCTCATCGGGCGGCGCAAATTTCCGGATCATCAGCACGTACACGCTGTTCGTCACCCCTCCGGAATACACGTCGGGATTTTTTTCGAGTGGCCGCAGAGTGCCCTTCGTCAGCAACTCGCTGCGAATCTGCCCCAGCAGGATCTCGCGGTCCGCGGCATCCACCGGCCGCAATCCGGCGGCGGGAAACTGCGCCACCTTGGTTTCATACTCGCGGAGTAGGTGCAACTGATCTTCAATGCCCGCCTTCGAGTACTCCTCCATTTCGGCGTCGTACTTATGAATGCCGTCCGGCGTTGCCACACTTGGATTTTGCGGGAAATAGACTTTTTCCAGGAATTCATCCACCAGTGCGTTCCACTCTGCCGTGCGGTCTTCCGCGCGAGCCGCCATCGCGCACAGCAGCGCCGTCAGCACTCCTACCGCGATCCCCAGCTTTCTCATGCGCTGCCCCGTCCGTTCGAGCATAATGTTCTCCTCTTCGTTCACCTGGCCGCAAAACCTGCCGCCTTCACTGCCTATTGTGGAGCAGACCGGTGACTCTGGCGGAAGATATCTCTCAAAAATCGAAGCGGTAGCCCAGAATCATCTTGCCAATTAGATGGTCGGTCGAGCGGGTCACTCCGACCCCCACGCCGAAATTCACTTCCCACTTCGGCGAGAGATTCAGGTCAATCGCCGGGAAAATCTGCTGTTGTTGCTGGGCGATGGGGTCGAAGCTCAGTCACCGGCCCCAGCGATCCATAATACTCAAATCCCGCCGTTATCTTTTTCGTGATGTCATAACTCAACTTCACATTTGGCGAAAACACAAACCCCTGGCCTACGCTCGCTCCATGGATGGATTTGTCAAAACTGGGATTGAACGCGAAATACCAGCGGCCCACTTGTTTATCCACGATAGGCCGCAGTTCGTACGTCCAGGTATCCACCGAAAACTGGCTGCGCTGGTAGCCTATTTCCTGCGAGATGCTGAAGCCTACCGGCCAATGCCACTTTTTTGGCGCGCGCACGCGCGGTCGGATGTGGCTGCCGACGTACTCCCAGCCGTAGCCATTCTGCGCCGCGGTGAAAATGTAAAACCCGGTCTCAAACCAATCCGTGAAGCCGTGGGTGATCTCGATCGTCTCGTGCCATTGATGATTCGTGGGCCGCATACCATCTTCAAAAGTTTTCGAGCCCTGGAAGGTGAAGTTGTTGTGCAGCTCCAGCATGGTGTGCCCGGGATCCACAGTATCGGCGCCGTAAACTTGGATTTCGTAGTTATCCTGGGCGCGCACTGACATCCCCGTGGCAAACCACAAACCCGCGGCGATCCCGAAGGCCACCAGCCCGCTCCACCCGGCATTTCTTCCGCTCAAGTCTCACCCTTCCCACGAAATTCTGTCCTGCACTGTTCCACGGTGTCGGTGTGTTGCGGGTTAGATGCAGGTGCTACTGCGCAGGTTCCAGTTCACCCGCGGCCCTCTAAGCATGGGGATGCGCTTTGTCGTAAATGTCCATCAACTGGCGAATGGACGCATGCGTGTACTTCTGCGTGGTCGAAAGCGACTGGTGCCCCAGCAACTCTTGAATCGCGCGCAAATCCGCGCCGTCCGCCAGCAGGTGCGTTGCGAACGCGTGCCTGAGGGAATGAGGATGCAAATCCCAATTGATGTTCACCAGACGCGCATATTTCTTCAAAATCCTTCCCACGCTGCGTTGCGTGAGCCGCCTTCCGGTATAGTTCAAAAACACCGCTTCCGGATGCGTCTTTTGCCGGATGGCCGTACTTTCGTACAAGAGTTTGTCCCGCACCGGCCAGTAGCTCCTCAGGGCCTCCGCCGCTTTCGCTCCGTACGGCACGATGCGCTCCTTGTTGCCTTTGCCGCGCACGCGCAACATCTGCTCCTTCTGATCCATGTCGGCTAGGTTCAGCCCTGTCAGCTCGCTAACCCGCAGCCCCGCCGCGTACAACAGCTCCAAAAGAGCCCGGTCTCTTGGCAGCAGCAGCGAATCCTCGAGCCTGATAATCCCCATCTCCGGCGCTGACTTTCCAGCCCCGCGCTTCGTTTTTCTGTTTCTGCGGCCCGCCGCGGCATACTGCGACCCCGCGAGTTGGTCTAGAAACCCGCTCATCTCTTCGGCGGAGAGCACCGCAGGAATGCGCTTCGGCAGCTTCGGAGTGGGCACCAGGCGAGCCGGATTGTCCTTAAGTAGTCCTTCTCTGACGCAATACTTGAAGAATGAACGCAGCGCCGCCAGCTTCCTGGCGATCGAGCTCTTTTCCATCCCGAGTTCGTGCAGGTGTCCCATGAATTCCCGGATCATGTGGTGGTCGATCTTCGTCACGCCCGGAGTATCCACGCCGGGCGGCGTCAAAAACGTCACGAACTGTTCCAGGTCGTTGCCGTAATTGATCAAGGTGTGTGGCGAGGCGTTCCGCACTGACCGCAGGTACTCCAGATATTTCTCGACAGTCTTCTTCATTCTGGCCTGTGCTTCCGTTTCAGATACACCCCTGCTTGCATGTAGCCTTTGGGAATTATCGCACTCAAAAGGGGGGCTTTCTCCAGCAGAGTCTTGCCTGCCGGGCAAGGGCTTTGGCTAACCCTGGCTTTTCCGGCACGGCTGGCGTCTCGGCGCAATATCTGCAGCCGTCTAAACTTTTACCGCGACCGGCGTTTCTTCCGCCTCCGGGGCCGGCTTCTCTTCGGGGGCCAGCTTTTCCCAGTCGCATCCTTCTTTGACGCAGGCGCGCACCAGCCCAATCTTGCTCTTCTTCTCCACGATGAACGGGGCGCCGCACTTCGGGCAGGGCTCGGCAATCGGCATGTTCGGCGAAGTGTAATCGCAGGCCGGATACCGCGAACAGCCGTAGAACACGCGCATACGCCCGCGCCCGCCCTTGCCCATGCTTGCGCGTTTTACAAATTCGCCTTCACCGCACTTCGGGCACTTGATGCCCAGGGTGATCGGACGCGTGTACTTGCACTTCGGATACCCGTAGCAACCGATGAACTCGCCGAACCGCCCGTGCTTCTTCACCAGGCCAGCCCCGCAATCGGGGCACTTCTCGTCCAGTGGCTCGTCCGGCTGGTGGGCAATGCGGGTTCCCGCTACCAGCCGCCGCGTCGTTTTGCAGTCCGGGTAGCCCGTGCAGGCTAGAAAAGCTCCAAACCGCCCGCGCTTCAGCGCCATCTCTTTTCCGCAGTTCTCGCAATACTCAATCTTATTTTCCGCGTCTTCCGGAATCTCCTCGGAAAGATCTTGGATAAAATCGCATTCCGGGTAACGCGAGCACCCCAGAAAGAAGCCATGGCGGCTGATGCGCTCCAGGAGCTCTCCCTGGCCGCACTTTTCGCACTTCTTGCCCGTGGGAATGCCTGCTTTGTACGACACCATCTCGTCGCCGGCCCTGTCCAGATCAACGATGAACTTCTCCCAGAATTCCTTCACGGACTCTCGCCACGGCATCTTGCCTTCTTCAATGTCGTCCAGCTCTTCCTCGAGCCGTGCCGTGAACTTCACGTCGAACACGTCCTCGAAGCTCTTGATCAGCAGCATACACACCCGCTCGCCGAGCATGGTCGGCGTAAATCGCCCCTGATCCTTTTTCACGTATTCGCGTTCCACAATCGTGGAGATGATGGAGGCGTACGTGGATGGCCTGCCGATTCCGTCTTCTTCGAGTTCCTTGACTAGCGTCGCTTCCGTGTAGCGCGGCGGCGGCTCCGTGAAGTGCTGGTCCGGCCGAATCGACTCCAGCTTCAGCACTTGCCCCTCGCTTACGCGCGGCAGTGCCATGCCCGTGCCTTCGTCATCCTTCTCGTCTTCCTCGCGGTCCGTGTTCGCCGCGGGAATCTGGTACACCTTCAAATAACCGTCGAACTTCAAAATCGAGCCCGTCGCCCGGAACGTATAGTCGCCCGCCTCGATATCAATCGTCGTCTGGTCAAAGACCGCTGGGAGCATCTGCGAGGCCACGAATCTCTGCCAGATGAGCTGGTACAGCTTGAATTGGTCGTCCGGCAGGTATTTCCTGACGTCCTCCGGCGTCCGCGATACCTCCGTCGGGCGGATCGCTTCGTGCGCTCCCTGCGCATCCTTTTTCGATTTGTAGAAATTCGGTTTTTCCGGTAGGTACGCGCTTCCAAACCGCTGCGGGATCAGTTCGCGCACTTGCTCCAGCGCGTCATTCGAAACCTGCACGGAATCGGTGCGCATGTAGGTGATCAGCGCCACCGACCCTTCCTCGCCCAGTTCGACGCCCTCATACATCCGCTGCGCCAGCGCCATCGTGCGCTTCGCCGTGTACCGCAGGCGGTTATACGCCGCCTGTTGCAACTTGGACGTCGTAAATGGCGGCGGCGCGTTACGCCTCTTTTCCTTCAGGGCAACACTGGTCACCTGCCATTTCGACTTGCTGACCGCGGCTACTATCGCGTCAGCCGTCTCCTGGTTCTTGACCTCGATGTCCTCGCCCTTCTTCTTCGTCAGCCGCGCCTCGAAGAGCGGCGGCTCGCCCGCATCCAGCATCGCGTGGATCGACCAGTACTCCTGGGGAATAAACGCCCGAATCTCCTGCTCGCGCTCCACGATCAGCCGCAACGCCACTGTCTGCACACGTCCTGCGCTCAAGCCGCGGCGCACCTTGTCCCACAACAGAGGGGAGATCTTGTACCCGACGATGCGGTCCAGGACGCGTCGTGCCTGCTGCGCGTCCACGAGTTGCGTGTCCACCTGCCGGGGCTTCTCAAATGCGGCACGGATCGCCTTGGGCGTGATTTCATTGAACGTCACCCGGAAGATTTTCTTGGGATCGATGGGCTCGATAACAATGACGTCCTTTTCCTTCTTCTTAGCCCCGGACTTTCCTTTGTCCTTGGCCGGTGCCGCAGCAGCCTTTTCCGCCTCGGCTTTGTCGTCTTTCGCGCCGTTGCCGTTCTTCTTCCCGTTTTCCTCGTCTGCCTCATCAATCAGAAACTTCGCCGGTTTGGACAACACCATTGCCAGGTGGGCAGAGATCGCCTCTCCTTCGCGGTCCGGGTCGCCCGCCAGATAAACCGCATCCGCCTTCTGCGCCGCTTTCCGCAGGTCATTGACAACCTTCCCTTTGCCCGGAATCACTTGCAAGGTGGGCTCGAAGATCTTCGGATCATCCAAGGTAATGGGCTTCCGCGGTGGCTTGGGCGCTGCTGCCTTCGCGCCCTTCTTTCCCCTTTTTTTCTTTTTGGGCTTTTCATCCTCGATGGGCAGGCGAATGCCTATCGTCTTCGTCGGCAGGTCCATTACATGCCCGATGGACGCCTTCACTGTGAAGTTCTTCCCCAAGTACTTGTTGATGGTCTTCGCCTTTGCCGGCGATTCGACAATTACCAGTGATCTTGCCATGTTGCTGTTTTAACCCCGCCACCAGCCCCAGGGAGGGCCAGGTGAACGGTGTGTGTCCTTCTCGCTACCGTTAGCTACTGTCTCTCGTGGGCTCGCTTGCCTGTTTCCAGATGCCGCCGGTTTCGTTTCGGATGCATTGCACGTCTTTCTATCTCAAAGAAGGCGGCTTACAATTGGACGAAAACGCTCTGATTGGAAGGGTCTCTTACGACTTGTCCCCGTAAGGGAGGAGGATCCCCCCTTGGCTTTGCTGACCGGCGCTCAGAACGATGGGCTACTGCCTCTCCTACAACAATACCTTGCTAAACTGCTTGCCCGGTAGTTGCCGGACGATCCCCTTCATCTCCAAGTCAAAGAGGGTAGCTAGAACTTCACTGGAATTCAACCCGCTGGTATCCACAAGGTCGTCGATAGGGCGCGATTCTTCGGCGCTCAAAAGCTCGTAAAGCTTTCTCTGTATATCACTTAGCCCGTCAACAAGGAGCAAATTCCGCTGCTCCGCCTCCACCGCTTCCGCCTTCACCAAAGCCGCCCTCACTGGGGTTGGCAGCTCTTCAATCACGTCCTCGGCGTTTGTCACCAACTTCGCCCCCTGCTTGATCAGGAGGTTAGGCGCGAAACTCACTTCCTGGGTCACATTCCCCGGCACACCGAACACTTCTCTCCCAAACTCCATGGCCAAGCGTGCTGTGATCAACGATCCGCTGTACTGCTTCCCCTCCACGATCACCACCCCGAGGGGCATCCCGGCGATGATGCGGTTCCTCACCGGGAAATTCTCCGGCGCCGGATGGCTGCCCGTCGGAAATTCAGTCACGATCGCTCCCCGCTCCAGCACTTTCTCGTAGAGCTTCTTGTTCTCCTTCGGGTAGCAGACATCGATCCCCGTCCCGAGCACGCCGATCGCGCGTCCACCCGCCGCCGTTGCCCCCTGGTGAGCGATAGCGTCAATCCCGCGCGCCAAACCGCTCACAATGGTCAACCCGCGCGCCGCCAGGTCCCTCCCCATCCTCTCCGCCATTTGTGAGCCATAGACCGTGGGCCGCCGAGTCCCCACAATGCTCAGGCTTGGCGAATTCAGAATTCCCGCGTCGCCCCGCACATACAACATCACCGGCGGGTCGTAGATCTGCAGCAGCGCTTGGGGGTACTCGGGCTCCTTCCAATTCACCAGCTTCCCGGCGACCTTCCGCAACGCGTCCACCTCTTTCTCGGCGCGCCAGAACATCTGCTTTTTGAAAATGGCCTGCGCCGCCGGGGCGGGCACGTTGCACGCTTCAATGCCAGTCAACGGCGCGCGGAATACGCCTTCCGGCGATCCGTATTCGCGCAGCAATCGCGCAGACAGGCGGGCCGCGATGCCCGGCGTCAGGGTCAACGCCAGCCAGGAGAGGGAAGCTTCAAGCTCCATCGCCCCGAGCCTACGTGCATAGTAACCTGAATGTCAAGTACCCCATATTAAATAGACCTGACAAAGCCTGCTTCCCCAAAATGCAGCCTCCAGCGCCACCATGGGCAGCGCTGGAGGTTCCGTGGATTGCCACTCTTCAGTGGAAACTAGCGCCTCTCGAAGTGGAACAAGTCCATGAGGTCGCTGATCGCCGGTGTGTTCAAAGGAACGTACGGATTGTCTTCCTCCACGCGGGCGTTGGGCAGGTTGTCCCGGCTGCGGTTGCTGATGGTCGGCAGGTTCCAGTTGTGCTCGATGAACTTCAGGATCGAAACGTGGTCCGAATAGTTGTGCGAGACGTGACCCGGCTTGGTGTACGGCGAAACCACAATCAGCGGGATGCGCGTGCCGTCTCCAAAGAAGTCCAGCGGCTGCACATAGCCGGAATCGTAGTAACCCCCTCCTTCATCGGAAGTGATGAAGATAGCGGTGCTCTTCCAGAGTTCGGGATTGGCCTGCACCGCGTCCACGATCTTTTTCACGAAACCTTCGTAGAGGTCCCATTTTGAAGACGCAGGATGACCATCCACCCAGCCGCTGGGCTTCACGAAGGAAACGGCCGGCAAGGTCCTGTTGGCGATGTCCGCATAAAGATCCGTGGTGTCCTTGATGTGTGCGGTCCGGATGGTGTCGTTGGTCATGATCTGCTTCTGTTAGTGAAACCCGTTGCAGATGTTGCAGTATTGGTCGCTGTTGGGTCCCACGGTGCCGTAGTTGAGCTGGTATTTGTCCCCCGGAAAGCCGTTGAGTCCGGCGTACTGGTTCCACTGGTCGTTGTACGATTTCCACGATACATTGTGCTCCAGCAGCACGTCGCCAATGCTGCGTTGAGTGGTGCCGGGAATCGTAAAGGGAGTGTTGTCGGGATTGTGGTCCGCGTAGGCGTCTGAACCATCGCCAAAATAACCCGGGTTGTAATTGTTCAGCAGGTAGTAGTGCCCCTCTTCGCAACTGGGCTTGATGGGGCGGCGCAGGGAACTCAGGTAGTGCACAATCGGCGCCACGCCGGGCTGCGAGGAATCCGCGCAGTTGCTGTACGACCCGCCACCATAGACGCCCGTGGAGTTGCCGTTGGTCCCGAATCCTCCGTAGCCATCTTGAATCCAGAAATTGTTGGTGTCGGGCACGGGATTGGGATTCTCGATTTCATCCACAGGACCCCCAGCCCAGATCGTCTCGTTGTGCGGGGGTGTTGCGGGATGACCGTTTTCGTCACTGAACCAGATGGCATCGCCAAAGAACAGAATGATGCTGTCCAATCCTGTACCGCCCATGGCGGGCTGGTGGTAGTCATCGCTGATGGCATAGTTATCGGCGAGGAATTTCGTATACGGGGCATCGCCCTGGAGCATGTTGTAGAAGCCCATGGTGGTTGCGCCTTCGCCGGTCGTAACCTTGTCCGGCGCATAGCCCGTGCTGAAGTTTGCCGGTTGTGGCTTTCCGTTATTGTTTGAGCCCACCGTTACTTCCGTCCAGGTGAACAAATCCGCCAGGCAACCACTGGGATTCCTGCGCGTGGCATGTTTCGCGCTGCAATCTTCCTGTTGCCACATCTGGTAAAAACGGTGCACCGGGCTTGCGGCGTAGGAGTCGTTGGTGAATGGATTCGGCTGTTTCGTATCAGTGAGTTGAAATGGTCCAGGTGGCAGCGTCGAATAGGGTGCGGTGCTGTTTACTCCGTTGATCCGACTGTCCGGCACTTTGCCGGTCAGTCCCGTCCCGCCCGTCAACAGGAACTGGTAGTAGTTCGGATCCAATCCGTTCTCGGACGATGTGGCATCGCCAAGCGTACATAGACCCACGCCATTTGCACACAGAACCGTCGGCCCGCCATTCAGCGGGGCGGGGAGCACTGGGTACAGGGTTTTATTGGACGGGCTGAGCTCGAAGGTGGAACTGCCGGTAACATCGGCGGAATACTGTGCCGCCAGAGAAAAGTCTTTCCCCGGCGTCCCTTCCTCCGTAACGATGCGTTTGGAAAGCAGGTTCTCGATCGTTTGGCCATTCCTTGGTTTGTAAGTTGCAAAAATGTGGTCGAACGTCCGGTTTTCCCCAACAATGATGATGACGTGCTTAATCGGCGTGCGGGTATTGCTCTCCTCCTGCGCTTGTGCATTACTCGCCAGGGGGCCAAACAGACTGAATTGCGCCATCGCAAACAGAGCGAGGCCCGTGCGAGCGCCATGCAGCAGCTTCGACGAGAGTTTGATGGCTGACATTTCTTATTATTCCGGTTGAGCTCGCAGCGCTTACCGGAGATGTGGGTCCCGCTAAAGGGGGAGAGAGATTGGGTAGGCAACCGCCACCAAGGATAAATCTGCAATTGAGCCTTGACAAATCACCGCCTCGGCACAATAAATACGACTGATAGTCATATATGGGTCTTGGTCTATCATGAATAACACCCGTGGATCTCATTCCTCCACTCTCATCGAAGGACTGGCTTCTGAGAACCTCCCTCACTTGCAAGGCATGGGACGCCGCCAACGTCGCGCCGCCGAGACGCGTCTGCGCCTGTTCCGTTGTGCACTTCAGCTTTTTGCTGAGCGTGGGTTTCCTAATGTCACGGTAGAAGACATCACCGAAGCCGCGGATGTCGGCAAAGGGACTTTCTTCAACTATTTCGAGAGCAAAGATCACGTGCTTGGTGTGATGGCTGAAATTCAGCTTGGCAACGTAAGAGAGGCCGTGACGCTCGCGGAATCTGGCAAACGGACTATTTACTCGGTATTGCATCGTCTGTTCCTTCGCGTCGCCGAAGAACCGGGTCGCAGTCCCGATCTTGCCCGCGCCCTGATCTCGTCTTTCCTGGCAAGCGAGCGGGTTCGTGACCTTGTCGACCGCAAGCTCCGCGAAGGCCGCAAGATGGTCGCCCAAGTTGTAGCCGCCGGGCAGAAGCGCGGAGAGATCGATTTTCGCCTAAAAAAAGAGAAGGTTGCGTTTCAGCTCCAGCAGGCGTTCATGGGAACACTCCTGCTTTGGTCGCTGCAGGGCCAGCCTGCGCTTGAAACTTGGATAGAAGGGAGCTTTCAACACTTTTGGAGAGCCATCACCACACCCGGTCAAGAGGCAAAGCGATGAAATGCACTTTCTGTACCGTGATCATCCTGCCGCTGGCAAACCAGATCTGCGGTGCGTGCGAGATAGGAAGTGAAATTCTGGACCGTGTCCGGGGAATCCATAATCGAATTGGCTTGCCGGACTGCGGCCCAGGTTTTCGCTCGTGAGGTATGAAAGTATGAAACGACGTCTCTTTGTTCTGACCCTGATAGCTACAGTTATCGCCGCAGGCGTGTATTTCTACCCGCGTATTACCGAGAGAGCGAAACCCGAGAATCAGCTGACACTCTCTGGCAATATCGAAGCGCACGAGAGCCTAGTGAGCTTCAAGGTTCAAGGGCGCATTATCGACTTGCCTGTTGAGGAAGGACAGTGGGTTGAGCGAGGAGCGCAGCTGGCACGCCTGGAAGATGCCGACTACAGACAGAAGGTCCGGATCGACGAAGCCAACGTTCACGTCCGCGAATCCAACCTGGCGCTCACGCTTGCTGGGACGCGCGAGCAAGAAGTGAAGGCGTCGCAACAGACCATGCTCGATGCACAAGCGGATCTGCAACAGAAGAAGCTCGATTATGATCGCGCCCAGCACCTGTTCAGCAAAGAAGAGATTTCCGCCCAGGACCGCGACCGCGCGGATACCGCCCTGAAGCGTGCCGAGGCGACCTTCCAGGCAGCGCAACAGCGTTACAACCAAACCGTCGAAGGCAGTCGCAAGGAAGATGTCGTGATCGCTCGCGCCAGTCTCGCGGAAGCCAACGCCAATCTCGGGCTTTCACGAGTCAATTTAGGCTACACAGTCCTTCGCGCGCCCTCTGACGGGGTGATCACAGTGCGCCAGGCTGAACTTGGAGAGGTGGTCGTTCCCGGTACACCGGTGGTCACGCTCGCCGATCTCGATCGCATCTGGCTGCGCGCGTATATCGCCGAAACCGATCTGGGCCGCATCTGCTGGGGCCAGGATGCAACCATTACCACCGATACTTATCCCGGCAAGCAGTACCGAGGACGCGTCTCATTCATCTCCTCGGACGCCGAATTCACACCTAAGAGCGTTCAGACCTACAAAGAGCGTGTCACCCTCGTCTACCGCATCAAGATCGATGTCGAAAATCCCAATCACGAACTCAAACCCGGCATGCCTGCGGACGCCCACGTCGTTCTTGCCGCGGCCCACCCAAACGCGCCCCAACAAGGAGCTACAACGGAGAAGTAATGACAGGGAACCCCCAATCCGCGATCATCGCCGAGGGACTCACGAAGAGCTTTCCAGGTGTGCACGCTGTGGATCACCTGAGCTTTGACGTGCGCTCCGGGGAAATCTTTGGCCTGGTGGGTCCCGATGGGGCAGGCAAAACGACTACACTCCGCATGCTCGCGGGCATCATGCCGCCCGATGCAGGGACAGCCTGTGTCGCTGGCTTCAATGTCGTTCACGATCCCGAGGGCGCCAAGCACCACCTCAGCTATATGCCGCAGCGCTTTGGGCTTTATGAAGACCTCACGGTCGACGAAAATATCCGCTTCTACGCTGATTTGTTCGGAGTGAGAAAGGCTCAGCGCCAAGAGCGTTCCTCGCAACTGTTACAGGCAGCCGGCATGAAGGAATTCCGCAAGCGCCTTGCCGGAAACCTCTCGGGCGGCATGAAGCAAAAACTAGGTTTGGTCTGCGCGCTCATTCACCGTCCCAAGTTGGTCCTGCTGGATGAGCCAACCACGGGAGTCGATCCCGTTTCGCGTCGCGACTTCTGGCGCATCCTTTACGAACTGATCACAGAAGGCGTGACCATCCTCACTTCTACCGCTTATCTTGACGAGGCTGAGCGCTGTCATCGCGTCGCCTTACTCCATCAGGGCAAGTTGCTCTTCTGCGACACGCCTACGAACCTCAAGGCCAAGTTGGACAAAGGAGTTTTGTCCATTACTTCGCCCGAACCGCGTAGATTGCGCAGCCAACTCGAGCACACAGTCGGAATCTCGTGTCTCGTGCTGACTGGTGACGGCCTGCACGTCGTGGTTGATGATGCCGCCCGCCGCATTCCCGAATTCGAGGCTCGACTGAAGAACGCGCAGATACCCTTCGACTTGATTCAACAAGTCACGCCCACGATCGAGGATCTCTTCGTGGATGCGGTCGGCGGTGGAGCGTCCTCCCATGTCTGAGAGCAACGACTCTGTTGTGATCGAGAACCTGGTCAAGCGGTTCGGCGATTTTGTGGCCGTAGATCAAATTAATCTTGAGATCCGAAAAGGCGAGGTGTTTGGGTTTCTCGGGCCGAATGGCGCCGGTAAGTCCACTACCATCCGCATGCTGTGCGGTCTGCTGACGCCTACATCAGGCCGCGCGCGGGTTGCAGGATATGACGTGGGCCGTGAACCCGAATCCGTGCGCCAGAACATCGGCTATATGTCGCAGAGGTTTTCTCTCTATAACGATCTCAAAGTGATCGAAAACATACGCCTCTTCGCCGGCCTATATAGCGTGTCGGCGAGCAACCTCAGAGAACGAATCGAATGGACTCTGGAAATGGCAAACCTTAGAGGCCAGGAGGGTCTAATTACTGGCACGCTTCCCGGCGGGTGGAAGCAACGCCTCGCCTTGGGCTGCGCGGTATTGCACAAGCCACCTATCATCTTCCTGGACGAGCCCACTTCCGGTGTTGATCCCCTCTCGCGCCGCCAATTCTGGGACCTTATTCACCACATGGCAGAGGAGGGCGTGACGGTTTTCGTGACAACGCATTACATGGAAGAGGCGGAATACTGCAACCGTCTTGCCTTGATCTTCCGCGGAAAATTGGTCGCCCTGGGCACACCTTCAGAACTGAAGCAGAAATCGATGACAGGCGAACTGCTGCTGGTCGAGTGCGAACCGCTTGCAGACGCAGTGGAAGTCCTGCAATCCGCTCCGGACGTGATCGATGCCGCGGTCTTTGGTAACGCACTGCATTTGGTCGTGCAAAACGCCACCACTGCAACCCCCCACGTTCAGAGGTACCTGTTGGATCACAGCATCAGCGTTGGCCGTATAGAGAAGATACGTCCCAGCCTGGAGGACGTTTTCGTCTCCGTTACAAGTGCGCGCAGCTCGGAAAAGGAAAAGAAAGCATGAGCTTCATTCGCTTCCTGGCTGTGACTAGGAAGGAATTCATCCAGATTCTCCGCGATGCGCGCAGCCTGTTCATTGTCGTGATTATGCCGGTGACTCTGATGGTGCTGTTCGGTTACGGCGTCAACCTCGATCTCAAGGGGCTTCCCATATATGTGTACGACCGCGATGGTAGCCGACAGAGTCAGGACCTTCTGAAGCACTTTCAGGCCAGCGACTATTTCCATATCGTGCGCATTGTGAACAACTATCCGGAGCTCATCCGTGCGATTGACGATGGCCACGCCAAAATGGGGATTGTTGTGCCGTGGGATTTCTCTCAGCGTCTGCACGACGGCCGCACTGCGCAGGTTCAGGCGCTCGTTGATGGCAGCGATGACAATACAGCTAATGTGGTCATCGGCTATGCTCAAGCGGTTGTCCAAATCTATTCGTCAGGCATCCAACTTGACTGGCTTCGCAGCCATGGCCAACTTGCCCAGTCCGCACCCGTAAGTGTTGAAACCCGCACCTGGTACAACGAGGATCTCGAGAGCAGCGCATTCATCGTTCCAGGAGTGCTGGCCCTGGTCATGTCTGTGATCGGGGCGTTCCTCACCTCGCTCACGATCGCTCGCGAATGGGAACGCGGCACTATGGAGCAGTTGATCTCCACTCCGGTCACTCTTGCTGAAATTATGCTTGGCAAGCTGGTGCCCTATTTCGCCATCGGAATGTTCGATGTCATCATTTGCGCCATAATCGCCATCTATTGGTTTCACGTACCCTTCCGGGGTTCTCTTGTAACTCTGCTTGTCAGCTCCGCCATGTTCATGGCGGTCGTGCTTTCGCTCGGATTCTTTATCTCCGTGATCGCAAAAAGCCAGTTCGCAGCGAGTCAAATCGCGCTGCTCGTTACCTTCCTTCCAGCTTTCCTGCTATCAGGATTTCTGTTTGCGATTGAGCAAATGCCCGTAGTGCTTCAGTGGATCACTCGCATCCTGCCGGCGCGCTACTACGTTTCGATCTTGAAGAAGATATTTCTTAAGGGTACGCCCACGGCTTTGCTCTACCCAGACCTGGTGCCCCTGGCTGTGTTCGCAATCATGCTGGCACTGCTGGCCGCCCGCGCCTTCCACAAAAGGCTGACGTAAGGAGAGGTTATGCTGGCGCGCCTCAAGCAGATGCTGATTAAAGAGTTCATCCAGGTCTTCCGCGACAAACGCACGCGTTTTGTGCTGTTCGGCCCGCCAGTCATTCAAATGCTCGTTTTTG
This sequence comes from Candidatus Acidiferrales bacterium, assembly GCA_963780785.1. Lineage (GTDB taxonomy): Bacteria > Acidobacteriota > Terriglobia > Acidiferrales > UBA7541 > Acidiferrum. The sequence continues at coordinate 17,655 of CAWADS010000062.1, forward strand.
GTTATGCAGCCACCTTCGAGATTCATCACGTTCCCACGATTGTGCTCGATCTCGACCACAGCCAGGAGAGCCGCGAATTGCTCTCCCGTTTTTCTTCCAGTCCGTATTTCGATGTGCAAAGCCAACTGACGGACCAGCGCCAGCTCGCTGATCTCATTGATCAAGGAAAAGCTACGATCGGTCTCCGGATCAACGCCGGCTTCGCGCAGAACCTGCGCAAGGGCCAGACCGCGCCCCTGCAAGTGATCGTTGACGCGACCAATTCGAACACCGCCTTGATCGCCTCCGGTTACATCACGCAAATCGCACTCGGCTTCGCCCGGGATTACCAGAAAGACCGCATCTACCGCATCTCTCCGCAATTGATGGAAGAAATCCCCTCGGTGGAACTCGAGCAGCGGCCGTGGTACAACCCCGACCTCAGGAGTCGCTGGTTTTTCGTGCCCGGAGTTATCGGAAGTCTCACCCTCGTGCTTGTAGTCGTCCTGACGGCCTTTGCGGTAGTTCGCGAACGCGAGATCGGCACGCTTGAACAGATCATGGTGACGCCCATCCGGCCGGCCGAATTTATCCTCGGCAAGACGCTGCCCTTCTTCCTGATTGGCCTCTTCGACGTCTCGCTCATTGCAACGGTAGGGACGCTGTGGTTCCAGGTTCCATTTCGCGGCCGGATTCTAGTGTTGTTGGTTGGCGCGATTCTCTTTCTGCTTTGCATGTTGGGCGTGGGCCTGTTGATCTCGACCGTCTCGTCCACTCAGCAGCAAGCGATGGTAACCTCCTTCTTCTTCATTATGCCCGCCATAACTTTCTCCGGCTTCGGATTCCCCATCAGCACCATGCCGAGTTGGCTGCAGTATCTCACCTATCTCAGTCCGCTGCGCTATTTTCTGGTCGTGCTCCGCGGCACCTATCTGAAAGGTGTTGGCATGGAGATTCTTTGGCCCCAGATGCTTGCCATGGCCGCTTTGGGAATCAGCCTGCTTATGATCGCAATCCTCCGCTTTCACAAAGCGCTCGACTGAGCCTTCAACTGACCTGTGGGTCGACCGCGGCAAACGCTTCCAGCGCAAACAGGGAAATCAGCGGGCGGGAAATTCCCACCCCCATGCAAGCAGCATCCCCGCAATCGCCCCCAACAACAGCGCCATGCCAACCCGCTCCCTCTTCTTCACTTTTGGTCTCAATGCTGCCGCAAAGATCACCCATCTCCATTTGTCTGTCTCGGCCTTCGGACGTATAGTTCTTTCAAGCCACAAATTCGAAGCGGAATCTTCCCCTCGCTCCTGAACAGGTACAAATGAAAATCAAGCCCATCGTCAAATGGGTCTTGGCAAGCCTGGCGGCCCTCCTCATCCTCGCCATCACCTCCTTTCTCCTCTACGCCTGGCTCACTTATCCCAAGGTCTCTACCGACAACATCTTCATCCGCCCTGCCGGCCCCGGCGTTTTCAAAATGTCCGACATCCCGCGAGGACGTGCCCTTACTCCGCAGGAAATTGACCAATACGCGGACAAGCTTCTCTCGGAGATGACCCTGAAGGAAAAAGTCCATCAGATGTCTGGTGACACTTGGTGGTGGGAAATCATAAAACTCATTACCGTGGATCGCCTGAAATACAACGACACCCCGATCCTGGCGGGCCGCAATCCCCGTCTGCAAATCCCTCCTGTGGCTTTTTCTGACGGCCCTCGCGGTGTGGTAATGGATCACTCCACATGCTTTCCCGCGGCCATGGCCCGTGGCGCAAGCTGGGACCGCGATCTCGAGCGTCGCGTCGGTGACGCCATCGGCCAGGAGATTCGCGCCCAGCACGGTAACTTCTACGGTGGTCTCTGCCTGAACCTCCTCCGCCATCCGGGGTGGGGCCGCGCTCAGGAAACCTTTGGCGAAGATCCTTACCTTCTTGGCGAGATGGCTGTTGCCACGCTTGAGGGCGTGCAGCGCAACAATGTGATGGCCTGCGCCAAGCACTACGCGCTGAACTCCATCGAAATGGCTCGCACCAAGCTCAATGTCAACGTCGACGAGCGTACCCTCCGCGAAGTTTATCTCCCCCACTTCCATCGTGCCGTTGACGCCGGCGTCGCCGCTTTCATGTCCTCCTACAACCGTGTCCGCGGCGATTATGCTGGTGAAAATGCTTACCTCCTTCGCAAGATTCTCAAGGACGAATGGGGCTTTCGGGGCTTTGTCATTTCCGATTTCTTTGCCGGCGTTTATAACGGCCCCAAAGGCGCCAACGCTGGCCTCGATATCGAAATGCCCGCCACCGTCGTATACGGCAAATCTTTGACTGCGGCCGTCGAAAAAAGCGACGTTCCCCGCGAATTCATCGACGATTCGGTTCGCCGCATCCTCCGCCGCAAGATTGAATATTCCACGCGCCCCGACCCCATGCGTTACGACGCGAACCTCGTCGCTTCAAAAGCGCATGTCGATCTGGCCCGCGAAGCCGCGGAAAAAAGCATGGTCCTGCTCAAGAATGATGGCAATGTCCTGCCGCTCGAGCAATCTCGCCTGAAATCCCTTGCCGTCATCGGCCGCCTCGCCGACACCGTAAACATCGGCGACCACGGCTCCAGCCGCGTCTATCCCCCTTACGTAATCACTCCTTTTCAGGGTCTCCGCCGCTACCTCGGCCCTGGAACCCAAACTAACTACGAATCCGGCGCCGATCTTTCCCGCGCTCACCAGTTAGCCAAATCCTCCGACGCCGTCGTTATCGTTGCTGGCTACGATTTCAACGATGAAGGCGAATACATTCCAGAGATGCCCAATCCCGCCGATCGCGGTGGCGACCGCAAAGACTTGCACCTGCGCCCTGAAGACGTGCGACTCATCCAGCAGCTTGCCCCCGACAATCCACGGACGATCGTAGTTCTCGTTGGCGGCAGCGCCATCCTTCTCGACGAATGGAAAGACAAAGTCCCTTCGATTCTGATGTCCTGGTATTCCGGCATGGAAGGTGGCACCGCCCTTGCCCGCATCCTCTTTGGCGATGTGAACCCTAGCGGCAAACTCACTGTCACTTTTGCCAAAGACTCTTCGAAACTCCCGCCATTCGATCCTCCGTACACTGGTTCGGTCGAATACGGCTACTATCACGGCTACGCGTTGGCCGACAAAAACGGCTATCAGCCCTCGTTTCCTTTCGGCTACGGTTTGAGCTACACCTCGTTCCGGTATTCCAATCTCCATCTCAGCGCCAACGAAATCTCCCCAGACGGCGACTTGTCCGTCTCTGTCGATGTGCAAAACACCGGCACCCGGACCGGCGAAGAAGTCGTCCAACTTTACGTCGGTTTCCCCAACGCCAAAGTTGACCGCCCCGTCAAACTGCTCCGGGGTTTTGACAAAATTCCTCTTTCGTCCGGTGAAAAGAAAAGCGTCACCTTCACTCTGCACGCCCGTGACCTGGCCTACTACGACCCGGCATCTTCCGCCTGGCGTGTCGAACCCGTCGCTCATCAGGTCCTGGTCGGCGGTTCTTCCCGCGCCTCAGACTTGCTTTCCGCCACCTTCCGCATCGCCACTCCGCCTCACGCAAACCGCGCTGCGCCCGCACACTAAGAACTGTCGCGGCAAGTCCCTCAGCACGCAAGACAAGGCAGGGGTTGTTACGGAATCGCTCATTTTTGTCGGGCTGGCCGGCGCTGCCACCTCACCCGAGGATGCAGGTGTCCAAGCACATCGGACGTCGGGCTTGGCATTCGAGGACAAAGCCCCGGCGAGCAAAGAGCTACAAAATGACCTGCTCCCCGAGATTTAGTGCAAGCAAAAGTCAACTTCTCCGGGTATAAGGCTGTGAGAGGAGAAGGAGTATGAAGAGGAGTCGGTTCAGCGAAGAGCAGATCATCGCAGTGTTGCGTGAAGCGGAGAGTGGGACGGCGGTGAAGGATCTTTGTCGGCGGGCGGGGATCAGTAATGCCACGTTCTACCAATGGAAGGCCAAGTATGGAGGCATGGAAATAAGCGAAATGCGTCGGCTGCGCCTGCTAGAGGAGGAGAACGCGAGGCCGAAAAAGATCGTGGCGCAGCAAGCGCTGGATATCGATGCGCTGAAGGTGGTGCTGTCAAAAAAGTGGTAGGCCCGCAGGCGGAACGAGAAGCTGTGCGGGTTGTTTGCGAAGAGGGCAAGCGGCGACAAACGGTAAGCCCTGCAAAAACATCGTGAAGAGAGAAATACCTGGTGATTTCGACGAATTGGGAATTGTTACGCGTATTTTGGATTAGCCGCAACGCTCTGCACTTCTCGGCGAGCGCTAGATGTAACTTCCTCGGCCACATTTCCCGACTATTCGTAACCGTGCTTCATAGCCGTCACCAGGTCGAATGTTGCGGATCAGTGTATGAAGAGTTGGCTTCGATCAAGGAATGTCGCCTGCGGTTACGGAACCCTCCTCTGTCACCAATATACTGCGAGAATTCAGTAACTGGACAACCATTTTGAAACGTTTTATACTCGCATTTGTTTGCGGCGCTCAATCCCCTCGTTCAAGGAGTGCATGTGAAAACCCGCCTGTTTCTTTCTCTTTTGCTTTGTCCCATTTTCGCATTCCTCGCTCCCGCCCAGGATTCCAGGTTTCGTCCCAACAACCAGCAGATTCCCGTTCCGGACTGTTTGAACCTGAAAGGTCTCTGGGAAGGCGGCTACAAGCCGTGCACTCCGGAGGATCACAAAATCTGGCTCGCGGACATTACGCACTGGCGGGAGGAACGCCTCATCCGCATCGGCTATGGCGGTTCGCGCTACAATCTGCCTGCGTTGAAGTGGACGCAGTCGAGTTTCATGCAGCCGCAGATGATGGTGCAGGACCGGTATTTCTATGATCCGGTTGCTGGGAAATATACGGTCGATCGTTATCTAGATGATTTGCAAAAGCGCTACGGAGGAATTGACGCTGTCCTGATCTGGCCTACCTATCCCAACATGGGCATCGACAACCGCAACCAGCACGACATGATTCGCTGCATGCCCGGTGGCATTCCTGGTGTGGAGCAGATGATTGCTGATTTTCACAAGCGCGGTGTGCGCGTGCTTTTTCCGATGATGATGTGGGATCAGGGCACGCGGGTTCACGACAAGTCCTGGCCCGAGGCCATCGCTGAATTAATGGCGAAAGTTGGTGCGGACGGCATCAACGGCGACACGCAGGATGGTGTGCCACTGGCCTTCTCGCTTGCCGCGGACAAGACCGGCCACACGCTGGCCTTTGAGCCGGAAGGCGGCCCGGCTGACGAGGCGCTGGCCTGGAACGTGATGACCTGGGGTCAGTACCAATTTCCCTTCACCCCGCTCGTGGACCGGTACAAGTGGCTGGAGACCCGCCACATGGTGAACATCTCCGATCGCTGGAATCGCGACAAAACCAGCGATTTGCAATTTGCCTTCTTCAACGGCGTTGGCTGGGAGAGTTGGGAAAATATCTGGGGAATCTGGAATGGCATCACGCCGCGCGATGCGGAAGCCACTCGCCGCGTCGCCACCATCGAACGTGCCGTTGCTCCCTTCCTTGTGAGTCCCGGTTGGGAGCCGATGTCCCCGATGCTGCGGCACGGCATTTTCGCCAGTCGCTGGCCGCTGAATGACCAGAGCGTGTGGACCATCGTCAACCGCAATGAATACGACGTTGACGGACAAGAGATGGAAGTCGCGAACGAGTCCGGGGTGCGCTATTTCGATCTCTACCATGGCGGCGAGTTGAAAGTGCAGCGCGATCCGACGGGCCGCAGTGTGCTCAGTTTTCCGGTCGAGGCCCATGGCTACGGCGCCATTCTGGCGACAAAGACGGAGCCGGATGCCACGTTGCAAAAACTCATGTCGGAAATGAAGCAGCTCACGGCGCAGCCTCTGGCGAGCTATTCTCACGAATGGAAAGTGCTGCACCAGGAGATCGTGCCAATCGCAGCCACCAGACCGGCGAACAGCGCTCCGGCCGGCATGCTCAAGATTCCCGAGGCCGACTTTCTGTTCAAAATAACCGGTATTGAAATTGAAGGCTTCAATGATATGGGCGTTGATGTGCAGTACGCGTGGGAAGATGCGCCGCGCCGTTTCCACGAGCATCCCATGCACATCAAGCCGTTCTACATCGACAAATTTCTGGTGACCAACGCCGAATTCAAGAAATTTCTCGATGCCACGCACTATCACCCGCAGGATGATGTGAATTTCCTGCGCGATTGGCAGGACGGCAACTATCCCTCGGGCTGGGACAATCGTCCCGTGACCTGGGTCTCCATCGAAGATGCGCGCGCCTACGCCGCTTGGGCAGGGAAACGTCTACCCCATGAATGGGAATGGCAGTATGCCGCGCAAGGCACGGATGGACGCCTTTATCCTTGGGGCAACGACTGGGATGCTGCGGCCGTTCCTGTTCCGGATAAGTCCCGCAATATGCGGGGACCCGATCCCGTAGATGCTCACCCGAAAGGGACGAGCCCGTTTGGCGTGATGGATCTGGTGGGAAATGTCTGGCAGTGGACCGAGGAATTTACGGATGAGCACACGCGTAGCGGAATTTTGCGCGGAGGCAGCTACTACCAGCCGCAGGGCTCGATCTGGTACTTTCCGCAAGCTTACAAACTGACGGAGCACGGCAAATTGCTGATGGTCTCGCCCAGTATGGATCGTTCCGGGGCGCTGGGCTTCCGTCTGGCCCAGGATGCACAGTAGAGAGGAAAGAGCCATTCCTTCGTTGCGGCAAACATGCCCAAATAGGCGCTTCTACCCTATACTGAAGATCGGTCGAATATGAGCGCCAACGTCACAATGCGGCAGATTGCAGAGCGTGCCCAGGTCTCCATCGGCACGGTATCTCACGTAGTGAATGGCACAGCCCGCGTCCGCCCGAAGCTTCGGCTTCGCGTTACGGAAGCCATTCGAAGCCTTGGATTTCATCCCAGCGCTCTCGCTCGGGGGTTGCGCCTGAATCGCACCAAAATGTTGGGGATGATTATCCCTGATGTCACCAACCCCTTCTTTCCCGGTGTGGTGCGCGGAGCCGAAGACGTCGCCTTCAAGCACTCGTATCACGTTATTCTTTGTAATACCGATAACAATCCGGCCAAGGAAGCTTCCTATCTTGCAGATCTTCGGTCTTTCCGGGCCGCAGGCCTGTTGATCATTCCAGCCGCGGGTAGTGACCTCACTTCGGAACTTCTTCCTGGCACTCCGGGGAGTCCCCCCGTCGTTTGTCTGGATCGCTGCCCGGAGGGTTGGACCGGCGATGCTGTTGTCGTAGCCAATGAAATGGGCGCCTATCATGCGACAAAGCATCTGATCGAATCGGGTCACCGCCACCTAGCCGTCATTACGGGACCCGCCCCACTCGCCAACGCGGTCGAACGCCTGAATGGTTTCAAAAAGGCCATGCGGGAAGCACGCTTGCCGCTTGTTCCTGAGTTTGTTCAAGAGGCGGCGTTCGATATGCGCAGTGGCTTTCAAGCCGCCAAGCGACTGCTGCGCATGTTGCCACGGCCGACGGCCATCTTTGCCTGCAACGACCTCATGGCACTTGGTGTACTCCATGCCGCGCATGAACTCAGTCTGCGATGCCCGGAGGACATTTCACTTGTGGGCTTCGACAATCTGGACTTTTGCGAGTACACGAGTCCTGCACTCACTTCCGTCTACCAACCCGGCTATCAATTGGGGGCTACGGCCGCGGGCCTGCTCCTCGAGCGGATAAAGGGGCTTCAAGACGCTCCGAAACGCATCCTTTTGGAAACGCAACTCAAGATTCGGAATTCAGTATTGCCGCTGGCGCTAGCAACTGCGCTTCCCTCGAGAAAGCCTCGTTCACCACGGAGGAGCACCAGTAGAGTGGCCGCAGGCGGATAAGTCTACCCGAGCCGGGAAGGTTGATCCGGCAGCGCGTCGACCCAAGCAAACATCCTGTGTGTTAGTGCATGAACTCGCTTACTTGTTTGTGGCTGCAACTCCGTTTCTAATCTTGTTTTCGACTTCATCGGTCATGTAACCGCAATCCAGGCGCATGTAGACAGAGGTGTAAGGGATCGTTGTGTTTGTCTTGATAAAGAGGACGCGAAAGGTTTTCCCCGCATCGTCAATTTTGGATAAGACTTCGGAGTGAGGGATACTCGAAAGGTTGCTCTTGGCAAATGTGTTGGTGATTTCCTGTCGCAAATGGGTGACGCCCGGGTAATCCTTTTCCTGAACAAATTGAAGTTCCTGGTCCAAGAAAGCGGTGGCTCGCACATGCTTAGACGACGAGATAGCCTCGGCCACGTACTTCAAGACTGAGGGCAGGTCCTCGTTCACAACGATCGTCTCAATGCCGATTTGCGAGTAAGCGGGGAAAGCGGCATCACTGACGATGATCCAATTCCGGTGTCCGTAGATTAACAGGCGCTGGTGAAATGTTGTTTGCCAGTCAGCGGTGGCCGGCTTGGGAGCGGCCGGCCCAAGCAAAGTACCGACGATAAGGAAAATAGCCAAGGAGGCGCATACGAGCTGCAGATTGGATGTTTTCATATCCTCCCTTCCGTTTCGCGGACTTCAACTGGATATGGCGCTACTGCTTTTTTTACGGGGTGCCGAAGCTTCAGGAAGCCTTGCGTAAAACGTTTCAACCGTTAAATATCCTCAAATTATGCCTATGCTTCGCATCTGTCAAGCTGATCAAGGCTGATCAGTGCCTAATTTGATGGTGGGGACAGATTCCGGAACGTGCGCAAGGCAGAGGAAACTCTTCGAGAAATGTTCGAGAAGGAATACAGCGGCGGCCTGAAAGAAGGCATGACGGTACGCAGCGTCCCCTCTCTTTCTCCAGGCCGGATGAGATCACAAGCCGATTTTCCGTTTTGCGCTGGTGTACCTTTAGAGATCTGTCTTCGACACTACGGGGCGGGCGATTGTCGATCGGCTGTGTGAAGCTTTACCAACTCGTCTACAGCATTGAGCAAAGGTTTGTTATCGGAGCCAAGCGCCCGAATCACCTCTGCCGTGACCAGAGCATCCTCAGTTCTCTTGATTCTGAAATATGCATCGCAGAGCATGTACAGTGTGCCCGGATCGGCTGTCCGCGATCTCTCCAAATACTCCACGGCGTCGGCCCAGCGCTGTTTTTGATACTGGGTTACACCCATTCCGATCAGCGCAAGGACTTCGGCAGAATCCAGAGCAAGAGCTGACGCGAACGATTCTTCCGCCGCGCCGGCTTCTCCGGAAGAAAGTTCCACGAAGCCAAGGTATGCTGCAATGCGAGCGGACTTTGGAGCCTGTGTCCGCGCGATGCTCAGCATGTGCTTCGCGTCCTCTTTCCGCCCCAGGCTGTAGTACATGGCCCCGAGCAAGTAATGTGGCTCTCCGCAATCGATCCCGTCAGAAACCGGCAGTTTTGCCAGAAGTTCCAACGCTTCCTGCTCCTTGCTTGCCTCCAGCAAAGGCTTCACCTGCTTCCAGGCATTTTCCTCCTCGGCACCTTTCAGCTCTCGGGACGTATCAATCCTGTTGTTCATCGCGCCAAAGAGTCTCGCCTCATGGCGTGCTTCCTCGGTTCGTCCCAATTGTCGGTACGCTCTTGCGAGTTGGAAGCGTGCCTGGATCAACGAGGGCTGCATAGCCACACCGCGTCGTAGCGCCACAAGCGCCGCCTCAAAATCCCCCAATTCCACAAGAGCTCTTCCCAGTCCGTAGTACGCAGCTCCAGTCGAGTATCCCTGCGCCAGCGCGTAGCTGTAGCGCTCCCGTGCTTTCTCCCATTCACTTAAGTTGGCCCAGGTCTCCGCTAGAAAGAACGCTGCCTGCCCATCCCTGCTGTTGTCCTTCAGTGCAGCTTCGAAGCTGGAGGCCGCCGAGGGGAAATCGGTCAACTCGAACTGCGTCTTGCCGATTTCAATTTCAATTCGCGCCAATCCGGGACTCAGACGGCGCGCCTTTTGAAGCCAGGAGAGCCCCTCTCGGCGGGTCTCTACAGTCATGCTAAGGTATTCCCCATATTTCTGGCAGACTTGAGGATCGTTCGGAGCGATGCGGGCTGCCTGCGCAATTGTTTCGCGGGCGAGATCCAGGTTTGACTCCATGAAGTAGGCCTCTGCCAAATAAAATAAAGGTTTGATCCTTCCAGGGCTGCTGCTGATACTCCTTTTGTAATTTTCGACCGCCTTCGCCCAGTTATGCTGGCGAAAGAAGACCATGCCCAGCTCGAAAGTAAGATCGGGATCATCCGGAAAGCTGCTCAATGTTTTCTCGTATAGCTCTTGCGCGGCCGTCAATTGGCCTGTCTCGACAAGCCGTGTACCTTGCCGCAGCACCTCCGCTACTTTGGGCCGGTTCTCTCCTGCAATCACTGCCGACATCACCAGAAATGCGATAAGGGTCCTCATTCCATTCGGTATAGTACCAGTTCGGAGGACCCTCTCCACCGGGCTCGTTCCAACGTCTACGTTGTGCGCGATTAAGCTATGATTCAGAGAATCTCGCAAAAGGGCGGAGACTTTAGCGTTATGCGTACACTGATTGTCATTCTGGTCGTGATCATTGCGCTCGCGCTCGAGCCCGGCTCAACCCCTGTTCCCGGCATTCGGTTTGAAGAAATAGCTGCGAAATCCGGGCTGCATTTCACCACGGCGAGTTCGCCGACCCCGAATAAGAACCAGGTCGAAACGATGGTCGCCGGCGTAGCACTTCTGGACTACGACGGCGACGGCTACCTTGATATCTACGTCGTGAATGGTGCCGCCATCCCTTCGCTGAAGAAGGAGTCGCCTGTTTACTGGAACCGGCTGTTTCACAACAACCGTGATGGAACCTTTACCGACGTAACCGAGAAGGCGGGCGTTGCCGGCGCCGGCTACGGCATGGGTGTGGCCGTGGGTGACTATGATAATGACGGCTGGCCGGACTTGTTCGTCGCAAATGTCACCGGTAATCAGTTGTTTCATAACAATGGAGATGGGACCTTCACCGATGTAACCGCCAAGGCGGGGCTGCAAGGAGCTTACCTGGAAGGGAAGAAGATGTGGTCTATCGGTGCTGGCTGGTTCGACTACAACAACGATGGCCTCCTGGATCTTTTCGTCGTCAACTACTGTAAGTGGGACGTCAATAAGGACCCCAACTGCACGATTGGCGGCGGCACCCGCGGCTACTGTCATCCGCGCTACTACGCTCCCACTCACAATACGCTGTACCGAAATAAGGGGGACGGGACTTTCACCGATGTTTCCGAGGAAACAGGGATTGCCTCGCAATTTGGCAAAGGCATGAGTGTTTCCTTCGCGGATTATGACGGCGACGGTTTCCTGGATGCCTTTGTAGCCAACGACACCACCCGCAACTTTCTATTTCACAATGTGGGCGGGAAGCGATTTGAAGAGGTCGGAGAATTGGCGGGGGTGGCCTATGGGTCAAATGGCGCGGCGCTTTCCGGCATGGGTTCCGATTTCCGCGATGTGAATAACGATGGCCTGCCCGACATCTGGCACACCGCCGTCGAATTTGAGACGTTCCCCTTGTATGGAAATCGAGGGCACGGAGATTTTGGCGAATTGACCGTGAACAGCGGTCTGGCGCGGCTGACTTCTCAGATGTCAGGTTGGGGTAATGGAATCGTTGACTTCGACAACGATGGCTGGAAGGACTTGTTCGTGGCCCGGTCCAATGTCCTTGACAATATCAGCAAAATGGTTCCGGAACGGCAGTATCCGGAACGCAATTCAGTTTTCCGTAACCTCGGCAACGGGAAATTCGAGGATGTCAGCCCCGAGGCCGGCCCCGATTTCCAGAAGGCGGCCCCACACCGCGGGGTCGCCTTCGGTGATATCGACAATGACGGGCGTGTGGACGTCGTGGTCACGGTACTGAACGGGGCGGTCAAGCTGTTTCATAACGTCTCCGATAGGAACAACCACTGGATACTCTTGAAATTGGTGGGAACAAAAAGCAACCGCATGGGGATTGGCGCGCAAATACGTATCACCACGGAAGACGGCCACTCGCAGTGGAATGAGGTGACAACGGCTGTGGGATACGCCTCTTCGAGTGATAGCAGGGTGCATTTCGGGCTGGGAGCAAACAGGCGAATTAAGGAAATCGAGATTCGCTGGCCCAGCGGCATCAGACAGCTACTCCACGATGTCGAAACTGACCGCATCGTGACCATTCAGGAAACGCAGCAGTGACCTCCTACTCCTTTTGGGCCTCAAAGGTTTGATGGAGAAGGCGGCTAGCCTGAAACGCTTTATGTAGTTAAACTGTCAGCTCGTTTTTCCTGCCAAACGCACTCACGAGGGTCGTAAGGGCATTTTGGCCACCACAATGGGGCGATTTGCTCGAATTACGATTTCGACAAAATTCTGCTTGACAGTGACTTTGCGTTAGGACTAAATTCCTTCCAACGTTAGTTTGAAACGTTTCATTTTGTCGACTCTTTCGGGCGGCAACTCATGAAATGGCTTTTCCAAAAGAGTTTGGCACTCCGCTGTGCCAGGAGGGGTGTATGTTAAGAAGTTGCAGAGTTTTGCTGTTCGGTTTATCAATTCTTTTCGCCACCGTTTTGTCGGCCCAAGTGATCATCACCAGCACAATTGTGGGCACGGTGACGGACCCGCAAGGAGCCGTGGTAGCAGGGGCCAAAATCACTCTGAGGAACGTGGACACAGGCGTCGAGTGGAAGGCAACCTCGGACGCAACCGGCAACTATCAATTCCCAAATCTCATAGCCGGTCACTACGTGGTTGAGGTCGACCAGACTGGTTTTGCGCGCACCGTTTCGACCGCTGTGACTCTCGAAAACGGGACAACTCAGCGCGTGAACCTCGGACTCAAGATCGGACAGACCACGGAGACCGTGGTGGTCACCGCTGCCGCGACGCTCATCAAGACTGATGATGCCAACATCTCGGAAATCGTCGAGAACAAATTCGTCAACGACCTTCCCATCGAGGGCCGCAACTACCTGAACTTCGCCCAACTCTTGCCCAACTTCAACAGCGGCAACGGCGATACTTCGCGCCTGGCCTGGGGACTCGCTTCGGCAACCATGCCGGGCGCCATGCAGTTGAATGTGGGCGGTACCGAGTACGGTGTCGGCTATTACGTCGACGGTCTGAACAACAACGACAACTGGGTGGAAGGTCCGGTCGTGAACGTGAACCAGGATACCATCCAGGAAGTCAAAGCGGAAGTTTCAAACTACTCGGCGGAGTACGGCCGCGATGTCGGCCAGATCAACGTCACCACCAAGTCGGGGACCAATGCCCTGCACGGTACGGTATACGACGCCTTGCAGAATGCGGGCATGAACGCAGTTGATCCGTACAGCAAGTTTGAGGGCATTCCGCGTAGCCCCTATCACCAGAACCAGTATGGCTTCACGGTGGGTGGGCCCGTTTACATCCCCAAGGTATTTAACGGGAAGAACAAATTGTTCTTTTTCGGGTCGTTCGAGCGCTTGCGCAACAGCGGCCAGAGCCAATTTACCACCTACGTCCCAACCGATCTCGAGCGTACTGGGGACTTCAGTAAATGGTTGACTCGTTTTCCCGTGGATCCAGCGTCGTGCGATGGCTCGGCGAGTGCGCCCTCCAACTGCCGTTACGTGATTTACGATCCCACCACGTATGACCCGGATACGCAGTTGCGCCAGCCCTACCCGAACAACGTCATTACGAACCCCAGCGCTACGGCTCTGGCCTATCTTTCGCATTTCCCGAAGCCGAGCGGTTATGTGTCTCCCGATCCCAACAACTTCAATAATTATGCGGGAACCACTACCTCCGGGATCGACAACAACAACTACACGGTTCGCGCGGACTACAATCTTTCGAGTCGCGATAACATTTATTTCCGCTGGTTGCACGACTCCGGGGAAAAAACCAATACGGGTGGCCTGGTTCCGGATGTGTCCATGGGGAATGGTCCCTTCCACCGCGTGAATACCTACCAGGTCCACTACGTGCATACCTTTACCCCCACGTTCAACAACGAATTCAATATCAGCTGGACAAGGGGATACAACTATAGTGGTGACCCTTCGCAAGCCAATGCGTTTGCCAATGCAACCTGGATCCAGAGCCTCTTCCAGAACTCGTCCACGAACATGGCGGGGTTCACATCGTATGACAAAAGCCTGTTGAGTATAAGCAATGACGCTACCTTCAGCGTGAACCTAGGTAACTACGGTGATTTTGGAAATGGGCTGAGCCTCGGAGCAACCGAGTATTGGTACCAGTGGGTGCCTATCTTCCAGTTCTCAGATAACGTTGCGAAGATCATCGGGCGGCACACACTGAAGTTCGGTTTCTACATGGCGCGCCGCTATGAGCGCGATAATGACGTCGTTCGGAAAGTAAACATTGGAACTGACATCGATGGGAACGAGACTAACTATACGGGCAAAGGGCCCAACATCGGGGATGGTTCCGGTTTCAATAAGCTGGCTGAGTTCGAGACTGGCTTTGTGGGAAGTATGGGCCAGCGCACGCCGGTATCCAGCGGTGATGCCAGCCTCTATTTTGGAATGCCCGAATACAGCATGTACGTCAATGACTCGTGGAATGCGACGCACAAACTTACGGTGGACCTGGGTCTGCGTTACGACCTTCCTATCCCCGCCTATGGCGTGAACAACTACTGGGGCGTCCTTGATCAGACCTATGCGGGATGGCGGATGGTCATGCCAGGGTTGACTCCAGGGACCAAAGCTCAGCCCTTTTCCCCGGCCAAGAAGGATTTCGCACCGCGCATTGGGCTCGCTTATCGCTTGACGGACAAGACGGTGATCCGCAGCGGTTACGGCATCTTCTACGAGTCGGGCCGCTTCAAGTTCCTCGACCAGATGTTCTGGAACTCGCCGGGTTACGGTGGATCTTCTTACAATTCTGGCAGTATGGTGCCCGACCCGGCCATGACATACTACACCCTCGCCGACACATGGCCAGCGGCCATTACAGTCGACAGGGGCACGTGGCCGCTTCCGCTGGGCACCGACGCGGGTACGCTGTGTTACCGCTGCGACACTGCAACCACGGATCCGAAAACTTGGCAGACCACTTACATGCAGCGTTGGAGCCTGGATATCCAACGCGAAATCGGGAAAGCCGTGGTGGCGACACTCGGCTATGTGGGTTCCAGGGGCACGCATCTCCCGATTCAGTATGACTTGAACCTCCCGCCACAGGGCACCTACCTGAACAGTGAGGCCTTCTATGAGGCGCGTCCGCTCACGGCCGTGGCGCCCGACCGCTGGGGGGCCATTAATACGGTCCGCACAAATCGCAGCAACAACTACCACGCCTTGAATGCGGAATTGAAAACCCGTGGCTGGCATGGCCTGACGAGCCAGGTTTCCTACAGTTGGTCGAAGCAAATGGATAACTTCTTCGGCGAGAATGGCGAAAGCGGGACCCACGCGCTCGGCGGTCAGTGGAACCCTCAATGGAGTTATGGGCCCTCCGATGCGAACCATACCAACCGCTTCGTCGCTGGCATCACCTATCAGTTGCCGGGAGGTAAAACTGGAAATCGCCTGCTGCGCGAGGCCATTGGAGGCTGGCAGATTAATTCGATCGTCACGTTCGAATCAGGCGCGCCAACAACAGTCTGGAACGGCTACACCAGTTCTTACGACTACATGGGTGATGTTCCAATCCAATCCTGCAACGGTAATCTTCCGCGCGGTGACAGAACCTTTACCCACTATTTCAACACCAGTTGCTACACCGAGCCCGCTGCCAGCACGGACCCGAGTTTAATTGCTCAAGGCATAACGAACTTTGCGGTGACTCGGGGTAACGAAACCCGCAACAACCTCCGCCAGCCCGGAATCAACAACTGGGATATGGGACTCCAAAAGACCTTTACGCTGTTCGGCGAAGGCCGGCAGTTGGTCTTCCGCGCGGATGCGTTCAACGCCTTCAATCACACTCAATGGTCCAGCATCAACACGCCCGGTTACAACTTCGTGCTTGACGACCGTCAAGTGAACGCGCAAAGCGAGTTCGGATGGATCACGGGAGCTCGTCCGGGCCGCCGCATGCAGCTGAACTTGAAGTTCGTGTTCTAGATCCTGAAAGGGCGGCACGAGCGATCACACCCCGTCGCTCGCACCGCCCAGTTGCGCCAACTGCACTCAGCCGGGGCTTCATTTCACCGGGGAGAACCATGTATCAACCAGAAGCGTACGGAATCGCGCTGTTGTTCATGTTCACGAGCATGCTTTGCTGGGGGTCATGGGCCAACACCATGAAGCTCACCCCAGGCTACGCCTTTCAACTTTTCTACTGGGACTACGTCATCGGCGTGTTAGCCGCGACACTCCTTTGGGGCTTCACGCTCGGCAGTGCCGGCAGCAGCGGCCTTTCTTTTCTTGGCGACATTCGCCAGGCAGATTTGCTGCACATCCTCTACGCGCTTGCCGGCGGCGCGGTGTTTAATGTTGCCAATCTCTTGCTGGTAGCCGCGATTGATCTGGCCGGCATGGCGGTAGCTTTCCCCGTGGGCATCGGGCTGGCCCTGATTGTCGGCGTGCTTTTAAATTACGCCCTGGCCCCCAAGGGTAATCCGCTCCTGCTGTTTGGTGGCGTCGCCCTCGTCATGCTCGCTATCGTGCTGGATGCGCTCGCGTATAAGCGCCGCGAAATCGAGCGACGTGCCGTCAGCTCGCGTGGCATCCAGATCAGCATTGCCTGCGGCATCCTTATGGGCATTTTCTATCCGCTGGTGACAAAGGCCGTGACCGGCACCAACGCGCTGGGTCCTTATGCCGTCGCGTTCTTCTTTGCTTTGGGCACAGCTCTTTGCGCCATCCCCGTCAATTTCCTCTTCATGCGTAAGCCCCTCACGGGAACTCCTCCAGTTTCCTTCAGCGGCTTCACGCAGGCAAAGCCCAGTTGGCACATCTGGGGGATCATCGGAGGCATGATCTGGTGCACGGGAGCCGTGTTTAACTTCGTCGCGTCGCACGCCCAAATCGTCGGGCCAGCTATCTCCTACGCGATCGGTCAGGGTGCGACTATGGTCTCTGCGATCTGGGGCGTTTTCATTTGGAAGGAATTTGCCGGAGCGCCTGCTTCCTCGCGCAAGTTGCTCCCGCTCATGTTCTTGTTCTTTGTCATCGGCCTCGGAGCTATTGCTATTGCTCCCGTGATCGGCCGATAAGGAAAGCGCGGGTCGCCATGCCCAAGCCCATTGTCGTCGTCGGTAGCATCAACATCGATCTTGTCGCCACCTCCGATCGTTTGCCGGTTCCCGGAGAAACCATTTTTGGCAACGTCTTCAACACATTCTTCGGTGGCAAAGGCGCAAATCAGGCGGTCGCTGTTGCAAAGCTAGGGTACCCCGTCATCATGATCGGGAAGGTTGGAGAGGACGCGTTCGGCTCCCAACTCATCGACGGCCTGCGCCAGGCGGGAGTTGAAACGCAATTCGTGGGGCGCGCTGCTGGTGCTTCCGGCGTTGCCCTCATTCTGACGGATCAGCATGGTGAGAACAGCATTGTCGTCGTGCCCGGCGCCAACGGCCAACTTATGCCGTCCGATCTGGAGCAGCAGGAAGATGTTCTTCGAGACGCTGGCCTCATCCTGACCCAACTGGAAATCCCTCTCTTCACCGTTGAGGCTCTAGGCAAGATGGCGAAAAAACACCAGGTTCCCCTGGTGCTCGATCCCGCGCCGGCGCGCGCTTTGCCAAGCTCGATCTTGCGTAATGTTCGATGGATTACGCCGAATGAAGTTGAAGCGTGCCAGTTGCTGCAGAAATCCGGGTCCAAGCTTCTGGAGAGTGATGCCGCCGAACAATTGCAGGCTGCGGGTGTGAGTCACGTGGTGCTGAAGCTAGGCGCACGCGGAGCACTGGTCGTCGAAGATGTAAAGACCAAGACGCTCGTACCGGGCTTTCACGTCAAGGCTGTGGACACGACGGCAGCCGGCGATGCCTTTAACGGTGCTTTCGCAGTCGCCCTCATGCGCGGCCAAACTGCCCTGGAGGCGGCACGCTTCGCCAATGCAGTGGCGGCCATTTCCGTTACGCGGCGTGGCGCACAGCCCTCAATGCCCGATGCAAAAGAGGTTGAGGCCTTTCTGTATGCAAAAGTGTGAGCGGCAGTGCGCTGACCTTGGCCCGAAGGTTCGTCCATTAGCGTAGCGGATGATGAGATACCTCATACTGTCTCTGATTCCTTGGACCCTCGGTCCAGCTCGGGATTTGCGTGCTGGCTTTCACCAACTGGCTTTGCCTCGCACAATTTCCTAAGCTCAACGTAATCATCGACAAGCTTTCGCACGTCGTTCTCCGATATCCGGTATCGTTTCCCGATCGCTGGGCACGACCAACCGATCCGGCTCAGCGAGTAAGCCATGTCGAGCTCACGCAGGCTAAGGTCTTCGATTCGTTTCAGTTCGGGTTGTACATTTGCTGCACTCATCATCTGTCACTCCTTGGGTTAATCTTTTTCCCGAATTACTCAACTGCGGATCTGGAAGTCCAGCGGGTATGTGAGATCGGTCTCGGCCCTGTGCACACAATTCTGCCGAGCCACGGTTATGGATTTGCAGGTACCTGTGATTGCTAACTTGTTCACCGCCAGCAGAATCAAGAGCGAGAAGCTCTGCAAATTCGGACGGCACCAGGAACGGAGGAGGCACACTGAGACATTACCGTCTGTCTCAGCATGCCTTGTACGTGGGTAGTCGGAACGTATACCTATGCGTATGTCGGTTCTGATGCCGTTCTGCTGGGGCTGCATCAGGATTGTCTGTCAATCCTGGGTCAGAGTTTATCGTCCCGCCCATCAAGGCTTCACTGGATGAGGCATCCAGTGCCGATGCTGATTTCTTTCTATCCTGGCCAGAAGGACTGTCATATACGACCGGGATCACCCGCTCGTCCGTTGAGCATCTGACCATCAACATCAGCGGCACAACCTAATTACCCGAGACTGAAGGGCGCTGCCTGCAGAGCCCTTCCTTTCCTATTTTTGGTTAGTATAGGAATCCGTAACTGGAACCGAAGGCTTGCTCGAAGATTTCTTGTAGGATCGGCCCCGGTAATGGGTGGCTTTGGGTCTTGAAATCCCGCCCGGAGGCGATCACGTCCGTCATCGTGGAGAGAGGCACCTGGTCATCCAGCACATATAGAATGATACTTACACACGATACCCTGACGGATAACGCTGATAATACGTGATCAGCATGGTTTTATTTGTCGGTCTGGGATTTTGATTGCTTCCACGGGCTCCTGGACGCGTTTATCGGTTATTCTGGCCCTTCTTTCCCTCATCCACAGTAGATCTCGTACGGCATGTGGGTAATCGGCTGTGCTGTGACTCGCCTGGTATGCCCGCTGTCTCTCGGCAGGGGAGGCGTACTTGGCATCGTTTCTGCGTTTGCGCTTCGGTTTCTTGATCTGCTTGGGCTTCGGCTGACTCCGACAAAGGGCCTTACCTGCGACCAGCATTTTCTGATAGGGGCACGTACTGGAAATCCCGGATGATGATCTCCTGCTCGCTCGCGGGTGGGGCCTTGAAGCACCAGAGATTCATGCCCAAGGGCAAAGGCACTTGGGGGATTCGCGCGGCGTAGTCGGACGGTGAGAAGGTTAAGGTTTGGAGAACATTTGCCGTGGTTCCGAGAGGTTGCAGGCCACTCATGATGGTGGCAACGATTTTGGTAGAGCTCCACTCAAAGCGCGCCGTGGTCAGAGTTTCACCACCGAGGCGAATTTTGAAATTGTCTTCCTTGGGACCCAGGCCCTTATTTCCAGTGGTGGGATAGAAGGTAAAGTCCGCGTTGCACCCATGGCAGGTGTTGTTCCACTGCGAGAACTCGATATCAATCTCGTTCTCTCCGTCCACGCCAATCCGCGCTTGTGGCCCGTAGGAAAACAGGCCCAGCACAATGGATTTATCCATGCTGACAACAGGGCCTTCAATCTGCCACTGGTAGGTACCGAAACCCATCTTTTCGACGGAGAACATTTCCGAGGCGGTGTAGGTCCCTCCCCGGTTGATGATTCGCAGGTGCAGATAGCCGCTCCGGTCCACAAAAAGATTGGCGGGATGGCCCTTTGCGACTCCAGCCATGCCGCCGCTGGTGATCTTCCACGCATGCCCCTTCCAGTGGGAAGCGTCATTCGTGGCGGCGTTCTGGGCGGAGGCGGAGTTGTTGCAGCTCAGTGTTGCAGCAATCGCCAACAAAAGCAGAGCCGCACCCAAACAGACGAGGAAACTCGCTTTGCGATCCCGTTTCACACGTGTGTTGTCTGAATGCTTCAAGCTTTCACTTTGTGAGAACGACTCCTATTGGAGTGTTCCTGTGCCGTGAAGTGTTTCCCAGTGTTTCGCCCTGCAGCTAGAAGCTCAGTTTGAGCGCCAATTGCACTTCCCGGGGCCCAACCGTCGTGTAGGTGATCGTCCCGAAGTTTCCGATATCGCCAACCGTGGTGTTCGGCGTACCGAAAACGGGATGGTTGAAGGCGTTCTGCGCTTCGAGGCGCAATTCCAGCTTCAATGCTTCGTACTTGCTGGAAAATCCGAATTCCTTGCCGATCGACAAGTTTGTAGTGAAGAAGAAGGGTGTCCGCACGCTCCCAATGGCCCGTGGTGCATTGCCAAGCGTGTTCGCATCTGGCACCTGGAAGACGTCAGGATTCGCGAAGTAATTGTTGATCCAGTTGGATTCGGATCCACCACTGCGCTTTGGCGTACCGGTAAGATCGGGCCGCTGAGCGCCATAGGTCGGCAGGGGGATTCCGCCATCAAGAACAGAAAAGGAGAGGGGTCGCCCGTCGGAAATGGTCCAGACGCCGTTGGTTT
Organism: Candidatus Acidiferrales bacterium; assembly: GCA_963780785.1. Lineage (GTDB taxonomy): Bacteria > Acidobacteriota > Terriglobia > Acidiferrales > UBA7541 > Acidiferrum. Next base: position 38,433 of record CAWADS010000062.1, read on the forward strand.
TCCACCCTCCCACGAGTAGCTCAAGGGGGCGCGGCATGTTGCTCAGCAGCGGTCTCCCATGTCCCACGGGGAGATCGTAGGTGTAGTTGAGCTTCAGGACCGACGGTGTGTCAAAGGTGGAAAGGCTGCGTTCCAGCCATGGCTTGTTGGGATCCTGAAGGCTCAGAAAACTTCCCAGCCAGGTCACGTTGTCATCATACGTGGACGAATCGTCGATCGACTTCGACCACGTGTAGTTCGCCGATAGCTGCAAGCCGTTGGAGTAGCGCTTCTCCACGGTGATCTGCAGCGCGTGGTAGGTGGAGTTGGCAATAGGCTGCACATCCGTGGTCACGCTCGTGAACTGGGGGAAAGGCACCTCCAGTTGGGACTGATACACCAGCGGGCTCGATAGCGAGCTGTTGGGGTCCGTAATGATCCCGTAGAAGGGATTAGGGACTTGGTCATTGAGCGCAGCAATTTGGTCCGCCGTGTAGCTCTCAATCTGGGGCCCCAGAATGTTCAAACGATTGGTGCCGGCGAAATATAAGTGCGTTCCTTTCTTTCCAATGTACTGCACACTGACCAGAAGGTTTGAAGGTAGTTGGCGCTCGAACCCGAAGCTCCAGCTTTGCTCGTAGGGGGTCCTGGCTGCGGCGCCGGTGCGGATGGGTCCGATGGTGTCAAAACCTACGTCAGTCATCAGGCCGAGTGAACTTCCTGACGGTGAAATCAATCCATTGGGAAAGGGGTCGCTCAAGTGCAGATAGGGTGTAGCTCCATCATTCTGGTAGGTGGTAATCATGTTCGTATATTGGTTAAATCCCTGGGAGCCGTAGCTCAACAAGCCGTTGGCGCCGGAGCGGTTCTGCCCGAAATAGATGCCGTAGCCTCCGCGGATGACCGTTTTAGGCGTGACCAGGTAGGCAAAGCCGAAACGCGGCTGGATGCCTTTCCAATCCGTCAGCCAGTTATTGCGCTGGCTGGAACTGGCAAAGATATCGCCGCCATGGAGAGTCCCAAGCGCGGGAACCGCAAGAGGAGACTCGACATTCGGGTCAAACCAATTCATGCGGTTGTGGCGTTCGGTCCGGGGCAGCGACACGTCGTAGCGCAGGCCGAGATTGAGGGTGAGTTTTGGAGTAATTTTCCAGTTGTCCTGGGCAAAACCGGCGTATTGATAATTTTCCACTGCGGGCAAAAACTGGATTTCGTAGTAACCGCCACCGACCTGGCCCATCATGAAGCTGGCCATGCCGTCTCCGCCGCACGCATCGATGCCATTCGGACACGCCGATGAGCCGCGGTCGTCGAAATTGAAGATGCCTACGGGAGCGTTCGTCTGGATGTAGTTCATCTGGTGCAACCGCCCCTCGAATCCAAACTTCAAGTCATGCCGGCCATGGACCTTGTTGAGCATCACGGCAAGTTGACTCGTGTCTTTCCCCTGCCTGTAGTTGCCATAGGGGTCCTGCCCGATGCTCAAACCCCAACTGGGGGCACTATAGTATCCGCCCCCGATGAACATGGCGGGAACACCGAGGAAACCGTTTGCACCGAGATAGGATGGGAAACCGAGCGCGCCGAGAGGATCGGCATTCAGACTTTTGTTGTAGGCATCGATATTCAACGCGCCTCGCGTGAAACCAAACGTCGTGGTCAACACCAGCGAGGGGCTGAAGCTGTACGTATCATTGATCGTGAACAAGTGTGCGGTGGACTGATTCGGTCCGCTCGAACACGGATCCGTGAAGTTCCCGAAGCAGTTGAAGGAACTACCGTGATTCCATTGTTGCGAGTACTTCACGCTCAACAAGTTTTTTTCGCTGAAGCGGTGGTCAATCTTGACGTCGAACTGGTCGTTGTAGCTCCGGCTGGCCCCCGAGGTAATCCAGTTGTCGTAAATGCTGGAATTCGCCATGTTTGGAGTCGGATTAGGGAAGAAGTTCATCATTGCCTGCGCCACGGGATCAATCAGATTGCCGGGTTTGATCGGCAACTGGTAGGGCGTGCCAACCAGATTGGGATTCCCGGGACTCGTGTAAGCAGCAATGTCGTTTTTCGGGATAAAGGCGCTACGCACGGCCCCCGGTATAGTTGCATCATAGTACCCGGAATAGGGGTCCCAAATCTGGCCCTGGGGGGCGCTGCACAACCCAGCTGAATCGAACGTGCCTCCATAAAAAGCGCACACTTCGCCGAAATCACCCGCGCGCTCGTTCGCACTGGGGACACCCGCCTGGTAGGTGTTCATCGAGGATGCACGCGTGCCGTCCCAATCGAAGAAGAAGAAGGTTTTGTTCTTAATGATCGGTCCGCCAATGGTGCCGCCATAGTTGTGCCGGTGCACTGGGGGAATCGGAACTTGAGAGGCATTGTTAAACCAGTTGTTTGCGTCGGTGATGGTGTTCCGGATGAAGTCATACGCGCTGCCATGGAATGAATTCGTGCCGGAACGCGTGATCATGTTGATCACCGAAGCGCCCGAAAAACCATACTCCGCGCTAAAGTTGGATTGCTGCAACTTGAATTCTTCCACCGCCTCTGGAGACGGAGTATACGTGGCCTCCGTGACCCCGCCGTTGGGCTCGAAGTTGGTGATCGAAGCACCATCCATCAGAATGTCGGCGCTGGCGCCGCGGCTGCCGTTGGAAACAAAGTTGGTTCCGCCACAGTTGTGGCACTGGTCATCCATATCGTTGACGCCCGGCGCGAGATAAGTCAGGTCCATAACGTAGCGATCCACCAGAGGGAGATTATTGATGAACCTGCGGTTGATGACCTGCCCCGTCACCGCGTCCTCGGTGGCAATGGTCTGTACCTGGGCATCCACCTGAATGGTTTGCGTCGCAACAGCAAGCTTCAGACTCAGGTTCGCGGTCGCGTTTTCACTGACGTTCAACTTGATGTTGGTGCGCGCCGTGGTTTGAAACCCTTTCATCTCGGCTGTCACTGTGTACAAGCCCGGCGGAATTGTTGTGAACAAGTACCGGCCAGTGTCGTCCGACGTGGCGTTAAACACGTATCCTTTGTCCTGGTCGGTAAGGGTCACCTTGGCCCCTTGGAGCACGGCTCCCGATGGGTCCGTCAACACGCCGGCCACGGATCCGAAGTAGGCTTGCCCGAAAAGCATTCCTGGCATAACGAGCAGGATCGCAACCAACAGTACCCAGGGGAATCCCTGAAGGCACTTGAATCCCAATCCGGAGGGAAAATTTCTCATCGCGGTCTCCTTTGCATGGTGGAATGCATGCGCCAGTTCGCAGCACCTCGCTCAATTTCCTTAAGCAACCTGATTGTGTGGCCCTGCACGAACGCTCTCGCCGCTCTGGACACACAGAGGACCGCGCGAGTGAGTATTAAAACGTTTGAGCACAGTATATTTCCTTCGCCACTATCAAGCAATATCCCTTTGCTCGCAGGATTGCGGACGGCCATTCGCGGACGAACATAGCAATGTGGCCAAGATGGTTCTAAAGGGCAGCCAGAGAAGCATTCCATTCAAGGCCAAGGTGCTACAGCGATGGCCGTGTGGAACTGGCAATGAAAATCGTTTGCCCACACAAAACCGTGCTGTTGCGTGATGGCCAGGAACGTTTCCGCGCGGACGCGGGGATTGTGGTGCGCGATTATACAGTCTCCAGTTCAGGTGTATCGGCACAGGTCAGCAGCAACCGCGGTTTTGAGTGGACGACGCGCGAGTTTGAAGGCGGAATGGTGACCCCGAAAATAGATGGGAAAAGCGCAGGGAAGATCAAAGTGGCCGGCGGAAGTGCCAGCCTCGCCGTGCCACGCGGAGAACATGCGATTGAAATCGTCCATGAATGACTTTCAGGGATACTCTGACGAAGCGATGATTCTGTAGCAGGATAAGAGAATCCGCGGGGTAGTGGGTAGAATTCGTGAGTAGAGGAATGCACTCGCTAGTACCCGAATCTGTCTCAAGTCCTTCCACCTTTGTGGAACGCACATATCGTACAAGATGCGATGAAAGCCTTCTTTTTGGCGCCTGGGCTGCCAGACCACCCTTGCTACTCCCCAATCTTCCCGCGCAAAACAATAATCGACGCCTTCGGCAGCGCATACATCACGTCCGACTCGCCCTTCAGCGTCGTTCTCGTCGCTGGTCCGTCTGGCTTCGTGTAGCCGCCGTTTTCTCCCTCGTGCCATTGATATTCTGCTGGCCCGAACGTGATGCGTTCCACCGGCCCGTTGAAATGACGTGCGCGTTTCGTCTCTCCATCCGCGAAGACCACGTTCACCGCATGGTCATTCTCGCGGTCCTTGTTGATCAGCATTAAGGACCACTGCCCGTTGGGCCGCTCCACCGCATACGCCGTCACCAGCACGTTGCCGGTATCATCCGTCACGTCACTCGCCACTTTGAACAGACGATGCGGCGCGTCGACCGGTTGCACCCACTCCTTCGTAATCACCTGGGCCGCCAGGTACTGTGGCGGATAGTTGATCACGCGATAGTCCTTGTCCAGCGCGAGGAACTGTCCGCGCCCTCCCGGGGTCGGCATGTAATGAAAGTAAAATGTTCCGCTTGCGCCTTCCGTCATCATCGCGCCCACGTAGTCCGCAAGCCACAATGCACCCTTTACGTCTCTCGGCCCGCCTCCTCCGCCCATGTTTCCTTCCGTCATGAAAAACGGCAGATTCGCCGGGAGACCGTTGTCCTTCCACGCCTGCACAACATGGCTCACAAGACCCGGCTCCAGGTACAGATCGTTCCAGGACGCCGTATTCTCTTTCTCCATGAACGGATAGTGCTCAAACGAAAAGAACGTGAAGTCATTCAGTCGCCCGTGCGCCTTCAGGTAATCGAGGAATCGCGCCAGCCAGGAAACCCTGCCCATTGCATCCGGCCATACTTCCACATCGCCGAATGTTCCTTCAAACGCAGGGCCACCGAGCTTCGCCTCCGGCACCAGTTTGTGAATTGCCGTCGCAAACTGAATGTACAGTGCGCCATAATCTTCGGGCAGCATGTGCTGGCCGTCGGCTTCTTCGCCCATCTCGATCCACGAAATCGGGTACTGTCGCTTGTATAAATACGCGATTTCCGCCGCCGCATCCTCCGGCGTTGCATACAGCATCGCAATCGGTACCATCGTCGGAAGTCCCCTCGTAATCCCGCTCGTGAAAAGCAGGTCAAATCCAATCTGGTCTCCGCGCGAATAGTCCAAATCCGACTCCGCGTGCCATGGGTCCACCGACGACGGCCACGTTACCGTCTGCCGCCTGCTCGGCGAATGTTGCACCACGTCGTTGAAGGTGTCCCCCGCAGAAAGTGTTCCCACGTACAGTTCGTTGATCGCATACCCCACACAATTCCGCTTGTCCGTCGATCCATGCGTGTCGCACGTATTCGACGATTCCGTCATCCAGATCCGCAGGTAGCGCGCTGCAATCGTTCCCGTCACCAACTTCAGCGTCACCGTGCCGCCCTGTCCTTCGGTGATGTAGCCCTTCGGAAAGGTTTGCCACGTCCCTGCCTGCGTTCCGTCATAGAACGGCTCTAGCACCCCTGTCCAGAATTGGACTGCATACCGTCGCGCATAGGGGTTAGCCCATGCGATTTGGATCGCGTTCACGTCCACCTTGGCCCCCAGATCGATCATCACCCACTGCGGATGTAGCGCATCCTGTTCCCCCGTGAAATCCTTCGTCAGGTAGGGATTGCTCTTCCAGTACGTATTCACGTCCCCGTCTGTCAGCCGTGACCACCCGTTCCCATCTCCACGGCTGAACCCCCGGTGCGGCAGCGGGTATGCATACGAGTGCCGTACCATCTCTCCCGGCTCCGCGTTGCCCGTGAAATATCCCTCCTCCTTCTGCGCGTTGCTCCACTTCCCGGCGGCATTCCAATGCCACGCCTCCACCATTAGTTCCGTATTCTGCCGGTACGTCACCGTCTGCCATCCCGCACCTAGGATTTCCTTTAGTACGGGATCACGTAGCAGCGTATCAGTATTCTTATCGACTACTTCTTTCGACAGTCGTGTCTCTTCTCTTCCCGGAGCGCCCTCTCCCGCTCTCAACCGGTCAATGGCTCCGCCCAGTGCATGGGGTGGGCTGAACACATTCACTACATGGGATGGCGTCGCATCCACCACAATGTTTTGCGCCAGCGTGCCGTTCGCCGCCATCAGCACGCCTATCGCAACTCCCACTCCCGCTATGTATACTTCCATTCCTTTCGCCATAAAAACCTCCCTTTCCGCAAGACTCGCGCGTTTCCCGAAACCCAGCTCCTTCCTTTTCTTGCAGCAGTTTCGCGTGCACTATTCCCTTGGAGGCTGGATTCTGCTGCAGCATACACCAACTTCTTCACTAATGAATCACACCGCGCCATATTTAAACCGTTTCAATTCAGACGATCAACTCTGATGCGTAAAACAAAGTTCAGGCGAGCTTACAACCCCCCAGCAGCGGCCATGTGCGCGAATGCAGCCCACACCCACTCTGTTACCTGCACGAAGCGCAAGTGGCCGATTTACGTACTAATCGAGTGGTTTTCAAATGGCCTCTTTCGCAGCTATTGCTTTCGAGTGGGCTTTGTAGCTCACCTCTTCAGGAGCCTGGCGCGGACTGGTCGGACTGTGTTTAAATTCGGGAGTCGTCGACACCGCTCACTTCAAGAGACGAGGGACTTCATGCAGAGAAGACTGTTCTCGTTCTTGTTCTGCTTTTTGCTACTGGCTATCCCCATCGATGCCGCCAAACGTGCCTTCACTATCGAAGACCTTTACCGCATTCGCGGAATAGAAGACTTGCACGTTTCTTCCGACGGCAAGACCGTCCTGTTCACTCTGCAGACGAGCGACCTGGCGAAGGCAAAGAAGATCAGCCACATCTGGCTGATGGACACCGACGGCAAGAGCGCACGCCAGTTTACGTTTGGCGAAACGGGTGAGTCGTCGCCCATCTTCTCACCCGACGGTAAGTGGATCGCCTTTATCAGCTCGAGAGAGGGCGACCCCAATCTCTACGTTATCTCCGCCAGCGGTGGCGAAGCCCGGCAAGTCACCCACATTTCGACGGGAGTTTCCGACCCGCTCTGGTCCCCGGACGGCAAATGGATCGCGTTTTCGAGCGACGTTTACCCGGAATGCGGTGCCGACGATGCGTGCAACAAGAAGATCGAACAGCGCTGGAGCAAGGGCCCGCTCCACGCCCATCTGGCCGATGCACTTCTCTACCGCCACTGGACCCAATGGAAAGACGGCAAGTGCACTCACGTCCTGCTTGCCGACGCTTCCAACGGTACCGTGCGCGACCTGACGCCGGGTGCCTTCGATTCCCCTCCCTTCCAGCTCGGCGGATCCTTGCGATACGATTTCTCTCCGGACAGCACGGAACTCGCTTTCGATTCTAATCATGACCGCGCCCTCGCTTCGTCCACAAACAGCGACGTGTGGGTCGTCCCGGTGTCTGGCAATCAACCGCCGCGCAACATTACCGCTTCGAATCCTGCCTTCGACGGCCATCCGAAATACTCGCCGGACGGAAAATACATCGCCTATCAAATACAGAAGCAACCTGGCTATGAATCGGACCTCTTTCGTCTGGCCATCTATGATCGCTCCACCGGCACATCACGCGTCCTTACCGAGTCCTTCCGCAACTGGGTAGACGTCTTCCAATGGACCTCAGACTCGAAATCTCTCTACTTCGACGCGCCTGTTGAAGGCGACAATCCCATCTTCCGCGTGACCCTCGAGTCCGGCTCCATTCAGCAAGTATTGGTGGACTGCACCTTCGACTCCTTCGAACTTTCCCATGACAACCGCCGCATCATTTACATCCGGCGTTCCGTCAACGACCCGGTCGAGATATTTGCGGTGGACTTGGCTGACGGCAAACCCTCGACGCCGCAGCGCCTCTCTCAATTCAACGACGAGGTCGTCAACGAGGTAGACCTGCGTCCGGCCGAGCGCATGTGGGTGAAGGGAGCCGACGGAGCGAAGATCGAAGTCTTTATCGTCAAGCCCCACAACTTCGATCCATCCAAGAAATATCCGCTCATTCTCAACGTGCACGGTGGACCGCAGTTTCAGTGGCAGGATTCTTTTCGCGGTGATTGGCAGGTCTACCCCGGCATGGGCTACGTCGTCGCTTTCGCCAATCCACATGGGTCCACCGGCTATGGCCAGGATTTCACGGCTGAAATTTCCGGTGACCATGGTGGCAAAGTCTTTGAAGACCTGATGAAGGTCACCGACGACCTGGTCAAGCTTCCTTACGTCGATCCCGACCGCATGGGCGCCATGGGCTGGTCCTACGGTGGCTACATGATGGACTGGTTCGAGGGCCACACCAACCGCTTCAAGGCAATCGCCTCCATGATGGGTCTTTTCGACCTGCGTTCTTTTTACGGCGCAACCGAAGAGTTGTGGTTTCCCGAGTGGGACCTCAAAGGCCGGCCGTGGGATTCCGACCAATACGAGAAGTTCTCCCCGTCTTACTTCGTTAAGAATTTCAAGACGCCCTGCCTGGTGATCTCCGGCGAGCGCGACTATCGCGTTCCCTACACCCAGTCACTTCAAATGTTCACCTCGCTGCAAAAGATGAATGTCCCCTCCAGGCTGATTGTCTATTCCAACGCCGGCCACTGGCCCAGTTGGTATGAAATGGCGCTGTACTACACCGCGCACCTCGAGTGGTTTCATCAGTATCTCGGTGGAGACGCGCCACCCTGGTCCACGGAACAATTCCTGCGTAACGCCGTCTTCGACCCTGCGACGGGTCAACGGCTCAAGTAACACATGGCCGCGCTTCAACGATGCCACCGTCTCCTTGCGCGACAGGGTTCTTCAATCTTCTAAGGTTAAGTCTTGCGCGAGGTGAGAGCCTTGCGCGGACACTCCCATAACAGAGCTTCAGAAACATCCACTACAGGAAATGGCGGGGACGGAAGACACCAATAGCTTCACCTGCAGTGTCTCCTCTCGAACGGTACGGATTTCTCTGCCGTTCCCCGGTGAAATTTCACACGTCAATTTAAAGGTTCTGGTGGATCAGAGCCTCTTTCGCGGAGTCGTAGCAAATGTGTTCGCCGCCCCATCCTTGAGTAAATGCACCCGTATGGTTTTGATCTCATACGGCTTGGTGTGCACGGTGACGCTCGCGCCCTGTACTGTAAGCGGGCCACCAAGGTCTTCGATGAGATTGGTTTCCGAAGCAGATTCGAGGCCCGAGGAAAAGTGCAATTGGATATCGGCTTCCTTTCCCGCCCATTCGTAGAATCGAACAATCAGGTCGTCACCATCCTCTGCCTTCTTCAAAGCCGTAAGCACGACGTTTTCCCCTTCAAGGGAAAGGAAGGAGTGCGAAGCTGGCAGTAATCCTTGATGATTCGTAGTCGCGATGGAAAGCAGGGGATAGTTCAGTTCATAGCCTTGCTGGACGGTGTGCGCCTCACGCCAGTTCCCTGCATGCCCATAGAGCGCGTAGGTGAATTCGTGGTGTCCTTCATCGGCATGAGGATCCGGCCATTCGGGGGAGCGCAGCAGGGAGAGTCTCAGGACGTTGCCTTTCGCGTCATAACCGTACTTGCAGTCATTCAGCAGGCTGAACCCCTGTTTTGCATCGGAGAGGTCGGCCCAATGAACGGCAGGCACTTCAAATTTAGCCTGTTCGGCGGGAGTGTTGCGAGTCGTCGGGCGTTCGATCGAGCCATAAGGAATTTCGAAGGTGGCATTGTTATTGTGAGCGCTGAGCGGAAATGCCACCTTAAGGAGCACATGCTTTTCGTTCCAGTCCGCGCTCATATTCACGTCCACGCGTGGCGAGCCTGCCGTGATCGTGATGTCCTGGACAAAGCTGGAATGTTGGAAATGTTTCTTCACGCGGAGGACGGCACGGAGAGGACCAGATTCGACGAGCTTCACCTCGTCAGCTTTTGCGAGGTCCCAGTGTTCCTTTTCGAAATCAGCGTCAATGTTCCAGGCATCCCACGCTTTTGGTTTGTCGCGAAACGCCTGAAGAAGATTTCCGCAGGTTGCGTTTTGGGGGCCGCCGGCATCGATTTCAGAGGGCGCGAGAATTTCGCTATTTGAACGCTTGTCGAGCAGGCTGGTGACGCAGCCGGTTGCAGGATCGACGGTCAGGCGAACCAGCGAATTTTCCAGCGAGTGGTCTGTGGCTTTCACCTCGGTGGCCGTGGAGACCACCTTGGAAGTACCCCGGACGTAGAAAGTTGCGTAACCAAGGGAAGGCGTGGTGGCCGAAAGCAACACGTGCGCCTGATGGGTGGGTTCATCCATTCGAATCAATTGTGCTGGAACTGACTTCCCTGTGCTATCGAACACCTGGATATTGGCGGCAAGGGAAGGAAGTTGGGCCGCAACCTCCACAACTTCGGTACGCGGCCAAGCCAGGGGATTGAAGACGATTACCGGGATGCCCGTGCCGGTCGTATTGACGCGAGTGGCAATCTCTTCGAGCGAACTACGCAGGATTGCGTTTCCGGCGCGATCGACGCCTTCGAGCGTGTTGATCGCATCCGTATAATTCACCGCGATCCCCGAGCCGGGGAAGATATCGTGAAAGTCCTGAAATAGCAGGTCTTTCCACCCGCGGTCCAAATCCTGTGCCGGATAGACGCGCCCAAAGGACATACTCAGCGAGGAAAACTTCTCGGCATTCAGGAGCAACTCTTCTGTTTTTCGGATGTGCCGTTTTGTTTCCGCTTGCGTTGTCAGGACTCCACGATGGTATTCAAAGTAAAGCTCATCCTTCCAGGAAGGAACTTTCATGGAAGGAAGCTTCTTGTCGAGATCCTGAAAGAAGGCAGAGGCGGTGCTGAACTCGAGCTTTGGATAAACCACATTCGGATTCATCATCCGAACCGCGTCATCCAGCATGCGGCGGGTGGGTCCCCCACCATGGTCGCCGACTCCATAAAGGTGGAGTATTTCCGGGTTGTCCTTAGTGTTGTCGCCATAGATCGAGGGGGCCCAGAAGGAGAGGTCCTTGGCGAGCTGAACAGGATTCATGTCTGCCGCGTAGTCGCGCGGGAAGTAGGTCAGCAGACGGCTGCCATCCGGCGACTCCCACCAGAACAGGCGATACGGAAACTTGGTGAAATCCTGCGCCCACATAAGCTTCTGCGTGACGAAATAGTCCATCCCCGATTTCTTGTAGATCTGCGGCAGCTGCCAGTTATAACCAAACGAATCCGGATTCCAACCGATCTTTACATCCACCTGGAATTTCTGCCGGAAATAGCGTTTTCCGATCAAGATCTGACGCACCAAGGACTCCCCGCCCGGCATATTCAGGTCCGGCTCCACCCACATGCCGCCAATGACCTCCCAGCGACCCTCTCGGACCCGCTCCTGAATTTGGCTGAACATGTCGGGATATTTTTCTTCGACCCACGAGTACGTTCTTGCCGAAGACATGGTGAACATGAAGTCGGGGTATTCGCGCATCAGATCCAGAACGCTGGCGAAGGTGTTACGAGTGACCTCCACCGTTTCCGTCCAGGGCCACAGCCAAGCCATGTCAATGTGGGAATTCCCGACAGCGCGAACTGTGAATTGTTGCAACCACGGCTTCAGTGTTTCCAATTTCGTCTGTGCCTGGCCAAGAGATTGATCAAACGCCGCCTGGTCCCCTTCATCCAGTGGCAAGAAGTTGATTGTGTTCACCGCAGCCGCAAGCTGGCTCTCCCTCTCGGTTTTGCCCTCTGAATAGGCCCCGACCATGAGCTGCGCTGAAAGGATTTCCTCGCGCAGGAGGTCAGGGTTGGGTCGGCTACTCGTCGGGACGATTTTGAGTTCGCTCTGGATGATTCCAGTTCTTACTTTTTCGCAGTCCACCCGTACTGCGATCAGATATTTTCCCCCCGGGACAGCGCTCTCCGTCAGGGTGATCGGTTGCTGCAGATCTTCATCGGTTCGTGAAACCTGAGAGCGATTGGAAAACACTGTGATCACCATCGATTCTTGGCTCTCCAACCGCAGCCGAAGCTCAATGCGTGCGCCAATCACTGCATAACCATTTACCTTCTCGGGAATCTGGATCCAGCGGCGAAGAACCCGAGGCCCCGTGTTCCAGGGTTCGCGAACTTTGACGACGGGCCACGCGGCATCATCCAGAGAGGGGTCTTCGGGGTGCGGAATGTCCTCGTGGAAGCGCCATTCCGGCTCTGCTTGGGTGGTGAGCGAGGCCAAGCGATCCAGCGTTCCCTTGAACGGATCCGGTGGGCTCTGGGTCTCCTGACACTGGCAGGTGGCGACAACCACCAACAGCAATGGAGTAAACAAAACAAAGAGTCGCTTCATTAAGGAATCACCTCTTAGAAAAACAATCGGGGTGCGCTTGGCGAGACACGCAGATCCACGCCAGGAACAATACGGCCCAATATTCAACGACAATTGAACTTTACACCCATTTGTCAATGGAACTGAGGATCACTCCTTAGGAGCAAGCGCTCAGGGCAATTCGCGAGCAGGCGGTCACCGGATGCATGAACTTTAACGGTGCGGAATGGCCAAAAATTGGGTGGCGAAAACGTGTTTAAGCCCATTGAAATTAAATGGTAAACCTGTGGGGACTTGAACCCCAGACCTCTACCCGTATACGGACGAGGGGATGGAACTACGTCTCGGGGACAATTTCTGCGTCTATTCCTATCTTGAACGAATGTTCATAAGAGCCAAAAGCATGTTCTGAGGCTAGAGGCCAGGGCATGCAGAAGCATTTTCGGGAACGAAGCCAGCAGGGAGGTCAAACAGTGGAGGCTTCTGGGGCGCACCTTCCGGTGCAACTGGGTGGTCCGTTTTGGATACCGTAATAAAGGTAGCCTTTGTAGTGGTAGTTGATGTTAGTGTTTAGCGCCGGATTTTTTGGACAGTGAATTGAGTGTATTCATGCGGCGGCTCCGAGCGCAAGGAGCTGCTGGCGAGCCTGGGCTGGCGTGAGGTAGCCCAAGCGCTGGACGATCCAGCGTTGGTTGTAGCGCTCACGAAATTCCGCCAGCGCGCACCGCAGTTCCTCCACGTTCTGAAACACCTTGACCCACAGCAACTGCTCTTTCAGCGTGCGAATGAACCGTTCGACGCAGCCGTTGCATTCCGGCTGGCGCACGAACGACGGGGAAGACGCCATGCCCAGGAAAGCGATTTCCGCTTGATAGTCGTCGCTCATGTACTGGCTGCCGTGGTCGTGCCGGTTACGGATGCCCGCCGCCGCGCCGGCGCGAAATCCGCCGCAGTAATCGCGCACTCCCTGCCGCAGCGGTTCCAGCGCCTCGAACCTCGTGGCCTTTTTCGCCGCGTGCAGGCCCACGCATTCCGTGGTGCAGTGATCCACGGCCACGAACACCGTCACCTGGCCTTCCTCGACAGTAGTTGTCATGGTGTGGTCGCTGGCCCAGACTTCGTTAGGCCGCTCCGTGATGATCGTGCCGGTGTGCGGATTTTCGACCTTCGGAAACAAGCGCGACGGCGCCAGTAACTGTGCTTCACGCATCAGCCGCAGCACCCGCGCCTTCGACGTGCGCACTTCCGCAAAGCGCAGCCGTGCCCACACTTTGCGATGGCCCTCGCCGTAAAACGGAGAAGCGTCGATGACCTCGCGGATCTTTTCGAGCAACGCCGCATCGCTCCAGGCCGTCTTCGGCCCGCGTCGTCCGAGCACGCGCCCGGGTTGTGCGGCGATTGCTCGCCGATAGTAAAAACTGGAACGCGCCAGCTCCCATTCGCGTGTCACCCGCACCACGCCGTAACGTCTTTCTTCGTCGAAGGGCGAAGCGGCGCGGCTCATGGCTTCGGCCTCCGCCAGACCAAAGGGCGTCCGGCCTCCAGGCGGTGAATCTTTTCCCGCAGCAGCTCGTTGCTCATGCTCAGATCGGCCACCAGCGATTTCAACCGCTGCGTCTCTTCGTTGTCGACATCGACTTCCCGCGCTTTCAAGTTGGCCGCGCCGCCCTCCAGGAACTGCACGCGCCAACCGGACAGTGTTGCCGCGGTCACCCCCAGTTCGCGCGAAAGTGTTTCGAGGTCTTCCCCACGAAGCAGCCGCAGCACCGCGGCAAACTTGCGCTTCGCCGACCAGCGGCCGCGGCCGTCACGCCGCTCTTCGGGAGCCCCTCCAGTCGCCCTCCGGGCTCCTTCCGGGCCTCCCGAAGCTGGTTCTCGCTCCTTGCTCATACACACCTCCTCGTGATCTCTGATTCATTTTCATCACAATTCGGTAATCCTAGGGCGCGGGAAGCCTAAGCCTCGCCAGCGAGGGTACGCCTATCAGAAAGGAAGAAAGAAAGGCGATCCGTGGAACCCTAAAGAACGTGCGTACGGTCGATATCGAATTGACGTTCCAGGGGAACACAGGCAGGAAGAAGTCCGGGTAGCTCTCGGATATTGTCGCGACGAAATGGACGCCATGCTTAGACTGCAAGAGGAGATGGGGAAGGCGGGAGTGCTGGACCTGGACAAACTCCGGGAACGGCTCTCGCCTGTCGTCACCTTTCGCACGCAGGCTGCATGGTGGTTGGAGGCGATAACATCGGGTGAGGTCGTGCATTCAAAAAAGCGCACTCAGATTATCGCCAACACGATTGACTCCTACTCGACAGCGGTTGCGTATCTGAACGAACAGATCGGAGATCTGCCGCTGGCTTCCATCGACAACCCGGAAGCTAAAGCGTTAATCACTGCCATGAAGTCGGCAGTGAAAGACGGCAGGCGGCGATTCTCCGATTCCACCATAAGCTACTACTTCCGTATCATGCGACAGGTCATCGCTTCTCAAATGGATGATAAATTCCGGCCTGTCCATCGCCGGGAGTGGAACCTTGCGGCAATCGGTCTACCCCGCGTCAACCCGAAGAATCAGCGCCGTCCTACCATGACTCCAAAGGAAATGACTACGCTGCTCGGCAAGGCAGAGGGACAGTATTTGATGATCTACTTCCTCAACCTTGTTACGGGGATGCGGATTTCTGAAGCGGCAGCAATCGAAATAGACAAGCACATCGAACCGGACTGCTCGATTATTTACGTTCGGCAGCAACGGGAAAAGGATGTGAACGCTCTCAAGCCTAATCTCAAAACTGAGGCGGGATTGCGTGACATAGACCTTCATCCTGACGCTGCGCGAATCTTGCGTAACTTCATCGGGAGCCGGAAGAGTGGCTTTCTATTCCAGACTGCTAACGGAACGATGCTCGATCCAGGCAACATCGACAGGGACAGCCTGAGTCCTATTCTGGAAGAGATGGGGCGGGATGAAGCTGGAACGCGGTTCAACGTGTTCCGGCGATTCCGAGAGGCTGTGCTGCAACGGAGTGAGGCGCGGCAAATCCTGATCGATTACTGGATGGGGCACTCGAATCCAAGCATGGGAGATCGCTACGGCAGGCAGCTTGTGGAAGATGTCGAGTACCGTCAAGACCAGGTCAAGAAAGTCGGCCTGGGCTTTGACCTACCGCCGTCCTTACTTGGGCTACGTGGGCTACAAACGGTCGGCAACGTCCGCAACAAGGAAGCAGCCTAAGTGGTACAATGAACAGAGGGTTAAATAATTTGGGCGTGTAGCTCAGCTGGGAGAGCACCTGCTTTGCAAGTAAGCAGGGTAAATCACTTAAGTGCCGCATCTGGTGTCGCTTACGCGGAACCGCGCGGTGCAACCACCCTCTCGAATTGGACTGACGTTGGACCGAAAGCATGAACTCTTGTGTCCGGGCAGTCTCTCAATAACAGATATGCTGGCGCAAAACGCAGCAACATGGGAGCGGAAGGTCTAATCGCTTCCGTTCCCGACGGGAGAATCTTCTCATGGGCCTAGGCCGACACGTCGAAGCAAATCCCGGAAGCGGTCTTCCGTGCGAATCGAGTCAAACACCGGATCGACGGCGAGATACGACATCCAGACAGCACGATCACGATAGGCAGCTTCAAGCCACTTGTACGTCTGCTCTTTGTCATTCAGAGCGGCGTAGATCTGCGCTACGCCATAGGGCGAAACATAGCGTTTGCTTGAAATGTCTTGCAGTTCACGAATGACGCGAAGGGCTTCCTTTCTTTCTCCGGCCAGAGCCAGGCTCACTCCGACCTGGGCCATGTAAAGTGGGCTATCTCCGGACAGATCGGCGGCTTTCTGCAGCTCATCGAGACCTTCCTTGTGCTTCCCCTGTTGTACGTAACTTTCGCCGAGGATGAGGCGTGCGGCTGCAAAGTTCGGATCTAAGTCGACTGTGTTCTGGCTTTGCTCGGTTGCGCCGTCATATTTGCGCGCGAGGTAGTAGCGCAATCCGACCCAACTCCCGATCATGAGATTTAGCGGATCGAGTTCGAGCGCGCGTTTGGCCTCAACCAGAGCTTCATCATGCCGCCCCTGGATCGACAGATAATCGCCGTACCAGTGGTGCGCATTGGCGTATTGAGGGTTCAACTCCAATGCTCGCTTGAACTCAACCTCCGCTCCAGACCAATCCCACTTGTGATCAAGAACCAGGGCTAGCGAGGCGTGAGCCTCAGAAGATTGCGGATCGATTTCTACTGCCTTTTGGGCTGCTGCATATGCCTTCGGAAGCACCTCCACCGGAGACATAAACCCGTGCCAGGCGAGTCCACTATCGCAATCCGCTAATCCCGAGTACGCGGCGCCGTAGCCCGGGTCTTTACTTATTGATTGTTCGAAATAAAGCGCCGCTTTGGCCATGCTGTCGGCGGTCCGCTTGTTCCAGTAATAGCGGCCTTTCAAGTAGGCATCGTACGCTTGCGGGTCTACTGTGCGCGCGGAGCTAAGCCTCGCGTGTTCCTCTCCAGTGATCGTGACCTCGACTTTTCGCGCGATGGATTGCGCCACGTCGCTCTGCAGGCTGAGCACGTCGCGCAGCTCGCGATCGTAAGCCTCCGACCAAAAGTGTTCGTCAGTTGCAGCGCGAATCAACTGAGCGTGAACGCGGATGCGGCTGCCGTCACGGATTACGGAGCCTTCGACGATGGCATCAACCTGGAGCGTTCTGGCAATCTCTGGTACCGATAAGTGTGTGTCCTTGAAACGCATCACGGAGGTGCGGGATGTCACGCGGAGATTGTGTATCCCCGAAAGGGTTCCGATCAGAGCCTCGGTCATCCCGTCGGCGAGATAGTCCTGTGACGCGTCGCCAGAGAGGTTTTTGAGAGGCAACACAGCGAGGGACTTGATTGGCGGCTGCCTTGGGCGACCGGCGCCGGTATTGCGGTGCACCAGGAAGCCGGCGACTAAAAGCAGCAGGAGCGCCGCCGCACTGAATACCAACCTCAAGTGGGTAAAAGAGAAACTCTCTGCTGCCGTTACGACAGAACCGGCTGGCTGAGAGGCGGCGGTTTCGTGTGCAAGGTGGAGCTCTGGCTCGGGCGCTGAGGAAGGCACAGTGGCGGGATTCGGATCAACTAGAGGAGCTATGAAGCGGTAACCACGCCGGGGAATGGTTTCAATGTAGCGGGGTTCGTCGGCCGAATCCGCTAGCACGTCGCGCAGCTTCTTTACGGCGCTGTTCAAGCCGGTATCGAAATCGACGAAGGTGTCCGCGGGCCAAAGCCGCTGACGCAGTTCTTCGCGGGTAACAATATCGCCGGCATGCTCCAGCAGAAGCGCGAGTACCTGGAAGGGTTGATCCTGAAGTTTCAGGCGGAAGCCATGTTTGCGCAGCTCACCCGACCGTAAGTTCGCTTCGAAGGGACCGAAGCACATCCTGGCGCCTTGGGCGGGAGGTTCCATGCGAGGGTTCCACGAACGTGGTGCCAGTTTATCATCAACTATAGTGAATGTAACGGCAGGGGCTGTCCGGGTCCTGTCGAGTGCAACGTGCTTAAATTCAATGACCTAGACGATCAGAAACAAAACAGAGGCGGGCCATCTCCTCGCCATTGCGCAAGAGAGCAGGTCGAGCCACTCTCTGCGCGCTGCGGCAAGTGCTCGAAAAAGTCGCCGAGGTAAGCGGTACTGCTTTGTCCCCTGCGGCGGCGCACTTGAAGTGACCAGCAGCACAGGAGGAATGACCATGAGCAGAATGAGAGCAGTCACACGTTTCGTCGTAACTCTGTTAGTCTTCGTATTTCTATCTGGGGCTTCAGGCCCTTCTGCGGTAGCCGCGACGCCCGACCCGGTCCTGCAATGGATCGGCATCATGAACGACACGGCTCTAGCGGGAGGTACGAGTCCATTCTTTACAAGCCGCATTGCAGCAATGATGTCGGCTTCGGTTTTTGACGCCGTCAACGGCATTGACCCGCGGTTTCGGCCTCTGCACGTACCGCCGAACGCGCCATACAATGCCTCGCAACGCGCTGCAGCGATTCAAGCAGCATATGTGATCCTAGCTGACGCTTACCCTGCGCAGAGCGCAGCGCTCACCACCCAGCTTAATGCATCGCTGGCGACACTCGCTCTTACCGAAAATGCGAAATCCATTGCTGCCGGTGTCGCTTGGGGACAAACGGTCGCCGATGCCATCTGGGCTTGGCGCCTCACCGACGGGTTTGCACCTCCGCCTCCTCCCTTTGAGGGCGTACTCGGCATCGTCGGAACTCCCGCCGCCGTGGGCTACTGGCATCCCACTCCTCCGCTCAATGCGCCGGGTGCCGGTACTCAGTTAGCGACAATGACTCCTTGGGTTCTCGAGCGGCCTTCGCAGTTCCGTCTGCCGCCTCCTTACCTCCTCACCAGCGCCCAATATGCGACGGATCTGAATGAAACTGAAACCATGGGTGCACTTTTCCGGCTCTCCGCGCACCGCAGATCAGTCCGAGCTCGCGCTTTTTTGGCAGAGCAATACGCCGCTAACATGGAACCGAGTCGCTGCTGAGATTTCCACGAAGCGCGGTCTGTCATTCCACGAGAATGTTCACCTCTTTGCCTTGTTGAACATTACTATGGCCGACGCCGTCATCGCCTGCTGGGATTCCAAATACCGCTACAGCTTCTGGCGGCCGATTACCGCGATCCGCGAAGACCTGACTCCAGCCGACGCCGACCCCACGTGGGAGCCTTGGCTCGACTTCTTCAAAGCCGGCACTCCTGCCTTTCCGGAGTATCCCTCCGCTCACGCCTCGATCAGCGGCTCGGCGGCGTTCATCCTCGCCTCCCTCTTCGGAGACGACACCTCCTTCACCGTCACTTCCGAGTCTCGTCCCGGCACTCGTTCGTTCACCAGCTTTTCCAGCGCCGTTTCGGAAATTGCTGACGCTCGCGTTTTCGGCGGCATCCATTTCCGCACTTCCTGCGACCTCGGCAACACGCTGGGCAGGAACGTGGCGAATTTCGTTTCGACGCATGCCATGCGCCGGCTGTGAAGGAGGCGTTGGGGATGGAGGAACACTAAGCAAGAACATGGTCGCTGGTCCTGTGCGCCGGAGGACTCCTGCACATGCTTTTGGGCACGCCTGAGAGCGGGACGAAAGTCTTTTGCTAAAATCGCATATTGGAATTCGTATGACGAGTTGACTGCAAAGGACAGAGCTCAACTGCATGCGCACCTTCAGCCGCCACGATCTAACGGCCCAGCGTCTAAGCGCGACGCTTCTCGTCTGCCTCTTTCTGACTTCGGGGCTTCGTGCCGGCCAGAGCACACACGATCACGCAGTCCCTGAGAACCTCGGAACGGTTTCGTTCGGCACATCTTGCAAGCCCCTGGTCCGGAGAGAGTTCGAGAGAAGCGTCGCGTTGCTTCACTCATTTGCTTATTCCGCCGCGGAGGCTTCGTTCAGACAGGTGTTGGAGAAGGACCCCAACTGCGCGATCGCGCACTGGGGAGTTGCAATGACGTATTTTCACCAACTCTGGGATCCACCTATCCAACAGGACGGTATATCGCGAGGCCGGGAGGAGGTTCGGCGGGCGCAGGAGATCGGTGGCGGCACGGACAGGGAACGCGGATTTATCCGTGCACTCGCTTTTTTCTATGACCGCGATCTTGCTGCTATCCCGTATCGAGAGCGAGTAAACAAGTACGAACATGCTATGGGAGAACTCGCGGCAACAAACCCTAGGGACGCGGAAGTGCAAGTCTTTTATGCCCTCGCGCTTCTTGCTAGCGTTTCTCCGTTCGACAAGACTCATGTGAGACAGAAGCATGCAGTGAAGATTCTCGAACCATTCTTTCACCAGTACCCGCAGCACCCTGGAATCGCACATTATCTGATCCACGGGTGCGACAACCAGGAAATGGCTCAGCAAGGCCTCGCTGCAGCGCGTGCGTACTCGAAAATCGCCCCGTCCGCCCCACATGCCTTGCATATGCCGTCGCACATCTTCACACGCCTCGGCATGTGGGATGATTCCATCGTTTCCAATCTCGCTGCTCGAGCTGCCGCGCACAACCGGGGCGACATCGGAGAAGAGCTACACGCGATGGATTATCTCGTTTATGCCTATCTCCAAGAGGGCCGCGAACCGGAAGCAAATGAAGTAATTCAGCAGCTCAAGGCAATGTCCAACTTGGATATGGGCGACTTCAAAATCGCGTATGCTTCGACAGCGATCCCGGTCCGCTATGCAGTCGAAAGACGGCAGTGGGCCGAAGCTGCGAGCATCGTGCCACCCAGCGGAGTTCCACCGCACGTGACTGCGCTAGCTGTCTGGGCCCATGCTATCGGCTTGGCGAAAACCGGTCACCCCGCGGACGCGCTGCAGGAAGTTGAGAGGCTGCGGCGGCTCGAACAGCAACTTCGCGCCTCCGGCGAGGACTACGGCGAGTATTGGGCTAAGCAGGTGAAGATTCAGGAGGTTGAGGTCATGGCGTGGTCGGCCCAGGCCGAAGGCGAGGCAGATGAAGCGCAGAATCTGCTCCGAAAGGCCGCTGATGACGAAGACGCCATTGAAAAACTCCCCGTAAGTCCAGGCCCAGTTACTCCGGCGCGGGAGCAGCTTGGAGACCTGCTACTCCAACAGAGGCAGCCGAAACAGGCATTGAAGGAATTTCAGCTCGCCCTATCGGCCTCTCCCAAACGGCGGGGAGCTATCATCGGTGCTTCAACGTCCACATCTCACGACTGATGTGAGCTTGCCTCCGATGCAATTCTCTACTGTTGCCCTATTGGGGAAAAGCGTTAGTTGGACGGAATGGACTGAGAAGCGAAGAGTTGCCATTTCAACACAGCAGAATAAGCCCTCGCAAACACAACGAGCTGAAGCAAACGCATCTGTAGGCCTCTTTTACAGACCACCTGCCTACAGCACAGGTGGTCATTTCCCATACCAATCGGTTACAATCTTTTAGAATCACAGAGCTAGCGTGGGCGTGTAGCTCAGCTGGGAGAGCACCTGCTTTGCAAGCAGGGGGTCGCCGGTTCGAACCCGGCCACGTCCACCAACCATTTGCGCGCAAATCAATTTCTTGCTTATTTGGCGCATGGCTGGGCCCCGCAAATTGGGTCTATTGGGGTCCACTCCTCCGCTTCTTGATGAGAGCTTCAGAAAACTCCTGGAACTGCGCTGCTGCGCTCACGGAAACCGCGAATTGCATTGCCATCTTAAGTCAACGGACGGGGCGCTGACGACGCACGGCAAAGTCGCGGCGCACGATGGAGTTAGAACATCGAAGCGCAGAAATCAATTGACAACCTCGTGCTGGAATGACAGAGTTTCGCTCGGAGTTAGGAATTGCCCCTAGCCCTATGGGTATCTACGGAATTGCTGTTCCTGATTCGTATCCTCATCTAATCCCTCACTTCTCAAGGAGTTCCGTCTCCCCGCTTCCAGCGTGCCGGCAGTTTCTTTGTGCCTCAATGACTGAGCAACAGGCCTTAGTCACAGGGGCGAGTTTGTGGGAGAGGCGGTCGAAGTGCGGTATGACGCCTGCGATTGGGGTTGTGTGGGGCGGAGTAGATGCTCCGCGGCGAAAGCGCTTGGGCAGGCGATTGTTCGCCGACTTCAAGTTCGTGCAACAGACCCCGCACATTGAACTCCCGCGCCAGGTGAGGGCTCTGAAGAGTGGTGTGCCAGAACGCGCTCTTGAGCTTCTGTCCTATGGAGGAACGGCTCTCTCGGATCACGACGGAGAGAGCCGGCAAGTCCCGATGCTCGGCTCGGCGATTTGCCGGCGTCTGGTGGAAAGGACTGCGAAATGAATCTGACGGCCATTGATTGGGTCATCATGTTTCTTTACTTCGCTTTTGTTTTGGGGATTGGCGTCTTCCTAAAACGCTTCATGAAAACCAGCACGGACTTCTTCCTTGCGGGACGTTCCCTGCCGGCGTGGGTTTGCGGCATCGCGTTCATGGCCGCGAATCTTGGCGCGGTGGAAGTGATCGGGATGGGCGCGTCGGGAGCAAAATACGGAATTGCCACCAGCCATTTCTATTGGATCGGCGCGATTCCGGCCATGGTGTTCATAGGCTTGTTCATGATGCCTTTTTACTACGGCTCGCGCGCCCGGTCGGTGCCGGAATTTCTGCGGCTACGTTTTGACGAGAAGACGCGGACACTCAACGCCATTTCATTCGCCGTGATGACGGTTTTCTCGTCGGGCATCTCGATGTACGCGATGGCCAAGCTGATCCAGGTGCTCCATATCCTGGACGTTCCGCTGGCCAAGATGGGCCTACCAATGTCCTGGTCCTTCCATCTGAGCGTATTCATTTCCGCGCTGATCGTGCTAGGGTACGTTTTTCTGGGAGGGCTGACGAGCGCGATTTACAACGAGGTTTTGCAGTTTTTCCTGATCGTAGCTGGCTTTTTGCCGCTCGTGTTCCTCGGGTTGAAGAACGTCGGCGGGTGGAGTGGTTTGAAGACGCAACTTCCGTCAGCGTTCACACATTCGTGGCAGGGCATGACGAGCGCGCAAACGAATCCGCTCGGTGTCGAATGGTTCGGGCTGGCCATGGGCCTGGGATTTACTCTCTCGTTCGGCTATTGGTGCACGAATTTCCTGGTGGTTCAGCGCGCCATGGCGGCGGGCTCCATGCTCGATGCGCGCCGCACACCGCTGATCGCGGCATTGCCGAAGATGGTCTTTCCAGCTTTGGTGATTTTGCCCGGGATGATCGCGCTGGCATTGCCCACTCCTCAGCAGGCAGTCACGGTCAACGGCGTGGTCCAGATGCAGACGGTGAGCAACGCAGGGAAAGGGCTGATTCCCCTCAAGATCGATGTGGGGACCGGAAAGCCGGCTGTCGACCGTGAGGGAAAGCCTGTCCTGGATTATGACTTGGCCATCCCGAACATGCTTCTGCACTATTTCCCCACGGGGATCCTGGGACTTGGACTCACCGCGCTGCTGGCAAGCTTTATGTCGGGAATGGCCGGGAATGTGACGGCCTTCAACACCGTGTGGACGTACGACATCTATCAGGCGCACATTCACAAAGGCGCCTCCGATAAGCACTACTTACATATGGGACAGTTCGCGACCGTCTTTGGGGTTTTGTTCTCGATTGGTGCAGCATACACGGCGGCGCGTTTCAACAACCTGATGGACTTCCTGCAATTGGTATTCGCGTTTGTGAATGCTCCCTTGTTTGCCACCTTCCTGTTGGGCATGTTCTGGAAGCGGGCTACGGGCCATGGTGCTTTCTTCGGGCTTCTTTTCGGCACGGCTGCAGCGGCTGTGCATCACGGGTTGACGCTACCGCACGGGAATTTGGTGGGAATTAAAGGCGGTTGGATCGCTGTCGTCCATAACTATCCGAGCGAAATGGCGCAGAATTTCTGGACGGCAATTTGGGCCTTTACCGTTTGTTTCGTGATCACCGTCGGGATTAGCTTGATGACGAAGCCACGCGACGAAAAGGAACTCGTCGGGCTGGTGTATTCCCTGACGGAGAAGCCGAGTGAAGAGCACTTGTCGTGGTACCAACGGCCAGCCTATCTCGGCGGACTCGTCCTGGTGCTTGCGTTGGTACTGAATATTATTTTCAGGTAGATGGGAGACGCGCGATGAGTTTGGATATTCGTTATCCGATCGGATGGATGTTCAGTTTGTTTGGAGTCATCCTGGCGTTGTTCGGCCTGCTTGGTGATCAGCAAATCTACGCGCGCTCGCTGGGCGTCAACATTAATTTGGATGCGGGCGTGGGATTGCTCATCTTTGGGATCGTAATGCTGATGCTTGCTTGGCGTGGATCCGCAAATGCCAAGGCGAAAGCCGGGTCCCAGACGGGCGCCAAGGCCTGAACGCCGGGAATCTTCGCGCTCCACTTGAAGCGGAACGAGTGTGGTTCGCGCGGTAAACAGTTTCAGCCTTGCGGCTCTGACTCGACAGGCACGTTTGTGTTCTCGCTTGCGGCTTCCTTCTCGGCGCGTTTAGCGAGCTTTTTTTGCGCACGCCGCTCCGCTTTTTCGCGTTGCTTTTCCTGTCTCTTCATTTCCTTCTGCCGCTTCTGGAATGTGATGGCCATATAGTCTCCCTGAAATGGCGCTGGGCGCCAGCAATCCAAGAAATGCTGTTGTGGAAGCTACCAACGAGGTTCGCGCGGCTGCCTTGCCGATTCGCTATAATCCTCGTTCGAGAATCCACCCCGCTTTCCTCCACCACCACTGCTTCTTGGAGGCCGTGAGGCGTCCTTCGGGCGAGCTTCGTTCACCTTCAAGTTGCGCCCGCCGACCGGCTTACCGTCGAGGCCCGCAATTGCCTTTGCGGCCTCTTCATCGTTGGGCATTTCCACGAAAGCAAAGCCGCGGGCGCGCCCAGTTTCGCGGTCCTTCACCAGGTTGACGCGAGTAACCTGTCCAAACGGCTTGAACAGCTCGTTCAATTCGCTCTCGGTCATCTGAAAGCTCATGTTGCCCACAAATAGACTCTTCATTCCTCTTCTCCTTAACTCACCGCGAAACTGCAGGCCCTGGTTTGCTACCCTCGTTCAGCTCGTGATTGAGACACTCCTCAATACGCGCCTTGCACAAAGATCTGAAATCTCCCTGAACGCGACGGATGGCGCAGCTTCCTCAGCGCCTTCGCTTCGATCTGGCGAATGCGTTCGCGCGTGACGGCAAAAACCTGCCCGACTTCTTCGAGGGTGTGTTGGCTTCCATCGTCCAGACCAAAGCGCAGCCGGATGATGCGTTCTTCACGCGGCGTCAGCGTCCGCAGTATGGTCGCAATTTGATCCCTTAGGTTGAGATGGATGGCGGCGTCGGAGGGCGACAATACAGCCTTATCCTCGATGAAGTCGCCCAGATGTGAATCCCCCTCATCTCCGACGGGCGTCTCAAAGGACATCGGCAACTGCGCAATCTTCTTCGTCTTGCGGACTGTGTCGACGGGGATATCCATGCGTTTCGCGATTTCCTCGGAACTCGGCTCGCGCCCGAGTTCCTGCACAAGTTGCTGGCTGGTGCGGGCCTGCTTGTTAATCGTTTCGATCATGTGCACCGGGACGCGGATGGTGCGTGCCTGGTCCGCAATCGCCCGCGTGATCGCCTGGCGAATCCACCAAGTGGCATAGGTAGAGAACTTGTACCCCCGGCGCCACTCAAACTTGTCGGTCCCTCTCATCAGGCCGATATTGCCCTCTTGGATCAAGTCCAGAAACTGCAGCCCGCGATTGGTGTATTTTTTGGCGATGGACACAACCAGGCGCAGATTTGCCTCCGTGAGTTCACGCTTCGCCTGTTGCGCTTCCATTTCTCCACGGTGGATCTGCGTGAGCGCGCGCTTCAGGTTGTTTGGCTCGGCCTCGCTCGACTCGGCGATCTCTCTCATGCGCGAGCGGCAAACACGCAGTTCCCTGCGCGCTTCAATCGTCGCATCAGCGTGCGCCGCTTTGACGCGGCGTTCCAGCCGGGCAGCTTCGCGCTCCAGGGCCTGCAGGCGCTCGACCGCGTGCCGCAACATATCAATCAGGCGCTTTTTCTCGCGCTCCTTGAAATCCACCGAGCGGACGAAGCGCGACATCTCCACCCTCGTGCGCGCCAATCGTCGTTTGGCGCGAATATACGCGCGCTTGTTGGACATCGCGGTATTGCGCAGCTTGGCCGCCTGCTTGAGCCCCAGCTCATGCAGTTTCTCGATCTTGTCGATGGTGCGCAGCGTTTGCCGGGTTTTCTCGTCAACCTTTTCCGCTGTCAGTTCTTCCTCGTCGATCTGCACCACTTCCTTGATCGGCCTGCAGCCGCTGCGGAGCTCCGCTCCCGTGGCGATCAACTCCTTGACCACGATCGCCGAGCGAGAGACGGTCTTCAGCACCCGCAGGTTTCCGCGCTCCAGCCGCTTCGCAATGACCACTTCACTCTCGCGCGTCAACAAGGGCACAACGCCCATTTCGCGCAGGTACACGCGCACAGGATCGCTCGTCTTCTCGCCAAACAAGGGCGCCTGTTCGACTTCACCCTCTTCGCGGCGCGCTTCCTCGTCCGGCACCCGGGCATCGGCTTGTACCGCCAGTTCAGGGATGGCCCGCGCGGCCTTGGCGTCTAAAACGTCCTCATAGATATTTATGCCTTCGGCTTCGAAAACGGAGAAGACGTTGTCGATCTGTTCGGCGGATTGTTCTTCGGACGCGAGGAAGTCGTTCACCTGCTCGTAGAGCAGGTAGCCCTGCTCTTTACCTAATTTGGTCAGGCTTTGGACCTGCTCCTGTTGTTCCTGTAAATCTCGCGACAATGGTTTCTCCCATTAACCCACTGCCAGAATTGACCGAGCTTTCCTCGCACCCGCAACGTCCCCAGCGGAGACACTTGGGCCTTGCATGGTGGAGGGTGAACAAAATCTGCGGATTACAGCCCTTGCTGCTTCAAGCTGCTCAACGCTGACAGGACCCAGGTTGTCCCGATGCCCCCGTGTATGGCGCGTTTTCTAGTTGTCAGACGTGCGCTCTCTCAGTATACACGAATAGCCCGCCTCCGAGGCTCTTCCGCACGCCCTGGCAGGCTTACAGTTGCGCTTGCAGGACTTCCCCCGGAAGCGCGATCATCGTGCGCCTGTACGTTGTTTGCTTCCGAGGAGCAGGATCCTGCACGCGTTCCCTGTTTTCCGAGAGATGGCCATCCACGGGGATCCTCTCCATCCGAATGCCGAGAGTGCGCTCAAGTTGAAATAACTCCGAGCGCTGCTCGTTTGCGAATAGCGTGGAAGCGACACCTTGTCTGCCGGCGCGGCCGGTGCGCCCCACCCGGTGGATGAAATTCTCCGCCACTTCGGGCAAGTCATAGTTGATGACGTGGGCGATTTGCTCAACGTGTATTCCGCGTGCTGCAAGGTCCGTCGCCACAAGCACGCGGTAGCGTCCCTGCTGAAATCCGGTCAGCGCCGCCGTGCGTTGCGATTGTGAGCGATCTCCGTGGATCGTCGCCGCCGCGATGCCATCGCGCAGCAAGCCTTTAGCGATGCGTTCGGTGCCGCGCTTGGTGCGAGAGAACACCAGACAACGGCCGCTCTCTTGATTCAACAGGCGGCGCAGGAGTTCCGGTTTTCCGCTAACAGCAACTTCAAACGCCTGGAGCCGCACATTTTCAGCCGGCTTCAATGTTGAACCCAACGCGACACGCACCGCGTTTCTGGTGTAGTCCTTCACGAGGCGGGCCATGTCTCCTTCCATCGTTGCCGAAAAACACATGGTTTGGCGCTCTTTCGGGAGTGTCGACACAATCCTGCGGATCGCGGGGAGAAACCCCATATCCAACATGCGGTCCGCCTCGTCCAGCACAAGCACCTGCAAATTGCGGAATTGCACCAGATCGCGGTCCAGATAGTCTTCCAGCCGGCCGGGAGTCGCCACGATTACGCTGGCTCCGTTGCGAATGGCTCGCAATTGTTGCCCTTCGGCGAGGCCACCCACGACCAGCGCCGCTGCTGCAAGTTGCTTGCCGCGCAACTCGTTGTATTGATCCAAGACCTGCATGGCCAGTTCGCGCGTGGGAACCAGCACAAGGGCTGCAATTCCCGGTTTCGTGGGTTGCAGCAGCCTTTCTATCATCGGGATGAGAAACGCCAGGGTCTTGCCCGTCCCGGTTTGTGCCGTTGCCAGCACATCTTTGCCTTCCAGTGCAGGAGGAATCGCCGCGGCTTGTACCGGTGTTGGCACCGAAAAGCCAGTCGACGAAATGCGCTCCTTCAGGTAAGGGGAAATCCGTAGTTCTGAGAAATTTTGCATTTTACTTTCTTACTGGCGGCTGGAGTAGCACGGCCTTCCTTATCTAAGGGCAGGCACGGCGACACACATCGCCAGACTTGTTTTGAATTACGCTGAAAACGAACGGAGAAAACGTAGGGCGGGGATTCTCAGATCGGAGTACAAACCAGAGGGACCGCACAACACTGCCGCGGGATTAAGCGCACAAGAAGAGTACCACATGTCGGCGAAGAATGCTTCGCGAAAGCGCAAATGAAGGAAAATCGCGCTTCTTGGTAAATAGGCGGGAAACCGGCGCGGGACTCGCAACACCGGTCGTGCAAACCTCGGCTTGGCCAAACTTTGACTCAGCTCCTTACCGGTCTTGTCGATGAGGCTAGGAGAGCTTTGCTTTCCCAATCTTCCGGAAGCTGTTGGTATTCTTAACCCACCGCCGCATCGCATTTTTCCCTGACTCCGCTTGCATCAGCTTCTCCGCGCCCTCAGCATCGCGGCGCTTGTGCGTCGCTGCTCCTTGACTCTCCGGGAAATGCAGGGGGTCCCGAAGGCTCTGCAGCTCGCGATAGTAGTAGAGAGCGCTCGGGCTTTTCCGCCGGAATCTCAGGTTCTTCAGGAATTCCAGTTCCTCTTTGGTGGCAGCTCCGCTCATCGCCGCGTTGCGCAGAAATTCCTGGAAGCCCGGCTCCTGTTCGGAGGAATACCCGCCCCCCGTTTCCACAAACTGAAATTTCAGGAACGGCGTTGAGGCCAATCCTTTGCGCAAAGCGATTTCCATTCCAAATGTCTTCAAATCGATGTCCCAGGAATCCACCATGGGATTCAGAAATGCGGAGCAGTGGTCGATGGAGACGTTGAACACATCCGTATCCAGAAAATCCAGCGTGAGGGTGCGCATCTCTTCATAGGATTGGTGGCGCAGTTTCGCGGCGTTCCGCAGCCAATTTTCGTTTTCCAGCTCTTTTCGAGCGATCCTCTTCGTCACATCCAGAAGGGTCTGGGTGACCAGCCTCTCCAGCTCTCCAAAGGCCTGGTTCTCAAAAATCTCGCGCACTTGGGTGCGCTTTTCCGTTTTGCATTTCCGGATAATCAGCTCGCGCACTTCCTGGAACAATGGCGCGGGCGGATCGGCCAGTTTTTTCTGCAATTCCTCCCGGCGTTGCGCTTCCACCATGGCCGAAAGTTGTCCCTTCGGCAGCTTCAAGAAAGCGTTCATCCTCTCGTACAGGTCCGTGCGATCGGCCGCGGGAGGGGCCTTCTTTCGCGTGAGCAGTTGGGAGATATAGGACTCGGTGACCTGCGCGGCCGCCGCCAGGTCCCGCTGCTCCAGGCCCAGTTCTTTCAGCCGCTGTTGAATCACGAAGCAAACGTCCACGGTGGTTCCCCTTCCGTATTAACAGGCACAGTAAAGTGCATCGTACACAAACCTAAGGCACTTGACAAGATTGGTAAAGTGGCGCATTCTTAAGGTGCGATCAAGGCTGCTTTCAGGTCTTCCCAGGCGGTGCTTTCCCCTGAACCTCTCCCTTGGTCTTGTAACCCAGGAGAGTTCCATGTTTGCGCGCAAGGTATCCATGCACTTGAAGGCGGAGCGTGCCGGGGATTTCATCAAGAAAATGGAAAACGAGATCATTCCCCTGCTCCGCTTGCAGCAAGGTTTCCTCGACGAAATCACACTCATTTCGCAAAGCGGTAAGGAAGTTTACGCCTACAGTTTTTGGGAAAACAGCACTGACGCCGAAAGGTACGATAAGAACGTCTTCGCCAAAGTGACCAATCTGCTCGCCGGGATCATTGACGGCACCCTGCGCATCCATACCTACATGGTAGCTAACTCCACTTTCCACAAAATGGCAGCTGCCATTGCTTCCTGAGTACCCCAGTCACGCATCGGTTACAGTCGCCCTTGGCCACGGGCCCCCGCTTCATTCGCGAGGGTGGGCGCCAAGTTCTCCCCGACCCCTTCCTCCCCTGTTCCCGGCAAAGGAGCCAGCATGCAATTCCTAATTTGGATTTTTGTCGGATTGGCTGCGGGGTGGATCGCCGGTAAAAGCCTTGAAGGCAAGGGCTACGGCCCATCGATGGATCTCTCCATGGGAGTCGCTGGCGCAATCCTTGGCGGGGTCCTGGCTCGCTCCGTGGGCTTCTCCAGTTATTCCGGAACGTTCGTGACGACCTTCGTGGCAATTGTTTGTGCCGCGCTCGTCACGATTCTTGCTGCCTTGCTGAACGGCAGAACCATTCGTACCAGGGCTTTCTAGCCGCTCCTGGCGACGGTGCAATTTTTTTGAAGGAAGGGAAAGAGGTAGGAAGAGGTAGGAAAAGGAAACGCCTATGACAAAACTCTATGTTGGAAATCTCTCGTTCGGCATGACGGACGAAGGCCTGCAGCAGCTCTTCGCTGGGAAGGGATATCAAGTGGCCTCGGCCCGCGTCATCACCGACCGGGAAACCGGGCGCTCGCGCGGTTTTGGCTTCGTGGAGTTGGGAGCCGCTGACGACGCAGCCAAAGCCATCGGCGAATTCAACGGCATGGACCTCGAAGGCCGCGCACTCCAAGTGAACGAAGCGCGTCCTCAGGAATCGCGTGGCGGCGGAGATCGTTCCGGCGGCCGCGGCGGCTACTCCGGTGGACGCTCTGGCGGCGGAGGCGGCCGGCAGCGCTACTAACTGCCCCGGAGCTCCGCAGCGAATTACTGTAACTTTATTGCCCGCCTTCGCGCACTGCCCGCGATGCGCGGCGCACTCTGTTTCTTGTAGTTTGGAGGATCTACTCATGACTGTTTCCGTCGGCCAGTACATCAAGCATTTTCAGTATGGTTGCGGGGTCATCACCGAATCCAGCCCGGACCGCACTACCATTGATTTCGATACGCATGGCCTCAAGCTATTCGTCACCGGCCTGATGGTCGTCGAACCTGCGGAAGGAACACCTCCGAAACGCCGCCGCGCCAAGCGTGTGAAGGCCGTGAAGCCTCTACCCACGCTCGCTGCAAAGGTGTTCGTGCCCGGTGCCAAATGAGCACCGCCGTCATTGTCCAGTACGTCGGCTTCCAGGCGAAGCCTCTTTCACGGGAGTATACCTTTCATGTACGTGGGCCCGCCGAAGAGCGCGATTTTACCTTGAATATTGCTAACGAGGCCTTCATCTCTCATCGCGCTCGTTACCAGGACGCGCCATCTATTTGCTCGGAGAGGTTACAAGCGGAGCTGGCCGCTCACGCGAACAGTCCAGCGGAAACAGAATTTGTGATTACGAGCGCGGAATTGGATTCCTACCGGGCGGCTCGTTCGCCGAAAAGTCCTCAGAAACTCTGGGGACGCAAGCCACAAGAAGATTTCTAACCGCCTGATCCTCTGATGGGGAGCCAACTGGAACGTTGACTTGGTTACCAGGCGTGCCCCTCGATTCGTTCGAAATTGCTGAAACTCTTGGGCTTGCGTTCGCTCTCCTTGTTTCTTTTCGCCCCTGCACCTGCTTATGATCTCAGCGTGAGCACGGGGCAGGGCGCCTGCCGTACCAGTTCGTAGGCGGTCGCCGAAGGCAGTTGCCCCGCATGTCTTGGATTACCCCGCAAGCCTAATACGAGTAGATCGGTATCCTGCTCCGTCGCCGTTCGCAATATCTCCGGTGCTGCTTCGCCGAATTTCACCAGGAACTCCGGCTCGCAGATATTCTTGCAGGCCGTGGGCATCACCCTCTTAAGCCGGTTCACCAGGAATTCCCGCACCAACTCGTGACCCCCTTGCGAGGGATCGCCTGTTTCCTCCACCACGTGCAGCACCGTCAGCTTTGCCTGATATGCGCGCTCCAGCGCGAACGCCAAGCTCGCCGCCCTCTCGGCATGCGGCTTCAGGTTTGTCGCATACAACAATCGCTG
Organism: Candidatus Acidiferrales bacterium; assembly: GCA_963780785.1. Classification (GTDB taxonomy): domain Bacteria; phylum Acidobacteriota; class Terriglobia; order Acidiferrales; family UBA7541; genus Acidiferrum. Next base: position 70,303 of record CAWADS010000062.1, read on the forward strand.
CAATTCCGCTCTCTTCCCGGCCTCCACTCGCACTTCAGGGCCCACGCTCAGGATCGGGCATTCCGCCAGGCGGAAAACCTCCTCCGCCACCGCTCCCAGCAGGAGTTTCTTTTGTGAAGTGCGTCCGTGTGTCCCCATCGCCAGCAGATCAATTTCGTGCGACGCAATCAGTCCCTGCACCACCGGCCACACCTGCCCTTCGACCAGTAGCGCCTCGTGTTCCACGTCGCCCATCGCCGCGGAATCGATCCATCGGCGCAATGCGCCACGCGCAAATGCTTTGGCTTTCTGAATCGCTTCCGCCGAGGATTCCGGCGAAACGAAGTGGAAAACCTGCGAAGGAATCACGTGCGCCAGGTATACCTTGCTCTTGAACCGGCGGGCAATCGTTAGCGCGTAGTTCAGTGCGCCCCGTGCTCCTTCCGAAAAATCCGTGGCCACCAGGATCCGACGAAACTCCATAACAGGCTTGCTTAGGTCGTCTCCGACGGTTACTTTCCCTGTGGACATGAACTCTGTGCGCTCCCGCAACCAAAAATGTGACAAGCCGATTCAAGTGACGTGATGCACGTCACAGACCAACCCGCTGTCCCTAAGTAGTTGTAAATAAATGTGTTAGTTGGCCATTTTCGCTGGCGGTCTTCATTTTGGGGCAGATCACCCAATTCTGCGGAGTTTCACCCCACCCTAACCTCGGTCCTCTGCCCCGGTACTTCCTCCTTCCGACCAGTGGTATCATCCCCAAGATGTCGGTCCCGGTTCCAACCAAACCCCGCGAAGAGACTTTCATCGAAGAGATGAAGCGTTACCTCCACCTCGGCGAAAACGACGCCATCCTTCTCAAGCGTCTCCTCCCGCGCATGGAAAAGCACCTCCCCGAAATGGCGCAGCGTTTCTACGCTCAGATTCCCTACCATCCCGGGGCGAGCCGCGTCTTCACAGGTGGTCAGGCCCAGGTGATGCGCCTAAAGTGCACGCTGCAGGCCTGGGGCCGCGGTCTATTCAACGGTGTCTACGACGACCACTACGCTGATGATCGCTTCCAGATTGGCTTCCGCCACGTGCGCATCGCTCTCGACCAGAAGTACGTCATTAGCGCCATGGGGGTGGTGCGCTCTTTTCTTCTGGAAAAGTTGTTCGACGAATTTCCCAACCGCGAGGAGCGCCTTGCCTATTCCCAGGCCCTCAGCAAGATCCTCGACCTGGACCTCAACCTGATGTGCGATTCCTATTTCCGCGCCACCATGGAGCACCTGCAAACCCTCAACCAGGAACTCGAACGGGCCGGCTTGCAGCTCGCCGAGGCCAACGCCATCAAGGACGAATTCCTCGCCCAGGTCTCCCACGACCTGCGCACACCCCTCAATTCCATCCTCAGCTTTACCAAGCTTGTCCTCGATGGCCTGTGCATCAGTCCCGAGGAAGAAAAAGAAGTGCTCCGCGATGTCTTCAGCAGCGGCCAGCTGCTCCTTCGCCTGGTCAACGATCTCCTGGATATTTCCTCCATCGAAGCGGGAAAGCTGGCGCTACAACTCGAGGAACTCGATCCCCGGGCCGTCCTTGATTCCACTCTGCCGCTCGTCGCGGTCCAGGCGGCTTCCCGAAATCTGCGGCTCGTGGACGAAACTCTGGAGCAGCAACTCCCGCTGGTGCGAGGTGACGAAATCCGTTTTCGCCAGGTGCTTCTCAACCTGCTCTCCAATGCCGTGAAATTCACTCCCAGCGGTGGCGTGGCGATCCGTGCCTCTGCCAACCATGCGCAAGGCTTCCTGCGAATCGAAATTGAGGACACCGGGATCGGCATTCCGTTAGACAAGCGCGACACCGTGTTCGAGAAGTTTGTGCGCCACGATTCCCCAGCGTTGCGCGGGATTGCCGGTTCCGGCCTCGGCTTGGCCATCGCCAAGCGCCTCGTCGAAATGATGCACGGCAAAATCGGTTTGGAAGGCGGCTCCAACGGCAATGGCTCCATCGCCTGGTTCACGCTCCCACTGGCCTCGCATGCACAGCCACCGGAGGCCCAGCACGCATGAATCACTCCGCCCCGCAGGGGAGAAAGCAACATGTCATCATCGTGGAGGATAACGCGCTCGTCGCCAAGTTTTTTCAGATGGCGTTGGAACGTGCCGGGGGGTTTTCCTGTCTCGTCACCGAAGATGTAGCCAGCATCCTTCGTGAGGTCGGCGCCGGTGAAGTTGACCTCGTCCTGCTGGATGTCTCTCTGACCAATGCCGAATGGGACGGCCGTAGCATCAACGGGGTCGAACTCTGCCGCATTCTGAAAGAAAAATCCCCCCGCCGCCTTCCCGTGATCCTCGCTACCGCCCATGCCATGAGCGGCGACCGCGAACGCCTCCTAGAATCTTCTGGCGCCGATGGCTACCTCGAAAAGCCGGTCTACGATTCCGCCCAACTCGTCGCCAAAGTCCGCGAACTTATGGCTTAACCCGCGGGCCACACCTTCTGCGCGCCATAGATCCTTGCGTCGTCACAGGTACCTCTCTTGGGTTTTCTTTGCAGGGGCTCAGCACTGCTGCGTCCCTTTTCGGAAGGAGTTCAACCTTCCATCAGTTCTTCTCTTGTTTTTTGATGCGCGGATTCTCTGCGCCTGCTCAGGACAGCGTCGCGTTCAGAACTTCCCGCAGCAATTCCTGTTTCTGCGGGGCGAGCTTCTTTCCCTGCCCGGTGAGATAAAACACGTCGATCGCCTTCTGGCCTTCCGTGTCAATCAGCGCCACCTCAATGTTGCAGCCCAGCCGCGACAATGCCGACCCAATGCCATACAGCAGCCCCGGCCGGTCCTGCGTCATGATTTCCATCAACGTGCACTGATCCGACGAGGCATCGTCGAAATTCAGCGTCGTTGGCACGGCCACCTTCGGCGGATGCGCCAGTGCCGCCGCCAACCTTCCCTTTAGGAGCGGCTCCAGCGCCTGCTTTCCGTTCACGATGTCCGCGATGCTCTGTTGGAACCGCGAAATCTCCCCAGGATTCAGCTCCAGCGTGCGGTGCAGGTCCACGAAGTTGAACGTGTCCAGCACGACCCCGGCCGCGTTCGCAAAGGCGTCGGCCTTCACGATGTTCATGCCCCACGCCGCCAGCACCCCCGCAATCGTCGCAAACAGCGCCGGCCGGTCTGCAGACAGAAGCGTGAGTGTATACGCGTGGTGTGTCGCCTTGACTTCGGTCTGCACGGGTTCCGCGCCCAGCTTCCGGTACAACGCGAAGTGCGTCGCAATTTCGGTCGGCGAGTGTACCGCCAGGTAGCGCCGCGGAAATCCATCGAGGAACCGCTCGATGTCGGACCGTGAGGCGCCCACCGCCAGCTGCCGCACCTGCTCCAGCAGGATCGCTTCGTCGGAAGCGTGCAGCCGGTCGCGGTCTAGCGTCCGGCTGAAGAAATTTGAGGTCGAAACGAACAGTCGCCAAAGCATTTCCGCTTTCCAGGGCGTGAGCGCTTCCGGGTTCACCGCGTGGATGTCCGCATAGGTCAAAAGGCACAAGCGCTGCAACCGCTCATGCGTGACCACATTGGTGGCAAACGCCGAAACCGTGGCGGGATCGAAAATATCGCGGCGTTGCACCGTCGCGGACATGTCCAGATGGTGCTCGATCAAAAAGTGAACTTCCGCCTTCTCTTCCGGATCGAGTCTTAGCCGGTCGGCTGCGGTTTCCAGCGCCTGCAAGCTTCCCGCAACGTGATTCTCCACGGGCATGCCTTTACCCACGTCATGCAGCAGGAGGGAAAAAATCAGGAGGTCGCGGCGGTCCACAGTCCGCCAAAGTTGCGTGAAGTGCGCGCCGCGCGAATCCGGCGGCTCGGCCAACTCCTGCAGATGTTCGATCGTGCGCAGCGAATGTTCGTCCACCGTGTAGCGGTGGTAAAAGTCGCGCACCACCAACGAATCGATGGTGCGGAATTCCGGCAGCACTTCAGTCAGCATTCCCAGCCGGTGCATCGGCCGCAAGGCCATCCCCGGGTAATCCGCGCCCAGAATTTCGCTCAGCACCGGCCACGCAATCCGCGAATTTCGCTGCGGCAGTTCGGGATGCGTCATGATGTAAGCGATGCTGCGCTCGGCCTCGCGGCTAACCGGTATTCCCGTTCGCGACGCTTCGGTCAACAGCGCATAAGTCACATTGCGATCGTCATACGCCTGCTCATCCGTCAGTTCCAGCAATCCATCGCGCACCACGAAGGGCTTCCCGTTCGGGCCTTCCTGCCGCGCTCTCAGCGTCGCATTTACCAGCCGTTGGCGCAGCGTCTTCGAGATTTGCGGCCGCTGCTCCATGTAGCGCAGCAATTGCCGGTTTAGCGTGCGCGCATGCCGGAAATACAGCCGCATCCATTCGGCGGCATTGCGTCGCAGATTGTCGTCAATGCCCAGCGAGCGCTCCGCTGCCCCCGCCTGCAATTCGTATGTCAGCGTGTTGTCGTTTCGCGCGTTGCTATAATGCAGAAAACAACGGATGGCGCTCAGAAACTCGACCGCGTTGCGCGTCAGTTCGTCTTCGTTCACCGGGCTGATGCGCGGATCGCGGCGGTCGCCCGCAAGTTGCCGCATCCAGAGTGTGGCGTGGTAGTCGCGCAGCCCCCCAGGCGCTTCCTTGACATTCGGCTCCAAGTGAAAAATGGTGTTTCCGTAGCGGTTCAGCCGGTCTCGCGTCAGCCGCTGCAATTCGTTCATGAGAAACGGCCGCGCCTGTCTTTCCGGGCCAGACATCACTTTCGCGTCCAGCTTTTCAAACAGCGTAGCGTCACCATCCAGGAAGCGGCGGTCCAGCATGGCCAAGTGGAATTCCGCGTTGTCTTCTTCGATTCGCCGGCACTCGTCGAGCGTGCGCCCCGCCGAACTCACGCGAAATCCCAGGTCCCACAGCGTCCGCGAAAACTCCGCAATCAGCGGCCGAAACTCTTCCTCCGATTTATCGTTCCCAAAGAGAAAGAGCAGGTCGAGGTCCGAGTAGGGAAACAGCATCTCGCGGCCGTAGCCGCCAAGCGCCAGCAGGCAGAACCCCTGCGCGGGCGTTTGGCGAGCCTGCAAGCAGTTCCTCAAAAACCTGTTGAATCGTACGGTCCGCCAGCTCACACAACTGCCGCAGCGTATCTTGCGCGCTGGCACCGTTATCAAACAACTTGCGAATCCGCTCGCGCTGGGCCTCGCATTGCGGCCCCAGCACTGAGAACGAGCTTGCCGGTTCTGTCATTTTCTTTTTCGGCCGAAAGCCGGTCTCTAGACCTGAGCGGGGGGAGGCCATCGTCATGCCTAGAGCACGCCCTCGCCGCGTTCCTCATTCCGAATCCGGATCGCTTCCTCGACCTTCGACAGGAATATTTTACCGTCTCCGATTTTGCCTGTCTTGGCGCTTTTCAATATTGCTTCCACCGCGCGATTCACCAGCCCATCCGCCAACACCATTTCCAACTTGATCTTCGGCAACAGATCCACGGTGTATTCCCGGCCGCGGTACACCTCTGTGTGGCCCTTCTGGCGGCCGTGGCCCCGCACCTCGATCACCGTGATTCCCTCGATGCCGATTTCCAGCAAAGCCTCTTTCACCAATTCCAACCGCGACGGCTGAATGATCGCTTCAATCTTCATCATACGAACTTCCGCTCCCGCCACATGATGGAAAGGTTTCCACCTTCCCTTCAGGCTTCCAGGTTATATCCTTCTTCGCCGTGCAGCGTGATGTCCAGACCGGCAACCTCGTCCTCTTCGTGAACGCGCACGCCCGTCAGCAGATCCACCAACTTCAAGAGAACACTCGTTCCAACCAGCGCAATGCTCCACGCAATCAATACGCCTACCAGTTGGTTGCCCAGCTGCGCCCACCGCCCATCCAATCCGCCCACCGGTTTCCCAGCGCCGAAAATCGGGTTGATCGCCGCTTGCGCGAACACGCCCGTCAACAACGCCCCGATCGTTCCTCCCGCCCCGTGCACACCAAATGCATCCAGCGCGTCATCATAGCGAAACCTTCCTTTGATCCGCGTCACCATCCAGTAGCAAAACACGCCGGCCGTAAACCCTATGGCCAAAGCTGGCATTGGACCGACGAAGCCCGCCGCGGGCGTGATCGCCACCAAACCAGCCACGGCTCCGGAAATCGCTCCTAGCGCGCTGGCCCTTCCATTCCTCAACCACTCCGCCAAGCTCCATCCCATTGCTGCCGCCGCCGCTCCGAAATGCGTGGCCACGAAGGCGCTTGATGCCAGCCCGTTCGACCCCAGTGCGCTCCCGGCGTTGAATCCAAACCACCCAACCCAAAGCAGGCATGCCCCTGTAAAGCTGAGCACCAGGCTGTGCGGCGGCATCGGCTGCCTCGGATACCCCGCGCGTTTTCCCAGATACAATGCGCATACTAGCGCGGAAACCCCCGAGGTGACATGCACCACTGTGCCTCCTGCAAAATCCAGCGTCGGGAAGCGTCCCCCGGCGGCGTTCAAAAATCCGCCCTTGCCCCACACCATGTGCGCCATCGGCGCGTACACCACCAGAAACCACAGCGTCATGAACAACACCGTGCCGGAAAATTTCATGCGTTCCGCGGTCGCTCCCGTGATCAGGGCCGGTGTGATGATCGCAAACATCAACTGGTAAATCATGAAGGTCGTCTGCGGGATCGTGCCGGCATAATCCGCGTTCGGTGCAGCTCCCACTCCCCGCAGAAATGCATGCTCGAAATTGCCGATCAGCGGACCGCTGCCGCCGAAGCACAAGCTGTAGCCCACCAGCGCCCACAGCACGGTGATCAGCGCCATCAGCGCGAAACTCTGCATCATGATCGCCAGCACGTTCTTCTGCCGCACCAGCCCGCCGTAAAAAAGCGCCAGCCCCGGCCCGGTCATCAGAAGCACCAGCGCCGCGCTCACCAGCATCCACGCGTTGTCGGCCGACGACTGCGCTGCCACTACTTTATGCTCGAGTTGATCCAACTGCTCGGTGACGGCTTTGGAAGCTTCAGGGGGAGCGGCGCTTGCGGTGGGGGCGGGAGGCGTTGCGGGGACTTGCGATTGCTGGGCCAGAAGAGGGAACGCGGTCAGCAGCAGGGTCACCAGGCAACAACACACTATGCCCGCCCACTTCATCGAACTCTCCGCTGCGAACAGATTGAGGACTGGCTGCTCAGGGTCGCTCACTTCTTGTCTTGGGGACGTATCAGAATATACCGCCGATTATACCCATCCGGACACCGCCGGGAGGTGCGAAATTTTGCTCTTCCCCATTTGTTTTTCTCATGCTTGCGCCCGCAAGAGCCTTTGTTTTCTTTCGCTCGCGAATGCGTCCGCTTCGCGTGTAGGCCTCGGGATGCGCACACCGTCCGCCACCTGTAACGTCAATCGGATGGCCGTCTCCAGGCTGACCCGGTGGCCCTGCGACACATAAATCGGACGTACACCCTTTCGCGTCCTCACCACGGCCCCAATCTTCTCTCCCGCCGCCCTTTCGTCCACTAATGGCGTCCAGCTACCCGCCTCATCTCCCAGATCTCCGTGTGTACCCAGCAGCAGGCTTTTCGCGCAACCGATTGTCGGCCGGTCCAGCAGCACTCCCAAATGGCTTGCCAGCCCAAACCGCCTCGGGTGCGAGTATCCTTGCCCGTCGCAAAACAACAGGTCCGGCAATTCCCGGAGCTTTCGCAAAGCCGCCAGCAGCGCCGGAATCTCACGGAAGCTCAGCAACCCGGGAATATACGGAAATTGCAATGGCACTACCGCGCTCGCCCGCTCGACCTCTTCCATCTCCGGAAAACGAAAAACCACCACGCAACCTATCGCCCGGTTGGCCTCCCGCAACACATTCCGTCCGCCCGCGCGATTCTTCAGCGCCTGCGAGCACTTCAGCACAAACGCCGCGTCAAGTCCCGCCACCGTCCGAAGCTCCGGCAAGCGGTCTGCCCCTTCCCACTCTTTCCGCAACTCGTCCTGGATCGCCCGGGCCTGTTCCGGCGCAACTCTCCAGGGGTGTCTCGTGGCCCACTCGCTTGACTTGTACTCCATGCCTATCATCGTATAATGCAACAGCCGCTTTTGACGTTACTGCCTTGCGGCGAGCCAGCGTCTCTTGAAATTCACTGAGGGGAACGTCCCATGACCCTGCATCCACCCTTGGAAGTCTCCGCGCGTGAAGCTGCCGGAATCTACTATGTCGGCGTGCATGGCCGCCTCACCATCGGCGATCCCAGCGAGCGTTTGCTCGAGTTCGTGCAAAATCTGGTCCAGCAGGGCGCCCGCAAGATTGTCGTCAACCTCGACGACATTCCTCAGATTGACAGCTCCGGCATCTCCGTTCTCGTGAAACTCTCCATCTCTCTGGCGCGCCTCGGCGGCTGCTTGCACCTCGTTGTCCGCCAGGGCCGCGTGCGCGACGCCCTCACCGTCACCCGCCTCGTCGAAGCCATCCCCACCTTTGAATCCGAAGAGCAGGCGCAAGCCTTCTAGCCCGCTTAGGGCAAGAAAGAACTCGTACTGTCCAAAAAGAATTGGCGGCAACATCGCGTTCTGTTATACGTACGACGAGAAGTTCCTGCCCGCGGCACACCTCCCAAAACGCCCCAATGCGCGCCCGGGTTCGCACCAGAATGGAGGCATCCATGGAAATAACCGTGGAACACCTGGGCTCAGTGCAATTTGAGATCAAGACGCGAGGCCACGCGATCGTGAGCGATCAGCCACTGGAAAGCGGCGGCTTCGACGAAGGCATGACACCGCCGGAATTGCTGCTGGCGTCGCTGGGTTCGTGCGCCGGTTATTATGCGGCGCAATACCTGCGCAAGAACAAGCTGGCGACCGAAGGAACGCGCATCCGGGTGACTTGCGAAAAAGTGAAGGACCCGGTGGCGCGAATGACCAATTTCGCGATCGAAGTGGACGCGCTGGTCGAGCTGACCCAGAAGCACCGCCAGGGGCTGGAAGAGGCGGTAGAGCACTGCCTGGTGCACAACACGCTTCTACACCCGCCCAAAATCACGCTGAAGGTGGAAGGGGCAGTTGCGGCGCGAAAGTGAAGTTCAGCGAGCTAGTATCCCGAGCTGCAAATTCATTGAATAATTAAACATGTCATTCCGAGCGAAGCGAGGAATCTGCTTTTTCTGCCACGTCGCAACAAAAGCAGATTCCTCGGGCTCCGCGCAGCGCGGGACCCTCGGAATGACATGATGGGCTGCGATATTTAGCAACCTGTCGAGAAGTTCACTCACGAGCACCGCAATGAACCTGGCAGGCGCGCGTGCGGCTTTATGGGCGTGTGATGAAGATGTCGCCGAGGACGAGTGCGTCCATCTGGGTTCGCACGAAACAATCTAGCGCTTCTTCCGGACGGCAGACGATGGGCTCATTGTCGTTGAAGGAAGTGTTTAAGACGACCGGCACTCCGGTTTGCCGCGCGAATTCGCTGATAAGAGCGTGATAGCGCGGATTCGCTTCGCGGCTGACGGTTTGCAGGCGGCCGGTGCCGTCAACGTGAGTAGGCGCGGGGATCTTGTCGCGTTTGTCGGCGTGCACGGAATACGCCAGATTCATGAACGGGGAGGGGCAGGACTTGGTGAACCACTCGCCGGTTTTCTCCGCAAGGATGGAGGGAGCGAACGGGCGGAAGATTTCGCGGTGCTTGATCCGGCGATTCAGAGTTTCCTTCATTTCCGGGCGGCGCGGATCGGCGACAATGCTGCGGTTGCCGAGGGCCCGCGGACCCCATTCGGCGCGACCTTGATACCAGCCGAGAATTTTTCCTTCCGCGATGATGCCCGCTGTGCGGCGCATAAGCTCCGGCTCAGGTAGTTCCGAGATGGTGTGGCCGCCGTGAGAAACCGGACTGCCTTGAATGGCGGCGCGGATTTCTGCGGGAGTGTAGGCCGGGCCCCAATAGGCATGATCCATCACGAACGAGCGAGGTTTGCCGAGGAGTTGGTGCCAGACGTAGAAGGCAGCGCCGACCGCGAGCCCGCCATCGCCCGCGGCGGGTTGAACGTAGACCTGCTCGAAAGGTGTCGTGTCAAAGATCTTGCCGTTGGCCACGCAGTTGAACGCCACGCCACCCGCGAGACACACGGCCTTCGCGCCCGTTTGCGCTGCCAGCTTTTTCAGCATGCCCAGATAGACTTCTTCGAGGCGCGCCTGCAACGAGGCCGCGAGATCGCGGTGGCGCTGCTCCAGTGGTTGTTCCGGAAGGCGGGCGGCTCCGCCAAGCTTCCTGGCCATGGCTTCGGAGAACATTTTGCCGAGGACCGGCGTTTTGTCCGATTCGGCCCAGGACATTTCCGGGCCGGTCTTATGATGGGTGAAATAGTCGAGGCCCAGGCGGAAGCCGAACTCGCCGCCGTTGGAGTTGAAGCGCACGATATCGCGGAAGGCGTCGAGATGCCGCGGCTGGCCGTAGGCCGCGAGACCCATCACTTTGTATTCGTCGCCGAATTTCAAGAAGCCGAGGTACTGGGTCACGGCGCTGTAGTAGAGGCCGAGAGAGTGGGGAAACGCGATGGCACCGTCAATGTGCATGCGATTGCCGCTGCCGGTGCCCCACATGGAACTGGCGAAATCACCCAGGCCGTCGGCGGAAAGCAGCGCGGCATGCTCAAACGGAGAGACGAAGAAAGTGCTGGCGAGGTGAGCCTGATGGTGCTCGACGCGATGAAGGGTGGCTTTCATTTTTGCGGGGTCGCTGTCAAAGGCCCCAGCGAGGGCCGCTGGGAATGCCCGTAAATTTCGAGATGACCCTGATGCGCTCGCGGGCAAAGGAAGGCATGCGCAGGGCATAGAAGAGCTTGGTGGCCAGCCGCGCGTAGGGGTTTCGTGGAACGGCCACATGATCGAGGTCCGCAAGCGTTAGGCCGGCTTCCTTCAGGCAATAGCGAATCGCCGCCACGGGGAATCCCGCCGCATATTTAACGCGATTGAAGCGTTCTTCTTCGACGGCGGCAATCAGGCGACCGTCACAAACCAGCGCCGCGGAGGCGTTGCCGTGGTATGCATTGATCCCGAGAATGTTCATGTGCAGAGTTGCCAGTTTACCTCGATTGGCGGCGCGTTTCCGAGGGCGGAGTCAGGGAGCAAAAATCTACGGCTAGCACAAATGCCGGCGGCACCATTCATTCAACACATACAGCGACCACGGGCGCGACCAAGTTGTCTGGCCATGCAGAAAATTATCCCATACCATGCGGACGCCTGCCGTGTGCAAATGAGGCGCGAGAGCGGGCGCCAGGTTCGCAATACTCTCTTCGATCCGCGGCCGTAGAGCGCCGCGCAGCCATTCTTCCCACGGCAGCGTGAAGGTGCGTTTCTTCTGTTGCAGGATGCCCTGCGGAAGGAGGTCCTGCACGGCGGCTACGAGCAGCGCTTTGTGCCGGCCGGGCTGCACGCGCGCTTCGTCGGGAAGGGCGCACATGAATTCGACAAGGGCGGTATCCAGCAAAGGCACGCGCACTTCCAGCGAGCGGTCCATGCTGACGGAATCGGTGTCGCGCAGAAGAGTGCTGGCCATGTAGGTGCGCAATTCGAGCCAGGAGATACCGGCGATGGGTTCGAGGAGATGAGCCTGGTCCGCCACGCGTTCGAGCCAAGCAAGCCAGGTGGGGTCGAGGTTGACGCCATCGGCAGAAACAGTGCTGCTGCGGAAGAGGGGATCGGTGAGCCGCGCCAATTCGGAGGGGGGAAACAGGAGCCGTGTGAAGAAATAAGGATGAGGGAGCGCGTCCGGCATGAGCCAAGCGTTGGTGGCCTTGCGAACGGCATCGGCCGAGCCGCGGTGTCCGAGGAATGTGCCGACCAGAGGAGAGCTGACACGACGGAAAGCGCCCGGAACCAACCGAGCAATGGTGTCCATGCGGGCAAGCTTGGGAGTGTCTGCAAAGCTCTGATAGCCGGCAAACAGCTCGTCGCCGCCAAGGCCGGAGAGGGCCACTTTGAGGCCCACCTGACGCGCCGCCCAGGAAACGAAATAGGTGTTGATGCCGTCCATGGTGGGCTGATCGAGGGCCGCAACGGCTTCCTCCAGGCGGACGAGCATGTCAGCGCCCTGCAAAGGCACATCGGTGTGCTGCGTGCCTGTGTGTTTGGCCACTGCCCAGGCAAGCAACCCTTCATCGTACGCGGTATCGGGAAAGGAGAGCGTGAAGCTGCGAATCCCGGGCTGTTGATGCGCGGCGATGCAGGCGATGGCACCGGAGTCCAAGCCGCTGGAAAGAAAAAGCCCCACGGGGACGTCGGCGAGGAGATGTCCGCGGATGGATTCTTCCAGAATCGCGCGCACGCCGGGAATGGCAGAAGAGAAATCGCGCGGGCGCTTGGGGTCGCGTGCCGCGGGACTCTGGAGGGGATCCCACCAGGGACGCGCTCGAGGTACTTTGCGCCGGTCAGGGAGGTGAAGAAGCAAGCGATGCCCCGGCGGAAGCGAAAAGACGTTTTCGATCAGAGTGACAGGTTCGGAGACGCTTCCGAATAGAAGATAAGAGGTCAGGGCATCAGAGGAAATCTGGCGCGGCAGGGTGCCGGCCGCGAGCAGGGCGCGCAATTCCGAGGCGAACAAAAACCCTTCGGCGGTTTGCGCGTAATAGAGCGGCTTGATACCCAGCGGGTCGCGCGCCAGGAACAGAACCGGGACGGTGGCGAAGTGTTTGCGCAGATCCAGAAGAGCGAAGGCGAACATGCCGCGCAGCTCGCCAAGTAGATCTTCGCCCCACTCTTCCCAGCCGTGAACGAGAATTTCCGTGTCGGACTGCGTTGCGAAACAATGCCCGGCGAGGAGGAGGCGCTCGCGCAATTCGCGGTAGTTGTACAACTCGCCGTTGAAGACGACGGCTACGTTGGCGGATTCGTTCCAAACGGGCTGGTGGCCCCCGGCGATGTCAATGATGCTAAGACGGCGCATGCCGAGGGCCAGGCCCGGAGCGCGCGGGTCGTTGACAAGGAACCCGTCATCATCAGGACCACGATGGCGCATGGCCGCAGCCATGCTCCTCACACGAGACTCGGCTTCTTTGCTATTGGAAGCGTAGGTGAATCCGCAGATTCCGCACACGCGGCTATTTTATCTCCGGACTGGTGAAAAAGGCGGCTGTTGCTCGGCTGAGGTTCGCGCGCAGATGGAAGCGCGGCACCCGCAGGCGATGATCGGCCAGCCAGGCGAGTACTATCCGCAGGAGCAGGAGAAAAATCAAGGCGCTTACGGAGAGGAACAAACACATGAAGGAGCGGCGCTCGAGCAGAAGGCTCCAGTCCACGGACTCGTCCCAGCCTGGAAAAACGCGGTCAAGAACCCGGCGGATAGGCAATCCGTGAAGCGGTAGCGCCGCCAGTCGCACATGCGCGCAGCTTTCGTAAGAGTAATCGGGGATGTAGCGTGGGATCAGGCCGGTGGCCTCGTGAAAAATTGCGGGATTCTGGAGGTCCCGGAGCGTAAGCAAATTGCCGTGAGCATCCTTCATAAACGTGCGGTAGGTTGCGTCAACGATGACCCAGCGTCCGCCGATATACACCTCGGCGACCACGTGCTTCGCGGTGTGCTGCGGAGTGAGCAGCAGCAGGCGGCGTGATTCGACGCCCGCGCTCCGGGTAAGATTGAGGAAAGCGTTCGTGGCAGTACCGCACACTTCCAGGAGCTGCCGATAGTTCAGCGTGTCTTCCGGGTCGCGGGGAGAAAGCTGCGAGGCTGGAGTAGCCTCAAGGCGCGGCGGGCCGTTGAGCATCCAAGTGAGAATGGCTTGCGCCTTCTCCGAGGAGAAGCGGCTTCCGGGATGATTGCGTCGGAGAAACCTCTCAAGTATTGCCGGACGGAGTATTCCCATACCCCGGTCCAAAGGGTGGCAAGGATTGCTGCGGCGAGCAATAAATTGCACGTCCGCCAGCACGAACGGAAGATTCGGTGGCTGTTCACCCGTCGTCCCTTCGGAGAGAGTGCAAATTGTCCTACGAGTCGGGGTGTCCTGCAATAGACGCATACATATGGACCATTTGCTCAATTGGCTGATTCCAGCTTAGGGCACTGAAAACAGCCGCACAACCTGCCTGAAGTCTGGCATGGAGAGTCTCATTATGAAGCAGTTCTTGAAGAGCGTTCGTGAGAGCGGACTCGTCGTGCTTCACCACGAGTCCGGCAACGTCGGCAAGTAGGGGCGCGATTCCGCATTGATCGGTGACAATCACGGGCGTCCCTGCGGCTGCCGCTTCGGCGGCGGTATTGCCGAAATTTTCGTTTTGTGAAGGCAGCACGAAAATGTCCGCGTCACAGTAGGCCTGCCATTTCGCCGTGTCGGCAAGCGCCGGGGAAAAGTGGACGCGCCCTGCGGGGACGATGGAGTCGGCCATTTTTCTCAGTCTGGCAAGCATGCCGGCTTCATCCGGCCCGACAAAGGCGAGATGCACGGGAGGCTGGCCACGAGTTTCCGATGCGACGATGTTCGCAAACGCCTGCAAGAGGAGATGGGGGCTTTTCTTTTCCGAAAGGCGCCCCAGAAAGAGCAGAAGTTTCGCTTCCGGGGGGATGCCCATGGCTGCACGAAAGCGGCCTCGTTCGGGCGGGACGGGGGGGCCTTCGACACCATTGCGCCGCAGAACAATTTTCTCTTTGGGAATGCCACCGGCGATGAGCTCGGCCTTTTCCTGTTCTGCAGTAGCGACAATCACGCTTGCCCCGGCGAGCATTTCACGGCCGAGGAAGCGATGGTACATGCGTTTCAACCAGAGGTTGCGCACGCGCGGCACAAACATACCGATGGGCTCTACCACATAGGGTATTTTCCTTTTGCGGCAGGCGGCGGCCACGCGAGGGCCGAGCATATCGTACAGCCCGAAAATGTGAGCAACGTCAAATTCCTGCAACCGTGCGCGCAGAAAAAGAGGCAGGGCGGGATTCCAACTTGCCGCGCGATAGTGGAGCCCGTTGCGTAGATAAATCGCCGTGACACCGGCGGTTTTGCGCACACGCCCAAAAGGACCGTGTTCGGCGGGCGGTTCGTTTGGGAGTTGTTCGAGTCGCTGCTCCAACCCCCAATCTGCGGTGAGAACGGTAAAGGCGTGACCACGAGCCGCGAGCCCTTCGGCGAGGGCGCGCACTTTGACGGGCGGACCCCCAAATTCGAAGAACGGCGTATAACTCTGGGTGACACTCAGGATTCGCATAGTTCGCGGAGAATTTTCTTAAAGGCTTTGGCGAAAACGCTGAAGCGGAATTCGTTGTGAAGGCGTTCGCGGCCACGCGCACCCATTTCCCGGGCCAATTCGGGATTGGAAAGCAGGGCGTCAATCGAGGTGGCCAATTGCACCGGATCGCCGTGCGGCACGACGTAGCCCGTGACGCCGTCCTGGATGACTTCGGGCGCGCCACCATGCGCGCCCCCGATGACCGGCTTGCCGCGGGCCATGGCTTCGAGATAGACGAAGCCGAAGCCCTCGCCGCGGCTCGGCAAAGCAAAAATTTCGCAGGCGGCATAGCAGGCGGAGAGTTCGCCGTTGCTCAATCCGGTGAGGAAATGGACGTGCCGGCGGACGCCGCTGTCTCGCGCGATACCTTCCAGCCACGGGCGATCATCGCCAGCGCCGATGAACACAAGTTGCAGCTCCGGCCAGCGCAGCAACAGTCGCGGCAGGGCGGTCATCAAGGTGTCCATGCCCTTGTAGCGCTCGCTCGCCAGCCATCTCCCCACGGTCAAGACCACGCGGCCCGAGGGAAATTCCGGGGGCAGCGTAGCCGCGGGCTCGCCAACGATATTGGATTCACAGTCCGGATCAAGTCCCCAGGGAAGAACGCGGACGCGTTCCGGCGGCACCCCCTGGAGGGAGACAACGTAGTCCGCCGTTGCGCGGCTGGGAGCGAGGACCAAAGAGGCATGGCGCAGTGCGCGGCGACGGAGCGGCGGGAGCGGCTCCCAGACTTCGATGCCGTGGGTGCAGACGATGCTCTTCATGCGCGGCCTGGCCAACTGCATGGCGCGCACAAGCGGCGCCAGATTCACATGAGCCGCCAGCACGAGTTTGGGATGCCGTCCGGTCGCGCGCAACGCGGTTGCGGCAAATCGCGCCTTGCCGCGCGCGGCACCCGTGAAGACAAATTCGCGCTCCCCGACATGCAGGCGGTGGAGTTCCTGCGTGTCGTTCAGGCTGAGCATGCGGTATTCCATCTTCCGGGAAGCGGCAAATTCGCTGAGCACCGACGCCATGTGGCGCCCGGCTCGCTGGATACCTCCGGGTGCGTCGAGTTCAGGAAACAGTCCGATGAGCACGCGGTGAGTCTGACAAACCCGCGTGGGCGAAAGCAAGGGCTCCGGTGAAGAAAAGCATGCGCGCGATTTTCAGGGGCGTCGATTGCGGGTCAAGCTGGCCAGATCGGTGAGAGTGTCGAGATAGAGGTCGGCGGGGTGGGCGGCGCGATCGTGGACGCCGAATCCGTAGTTGACCGTAACGGCAAACATGCCGCCATTGCGGGCGGTCTGTGTGTCCACTTCGGAATCTCCAACCAAAGCGGCTTGTGCGGGGGATACGCCAAACTCTTGCAGAATTTTGAGCGCGCCGGAGGAATCGGGCTTCTTCTTCTCGAAACTGTCTCCGCCATAGATGGACCGGAAGTACTTGGCGAGGCCGAGGCCATGGAGAATGTCAACGCTCATGTTCGTGGGCTTGTTGGTCAGGACCGACATGGGAAACGCGGCAAGCGCATCGAGGGCTTCGACGACGCCGGGATATGGCCGCGTGGCATCCAGTTTGTGCAGTTGATAGTGGGCGAGAAAGAGGGAGAGTCCTGTGCGGCGTTGCTCGTCCGTGGCCTCGGGGCCAAGGGCGCTGGCGATCAGTTGTGGCGCGCCGTGACCGATGTAAGTCGCGACGATGCTCCGTGGGGAGTTCCGCGCGGCCCAGCTGGCGCAGCATGGCGTTGACGGAGGTCACCAGGTCCAGCTTGGAATCGATCAGCGTCCCGTCCAGATCGAACAGGAACGCGCGAACCACAGGGAAAGTTTGGCTCATAAGCGAGCGTTTATTGTAATACGTGAGCAACTCTTTGCTCATCTTGCGGGATCGATAGGTAGTGATCAGCTTCCCATTCTCCCATCTATCCGGAGTCAGCACTGCAACTCCAGAGCCATGAATTCCAGCGGTTTTTGCCGAGGCGTGGATCCTATGGTCGGCAAGCTTCCTTCTGTGTTTTCTGAAACGGCGGCACATCACGTAAACTAGAAAGCTGCCCGCTCAGCAAAGAACTTCTTGGGAGTTCCTATGGCTACGGTCTATCCGTTTCGCGCGTATCGCTACAATCCAAGTGTCGCCGCGTTCGACCGCGTGCTAACACAGCCCTACGACAAAATTACCCCCGCGATGCAGGAGAAGTATTACGCGGCCGATCCGCACAACCTGATCAGCATCGAAAAAGGGCGCACCCTGGAGGGCGATACGCGGGAACACAATGTCTACACGCGCGCGGCGGTCACGCTGAAGAAGTGGATCGCGGAGAAAGTCGTGATGCAAGACGACACCCCGGCGTTTTATGCGTACACGCAAGAGTACGACGTGCCGGGGACTTCGCTGCGGCGCACCCGGCGGGGCTTCATCGGCGCGGGCAAGCTGGAGGACTATTCCGCCGGGATAATCTTCCGCCATGAGCACACACTTTCCGGGCCGAAAGCGGACCGGCTCGAGCTGCTGCGCCACACGCGCACCCACACGGGACAGTTATTCATGCTTTACGCTGATCCACGCAGGCAAGTGGATACGATTCTGATCGAAGCAGAAAGCGGGCAACCCCCCGTCGCGCAACTGACCGATGAGTACGGCGTGATCCACCGCTTGTGGCCGATTGCCGAGCCAGAACGGATCGCGGCAATCCAGCAAGCGATGACGGATCAGAAGCTGGTGATTGCCGATGGCCATCACCGCTATGAAACCTCGCTGAATTTCCGCAATGAGTCGCGAACGCGCGCCGGCAAGACGATCCCCGATGCGCCCTACGAATCCTCAATGATGACGTTCATCAACACGCACAGCGAAGGGCTGACGATTCTCCCGACCCACCGCGTGGTCTCCCGGCTGCGGGACTTTTCCTGGAGCGCTGTGCGCCGCTTCCTGGAGCCCTGGTTTGCCACCGAAGTGTTTTCCTTCGCGACAGACGCGCAACGCCAAGAAGCAGAGCAGAAGTTCCTGGCGCGACTGGCGGCCGGCAAAGCCCAACATGCCATTGGTGTTTACCCAGCGGCCAATGCGGCGAGCCGCGCCTTCTACGTGCTGACGCTCCGGCCGGAAGCGGATGTCACGCATTTGCTGCCGGGAATGTCGCCGTTGCAGCGGGAATTGGATGTAGTGCTACTGCACCAGGGGATTCTGGAGCCGGCCCTAGGGATCACGGCGCGCGCCGTGGCGTCGGAATCCAACCTGACCTACGAGCGCGAAGCCGCAACGGCATTGGCGGCGGTGGACCGCGGGGAGGCGCAAGCGGCTTTTCTGCTAAATCCTATGGATGTGGATCTGGTGATGCGGGTGGCGACCGCCAACGAGGTGATGCCGCAGAAGTCCACGGACTTCTATCCGAAGCTGCTGAGCGGCATCACCATGTACCGCGTTGCGGAATAAAATCGAACAACAAAAAGGACAGGCGTAAGCCTGCCCTTTTGAGAATTCCCAGCATGTCGAGAAGTCTATGGGAGCTTATTTGGAGAAGCTGGCGACCGCTTCGGCCTCGGTATTAGAGACATCGAAGATAGTCATCAGCTTGGTGATCTGCAGGACTTCCGTAAATTTGGCGCCCAGGTGGCAAAGACGCAGCGATGCGCCCTGGTTTTTTGCGCTGTGATGCGAGGCCACGAGTGTTCCAAGGCCGGCGCTGTCGATGAACGTGACATTGTCCATGTTCAGCACAATCTTCTTTTTCCCTTCGGCCACCAGAGATTTCACCTTTTCGCGCAGGGCGCTACTCTCTTCGCCCAGAACGATCCGGCCATCCAGCGCCACAACTGTTACCCCGTCCACTTCGCGAGTCGTCAACTTTAAGGCCACTTTACTTTCCTCCTCATCCATCAACGCATCCGGCGGCAACCCGGGCCGGAAACGCAGAGCATATCCGCTTTCTGGTATTTCGCAAAGCGGTCTTTTACCGGCTAAACCGCGTTGCGATCAATAGTAGTCCGCGCAGGACATATAGTAACCGCAGACGTTGCAGACAAGCTTGCAACGCCGCGACTCCAGCCGCTGCGAGCAAATCGGACAGAACCGCGAGGCATCTTCCCAGGAGCTTCCGGACGTTTTGACCGCGTGATCGCCACTCCTCGCGGACTCCACAACCGCTTCGCCCCGCACATCAGCCGGAGCCGATTCTTGCTTCCCGGTATTCTCCACGGCCATTCGGTTATAGCACAACCCCAGTTCGGGGGAAAGCACAGACGGCCCCGGTGACCAGTTCAGCCAAATGCCGGTAACATTGTAAAGCGCGCGTGCGTCTAATAAGGTGTAGGGTAGGGCAGCGGGTATTCAAGGCAACCCCATGTGTAAATCACTTCCCTTGGTACTGGTTCTTCTCTTCACT
This sequence comes from Candidatus Acidiferrales bacterium, assembly GCA_963780785.1. Classification (GTDB taxonomy): domain Bacteria; phylum Acidobacteriota; class Terriglobia; order Acidiferrales; family UBA7541; genus Acidiferrum. Next base: position 89,808 of record CAWADS010000062.1, read on the forward strand.
CCGTTTGCGGTAAATGCACAGCACGCGGCTGGGCCGGCGGTGGTCCCAGGGGGACTGGCCATGCGACCCATGGTGGCCGCTCCTGCGGCTCACGCCTTTCACATGGCGCCGGCGGCGGGTCTGGCGACCGCGCATCCCAATTCGCGCCCCGGGAAGGGCGTCCATGCCGGATCCTCTCCTCGTGGCACGATGCGCCCGGTGTCTTCGTTGAAGCCACCCGTGAAGCCTCAGAATGTCCCGTCAAATCCAGCTTTTGTGGGCGCACCTGTGTCTGAGAACGAACTCGGCGTGCCTGGGCTGGGGTTTGACTACGTGCACTATGCCGCGACCCACCCGAATGCCGGACGGCATCATTTCCAGGGAGGGGTCGTTCCCTTTGTGGGCGGCGGCATTTATGTTCCTTACCCCGTATACATGGAGGGTGGGGCGCCTGCGGAATCCGCTGCGGAAAACAGCGCAGCAGAAACCGAGCAGTCGGCACCGGCGGAAGCTGCTGCGCCACGCCCGGCTGATGTTGCTGTTCGGCCCTATGCGAATTCACGTGCGCCGGCGGAGCCGGATTCCGAATATGTGTTCGTGCGGCGGGACGGCACGGTTTTCTTTGCCGTGGCCTTCACTTTCGATAGCGCGAATCTTCGCTACATTACCCGGGATGGTTTTCGCAAGAGCGCACCTCTTGCGAGCCTCGACCTTGCTGCTACTCAACAGTTCAACGAACAGCGCGGGTTGTCTCCGCGCCTTCCTTCCTGACGGTCATTTTCGGAAGATTCCAGCCCCGGCCTGGCTTGCGTCAACCCCTGCGCAGGGGTTGTGGCATAACGTAGCCTGATACGGCGGGCAATCCTGCGCGTTCGAGCTGAACGGTGGTGTGTTCGATCCCGAACTCTTCCGCGACCTTTTTCTGGATGGCGGCGAGTATTTTCTCGCATTCGTCCATGTGCATGTCTGGGATGCGCGCATGGCAGCTCATCGCGTTGTGACCGCCGCCGAGGGACCAGATGTGCACGTCGTGGACCTCTTGCACAAATTCGACGGCGAGCATGGCGCGGGCGACCTCTTCGATCCGCGTTTCGCGCGGCCGGCCTTCCAGAAGGATGTGCGTGGACTCGCGCAAAATACCGAACGAGGAGTAGAGCACGAGCAGGCCGATGGCCAGCCCAAGCAGGGGGTCGATCCACTGCGCGTTGGTGTAACTCATGATGACCGCGCCGGCGATGATGGCAATGTTGGAGAGTGCATCGCCAAAATTGTGCACGAGGATGCTGCGAAGGTTCAGGTCGGCATGCCCGCGAACCAGGGCCAGCGTAATGCCGCCGTTGACAAGCAGGGCTGCCAGAGAGGTCCAGATCATCCAGCTCTCGACGACTTCCACCGGGGCGCGCAAGCGCTGGATGGCTTCGTAGCCCAGCCACAAGGAAAGCAGGACAAGAAGGACCGCATTGGTGAACGCCGCCAGAGTGCCGGCGCGGTGATACCCGTAAGTTCTCTCCGAATCGGCCGGGCGCTGCGCCCAGCGCATGGCCAGCCACGATATCCCCAGCGCGGGAACATCAGAGAGGTTGTGGACCGCGTCGTTCAGCAGCGCCACGGAATGTCCCAGGATGCCGCCGAAGACCTCCGCGACAACCAGGCCGAGCGTCGCCACCATGGCCCAGGCCAGGACGGCCGGTCGCATCGGCGGGTGCCCATGGCCATGGCTGTCAGCATGGCCGTGTTCGTGGCCAAGGTTCTGCCCGGGATGCGGTTCGTGGACGTGCATCTTTTTCATTCTACGAGCTTCGAGAGCGAAACGCAGCCCTTGGGAATGGCCGTGTTATTGGGAAGTATGACAACACCGGCCCGTGATTTCGTTGACGCCCCATGCCATGACTGCCACTATCAGAAATGGCCAGGAAGCACCGGCAACAAGCCGTTCAAGACAGGGGTACCGGGTCGCAGCACCGGCGGAGATGACCAGTCCTATCGCCAAACTGAGTTTTTGGGGAGTGCGCGGTTCCACGCCCACCGTCGATCCCGCTACGTGGCGCTACGGCGGAAATACGCCATGCCTGGAACTGGTTTCGCCGGATGGCACGCAGTTTATTCTCGATTGCGGGACCGGACTCCGCATGCTCGGAAACCGCTGGGCGGAAGGGAAAAACGAAGCGTCGGCGGAAACACACATTCTGGTTACCCACTACCACTGGGACCACATTCAGGGCTTGCCCTTTTTTGCGCCGCTCTATGTGGAGAAGAATCAGTTCCAATTCTACAGTTTCCGCTCGAAATTCCTTGGCCGCGATTCCCTTCGGCAGGTTTTTGAAGCGCAGATGGCTTTGCCGTATTTCCCCGTGGATTTCTCGGCCATGAGCGCGCGCAGGAAATTCCGCGAAGTGGACGGCGGAGAGAGCTTCGAGATCGGCAAAAACAAGGTGCGCGCGCGCTGGTTGAACCATCCCCAGGGCTGCCTGGGATTTCGCATTGAAACGCCCGCCGGAATCGTGGCGTATGCCACGGACAACGAACCCGGCGACCCGGCATTGGAAAAGAGCCTGCGTGAACTAGCTACTGATGCGGACATCTTCATTAATGATGCACAATTCACTCCTGCGCAATTGGACAGCAGGCGTAAGGGCTGGGGACATTCGTCGTGGCGCGAGGGTGTGAACATCGCGCGCGAGGTGAATGCCAAGACGCTGGTGCTGTTTCATCACGATCCGGATTCCACCGACCGCATCGTCGACGAGATTCTCCGCGATGCGCGCGAGAAGTTCGATTCCGTGTTTGCGGCAAGCGAAGGGATGGTGATTACGCTGGGCGCTGCCGGCGAGCCGGTGCAGGCGCACATGCCCGGTTCGCGCACGGCGTTGCGGCGGGAAGCGCAATTCCGCGCTTGCGTGAACGGCGTGACCGCGGACGGCCAGAAATTCGAGGAAGAGACGGTGGTACGAGACCTATCTCTTCAGGGGGCGCTGATCTTCCTCAAGCACAGCCCGCGCATCCAGTCCGAGCTTCAAGTCACGATGGAAACGCCAGGGGCCGAGGGGGTACAGGAGATGCGCCTGCGAGGCTACGTGGTGCGTCTGGAAGAGGGCGCGGAACGAGGTACGACGGCTGTCGGGGTGGTGTTTACAGACTAAGGTGTCCCGCGGCGAACGGCGCGCGATTGTGCGCGACTCTTCGGGAAGAACTTAACTGAATTCGGCGATCTTCTTGTCGAGGTGCGCGAGAGCAGCTTCCAGAGACTTGCGATGATTCGGGTTCGTAGCGTTCTGGAGATCGTTCAGGATGCGGATGCGAGAGAGCTTCAATCCGCGACGTTCTTGTTCCTGCAGGACTTGCTCAGCAGTCTTAGGGCCTTTTCCTTCGGATTCGGTCACTGATGTTTTCGCTTCCACCTGGGAGTCCACATCTTTGCTTTCCCATCCACGTGCCATACCTCTATTTTGACACATATTCCGAGGCATCAACGAGATTGCTGGAAGATATTTCCTGGATTCATCCGGCGCTGACTGCGCGGCGCCTTGGGGTAGCAGGCAACACCTGCGGCAAGGCCGCGCGGATGGATTCTTCGGCGAGACGCGCGAAGCGTTCGGCGAAGAAGCCGGCAAATGCGAATTCCGCTTTTTGATCGGCCCAGCGGATCTGCAGGAGCCAGCGCGGGCCTCTTTCTTCCACGCGAAGATGGGAGATGTCCGGCGCGGGCATCTGCAGAAGCGGCTCGAAATGGGCATCCAGAACCCAAATTAGCGTGGGAGAAATGTACAGGCGCACCTCCACGGTAGGAGTGTTTCCGGACTGATACTCGCCGCCGCTGACTACGGTCTGAGCACCGATTTCACGCGCCTTGCGATCGGTAGCGGATTCCAGTTGGGCCGGCGGCAACAAGATGGCCACGACAAAAAGGAGCAAACCGAAACTCGCGGTGATCCAGCCGTTCCACAAGCTCAGCGGAAGAATGACAATCGCCGCCCCAAGACAGGCCAGTGCGATGCGGAACAGCGTCCAAGATCTTTCGTTGCGGTGCAGCTGCAGAAGCTTGGGAAAACGGTGAATGACCAGGAAGAGTGCCGCACCACAGAAGGCCTTTGCCCTTTGAAAAAGGTTCTCGTGGCTGGTGGAAGCGATGGCCGTAGGGGTCGTGCTCATAGGCTGGTCAGGTGACCATTCTACCTCACGGGGTGAGCTTCGGCAGGCAAGATTCCAATAAACTCCCCGGCAGGGCGCTAAAGAACCACGCTGGTCAGGGCTTTGTGCGCCAGATCGGCGGCGCCGGGCTTGCCGGCGAGGACGAGTTCGGCCCATTCGGCGGCGGCGCGAGAGATACGCACGGCTTCGCTGGTGAGCGATTCGGGTCCGCCGGAATCGGAGTTTCCGAAGAAAATGCGGTCCATCGCCCGGGAAGCAATGGTGCGGTTCCTGGTGAACTGGCCGGGAACGGCCATAAACATGGGATGGCCGCGGCGATAGATGCGGATTTCGATGGGATCGACGTTAAATTCGGGAAGGACGCCCTGAAAATCCTTAAGGACCTTGGCGGCGAGCGCCTTGCAGTCCTGCTCTTGCAGGAGAATGGCGCGATCGGATTCCCGCAATGGCGTGTAGAACGTGAGGATGTTGTACTTCGGCTGGTAGCCAGGATTGTTGCGGATGGTCCAATCGGCGACGATAAAATCAGTAAAGGATTTGCCGGGGCACCAATTGTCGTAGCCTCTGCGATAGACCGGCTTGTCAAAAATCATGTTGATCATGGGATAGGGGGCATAACGCATGCGGCGCATGGCCTGTTTCTGGACGTTAGGGAGGCCGATGACAATGCGCGAGGTAATGTACTTCGCAGTGCACATGAGAACGACTTTGGCGGCGACCGTGGTGACTTTGTCGCCGTGCGCGTATGTGACGCGGACTTCGTCCTTGTCGGGAACGACCGCGACGACGCTGGCGTCGCTGAGCAGACGATCCACGTATTGAGGTTTCAAGACTTCGACCAGCTTCTGGGTGATGCAGCCGAGGCCGCCGGGCAGAATCACGCGCTGGTCGTCGAGCCCTTCAATGAGGTAGCGAGCGTCGATGATACCGATAAACGCCGAAGTGTCTTCGGTGAAGGCGCCCCAATTAGAAGGACCATAGGCGTCCCAAAGTTTCCCCACTTCAGGAGCGTAAGCGCTCGTGTACTTGGAGAACGGCTCTTGATCGAGCTCCAGCATGGACTTCTTCGCGTCGATCTTCATCATGTCGTCGCGGAATTTCCGGAAGCTCGCAAGAACTTCTTTGGTGTAGGGCAGTTCCGCGAGGCCCGAGCGCCAAATGTCCGGGGCAAACTTGCCGTTATCGAGGAGTGGGTCGGGCATGGCAACCAGCGGGAGGTCCAAGCCAATTTCCCTGGCGAGCTTGTCGCCGTCATCGCCGCGATAGCCATAAGCGGAACCCGTGCCGAACACCTGGCCTTCGTACTCTTCCTGGTAGGCATTTCCCCCGAAGTGATCTTCCTTCTCGAGAAGCAGCCAATCCTTGCCGCGGAGGAAATAGGCGGCAGAGAGACCGGCGACACCGCCGCCGATAATGACGATATCCACTTTGCGGGTGGCGTCGGGCTTGGGGAAGGAGTGGCCGTCGCGAACCTGATGGCAGGTGGTGAATTGTTCTCCCTCGACGAGCGGCAAAGGTGCTGCGCCGGGAGGTTCGGCCAAAAGTGCTTCGTTGACGGGACACCCGGAAGAAATGGAACCGGCCACAACATATTTGATGAAGTCACGCCGTGTATGAGACATGTGATTGATTCCTCCTGCGGCCTCTCCAAGTGTTTTTGTGGTTCCTTGCCAATTGTGCGGGTCTGGATCCGATGCCAAATCAAGATTAAACTGACAGAAACGGCAAAGATAAACACGGGAATCGCGCTGATCTCGGGAGTGATGCCGTGGCGGAGACTCGCCCAGATCTTCAGGGGAAGCGTGGTATCGCGGCCAGTCAGCAAGAAGGTGTCGGGCGAGTGACCCGGACGCTAGCCCCTGAGAAGGGATTGGCCGGCACAAATTACTGGGAGTCGGCTTCATAGACGATTTTGCCTCCGACGATTGTGGTGGTGACCTTCGTATCGCCGATGCGGTGCGGATCAATCTCAAAAATGTTTTTGCTCACGATGATGACGTCGGCGACTTTGCCGGGTTCGATCGAGCCTTCGGTCTTTTCGCGATGGCCGGCGTAGGCGGCGCCGAGCGTGTAGCCTGCGACGGCTTGCGCTACCGTCAGGCGTTGCGAAGGAACAAAACCGCCAACGGGCTTTCCTTCGCTGGTTTGGCGCGTCACCGCAGTTTGCACGCCTTCCCACGGGTTTAGCGTGACCACCGGCCAGTCGCTGCCAAAACAGTAGCGTCCGCCATCTTCAGCGATGCTCTTCCAGACCCACGCGCGCGTTGCCCGCTGGGGGCCGACATTGCGCGCCCAGACGTCGAGCGTATCCGCATCTGGATAGGCATGAAGCGGCTGCATGCTGGCAATCACGCCGAGCTTGCCAAAGCGCGGAATGTCCGCGGCGCTACTGTCTTCGATGTGTTCGACGCGCGGGCGGCGATCCTTGGTGTGGTTCTGGGTTTTGGCAAATTCGTAGGCGTCGAGAGCCGTGCGGATGGCATAGTCGCCGATGGCGTGAGTGAAAAGCTGCAGCCCGCGCCTGTCCAATGCGGCGACGGCGGCCTTGTATTTCTCCGGATCCCAGAAAAGAGCGCCTTTTGTGGAAGAATCGTCCGAGTAGGGTTCCACGAAAGCGGCGGTGTGCGATTCGACGACGCCATCCAACATGAATTTCGCTGCATTCGTGTCAATCCAATCGTCGCGGTATTTTTTGCGCGCTTGTTCGATGGCGTCGAGGTCCTGCGCGCGAAGCTCCGGCGGGTTCAAGAAATAGGCAATGTAGAACCGTACGGAAAGCTGGCCTTCGGAGCGCAGTTCGTTGAAGAGTTCGAGTTCCTCAAAATCGCCGCCGGCGCTGTGGACGCGGGTGATGCCGTTCTGATTGGCCCATTTCATGCCCGCGCGCAGAGCGTTGAGCTTTTCGACCTGCGTGAGTTTTGGAACAACCCTGGCGACGAGCCTTTGCGCAGCTTCCTCCAGCGCACCCGTGGCTTCGCCGGACTTTGCGTCGCGGACGATGACGCCGTTTGGCGGATTTGGCGTATCTTTGGTAATTCCCGCCAGCGCGAAAGCTTTGGAGTTTGCCCAGTACGTGTGGCCGTCGTAGCCCTCAAGGAACACGGGGCGATCGGGGAAGAGTTCATCGAGATACTTCTTGTGCGGAAGTGTTTCCTCACCAAACATCGCGTAGTTCCAACCGCGGCCAAGGATCCAGCCCTCGCCAGGGTGTTGCGCAGCGTAGGCGCGGAGACGATTTTGGATGTCGGCAGGATCGGTGGCGCCCTCGAGATTGACTCGGCCCAGGCTGATGGATCCATCAAGAAAATGAATGTGGCAGTCGGTGAAACCGGGAAGAACGAGTTTGCCGCCCGCGTCGATCAGCTTCGTTCCGATGCCGCGATAGCGCCCGACTTCTTCATCGGTACCGACAGCAACGATCTTGCCTTTGCGAATAGCGATGCTCTGGGTCCACGGTTTGTTTGCGTCCAGCGTGTAGACTTTTGCGTGCACGATCAGGATATCCGCCGGAACGATACGGGCGGATTGCTGGGCGAAAACGGACGAAGAGAGGCCGAGAACAAAAAGAAGAAGAAAGACTGCGCGACGCATGCGGCCGAGTTGCATCTGCACCTCAACGAGCGGGCGGCAAGCGTGCAGCCACCTCGCGAAAACTGCAAACCCTAGAAGGTCGGTGGGGTATTCACCCACAAAACCCAGGTTTCAGAGCGCCCCGAGTTCTTCCAACGATGGGGCGTGGAACTCTGGAAATAGAGGCTGTCGCCGGATTTGAGAACATAGTGTTCCTGCTTATTCAGCCATATCTCGAATTCGCCGCGCAGGACGTGGAGAAATTCCTCGCCCTCGTGGGCGTAGGATTCGCCGCTGCCCCCGCCGGGTTTAATGCGGAAAAGGTGAGGCTCCATGGCAGTATTGCCCCAGGCGAGGAGTTCCATGCGGACGCCGGGAGAGGTTTCGAGGATTTTACGGTGCTCGGGGCGAACGAGGTGCCGGGTCTCGCCGTTGGTATCAACGAGCGACATGATGCTGGTTTTATAAAAGCGCGCGATGCGGCGTAGCGTGGCTACCGAGCAGTGCATCTGGCCGCGTTCCAACGCGCTGAGAAAGCCAACCGAGACGCCGGTGGCGCGGGCCACTCGCGCGAGCGAAATCCCGCGATGCACGCGCAAACGCCTGAATCGCTGGCCGGGAAGTTGCGGAGCGTCGACGGGGCCGTCGACCAGGCCCTGTTTCTTGAGCACGTGAACGATGGCGGGAGGATTGAGGCCGCGAACCCGGCGCAGGAAGATGGCGCGTTGCAGCAAGCGCACGTCAGATTCCGTGTACAAGCGATAGCGGCTCTTGGTGCGCTGTGGGGTAATAAGGCCCAGCGCTTCCCAGGAGCGCAACGCCGAAGAAGAAATCCTCAACCGCTGCGCGACCTCCGAGATGCGCGGGAGGCTCGGTGCGGCCAAAGAATCCGATGGCTTGGAGAAATTCTTTCTGCTTGACACGGCTCCCAGCTTTCTCTAAGTTTGCGGGATTATAGTAAGGTTCCCGGGCCGGTAGCAACCACGAAGAATCGCAAGACAACTGATTGCGATTATCGTGAAATGAGGAGTGATTTTAGATGAATCGAGCATCGCGCCTTGCGCAAGTGAAGTCCGCCTGTTGCCTGACCTTTTTTCTCGCGGTCCTCTTTTCCGCGGTGTTCCTGCTGTCCGTGCCGCAGGCCGGCGCGCAGAGCACTGGCGGGCGCATCCGCGGGACAGTCACGGATGAAAGCGGAGGCGCAGTCGTCGGCGCAAAAGTGACCTTGATCAACGAGGCCACGAATGCTTCGCGGGAAGTGCAGACTTCGGCCACCGGTGAATATCTCTTCCTCGAAGTGCCTGTCGGCACTTACGAGGTGGACGCAAACCAACAAGGATTCAAGAAGTCTGCCCGCAAGGGAATCGTTCTCGTTCTGAATGCGATTGCCTCAGTCGACATCACGCTGCAGGTCGGCTCGAACGTGGACACGGTCGAAGTCACGGGTGCACCTCCGGTCATTGACACTACGTCGACACAACTTGGGGCCGTGATGACCGACCAGTCCGTGCGCGAACTCCCCCTCAATTCGCGCAATACCTACCAGTTGCTGCAATTGCAGCCGGGTGTGCAATCACAGTTGGGCGCGGACCTGTTTTACGGCAGCAGCAACGCCGGAGTTGTATCCGTGAATGGTGGCCGTGGCCGATCGAACAACTACATGGTGAACGGTGGAGACGGCAATGATATTTTCGTGAACGGGCCAGCCATCCAGCCGTCGCCGGATGCGATCGAGGAATTCCGGGTTCTGACGAACACCTTCGACGCGGAGTATGGGCGCAACTCGGGTTCGGTGGTGAACGTGGTCACCAAATCCGGAACGAACTCCATACACGGTGATTTCTACGAGTTTTTCCGCAACAAGGTGCTGAACACCAAGGGCTTTTTTGACTCCACGGTACCGGACTACAAGCAAAATCAGTTTGGCGCGACGCTGGGCGGCCCCGTCAGGAAAGATAAGACTTTTCTATTTGGATCGTATGAAGGGAACCGCCTGCGCCAGGGCATCTCATCCGGGCAGGTGTTTTTGCCCACAACAGCGGAAGCCGGGGGAAACTTTTCGGCGGAGGGTCCGTTTACGGGAGCGGTCACAAACCCAACGTTTGCGCAGGCTTTGATCGGCATACCTGGCCAACCTAGCCAGCCTGGCCGCCCTGGCTGCTCGAATGCTATCGCTGCTTCTCCGGGAGCAGCAGCACTCGCGACGCTGGCGAGTTTGCCGGAGGGTTCGCCGCTGATACAACCGGTTCCGTACGACTCGATTTTCCCGAATGGTATCGTGCCCACGGCGTGTTTCGATCCCACGGCTTTGGCCCTTTATCAGAACTACGTGGCGCCGGCCGGGACGGGGACAGTGTCCTATGCGCCGGACCGTAAGGATCGCGAAGATCAATTCACGTTGCGCTTCGACCACAACTTCTCGACCACTCAGCACTTCACTGCGTATTACTATTTCGATGACGACGACCGCACGGATCCTTTTTCCAACTTTCAGGCGGCTGGGGCCAATGTTCCAGGCTTTGGAGCGCTGTTCAAGACGCGGGTTCAGCAGTTGAACGTGAGCGAGACTTCCACGCTAGGCTCGACGGCGGTGAACGAGTTGCGGTTCAATTACTTCCGGGAAGGCCAGGGAAACCTGAATCACCCTCTGAACATACTTCCCAGCCTGCATGATGCCTGCGGAACCCTTGTGCCGGCGGCGAATTGTTTCGCCGATCCCGCCAATCCCACGACTGGGATCACCACGAACATCCCGGGCCGGGAGGGCGTGCCATTCGTGCAGGTGCTAGGCGGATTTGTAATCGGCAACAACTTTGAAGGAGAGCTGCCGCAAAGGGGAAATACGTACCAGTTTTCGGACAATTTCAGCAAGGTGATGGGAAAGCACAGCCTGAAATTCGGGGGGGACTTGCGCCTGCAGAAATTCAATCAGTTCCTCTACTACGACATCAACGGAGACTTTACATTCCAGAACGGCGGGTCGGCGAATTCGTTGAATCCCTCTTCTGCTTCCGCCGACGCCTATCCCGATTACTTCCTGGGGGTCCCGACAACGTATTCGCAAGGCGCGGCTCAAGCGGAGAATCTGACGAACTACGGCCTCTATTTATTCGCGCAGGACAGTTGGAAAATCAAGTCCAACTTCACGTTGAACTACGGTCTGCGGTGGGAGCTGAACACACCGTACGTGGATAGCGGGAACCGCCTGCAAACATTCCGGCCGGGCCAGGACACGACGCAGTATCCCTGCTGGTTGTCCGCTTCAAGCGCAGCAACGCTTGGAACAACAGCAGGAGATTGCGGGCCGACAGCAACTGACACGGGAAACTATGCCTACTTCCCGACAGGCCTGGTCTTCCCCGGCGATAAGGGAGTTCCGCAGGGGTTAACGTCGACGTATTACAAGGCGATAGCGCCAAGAATCGGCTTGGCTTACAGCCCGAGTTGGACCGAGGGCCCCTTGGCGAAGATTACCGGCGGCCCGGGGAAGTCGACGATCCGCGGCGGCTACGGAATTTTCTATAACCCCATCGAGCAATTGGTGATGGAGCAGTTCAGCGCCGAACCACCGTTCGGTATAAGCGCTTCGCTCTCGAGCCCACTCTTCAACACCCCATTTTGGGGACAGAACGGCGTGCAATCACCAAACAACGGGGGAGCGATCATCCAGCAGACTCCGAACACACCTTGCTTTGATCCTTCCGGACCCAAAGGGTGTGTGGACTGGTCGCAGTTCCGGCCGGTTTTGCTATACGGAGAATTCCAGCCGCATCTGCGTTCGCAATATGCGGAACAGTACAACTTCACGATCGAGCGGCAATTGACTTCGGATATGCTGTTGCGCGTCGCCTATGTGGGCACGCAAGCGCACCATCTGCTCTCCATTCACGACCTGAACTACGGCAATACACAGACTTGTCTCGACATCAACAGTATTCCTGGACAAAGCTGTGGGGCATTCTATTCCGACACGCCATACTCCTTCACGGTACCGGCTGGGATGACCTTCCACATGCCGTACATTCCCGGCCCGAATCCCACAGGGCCAAACACGCCCTGTCCTTACGCCAACCCCAGCGCTCCCGCGGGGTGCACGATTGTCGGCGCGGCAGGAACTGGGACTCCAGTCACCCTCGTTGGCTTGCGCCCTTATTCTTCACCCAACTGCAATCCGTACACCGGGTCGGGATGCCCGGCTGATGGGGTGCCGCTCTTCAGCAATATCTTCGCGGAAGATACGGTAGCCAACTCCAATTACAACGGCCTGCAAATCTCGCTGGAAAAGAACTTTTCGCACGGATTGATGTTCCAGGCTTCGTACACGTTCAGCAAGGCGATTGACCAGGGGGCGTCGTTTGAAAACGAACTCAACCCGATCAATCCCCGGGCGACGCGCGGCTTATCGCTCTTGGATGCAAAGAACCGATTCGTGTTCAGCCCGGTCTGGGAGCTACCCATACCAAAGAAAGAAGGGTTCGCTGGAAAGGTCGCCAATGGCTGGCAGCTATCCGCCATTATTACTTACCAGAGCGGTTTCCCGATTCGCATGCAAACGCAAGACGATGCGGAGCTCCAGAGTAGTTACTTTTTTGAAGACGCGAACACGCCTTACGCCGCTGGGCCGGTGCACTTTCTGAATCCCAAGACAAGTGGTAGCACCCCAAATGGAAACTTCTGGTTCGACACTACTAATATTGGCGATCCGGCCTTGGGCACGTTCGGCAATCTGCCGCATTCGATGTGCTGCGGCCCAGCGTTGAGCAATACGGACCTGGTGATCGCCAAGAGAACTCCGCTTAACGAACGCTGGACCACGGAATTTCGTGCGGAGTTCTACAACGCCTGGAATCACACGGAATTCACGAATCCTGATGGGAATTTCAGCGATTCGACGTTCGGTCAGGTCCTGAAGACGCGCGATCCCCGGGTCATGCAGTTTGCACTGAAGGTGATGTTCTAGAAGCATCTGGTCCGATTTGAGCCAGCAGCAGGCGCCCCGGCGCGGCAGGGGCGCTTTCGCGCGCAAGCGGAGATGCGAAGACGCGCGGAGCCGCCTTCACGCTTGGCTTCGCATATAAAGGATGGCGTAAAATGGGTTCGCAGCGCGTCCCACGAACCTCATAGTTTACCTCGTTGAAACTGACCGCAGGGAACAGACCTGCCACAGGTGACCGCTTAGGAAGGCCAGCCTGGATGGAGTACGCAAATGCAAGAAGCACTACAGAAGGAACTCGCTCTTTACGAGAAGCGCACGCCCAAATCCGCGGAAGCTCACAAAAAGGCCGAGAAGCGCATTCCCCTAGGCGTGGCGAGCAACTACCGCGCCTACGATCCTTACCCGATCTTCGTGGCCGAAGGTCATGGCAGCAAAATCGTAGACATGGACGGAAACGAATATCTCGACCACAACCTGTGCTTTGGCACGCTGATGGCCGGGCACGGGCATCCGGCGGTGGTCAAGGCTATCCAGTGGGCGCTGCAGAATGGCACCACCTTCGGCATGCCCCATGGCATGGAAGCCGAACTGGCGGAGGAAATCTGCGCGCGCTATCCCGTCGAGATGGTGCGTTTTGGCTCCAGCGGCACGGAAGCGACCATGCACGCCTGCCGTCTCGCCCGCGCCGCCACCAGCCGCAACATGATCCTGCGGTTTGAGGGCGGCTACCACGGCCTGCACGACACCGCGCTCGTCAGCGTGAAGCCGAAGGAAGAGGACTACGGCGATATCAACGCGCCAAACTCCGTCCCCGGCGGGTTGGGCGTGATCAAGCCGGTCCTTGACAACGTGACGGTAGCCACGTTCAACAATCTGCCCAGCGTGGAGAATCGCTTCAAGCAGTTTCCCGGCCAGATCGCCGCCATCATTCTGGAACCGATCATGATGAATGTCGGCATCTGCATGCCGCAGCCGGGCTTCCTGGAGGAACTGCGCGAAATCTGCAACAAAAATGGCGCGCTGCTGATCTTCGATGAAGTGAAGACTGGCGCGAAACTCTGTTGGGGTGGCGCCAGCGAGTACTTTGGGGTGAAACCCGACATCATCACGCTGGCGAAGTCGATCGGCGGCGGTGTGCCGCTGGCCGCGTTCGGCGCGGGCCGTCAGGTGATGGATTTGATCGTCCAGCACAAGGTTTTCCACGGCGGCACTTTCAACACAAACCGCCTCGCGATGGCCGCGGGGCTGGCGACCTTCCGCGAAGTTCTCACCCGCGAGAACTATGTGCACGTGAACAAACTCAGCAAGAAACTGGCGGAGGGCTACCGCACGATCCTGAAGAAGACCGGCCTGAAGGCTTATGTGGCCCAGGCTGGGGTCAATGGCGCGCTGATGCTATACCCGCAGGAAATCCGCAACTACCGCGATTGGATGAAGATTGATGTCGACCTGTGGAGACAATTTTGGTTTGGCATGGTCAATCGCGGCGTCCTGGCGATGCCGTACTGGTGGGACGAACAGTGGACCGTCTCCGTGCAGCACACCGAAGCTGACATCGACAAGCACCTCGCGGTGTTTGAGGAGGTTGCGCCCGCGCTGGCCAAGACCCAGCAAGAACGCGGCGCCAAATTTGTCGGCGCGGCGGGCGACTAAGGAGCTACAGGATTGCGCGACGAGGTCACTTCAGCGCCAGCCGCTTCGCCCGCTTCGGAACCCGAGCGGCCGCATTTAAGGCGGGTGCTTGGGCGGCGTGACCTCGTGCTGCTCTTTGTTGTTGCCGTTTTTAACCTCAACGTCTTGCCTTCCATTGCGGCCAACGGCGGCGTCACCGTCTGGCTTTGGCTGATCTCACTGCTGCTGTTCTTCTGGCCGCAAGGAATTGCCGTAATCGAGCTGGCCCACCGTTATCCGGGTGAGGGCGGCGTCTATCTGTGGGCCAAGGAAGTGTTTGGCGATTTCCATGGCTTTCTGTCCGGCTGGTGCTACTGGACCAACAACATGATGTACGTGCCGACGGTGATGTTGTATTTCGTCGGCGTGTCGGTTTTTGTGCTGGGCCCAAACCACGCGGGCCTTGCCGACAACAAGAATTTTGCGTTGGCGGCTTCCGTGGTGCTGCTGGCACTGCTAGTGATTCTCAACATCATGGGGCTTGGCGTTGGGAAGTGGGTCAATAATATCGGTGGCATCGGGACCTTCGTGGCCGCATTTCTGCTGATGGGACTAGGATTGGTGGTGTGCGTGAAGTTCGGAACGACTGTTCACTGGGTCGATTTCCAGATTCCCGCGAATCCACGCTCAGTCTTGAATTCCTTCGGCGTAATCTGCTTCGGGTTGGTGGGGCTGGAACTTGCCTCGATCATGGGCGACGAAATCGAGAATCCGGAGAAAAACATGCCAGGAGCGGTGGCCTGGGGCGGAATCCTTTCCGGGCTGCTTTACATCGGCGCGACCCTCACATTGCTGGTTGCCGTGAGCAAAGACAGCATCAGCGTGCTGGAGGGAATTGTGCAAGCGGTGAGCCACATGGCGGGGCGCCTTAATGTTGGGTGGATTGTGCCGCCGTTCGCGCTGCTACTGAGTCTTTCGATTGCGGGAATCGGTTCGGCGTGGCTGGGCGGCTCGGCGCGCATACCGTTTGTGGCCGGCCTGGATTCCTACATGCCAGCCTGGCTCGGGCGAATTCATCCGAAATATGCCACGCCGTATGCGGCGCTGATCGTACACGCCACTGTTTCGCTGATATTAGTGATTATCAATTTTCGATCGACGGGCGGGGTGCAGGAAGCGTTCCAGCAATTATTGTCGCTTGCGGTGGTGCTCCAGTTGATTCCGTTTCTGTATATTTTTGGGGCGCTGTTGAAGATCGCACTGGCAAATAATTTCGTGCGTGGCCATTACGGCCGAACGAAACTCGTCCTGGCGGGCGGATTCGGGCTCTTGACCACTATTCTTGGAATTGCGCTGGCGTTCTTTCCCGCCCAGCAGATCAAGTCGCTCGCCCGCTATGAGATTTGGATGTGGGGCGGCACGCTGTTTTTCATCGGGCTAGCGGCATTTTTCTTTTACGTGTATGGAAGCCGCAAAGCGGCACGCAAGCTGGCAACGAGTTTTCCGGTAGTCTAAGGAAGAGAATTTGGGAGGCGGTTGATGTCCACTACGGCAAAACCAATAGTGAAAACCTACCAGAACTATATCAACGGACAGTGGGCGGCCAGCTCGTCCGGCGAGACCTTTCCGGTCTATGACCCCTCGACCGAAGAGGTGATTGCTCACGTGGCCTCGGCGACCGCCGCGGATGTGGACAAAGCAGTGAAAGCAGCACGCGCGGCATTTGATTCCGGGCCATGGGCGCAAACCTCAGCGCAGGATCGCGGGCGCATTCTCTTCAAGATCGCCGACAAGATCCGGCAGAATGCCGCGATGCTGGCGGAGCTTGAATCGCGCAACTGCGGTAAGCCCATAGTGGAAGCCGAATATGACCTGGCCGATGTGGCGACTTGCTTTGAATATTACGGCGGCCTTGCCAATAAGGTGACGGGCCACGTCAATCCGGTGCCCGCGAATGCGCTGAGCTTCACGTTGCGTGAGCCGGTGGGGGTCGCCGCCCAGATTATTCCGTGGAATTTCCCGCTGCTGATGGCGGCATGGAAGCTGGCCCCGGCGATCGCCGCGGGATGTACCTGCGTGCTGAAGCCGGCGGAGCAAACGCCGCTAACGGCCATGGAACTGGCGAAATGGTTCGAGGAAGCAGGGTTGCCGCCGGGTGTGGTCAACGTCGTGAACGGCGTGGGCGAAGTTACGGGCGCCGCACTGGTCGCGCATCCGGGCGTGGACAAGGTAGCCTTCACCGGAAGCGCGGCCGTCGGAAAAATCATTGTGAAGAGCGCCGCCGATACCTTGAAGCGCGTGACCTTGGAATTGGGCGGCAAATCGCCAAACGTCTTTTTCGCCGACGCAGATTGGGAAGCGGCGGTGGATGGCGCGCTTTTTGGCGTTTTCATCAATCAAGGCGAAGTTTGTTCCGCTGGCAGCCGCGTTTTGGTTGAGAAGAAAATCTACACGAAATTTGTGGAGGCCATGACGGAAAAGGCCAAGCGGATCAAACTGGGGCCGCCGCTGGATCGCGACACGAAAATGGGGCCGCTGGTCAGCAAGGAGCAGTACGACCGGGTAGCATCGTATCTCGAAATCGGCAAGAAAGAGGCCAAGACCGCGATTGGCGGGGGAAGGGCGAAGGCGTTCGGCAAGGGCTACTACGTCGAGCCGACAATCTTCTATGACGTACAAAATTCAGCGCGCATCGCCCGCGAGGAGATTTTCGGCCCGGTGGCGAGCGTGATCCCTTTCGAAAACGAAGCGGAGGCCATCCGCATTTCCAACGACACACCGTATGGCTTGGCGGCGGCGGTATGGACGCGCGACATTTACAAAGCGTTTCGCGTGGTGAGGTCCATTCGCGCGGGCATCGTGTGGGTGAATCACATGCAACCCACCTACGTGGAAGCGCCGTGGGGCGGATACAAACAATCCGGGTTCGGAAGAGAACTTGGACCGTGGGGTCTCGAGGAATATCTTGAGACCAAGCAGGTTTTCGTCAATCTCGATGAAGCACCGATTGGCTGGTACTGAGCATTGAGAAAAGATAGCCTGAAATTCGGACAAAGGAACAAGTAACCATGAAAACGATTGAAATTCGCACAGAAATCCCCGGCCCCAAATCCAAGGCCTTGCTGGCCCGGCGAGAAGCCGCCATTCCGCGGGGGCCGTCCCTGGTGACGCCCATCTTCGCGGCGAAGGCGGAAGGCGCGTGGATCGAGGACGTTGACGGGAATCGCTACATTGATTTTGCCGGCGGCATCGGATGCCTGAACGTGGGGCATCGCGCGCCCAAGGTGGAAGCGGCGGTGCGCGATCAGGCCGGAAAATTTCTGCATCTATGCTTTGGCGTTACTCCCTATGAGTCGTACATTGCTCTCGCGGAAAAACTGAATGCGCTGGCGCCGGGCAAGTCTGCCAAGAAGACGTTTTTTGTGAATACGGGTGCGGAAGCGGTGGAAAACGCGGTCAAGATTGCGCGCGCTTACACCAAGAGGCCCGCGGTGATTTGTTTCGAAGATGCGTTTCACGGCCGCACGCTGCTGACGTTGTCTTTGACCAGCAAGACCAATCCGTACAAGGCGGGGTTTGCGCCGTTTGCGAGCGACATTTACCGCATCCCTTATGCCTATTGCTACCGCTGCTCGTATGGCTTGACCTACCCATCGTGCAACACCGCTTGCGCTCATCATCTCGAAGACACATTCAAGCGCGTGGTGTCGCCAGACTCGGTGGCCGCGGTGATTGCGGAACCCGTCCTGGGTGAAGGCGGATTCGTCGTCCCGCCGAAGGAGTTCTTCCCCATCCTCAAAGACATCTGTAAGAAGTACGGCATCGTGTTCATCGCGGACGAAGTGCAATCCGGGATCGGCCGCACGGGCAAATATTTTGCAATTGAACATTACGGCGTTGAGCCGGACCTGATCACTTCGGCGAAATCCCTCGGCGGAGGTTTGCCCATCGCTGCCGTGACCGGACGAGCGGAAATCATGGACGCGCCGCAGCCCGGCGGCCTGGGCAGCACGTTCGCCGGCAACCCGGCATCCTGCGCAGCGGCGCTGGCGGCACTGGAGACCATCGAAACGGAAGGATTGCTTGCGCGATCCACGCTCATCGGCAAACGCTTTGAAGATCGCGCCAACGGCTGGCAGAAGAGATGGCAACTGGTTGGCGACGTGCGCGGCCTTGGCGGAATGTGCGCCATCGAACTCGTGCGCGACCGCGAAACGCGGGAACCTGCCGGAACCGAAACGAAGGAGCTCGCACGCTTCTGCTACGAACATGGCCTCCTCACGATTACCGCCGGAACTCTGAACAACATCATGCGCATCCTCATGCCGCTGGTGATCAGCGACGCGCAGCTCGATGAAGGGCTGGATGTGCTGGAAGCGGGGCTGGCACACGTCGCAGAGAAAAAGGAGGCGGTGACTTCCCACGCCTGACGCCGGCAATTTCCAAATCGAGGCGGCCTTTCGGGGCCGCCTTTTTTTGTCCCGCTTTGATCACAGACCGTTCCCGTCTGAGTCGCTGTGACGAGAAACTTTTCGGTTCCGGGAACGGATGTGGCACTATCAAGGACGATTCAGCATCCGCTCGTGAAGGAATAGAAGGGATACCTAGACGATGGCGAATGTAATCGTGGAGAGCCCGAAGGCAATAGGAGAATCACCGAAAAGCTACCTGGGTCCGCTGGCGATTCTGACCACACTGTTCTTCATGTGGGGTTCGCTTACTTCTTTGAATGACGTTTTGATTCCGTATGTTCAGCATGTTTTCAAGATCAGGCTCGCCGCCAGCATGCTTATCCAAACTGCTTTCTTTTCCGCTTATTTTATTTTCTCAATCCCAGCATCCAAGATCATCGATTGGATCGGTTACAAGAGAGCGATCGTGGTGGGTCTGTCCACCATGGTGGTGGCCTGCCTCGGTTTCTATCCCGCGGCTAGAATACCTTCATTCCCCTTCTTCCTTGCAGCTCTAATCATCTTGGCGACAGGAATTACGATTCTCCAAGTCGCGGCAAACCCCTACGTGGCAATATTGGGCAAACCGCGAACAGCTTCCAGCCGGCTTAATCTTACCCAAGCTTTTAACTCGCTCGGTACCGCCGTTTTCCCCTGGATCGGTGCGAGGTTGATTCTCGGAACTACGGCTGCTGCCGTGAATCTAAATGCATCGGCGGAGGCCAATGCAGTAGTTAAACTTTATGTTTATTTTTTTGCGACAGTTCTCGTGCTGCTAGCTATAGGCTTCGGGCTATCCAAACTTCCTTCAATATCGACCGCTCAGCACCACCTGGGTGAAAAGGTCGATGATTCGGTTTGGAAGCACCCGAATCTTGTTTTTGGCGCAATCGGGATCTTTGTGTATGTAGGCGGCGAAGTTGCCATAGGAAGTTCCATCGCCAATTATCTTGCGCTGGACAATATCGGTGGCTTTATCTCCTCCGCCAGCATTCCAGACGCAGCGATTCGATACCGCGCAGCTCTCGCAATTGCCGCAAAGTACATTTCCTTATACTGGTTAGGAGCGATGATCGGTCGTTTCATCGGATCAGCTCTCCTTCAAAAAATAAAACCCGGAAAACTTTTGGCGCTCGCCGCAATCATGGCTGGCCTCCTCGTCACAATTTCTGTAACAACAGGTGGCCATACGGCTATGTGGTCGATTTTGGCGGTTGGACTCTTCAACTCGATCATGTTCCCCTGCATCTTTACCATGGGGATCGCTGAATTGGGTTCGCTTACCGGCGACGGCTCTGGCATCCTGAATATGGCTATCGTCGGCGGGGCGATCATTCCCTGGATCGTCGGCAAAACAGCGGATTTGATCAACCGCAATTACTATCCGATGATGAGCCAGGGAGAAACCAGTTGGGGGCAAGGGATTCACTATGCCCTCATTGCTGCGGCCTTTTGCTATTTGTATATCCTCTTCTTCGCGGTGAGCGGCTCGAAGACCCGTAGCGAGCGCTCCGCGAACACCTAACGGAATCGGATCGGGTTTGCTGATCATGGCGATCGTGGGCGGCGCTATCATCCCGGTGGCGCAAGGCGCCATCGCGGATCGCATCGGAGTGCATCACGCGTTTGTGCTGCCGGTAATTTGCTACCTCTACATTGCTTACTATGCGTTGCGAGGCTCGCGTCCGGCAGGAGTCGAATAGGCGCACCCAAACGACTAAGTGGAGAACTTCAGAAAGCCGATGCGCGGCTGAAGTTACGGCCGCGGCGGTCCGCTGGAGGCGCGGACAACCAGTTCTGGTGCAACGGCGATCTCCGGAACGAACGGGGCCCGATCTTCGATACGGTCCAGCAACGTCTCCGCGGCAATGCGTCCCATTTTCAGAAGTGGCTGTCGCACCGTGGTGATCGGCGGAATGGAATACGACGCCAGAGTAATGTCGTCGAATCCGACGACCGAGACATCTTGCGGAACACGCAGCCCGGCTTGCTGAAAATCCCGCATGGCCCCGATGGCGGAAATATCGTTGTAGGCGAAAAGCGCGGTGAACGGCACATTCCGCGCGAGAAGCACCTTGCCTGACGGATAGCCCAGCTTCGAGGCTGATTCTCTGCCCTCCAATTGGACAATGAGCTCGGGCCGAATACGAATATCGAATTCGCGCGCAACTTCCTGGATGGCATCCCAGCGCGAAACGGCGTCCGAGCTTTCCGGATTGCCCCGCAAAAAGGCAATGTGCTGGTGGCCCAGTTGCTTCAAATGGCCGAGGGCCAGCTCGGCGGCGCGGCGGTGGTCTAGAATAATGTTGGTGACGTTTTCCACTTTCTGATGCCCCGCCACCGCGACGGTGGGCAACAGCGGCTGATCATCAAGCGACGTATCAATGGTGATGATTCCATCGACGCCGCGAGACTGCAACATCTCCGAGTACGTCCGCAAGAGCTTCGGGTCGTGGCGATGGGCGACGGTCAGGAAGAAGTAATTGTGCTCACGCAGACAGGCTTCGATACCGCTGCAAACCAGGCTGCCGTAAGCGTCCCCAATCTCCTCGGCGATGACACCGACGGTAAGGCTGCGCTTTACGCGCAGCGACCGTGCGAAGAAATTGGGGCGGTAATTCAGTTCACGTGCGGCATCCAGGACGCGCGTCCGCGTACGCGCCGGGATGGAACGCGCCGCCGGCGAATCGTTCAACACCGCGGAGACGGTGCCAGCCGTCAGGCCCAGATGTTCCGCAACCGCTCGGAGCGTAACAGCACCGGGCTTTCGGATGCGGGATGATTTCGTCGATTTCATAATTTGGTTCAGACCCTCGCTTGAAGAGTCTCCTCGAAGAACCAAGACAGCGAACTGACCCTACAGACCCGTCGCCCAGACGAGCCCGCACCTTCAGTATCTTGATATTGTAGTCCAAGAACAATGAATGAGAATGTGATGGGAGGCACGCACGAAAAGGTTGCAGGAGATTGCTCTGGCGGACCTCGTGCACGAAAGGGTTCGCAACATCGATTCGCCTCCGAAGTCACGATTCACCCGCAAAACCACAGAACTTGACACCGTGTCGCCGAGCGACTCTTGCTGCCGGCCACACCCGCCCGAACGACAAATGATATTTTAGATGAATCGCAGCAAGCGTGGAATATAATCGACCCGGGTAGCCATGACTCTTCGAAACCTACTGAAAAATATAGACTTGGTGCGTGCCACCGGAACGGTCGGAACACACCGGATGGCCAGTAACAGGGGGGCCGGGAAGCGCTTGAAACGAATCGGAAATGGAGTGAAACCGTGAAATGGAGGCTAAAATGTCGCGATTGCTTTTCATCATGGTGAGCGTGCTGCTCGTCTTGGGCGTGAGGGCGGAACTCGACGCAAGACCGGGAACTGAGGCGCTAGGAATCTTCGAAGGGCACGGAGACGTGGGCACCGTCCTCCATCCGGGCTCGGTGGAATACGACGCCGGAAAACAGAGCTATACCATTGCCGGTAGCGGCGAAAACATGTGGTTTACCGCGGATGCTTTCCATTTCGTGTGGAAAAAAGCCTCCGGGGATGTTTCGCTAACGGCCGACGTGAAGTTCCTGGGCCAAGGCAAGAATCCCCATCGAAAAGCTGTGCTGATGATCCGGCAGACGCTCGACGCTGATTCGGCGTATGCCGACGTGGCCCTGCACGGTGAAGGCATGACCTCATTGCAGTATCGAGATGAAAAGGGAGCCACCACCCACGAAATCCAGGCGAACCTTTCCGCGCCGCGGCGGCTGCAACTGCAAAAGCACGGCGATTACGTTTACATGCTGCTCGGAAAAGCTGGCGATCCCGCGCAGGCTGCTGGTGGATCGATCCGCGTGCCCATTCACGGCACGTACTATGTGGGCATCGGGGTGTGTTCGCACGAAAAGGACCTCGTGGAAAAGGCTGTTTTCACCAATGTTGCCTTGCAGACGCCAGCAGAGATATCCGGCAAGCCCGCGCTCTATAGTTCGTTGGAGACCATCGCGATCGATTCGACGGATCGCCACGTCGTCTACGTTGCCCCGGGGCGGTTTGAGGCGCCGAACTGGTCGCGCGACGGCTCTTCGTTGCTTTTCAATCGCAATGGGCACATCGAGAAAATTGCTGTCGGCGGCGGTACGCCCGAAACGATCGACACCGGCCTTGCCAACCGCTGCAACAACGACCACGGCATTTCGCCCGATGGCCGTTTGTTGGCCGTCAGCGATCAATCGCAGGAAGAGCATCGCTCACTGGTGTATGTCCTCCCGATTGGCGGTGGCGCGCCGAAGCGGCTGACGCAAAACTCTCCCTCCTACTGGCACGGGTGGTCGCCTGATGGCCAGACTCTCGCATTCGTTGGCGAGCGCAACGGTGACTTTGACATTTATACGATTCCCGTGACTGGTGGCGAGGAAAAACGGCTGACCACGGCTCCAGGCCTGGACGACGGGCCGGATTACTCCCCCGACGGAAAGTACATCTACTTCAATTCCGAGCGGACCGGGAAGATGCAGATCTGGCGGATGCACGCCGACGGCGCCGAGCAGGAACAGGTTACATCGGATGAATACAACAACTGGTTCCCGCACATTTCGCCGAACGGAAAATGGATGGTGTTTCTCACCTTCGACGCCAGCGTGAAAGGCCACCCGGAAGACAAGGATGTGATGCTCCGTCTGATGTCCCTGCCGGACAGAAAGATCAGCGTGCTGGCGAAACTTTTTGGAGGTCAGGGCACGATCAACGTGCCTTCGTGGTCGCCGGACAGCAAAAGGCTGGCCTTTGTGAGTTACCAGTGGCTGGCGCATTGAGGGATTGCTCCCACGAGAGGCGCCCGTCGGTCATGTCGGGGGTCCGCAAACCTGATACTCAGGCAATGCCGTTTGCGAGATGATCGCTGCAGCGGCCGATGTCTCGGCGTGTGGACACAATCCCGCCGCACACATATTATTGACACACGCTCCCGGGCCTCTTGTTTCTGCATACTTCGCGGCCCGAATGGGAGGAGAGACAGAGTTCTCTTCCGCTGCACATCATCAACAGCCCAAGTTTTTGTCGAACTCGTCTGGAATACGCATGGTCCCGCAGCTCATTCCCTGACGACGCGAGGCCTTCATGCACGATGAACTCTTCCAGGAAATGAAGCAGGCCATCATCGATGGCGACCCTGACCGCGCCAGGGAACTCAGCCTCAAAGCAATCGCCCAAGGCATCCCCCCGCTGGAGGCCATTCATCATGGCTTCGTTCCCGGTTTAAACGCTGTTGGGCAGCAGTTCGAGGCAGGAGAGATGTTTCTTCCTGACCTGGTGCTCGCCGGGGAAGCTATGAAAGCGGCGACCTCCGCCTTAGAGCCGGAAATTCAGAAGGCAGGCGCGGCGCGCGAATCGCTGGGGAAAGTTGTGCTGGGAACGGTGAAGGGAGATATTCACGAAATTGGGAAAACCCTCGTCGGAACGATGCTCTCCGCGAATGGATTTGAAGTGTTCGATCTTGGTGTCGACGTTCCTTTTGAGTCGTTTGCCCTCAGGGCCAAGGAACTGAACGCCGACCTCATCGGCGTCTCTGCGCTGTTGACCACGACGATGACCGGCCAAAAGGACGTCGTTGAGGCTTTGGAGCGGCACGGTCTTCGCTCACGCGTAAAGATCATCGTGGGTGGCGCTCCGGTCACACAGAGTTGGGCCGATGAGATCGGCGCGGACGGTTATGGGAAAGATGCGTTCGCGTCCGTGGCGCTGGCCAAGAGCCTGCTCAAAAAGCGGGGAGAGTTGCCTGTCGGATAAGAATCAACCGGGCCGATCGCAAATGCAGCCAAACCTAAGATTACTGGATGCGGAACTTCTCGAGCGAATCGTGGCGGAAGCCTTCGCTCTCATCTTTCAACGCGGCGTGACCGTGCAGGGCCCCGAGGCTTGCGATCTGCTGGCCTCCGCGGGGAGCGCGGGTGGAAAACGGGATCGCCCACATTCCGGAAGCGTTGGCCCGCGGGGCTATCGAGAGCGTCCCGCGAGAATTCCACTTGCACAATCGCGCGGGCGAACCCGTCGTGAAATACGGTGGAGACAATGTGCAATTCGATCCGGGCTCCTCTTGCGTGCACATCTTGGACCCGGAAACTCTCGAGCACCGCCTGACCCAGTCCGCTGATTTGGTGCGCCTGGTGCAGGTTGCGGAAATGTTGCCGCAGTACGCCGCGCAATCCACCGCCGTGGTTTGCAACGATGCCGCCAAAGAGATCGGCGACTTGTACCGGTTGTTCCTGGTGCTCTGGTATTCAGATAAGCCCATCGTGACCGGGGCATTTTCTCCCCATAGCGCGCCGGCCATGATCGACTTGCTTGTGGCGGACAGCGGCAGCCCCGCCGCTCTCCGTCGGAAACCCCGCGCGATTTTTGATGTGTGTCCTTCGCCGCCGCTGCACATGTCGGAATTCGCGGCCCAGAATCTGATCGATCTCGCGCGTGCCTGGGTTCCCGCGGAGATCGTTGCCATGCCGCTGTCGGGTGCGGCTGCCCCCGCGACCCTCGCCGGCACGGTCGTTCAACATGCCGCCGAATGCATCAGCGGCATCACCATTCATCAGTTGGCGCAACCTGGCGCGCCCGTGGTTTGGGGCGGTGCGCCCGCCATCTTTGACATGCGCAGCGGCATCACCCCGATGGGCGCTGTCGAAACCGCTATGTTGAATATCGCTTCCGCGCAAGTGGCGAAGTCGTTCGGACTGCCCACGCACGGCTACTTGATCGGCAGCGACGCGAAATGGCTGGATGCGCAAGCCGGCCAGGAAAGTGGCGTTGCCGCGATACTCGGCGCGCTCGGCGGGATTAATATGATCTCTGGGGCGGGCATGCTGGATTCGCTGGCATGCCACAGCGCGGAAAAACTCGTGCTGGATGCGGAATCCATTGCCATGGCGCAGCGCCTTCTGCAAGGCGTACAACCACGAACGGAATCGCTGGCGCTTGAAATGTTTGCCAAAGCCGGCGCACAAGGCGATTTCCTGAAAATCCCGGAAACGCGGAAGTATTTCCGGATGGAGCAGCATCTTCCCTCAAAAGTGATTGACCGCGGCTCGCTCCATTCCTGGGAGCAATCGGGGAAAAGAGATGCCTTTGCGCGTGCCCGCGACCGGGTGAAAGAACTCCTGGCGGCCTACAAGCGGCCTGCCATCTCGCCTCAGGTGGAAAACCATTTACGCGCCATCGTGGCCGAACACGCAAAACGCGCCGGCATGGCGCATCTGCCGGGAATTTGATGACCAAGACATGAATCGAGCGCTTGCCGCATGACACAGAATCTCATCTCGAACGAGCCCACGCAGACCCGCAGCGATTGGCAACTTGCCATCACCGTGGACATGGTCTTGCGCGGCCAGGGGGCGGAACCTCAGAAAATTCGCGCCCGCCAGCCTCAAATTATTACTCTGGCAGAACGCGCGATCGCCGAAGGCAATGGTTTGATTCATCCGCAGGTGGCTTTTCGCCGCCTGGACATTTGTGGAGTCTCTCTGTCTTGCGTGACGCTAAGAGGTGGCACTGAGTTGAACGGCTTTGGAATTGCACGGAAGCTCGCCGGATGTCAGGGAGTTTTTCTCGCCGTGGCTACTCTGGGGAAAAAGTTGGAAGCGGAAATGGACAAGGCGTCGCAAGCCGACTTGCCCTGGCAGTTTGCTCTGGATGGTTTTGGCACCGCCGCGATTGGCGCTCTTTCGAATGCCGCGTGCCGTTTTTTTGCTGAACTGGCTGCGAGGGAGGGTCTGCGCGCGACAAGTCAGTTCTACCCCGGCATGCGGGGATGGCCTCTCGCTGAGGGCCAGAGGCAGATCTTCTCTCTTGTGGATGCGCATTCGATTGGCGTGGCTCTCAATCCATCATTTCTGATGGTTCCGCGCAAATCACTTTCCTTCGCCGCGGGGTTCGGTACCCACGCGCAGCCCGCTGGCCATCTTTGCGACGAATGCAGTGTCTCCGCGAAATGCCGCCACAAACCGGCTGACCGCTGAATTGCTCCATGGCCAACCACAGACAAAGCTTTGTCGTCGAGCTGCAACCCATTGGACGCCGAGCGGAAATCTCGCCGGGAGAGACACTATTGTCGGCCGCGCAATCCGTTGGGGTGGAATTGCAGGCGGTCTGCGGAGGCGTCGGGACCTGCGGCCAATGCAAGGTGCGCCTCACGGCAGGTTCACTCTCCGCGCCCACTTCGCAGGAGAGGGAGAAACTCGGGCAGGAACTACTGGAAGGGGCCTACCGGCTTGCATGCCAGGCCATGCCGGCGAGCCACGTTACTCTGGAGATTCCGCCGGAGTCTCTCACTTCCTCGCAACGCGTTCAACTCGATGGCCTTGAGCTCGGCGTTTCGTTGGACCCACTGGTCGTGCCTTTTGAACTCGAAGTTGATGCGTCGCTCCCCGGCGCACTCCAGGAAGAAATCAATGAAGCCGCGGGCCAGGATGTACAACCGGCCGCGGAGAGCTTCGAGCAGTTGTCGGAAACCGCGCAGCGCTTTGCAGGGCACGTGCGAGTTGCAGTCAGTAAGGAATCTTCACCATTTACAATAGTCAGCATTCTCCCGGAGAAGACACCCATCTTCGGGCTTGCGGTTGATCTGGGAACAACAAAACTCGCAGGGTATCTCCTGGATTTGAAAACCGGCAAAACGGTCGCCCAACGTGGATTGATGAATCCTCAAATCGCCTATGGTGAGGACGTCATTAGCCGCATTTCCTATGCGAGTCATTCTGACGGGGCCGGGCAGTTGCTGCAACGCAGAGTCATCGAGACGCTGAACCAGATGCTGCGGGAATTTTGCAGCGATCTCGCCATCTCGCCCAAACAAATCGTGGAGATGGTCGTCGCTGGAAACACGGCGATGCACCATTTCTTCGCGGGCCTGCCCGTTCGCCAGTTGGGCATGGCACCCTACCTGCCTGCAACGACTGAGCCACTTCATCTGGCCGCGCGCGATCTCCGAATCGCGATTGCGCCCGGTGCTTCAATTTACACTCCGCCCAACATCGCCGGTTATGTCGGCGGAGATCATGTCGCCATGCTGATTGGCATCGGCGCGGGCACTCGCAAATCGGGTCCACCCTTTCTGGCGATTGACATCGGCACCAACACTGAAGTTACTCTGAGCGTGCACGGCCGTCTGTTGACTTGCTCGTGTGCTTCGGGGCCGGCCTTTGAAGGAGCGCATATCCGGCACGGCATGCGTGCCGCTCCGGGCGCCATCGAACGCGTGCTCTTCGATCGTGGCGCAATCCAGCTCTACACGATCGAACGGCGCCTTCCCATCGGCATATGTGGCTCCGGAATTCTCGACGCGATTGCAGCCCTGCTCGAGGCCGGTGTACTGGAATCGCGCGGGAATTTTCGCAAGGGGGCGGAGCGCGTGCGGCAAAACGGTGGCGGCGGTGAGTATCTTCTGGTCAGTGCGGAGAACTCCGGCAACGGCGGCGAAATCGTAATAACACGGCAGGACATCAGCGAGATTCAGTTTGCCAAGGCCGCGATTCGCGCTGGCATTGAGACTCTTCTCGAAGTGGGTGGAGTGGACCCGTCGGCTCTGGAAGAATTTATCATTGCCGGTGCTTTTGGCAGCTATCTGGACGTGCAGAGCGCGCTGCGCATCGGGCTATTTTCCACAATTCCGCTTGGCAAATTCCGCCAGGTTGGCAATGCCGCGGGGATTGGCGCGAGGCAAATGCTCATTTCCGGCTCTCAGCGCCGCTTGGGCGAGTCGCTCGCCAAACAGGTTGAATACGTCGAACTGGCCACTCACCCTCATTTTCAGGACAAGTTCGCGCAGAGTCTATTCTTCTGAGGCCTTGGCCAAACCGCTTCCCGCTCGAAACGCCGCATCCCGTGCCAGCACACGAATAAAGTCCGGGCTGGTTCCGCAGCAACCTCCAACGAAAGTCGCTCCTGCGTTCGCGAGTTCTTTTGCCGCCTCGGCGAATTCTTCCGGCGTCGTCTTGTATTTCGCCACGCCGCCCACGATTTCAGGTAATCCCGCGTTCGGCTTGATCCAGATCGGCAGGCGGCACGTCGCTACAAGGCGCTTGCAGATCGCAACATACTCCCGTGCGCCGACCCCGCAATTGGCTCCGATCCCGTGCACACCTTCGCTCACAAGAGCGCTAGCCACTTGTTCCGGCGTGGCTCCCATGATCGTCCGGTCGCGATTCTTGCCGGAATCATAGACAAACGAAACGATCACGGGCAAGCCTGTTGCCAAAGCCGCAGCCGCCGCAATCTTGGCCTCCGTCACATCAATCATTGTTTCGATCAGAAGGGCGTCGGGACCTTCCTCTGCCAGCGCGCGAGCCTGCGCGGAAAATGCCGCATGGAGCTGCTCGGGCGTGACTTCTTTCGTTACAAGCATCTTTCCACTCGGGCCCATAGAGGCAAATACCAGCGTTGCGTGCCCAGCTGCCTCTCGTGAGATCTTCACGCCGGCGCGATTGATCGCGGCGCACTGGCCGTCCAGCCCGTGCGGCGCAAGACTAATCGGATTCGCCCGAAAGGTGTTGGTCAGAATTACCTTGCTCCCAGCTTGGATGTAGCTCTCCGCTACCTGACGAACCAACTCCGGTTTTATGAGATTCCATTCGTCCAGACAGGATCCCAAGGGCGCACCGAGCTTGTGCAATTCGGTGCCCCAGGCGCCATCGCCCAGGGTCAACGTTCCGCGAACGCAATCCGTAAAGTTCATAGAGTCTCTTCGACGTGGAATTTAGACTCCCAGTATACTCTCGCCGGCAGCAAGAGTTTCGTCCCGAGACGGCGAGGAAGTGCATCCGGGAAAGCGCCCACAAAATCCTTTTTCTAAAGGTTGTCTGCGCTTCGTCAGAGTCATAAGATGATAGCCACGTGGACATGACCATCCTCGCGAAAGCACTCCAAACCGAATGGCAGGCGCAAACGAAATGAAACTTCTAGGAATCGACGTCGGGACTGGCGGAACTCGTGCGGTTTTGATCGATCAATCGGGACGCGTCGTTTGCAGCGCAACGGCAGAGCACGCTCCCATGAGCTCTCCGCAAATTGGCTGGGCGGAGCAAGACCCGCGGGACTGGTGGAGAGCGGCATGCCTCGCCATCGCCGAATGCCTCGCGAAAGGTGGTGTGCAGTCCGGCGAGATTGACTCGATCGGCCTGACGGGTCAAATGCACGGCCTCGTCCTTCTCGATGAACACGATAACGTGCTGCGCCCATCGATTATCTGGTGCGACCAACGCACCGGCGAAGAATGCCGCGAAATCACGGAGCAGGTCGGCGCCCGCCGGCTGATTGAGCTCACTGCCAACCCGGCGTTGACGGGCTTCACTCTCCCGAAGATCTGGTGGGTGCGCCGGCATGAACCGCAAATCTGGGCGCGTGTTCGCTCGATTCTTTTGCCGAAGGACTACGTGCGGTTTCGCCTGACCGGTGCGCGCGCGATAGATGTTGCCGATGCTTCCGGAACATTGATGCTCGACGTCGTCAACCGCCGCTGGTCCCAGCCAATCCTCAAGATTTCACAGTTGGATGAGCAACTGCTTCCAAAAGTTTACGAATCGCCAGAAATCACCGGGCGGACTTCCGAAGAGGGCGCTCGCGCCACCGGACTTCGCGCCGGCATCCCCGTTGTTGCGGGCGCCGGCGATCAGGCGGCAGGTGCGGTCGGCATGGGCATCGTCAAGGCCGGGGCGGTCAGTGCGACCATCGGCACCTCCGGCGTGGTATTCGCGGCAACAAGCAAGCCGGTGCTGGAGCCGCTGGGCCGCATTCACACCTTTTGTCACGCCATTCCAGGTCGTTGGCACGTAATGGGAGTGACGCAAGGCGCAGGGCTCTCTTTGCGATGGTTCCGCGATCAATTTGGCGCCGGGAAGGACGATGGCCGCGATCCCTACGACCGCCTCATAGATGAAGCGGCGAAAACTCCGCCAGGCGCGGAAGGCCTCCTCTGGGCGCCTTATTTAATGGGTGAACGAACACCGCATCTCGATCCGGATGCGCGCGGCGCGCTCGTCGGAATCACCGCGCAACATTCCCGCGCTCACGTGATTCGCGCCATTCTGGAAGGTGTGGCGTTCAGTCTTCGTGATTCCTTGACGCTCTTCAAGGAGATTGGCGTACCAATCGAATCCATTCGCCTGGGTGGCGGAGGGGCGCGGTCCGCTCTCTGGCAAAAGATCCAATCTGACATTTATGGCATGCCCGTGGAATTGATAGAAGCGGAAGAAGGTGGCGCCTACGGAGCCGCCCTGCTTGCCGGCGTTGGTGTTGGCGCCTGGCCCTCTGTCGAAAAGGCCTGCGAGACCGTCGTCCGCGTCGCCAAAACCGTTCGGCCCGACCCGAAAACTGTTTCGCTGATGAACCTGCAATACGCGGAATTCCGCAAGCTGTATCCAGCCCTAAAGGGGATTCGATACAAGTTCTAGCCAGAGGTTCGCTGGGTGCCAAGTGCCCACACCAGCTCCTCTTTGGCGGAGGAATGCCCGCACCCCACTTGCCAGAAGGACTGGGGGTCCATCGATTTTCAGGCTAGCCTGCGATCAGCTTCGACATAGCCGTCTTAGGCTTGGTGTGGTGTATCAGGCTGAACGGCTCGCGCTTTTCGTTTCCTGGTTCTGGGAATGCCCGAAAATCGGGTCGCGGTTCGCCCAACGCGAGTACCAGTAGTTCTAAGGCTTCTGTACCCCATCTCCCAAGTACGCTCCCCGTTCCGCTCCTCCCATAATGGACCTATTTAGTCCACTAATTTCCTTGACTTGTACAACCACCCAAGCCAGAATGTCGCCTGTTTTGGTCGGTTCGGTTTCGTGCCGTTGTCCCCAAACCCTGTCTCATTCATTGTTGCGGTGAATGGTCGGCCATTCTCTGATGAACTGTCTAACTGGAGAGGATCTAATGAAAATGTTCTACACCCCGGCTCGGATTTTCACTCTGGCTTTGTTGGTCGTACTCGCTGGCGCGACTCTCACGCATGCTCAGGCGCAATTCCAGTATCCGAATTTCAACTCCGCGGCCGGTCTTAAATTGAACGGTGTTGCTGCTACGTTCAGCGACGACGGTCCCTCTGTGCTGCGGCTCACTCCGGGGTCCGGCAATCAGGACGGCAGCGCGTGGTACACCACCCAGATTCCGCTCGCGTCCGGTTTTACCAGTACTTTCACTTTTCAGTTCACGGGTCAGGGCGGTTCCGGGGGACACGCGGACGGAATTGCATTTGTGATCCAGGGCGCCCCCACTGGTATTAGCTCTATGGGATTCCAAGGTGGCGCGATTGGCTATGGCGACGATGATGCTAATGCCACGCATTCATTGGGCATTCCCAATAGTGTGGCCATCGAGTTTGACACCTTTCAAAACGGCTGGGATCCCAACAACAATCACATCGCCGTGATGAGCTGCGGAGCGGGTAACAACAGCCAACACCATGGTCACAATGGCTGCGCCTCGGGGGCGGACCCGACTATCGGTATTAACTCCACTTTCGCAACAAGCCTCACAGATGGCAACAAGCATACGGTCATTGTGACGTATGGACTTCCCTGTGCGGGATGCCAGAACTTGACGGTTCAGTTGGACGGCCAGCAAGAGCCAGTCCTCGCCGTGGCCTTTGACTTGGCGACCCTGGGCCTCGACTCCAATGATGATGCTTACGTCGGATTTACCGCCTCTACCGGCGGTGGTTTTGAGAACCAGGACATCCTGAGCTGGAGTTTCACCGCGCAGACGATTGTCACGCTTGTCGTGCCTTCGGCTCCCACGACTTTTTCATTTGCCAATACTCTGAACCACACGGTCGATTTCAGCACGGCTTTTGACAGCAATAATCTGACCTATCCAAATATTGATCAAGCTACCCTCCAGATCCAGAGTACGAACACGATCATAGATCCAACCACGTGGCGTCAGTATGTAACGGGGGGACCTTTGGCGACCTCGCTCCTCTTCCCCCTGGTCGACGACAACCCCGGCGGCGTTGGCCCCAACGGTTCGCTCTTTGTCGATTTGTGTTTCGATCCCACGTTGTCCGGTAACGCCGCGATCCCGCTGGATACCAATTGTCCCTTTGCTTCCAATGCCTCGAGCGCCCTGCTCGGAATTCAGATTGCTGCCCATGTCAGCTCCAAGCCTTCGGTCAATAATCCGGTCAATACGGGCATGACGACCGCGCTTGCCCACTATGAGCCCAACACAACGGGCACCACAACGTGGGCGCCGAGTAACATAAACGGCACTCCAAACCCGGCGTGTTCCATTACGACCGGAACAACTACCAGTAACGCCCCACAGACTTGCGATGTCCTGGACATTCAGCAATCCATCTACGGCGATCCCACGGAAAGCGGGAAGACGAAGTCGAAGGGCGCGTTCGCCATGATCTACAACGTACCCATGCCGTTGTCCTCCGTCAGCGTAAATGGCACAGCGGTGAATGCTCCCCCCGTCAACAATAACGGGTTTTCCGCCGCTCTCTGGTTCAAGTCGCCCTTGAACCTCAATTTCGTGGTGAACCCAGCTTGTCCTTTGAATCCACCGACGTGGCCGTGCGTTCTCACGTCGCCGGCGACTTTCAATTTCTTCAGTCCGGCACCCGTAGCGGGTGAGAGCTTTGACGTGACAGACCTGTCCCTCAACCAAGTGTACCCGCCGCCTCCCACGCCTCCTTTGCTTCCATCGCCTGCACAGGCCACGCCCCCGACAGGCTTCAACACACAGAGCGTGCAGCAAATCACCTTCCCAGGCACCAGTAACCAGGTAGGCCTGGGTGATGGCGAGTATTTCCTTCAGTGGAGCGCTGTGGACAATGTGGGGATTACGGAGCAAAACGTCCAACTAATCACGGGGGCTGATGCTACCTGTCCCAATCCCGCGGGCGGTACCTTCCAGGAGCCTTGCTATCAGACCGGCATATTCCAGGCGCAAGTCAATGTGGACTCGACGCTTCCGCAAATTAAGGGTCCAACTTTGTCGCCTGCTCCGGCCACCTACAACGGCGTTCCCAATGCTTACTTGCTTAACCAGAGCGCGACCGCCTCTTTCAGCTGTTCGGATCCGCTGAACGGAACGCCCACTCCCGTAGCATCTGGTGTCGCCAGTTGTGGCGGATCTAATTACTC
Organism: Candidatus Acidiferrales bacterium; assembly: GCA_963780785.1. Lineage (GTDB taxonomy): Bacteria > Acidobacteriota > Terriglobia > Acidiferrales > UBA7541 > Acidiferrum. The sequence continues at coordinate 123,621 of CAWADS010000062.1, forward strand.
GGGCGTTCTCGCGACCCCCGTGCTGACGAGCCCAGTGAGCACCGCTGCTACTGGCAACTTCAACTTCCCTGTGAGTGCTGCGGACGTCGCCGGCAATACAGCCTCTTCGTCCGTATCCTACACCGTGGTCGATCAGCCCGTGGATCTCGATACAGGCTTCCTTGCGCTTTCCAACACCGTTAAGCCCGGATCGAAAGTGGCTTACATCGTTGGAGTTGTCAATGAGGCCAAAAAGAACATAGCCTACGGCGTGACTCTAACGAACGCGATGACACTCCCGGCCGGTGCTTCAATCGTGAGTGTCACTCCTGCTGGAGCCACTTGCTCGATTCTTGCGAATGTGATTACTTGCAGGATTGCGACCTTGGCGCCGCTCAACACGATCTCCGCTGCGGGTGCTTTGATTGTTGTGAACGTACCGAAGACGACCACGAGCGGCCAGATCACCAACCAAGTCAGCGTTACCAGTCTGAACCGCGACCTCGACAATGACGGGTCCAAGTCGTTCACCATCACCGTGAAGAACTGATATCGCCTGGATCAAAGCTCGGCTGGGGGTCCACTTGGTCCGCCAATGTGGACCCCCAGCTTTTCTTGTTACCCGCTGCGCGACCAGCGCGTAGCTTCTTCGTACATCGTCTTCAGGTCGGAACGCTGCAGCAGTTGCTCTGCTCCAGGTTCTTTTTTCATTTCGTCCAGTTGATTCAGGACCTGGCGGTAATGGCCGACCGCCTCGCTAGCATTCCCTCCCATGCGAAGCGCCTCGCCCAGGAGGAATTGAATCCGCGCGCGCTCCATGCGCAGCCCTAACTTCTCGCTGACTCCCAGTTGCTTTTCCAGTTCTTGCCGCGCGTGCACGTAGTCCTTTGCTGCTACCATCGCCGCTGCAAGCTGCATCGACGACTCTACCGACAAGGACTTAAATCCGATCGCGTCTGCTTGCCCAATGATTTGACGCAACGCGCTGATGGCGGCCTGTGGCTGCCCTTGCGCGATGGCTACTGTGGCGAGATCCAGCTTCGCACTCAGGATTTTGTCCTGATCTTTTGCATGTGCTGCGGCCTGCTGGCTCTGCTGGTAGAAGGTCTTTGCCCCATTCACATCGCCGCCATAGAACCGCACATCGCCTTGCGTACACAATATATCCGCCAGCAAGCTGTCGTTTTTCAGTTCGCGTGCCAGCCCTTCCGCGTCTTCGAGCGGTTTGGAAGCTTCGCCCCCTCGTCCCGCCATCACCAATGCCCGGGCGTAGCCATTTTGAATCTGCGCCATCGACCCGCTGCGATCCTTCAGTGCCGTGAAGCCGTTCACGGCTTCTTGAATCGAGCTGACTGCCGCCCCGTAGCGCCCTTGGTAAAAGAAGACCATCCCGGTTCCATACGACTCCAGGGCCGCGCCGTGAGAGTCGCCGGCCTTCCGCTCCAAACCGAGTGCGCGCATGTAGTTCGTCATGGCGTTATCAAACTGCGCAGTCCTAGCGTAACCTTCACCCAGGTTATGCAGAGTTTCTGCTATGTCTGCCGGGGCGCCCAGCTTTTCGCGCAACTGTAAAGCCTGCTGATAATACGTCAACGCATCATCACTCTTCCCCTGCGCCAGATACACGCCACCAATATTGTTCAGACACACCGCCTGATTGGACTCGTCCCCAAGGTCCCGCTGTATCTGGAGAGATTCTTTGTAGAGCGCCAGTGCCTTGTCGTACTGTCCCTTGTCTTGGAGCAGCACCCCCATGTTAACCATCGCGTCGGCCATGCTTTTCTTGGCGCCTATTTCCTTGTCGATGGCAATGGCCTCTGTGTACTTGGCTAGCGCGTTATTGCTCTTGCCCAGCGAGGCTTCCACGCCTGCAATTTCCACCAGACTATTCGCCACCCCGCCTTTGTTTCCGATAGCCTTGTTGATCTCCATGGCCTGTTGAAGATTGCGCAGCGCCTCGTCGGGTTTGTTCAGGCCCTCATAGGCAACGCCGATAGCCTGCAGGATTTGCCCCTTTTCTTCCTGGTTGTCCACTTCGATGGCCAGATTTAACGCGCGGTTTAGCGGTTCAAGTCCTGCCTGCGGACTGCCCGCTTGAACTTCCACCCACCCTCTGTAGAGCAGTGCGTTCAGATTCTTTGGATCGCTCTTCAACACATTGGCGTAGTGTTGCCGTGCCTTCTCATAATCGCCTTGATTCAGGTACAGCTCCCCCAGCGCGTAGTTTACGTCGGTATTGTCCGGCTGTGTCTTCGCCAGATTCTCATACGATTCGATGGCCTTCTTTGTGTCTTTCACGATTCGCGCATGAATGGCTTCGATCAAGTACCTCTCCGATAGCGGTAGATCCTGGCTCAAATCGACCGCCTTCCGCGAAACCCGTTCGGCGTCGTCGTCTTGCCGCAGCGCGGCATTGGCCTCTCCCAAGCGCGCGTACGCCAGCGCAAACTGTGGATCATCCTGGACGGCCCCTTGCATCGCTTTCACCGCTTCCAGAGTCTTCCCATCGCGTAGCAATTGCACGCCTTGGTTATATTCGCGTAACGCCGTCGTTGATGTGGAGGTCGGCTGGAACGAACTGGCCTTCAGCTCCTTCAACACATCGGACGAAAGTGCAAGATTCTTCCGGATGAGCTCGGCCAGGCCATCTACCGTCGTCGGAATTTCCTTCTCGCTCGCGGCCTGGATTTTCAGTGGCTCACGGCGGTTGTGTTTCAGATCCTGCAATGTCGCATCAATCTGAATCTGGTCGCCAAATTTCGCATACTGGCCCGATACCACCGTGTCCGCATTACTCAACTCGGCGATTCGCCGCAGCATGTCCGGGTCGAGATTCGCATTCGGCGGTATTCGCAAGTCCTTCAGGATTTGCCGCAACCGGTCCGACGACACAATGCGCATGTGCGACGACTGGCCTACATCCGTGCTCAGCATGTCCGCCAGGCTCGAGCCGATCCAGTCAATCGACGCGTCCGATGTTGCGTTGTGAAACGGCAGGATAGCTAGGGACATGTCTGGACCGGCCGCAACCTTGGTTCCTGGTGCAGAGCCCACTTTCCCGCGATATACCCACCCACCGATACCCAACAAAAGCACTATGACGCCCGGGGCAATCCATCTCCACGGGATCGCGCGCTGGCCCGCGACCACCACGCTGGGCGCAGGGATAATCATCGACGCGGAAACGGGTCGCTTGCCTTGCCACGCATCGAGGTCCGTCAGAATCTCCGAAGCGCTTTGGTAACGCAAATTCAAATCCCGCTCCAGGCACTTGCTCACAATGTCGCTCAAACCCGGAGGGATCGATTCGTCCAACTCTCGTACGGGCACCGCGCGTTCCTGGTTTCGCAACAGCAGGCTGGCCATGGCGGTTTCTGCTTTGAAGGGAGTCTTGCCGCTCAGCAACTCATAAAAAATCAATCCCACCGCAAACAGATCGGAACGCTGATCCAGCGTCTTACCCATCGACTGCTCGGGAGACATATATTCGATTGTCCCCAGCAATGCCCCCGTCTGGGTCATGCCCCCCGACTCCACCGAACGCGCCAAGCCGAAATCCATCACCAGGATTCGTCCGTTCTTGTCCTGCATGATGTTTTGCGGCTTCAGGTCGCGATGGATGATCCCCGCCGAATGGGCCGCATCCAGCGCCAGACAAACCTGCCGTATAATCTCCACGGCCGCTTCGGGAGCCAACTTGCCATGGTCGAGGAGCACGTGGCGCAGGTCCGTGCCTTCAACGAACTCCATGGTGATGAATTTCACGCCTTCCGCTTCCGCCATGTCGTAGATGCGGATGACGTTCTTGTGTGTAACCTGATGAGCAGTAAGGAGTTCTTGCTTGAACCGCGCAAGGATCGCGGGGTTGCTCGCCAGGTCCGGCCGGATTAGCTTCAGGGCCACCGTCCGCTCGACTTCGCGGTCGGCGGCCTTGTACACCGAGCCCATGCCTCCCTCACCCAGCAGTTGAAGGATTTCATAGCGGCCACCAAAGAGGTCGCCCGGTTGCAGCACCACATCTCGGTAGGCGCCACCGTAGGTTTGCGGTCCTGTGGAAAGCCGGGAGGGGACACTGGCATCCAAAGGGCGGTTCACGATGGCCGTCGCACCTGGATCCGCGGCCGGTTTCTTCGGGGCCTCAATGAAAGTCGCTCCGTCCAGTGGCACTTCGCTGGGGGCACTGTCGCCCTTCGCGGGCGCACGGAGCCCTCCAGGTCCTCCTGGACCCGAGTCCTGGCTACGACCGGGCTTGGGTTTCTGTTCGTCCATCGGATAATGTAGGCCTAACCACTCCAGTAAACTGCCACGCTCTCACTGCTCGAGACTTTCCGGGCCGACAGTATATAACGCCCTTGCTCCTTCTGCAGCAACCCGATTCCACAATTCGTTTTTCTGATAAACCTTTGCTGAATGGTCACTTGGCCCCCGGTAGCACCCCCCGGAGCATCCCGACCAGTACTCGGTTTCTCAGGCAAATGAGCCCAATCAGTCCCGTTACGCAATGCCCAGTTGCTTCTGGATCTGCTCCAGCGGAACGCCCTTCGTTTCCGGAACCATCGTCTTCACCCAAATGAGCTGAAGAACCATCATGCAGGCGAAGAACGAGAAAACGTATCCGGGTGGAAAGGCGGAGACCATCCTGGGGAAGAAAGTCGTAAGCAGGGCGGCGAAGATCCAGTGCGTGAAGCTGCCGAGCGCCTGCCCTTCCGCGCGCTGACGGTTGGGGAATACCTCGGCGATGAAAACCCAGATAACCGCTCCCTGGCCGACGGCGTGCGCGGCGATGAAGGAGAAGATACAAACCGGCACGATCGCATAATGCTGGGTGAAGAAAGCCCAGGCCACCAGACCGAGCGAACCGATGTAGCCGAACGAGCCGATAAAGAGAAGAGTGCGGCGGCCCAGACGGTCAATGAGCCAAAGGCCGACGAAAGTGAAAATGAGATTGGTGACGCCGATGCCGACGGATCGGAGCAGCGCGGCTTTTGCTCCCAACCCAGTAAGTTCAAAAATACGTGGAGCGAAGTAGAGCACCGCATTGATGCCGGAGAGTTGGTTGAAGAAGGCTATGAGAATGGCAAGCATGATCGGTTTGCGAAGACGTAGCGTCCAGAAGTGCGCCGCCGACGCCTTCGCCGAGGACGCAGCGGTAATCTCATTCGCCTCGGCTTCGATCTCATCGCGCGAGGCTTCTGGTTCGATGCGTTGCAGGACTTTCATCCCCCCCTCGCGGTCGCCCTTCCTTGCCAAAAGCCAGCGCGGGCTTTCGGGAAGGCCAAAGCAGAGCAGGGCGTAGAGAAGCGAGGGGAACGCGGCCACGCCCAACATCCAGCGCCAGGCATTGACGCCGATGCCGGCAAGCAGCGCGTTGGATACGAAAGCGATCAGGATGCCAAAAACGATGTTGAACTGAAACATGCCGGCAAGCCGTCCACGGTGCTTGGGCGGCGCAATTTCCGAGATGTACAGCGGAGCCGCCACCGTGGAGATGCCAATGCCCAGACCGCCAATGACGCGCGCCGCGATGAATAACGAAACATTGGTCGCCAACCCCGACCCGACCGCGCCGACAAAGTAAAAGACGCCGATCCAGAGCAGCGTGGCTTTGCGCCCGAAGCGGTCGGCGGGCCAGCCGCCGATCAGCGAACCGATGACGGTGCCGTAAAGAGCCGAAGCCATGGCAATCCCGTGAAGACCGGGGCTCAGCCCCCAAAGCGATTGAATGGTTTTCTCGGCGCCGGAGATGACAACCGTGTCAAAACCGAAAAGAAACCCGGCGAGTGCGGACGTGAGCGACCAGAAAAAGACGCGAATATTCATAAGTGTGTCGAGCGATCGGAAAGTGTGACCTCAGCGGCTAAAGCCGCCACAGTCGTGTTTCGCAAAGTATACGAGTTTAGTCTCATCTGGAATTTCTGATAGTCTTTTTTTGCATGCCGCAGACCCGCACTCCGCATTCACCGGCCTCGCCATCCTAAATTACACCTGACAATGACCGTACGCGTCCCTGATTGTATGGGATTCCCTTCCGGTTCTCGCACAATTTCTTCAGCTCCTGCCTGGCGCGGCAAACCCGGCCTGCAGTTGCATAATATTTGCATGTACGCCCACGGCCACACCCCCTCCTTGTACGCCACCAATCTCCTCTGAGGTCACTTTTCCATCCCGTTACTCCTAGTAAAGATGCTCTAACTATTACTAAGTACCCTTACGTTACACCTCCTGTTTCAGCCCATGACACCACTGTTCCAGTGCCGGACACTTTCAAAAAGGGCATTCCAGCTTTGAACGAACGCCCGCTGGAGGTTTGCCAATTTTCCATGCTTCCCGATAACGTTCGCTTCATCCGCAACCACGACGTGGTCTCGCGCCAGATCGAAGGCGAACTCATCATCGTGCCCATACGCCACGGCGTCGGCGATATGAATTCCCTCTATACCCTGAATCAGGTGGGCTTGGTTCTCTGGGATTTCATGCAGGAGGAACACACCATCCTGGAGATGATGAATCGCATCTGCGAAGAATTTGAGGTTACCGCGGCGCGGGCACGAGACGACATTCGCGAGTTTCTTGATTCGTTGCTGGAGGAAAAACTTGTTCAGCTCGTTGCCTAAGGCTGCGCGGGCATTTCGCGAGGGACTGTCCGCCATCCTTCGACACACAGTTCGTTTTAGCTTTGCTCGGAAAAGGTAAACACGTGCTGCAGACAGCCACTTACGGAGAATTCTCCACCCTGATCCACCAGCGTCAGCAAGGGCGCCGCGTCCCTGCCGACGTGTCGATCGAAGTGACTCACCGCTGCCCGCTCGAGTGCCAGCACTGCTACAACAATCTCCCGATGAACGATTCTTATGCCCGCCGGCAGGAAATGAGCTTGGCCGAACACATCCGCCTTCTCGACGAGCTCGCTGCTCTCGGGTGCCTCTGGATTTTGTATACCGGCGGCGAAATTTTCGCCCGGAAGGATTTCCTCGATATATATACCGAGGCAAAAAAGCGCGGCTTCCTTATCACCCTCTTCACCAACGGGACCCTGATCACTCCACGGATTGCCGATCACCTCGCGGAATACCGCCCCTTTGCCATCGAGATCACCTTATACGGCGCCACTCGCGAAACCTACGAAGCCCTCACGCGCATCCCGGGCTCCTTTGACCGCTGCATGAGGGCCGTCCGTCTGCTCAAGGAGCGCGGTCTGCCTCTCAAATTAAAGACTGTTCCAACCACCATCAACGTTCACGAAGTGTACGATATGAAGCGTTTCGCCGAACAGGAGATCGGCGTCGAATTTAAGTTCGATCCGCTCGTTAATCCGCGCACCGATTGCTCGCAGAGCCCTCTTGCCGTACGTCTCTCTCCCGAACAAGCCGTGAATCTCGAATTCCGCGATCCCGTCCGTAAAGCCGAATACCTCAAGCTCGCCGAAGACGAGCTTGCTTCCCAACACGGCCTCCTGGGCCCCACGAAATACACCTGCGGCGGCGGGGAGAAGGGCTGTGCGGTCGACCCTGCTGGCACCATGACCATCTGTGCGATCTCGCATCAAGACGGCTACAACCTGCGTGACACCAGTTTCACGGAAGGATGGAATGGGCGTCTCCGCGAAATTCGTGAGACGCCACGCAGCCGCCAAACCATCTGCTCGCGTTGTCAGATCCAGAATCTCTGCGGCATGTGCCCCGCCCACGGTGAACTCGAAAGTGGTGACGCCGAAACGCCCGTGGAATTTCTCTGCCAACTCGCTCATTTGCGCGCCTATACCCTCGGGGTCTCTGTTCCCGAGCATGGCGATTGTCCCTGCTGTTCTTCAGGTGCTCATTTTTCGCATCTTCAGGAATCGGTGAAGCGCCTGCGAGAAAGTTCTCCCAATGCCGAAAAGATTATTCCGCTGCCACATCCAACTTCTCCGCTGCCGGTTCTTCAGTCCGGTGGCGGATGCAGTTCCGGAGGCTGCTCCTCCTGTGGGGCGCACCTTCGTTAAGGCCGAAGAAAAGGCAAAGCTCGACCATGAATGACTCGCTCAAGTCCGATAAGCCCACGAAGGCACCCTATCAGCCGCCGGCGGTGGTCCGCGTCACCTTGCGCCCGGAAGAGGCAGTTCTCGGTCATTGCAAGATCTCGAGCTCTCCGGGGCCTTTGAATTCTTCCTGCCGCTCCACTTTTTGCCGGACCCAGGGATCCTGAGCCCCCGCTCACCCGGAGAAACTTACGTGCCCACGCCTCTCACAAACGCCAGCCTCCCCGCCCGCAGCGCCACTCGTCTGGCTCTGGCCATCGGCGGTCTCTCCTTCGGCATGTGGTGCGAGCCCGGCATGCCTGTCTCTCTCGATCCTGAACACGAACCCTTCGCCATTCCTCACGCCAGCTCGCATCCTTGCGAAATTGAATTGGACATTGCCTGGGTCTCGCAACTCGCCGCGCCTGATGCCTCACCTGCATTTGTTTCCGGCGGGCTCTGGTCCGCCTTCACGCACTCCACAGGAACGCAGTTTTATTTCTCCACTTCAACTTTGGGCCCTGCCCCTTACAAGGCTGCCTGGTTTGATCCGACCTTTTCGCGCGGACACATTGTCCTGAATCGTGCCAGCTTTCCCGCGGGCCAGCCGGTGTACCCGCTCGAATATCCCATCGACGAGCTCGTGATGATGCACCGCTTGTCCTTGGGAGAGGGTTTGGAAGTTCACGCGTTGGGTTTGCTCGACGAAGACGGCAGCGGCTACCTCTTCCTCGGCCATTCGGGCGCAGGCAAGAGCACCACCGCGCGCCTCTGGATGTCCAATCCCGACGTGCAGTTTCTCAGCGACGATCGCATCATCCTTCGCAAGCTCGACGGCCAGTTTTGGATGTACGGCACTCCCTGGCATGGCGATGCCGGAGTTGCCTCTCCTGCTCGTGCGCCGCTTACTTCTATTTTTCTTCTCGAACAGGCTCCCTCGATCAGTTCTCGCCGCTCCCCGCGCCGCAGGCGGCCGCCGAACTCTTTGCCCGTGCTTTTGTTCCCCACTATCTGAAGCACGGCATTCATTTCGCCTTGAGTTTTTTGGATGATCTCACTCGCTCCATCCCGTCTTCGATTTTCCGTTTTGTTCCGACCCAGGACGCTGTGGAGGCCATCCGCCATGCCCACGCGTGAGATCCAGCATCGCAAGGATTCGCAACTCTTCGCTCAACTTTGCCTGGCGCTTCTCCGTGAAGGCCACAGTGTTCAATTTCGGGTGCAAGGAGAAAGCATGCGCCCCAACATTCTCGACGGTGACGCTGTCCTCGTCGCCCCCGTGGCTGAAGGCGAGCTACGCCAGGGTGATATCGCGCTGGTTCAAAATCAGGATGGCTTCCGGGTCCACCGCGTGGCCTCTCGCGACGCTTCCTCTGGTGCTGTTTTCACGCGCAGCGATACGGGCCTCGGTTCCGACCCATTCGCTTCGCGCCTGTTCGGAAAGGTGATTGTTCTGCGGCGAAACTCCCGCAAGGAATCTCTCACTCCCCTGCAAACTCGCGTAGTTCATCCTTTGCGCGTGATGGTCCACCGGATGCGAACCGCAGCCAGGCTACGCCTTCGCCGTGCTGCCCTGCTTCTCTCCGGAATTGTCGCCCTGTCTCTCTTGTATGCCACGTTCCTCGTCCCCGCCGCCCACGCCCAGAACGCTGATCTCGCGGTGACGGTGGATACAGCAGCTCCTGCGACGGTACTGCCCGGGGCACAAATTACTTACACCATCACGGTAATCAACAACGGGCCGGCCGCGGCCACGAGGCCCGTATTCACGATGGCCACACCCGCCAGCACCACCTTCGTCTCTGCGGCCCAGTCTGGTGGCGCTGGAACCTGGCCCTGTGTGAATCCTCCTGTCGGAGGTACCGGCACCAGTACCTGCACCCGAAGTGCAAACATGCCGAGCACCAGCACAACGACCTTTACAGTCGTCGTGCAGGTCAATGCAGGGACCGCAAATGGCACAATTATCACCAACTCGGCCAACATCACTTCGACTACGAACGATCCAACCCCTGCCAATAACACGTTAAGTGTTTCGGTGACGGTGCAGATCGCGGATCTTTCCATGACGCAAGCGGCTGCGCCGAACCCGGTGGCACCCGCGACGAACATTACTTACACCGAGACCGTGACAAACAACAGCCTTGTCGCTGCGGCTGGAGCGACACTGACGCAGACCACGCCTGCGAATACCACATTTGTCTCCGCAACGCCGCCCGCCAACTGGACCTGCGCGGTGCCCGCCGTTGGCGGGACGGGCACGATTATATGCGCAGCAACGGCAGCGATGGCGGCGAGCACCACAACCGGCAATTTCACGATTGTCGTGAAGGTGAATTCGGGTGTCTCAAGCGGGTCAACCATTACAAATACGGCCACGGTCAGCGAGACCTTGACGGATCCCGTTCCTGGAAACAACACCACGAGCACATCCGTCACCGTTCAACCCGCCGACCTTCAGCTTACGCAGACCGTCTCTCCCTCTGACGTCGCCCCGGGCGCCAGCTACGTCTACACCGAATCCGTCACCAACAACGGTCCGACCGACGTTGCCACCGGAACGATCACTGTCTCCACGCAAACCCCAGCCAATACGAACTATCAATCTTTTGCCGGCACCAACTGGACCTGCGCCACGCATCCCGTCGCCGGCGGCACCGGTAACATCGTCTGCACTTACAACGCCGCGCTGGCCAACGGCACCGCTGCCAATGCCCTCACCATCACCATGCAGGTCAACACCGGCACCGCCTCCGGTACCAATATCCCGAATTCCGCCACCGTTGCGGATTCCGCGTTCGTGGATCCCATCCCAGCCAACAACACGAGTACCGCCTCCATCATCGTTGAGGCCGCTGGCACCGCCGACCTTCAGCTCACGCAGACTCCCTCCGCCCCCGCCGTTGCGGCAGGTGCCACCTACACCTACACCCAAACGGTCACGGACAACGGCCCGGCCGGTGTGGCGACCGGAACAATCACCGTCTACATGCAAACACCAGCCAATACGAACTACCAGGCTTTTGCCGGCACGAGCTGGGCTTGTGGCACGCATCCTGCTGTCGGTGCGGCGGGTCCCATCGTCTGCACTTACAACGCCGCACTGGCCAGCGGCGCTACTGCCAACGTCCTCACCATCAGCTTGCAGGTCAACGCTGGCACTGCCACGGGCACCACCATCCAGAGTTCCGCCACGGTGACAAATTCCACCATCGTGGACCCTATCCCGTCCAACAACACCAGCATCACCTCCATCGTCGTTGAGCCCGCGAACACCCCGGACCTCGGCGTTTCCATGTCCGTCTCGCCCACCCCAGTTTTCGTCTCCTCCAATATCACCTACACCATCCAGGTTCAGAACATCGGCACTGCCGCCGCCACCTCCGCAGCAACAACTCTCACGATTACCTTGCCCTCTGGTCTCACGAATATTTCCTTTGCCTTCTCGCCGCTCCCCAGCGTCTGGAATTGTGGCACCCCTGCGTCCACCACCACGTGCACTCTACCTGGCTCCATCGCCGTGGGCGCCACCGAAACGATTACAATCGCGGCCACGGCTCCTTCCGCGCCTACTACGCTCAACGCCACCGCCAAGCTCACACTTGCCGGTGATCTCAACGGCTCCAACGACAACGCTTCTGCCTACACCGTCGTCCAGCCCCTTGTCTGCGCCACCCCCGGCCGTGACGGTGCGGGCGGCACTCTCACCGGAATCGTCAACACCTATTTCCCACCTTCCACCGCAGGCACCCTTGGCGCCGGCTCAACTTCCGTCGTTCTCGGCGCTGCCAGCGGCGCTGCCACTCCCATCGCCGCGGGCGATCTGTTGCTCATCATCCAAATGCAGGGGGCTGGCATCAACAGCACCAATACCGGCGCGTACGGCGACGGCCTCGCCGGTGATCCTGCCTCCGGTTCCACCAACCTCGGCAGCTCCGGCCTCTTTGAATTCGTTACCGCTACCAACGCCGTCGGCACTGCCGGCGGCATGCTTCAATTCGCCGGCACGGGCTCTGGCGGCTTGCTCAACAGCTATTCTCACGTTGTTGCCACCCTCACCCAGGCTCAGCAAACCTATCAGGTCATCCGGGTTCCTCAGTACACCTCCGCGACTCTCAGCTCCGGCCTTGTTCCGCTTGTCTGGAACGGTTCCGTCGGCGGTGTGCTCGTTCTCGACGTCTCTTCCCAACTCACTCTCGGCGGCACTGTCGCCCTCGATGCTCTCGGTTTTCGTGGTGGCGGCGGCCAGCAACTCGCGGGCGCCGCAGGTGCGGTCACGGATTACGTCACAGCCGCCCCAGCCAACAACACGACCACGGCGGGCACAAATGGCTCCAAGGGCGAAGGCATCGCTGGCACACCCCGCTATGTCGCCCCGGCCACGATTACGCCGACCGGCGTCGTACCCCTTGACACCACCGGCGGCAACCCCGCGGATTCTCTCCCCGGCGGAAGCTATGCGCGCGGCGCTCCGGGTAACGCCGGTGGCGGCGGCACCGACGGCCACCCCTCTGGCAATGACTACAATTCCGGCGGCGGCGCTGGCGGCAACGGCGGTACTGGCGGACAGGGCGGTTATGGCTGGGACAGCCTGACCGTCACCGACTCCACCGATGGCGGCTTCGGCGGCGTGGCCTTCCCCGCTTCCACGAGCGCTCTTGTGATGGGCGGTGGCGGCGGCGCTGGCACAACGAACAACGGCACCTACTTTATTTCCACCACCAACAACGGCGACCGGCAACGGCATCTTCAGCAGCGGTGGCGCCGGTGGCGGCATCGTCATCATCCACGCCGGCAGTGTTTCCGGCACCGGCAGCATTACTTCCAACGGCCAATCCACTCTCAGCACGAACAACGACGGCACGGGCGGTGCCGGGGCTGGCGGCTCCGTTCTGTTTTTCGTCAACAATGTTAGCGGTAGCGCCTTGAGCGGCCTCACGGTCAGCGCCAACGGCGGCAACGGCGGCAACGCCTGGCCGACACAGGCTCCCGGTGGTTTCCCTGGCGAGCGCCATGGCCCTGGCGGTGGCGGCGGTGGCGGCGTCATTTTCCTTTCGGCTCCGCCCGCCAGTTACAGCGTCGCGGGTGGTCTCAACGGCTACACAGACACGGTTCAAGATTCCTACGGTGCTACCGTTGGCCAATCCGGCGTGTACGCCCCCGCACACGTCATCACGGAAACTCCCGGCACGCAATCCGGCGCTTATTGCGCTTCCGCCGATCTTTCCGTCACCAATTCCGCCGTTCCTCCCGTGGTCTTACCCGGCGGCACCATCACTTACACCCAGATCGTCGCTAATAATGGCCCGCTCGATGCCGTCGCTGCTGTCCTCACCGAGAACACCCCGGCCAACACGACCTTTTCCTCCATCGTCACCCCCGCCGGCTGGACGTGCACCACTCCCGCGATTGGCACATCAGGCACTATCTCGTGCAATACAAGCACGGGCATTTTCTCGCACGGCACCTCCGGTACCTTCACCGTCGTCGTTACCGTTGCTGTCGGCACTTTCAACGGCACGCAGATCGTGGATATCGCCAACATCACCTCCAGCACCACCGACCCCATTCTTGCCAACAACACCGCCATCGCCATCACCACCGTAGGCGTCGTAGGGACTGCCGACCTCGCCATTACCAACACCCCTTCCTCCCCCACCGTCGTTGCCGGCTCGAACGTTACACTCACGGGCGTTGTCACCAACCAAGGACCCTCCGCGGCCGCCGGCCCCGTTTTCACCGAGGACATTCCCGCTGGCACTACCTTTGTATCCATCACCGGTCCGGGGGGCTGGGGCTGCTATCCTCCGGTCGGCGTCACCGTCGAGTGCGTCGGCCTGGCTCCGCTCGGGGTCAATTCCCCCGCCACTTTCTTGCTTGTCGTCAACGTTCCCCTCGCCACCCCGGCCGGTACAGTGATTACCGCAACCGATAACGTTAATTCCGCCACTCCCGATCCCAACTACTCCAACAACTCCGCTTCAACCACCTTCACCGTTGCCACGGCTGGCCAAGCGGATCTCGCTGTCACCGCCTCCGCCTCGCCCAACCCCGTCACTCAGGGCAACAACATCACTTTCGTGGAAACCGTCACCAATAACGGCCCGGCCACGGAAACCAATGCTACTTTCACCGTTCTTATTCCCGCCAACACCACTCTGGTTTCTTTCACTCCTCCTTCCAACTGGACCTGCAACACCATCACTGTTGGTGGCACTGGCACTTTCACTTGTACTCTAAATACCGGTCAGACAATCGCTGCCGGCGTTCAGGTCAATTTCCCTCTTGTTGTCAAAGTAAATTCCGGCGTCGCTGCCGGCACCACTATTTCCGCTACCCCCTCTGTCTTTAGTACCGTGGGCGATCCGACTGCCGCCAATAATTCCGCCACGGCTTCCACCATCGTGGCTTCGCCCACCCAGTCCAGTGTCAGTGCTACCAAAACTGCTGCTCCCGATCCCGTTAACCAAGGCTCCACCCTCACCTACACCATTACCGTCACCAACAGCGGCCCCGCCGTCGCCCAGAACGTCGTCGTCACCGATCCGCTCCCGGCCGAGGTCACCTACATCGCGAACGCCTTTTCCACAACCACTGGCTCCTGCTTGGCTGCGACCAACGCTGGTGTGACCACCGTGGCTTGCACCCTCGGCAACCTGGCCGTCGGCAGCACCGCTGTCATCACCATCAACGTCACCGCCCTCACTATCAGCACTGCCACGCTCTCCACCAACACCGCCACCATCACAAGCTCGACTGCCGCTCTCACCTCCAATGTCCCCAATTACCCATTCATCGTCAGCTCCGTCTCCACCATTCAATACCCCACCGCCGTGGACATCTCCTCCTTCCAGGCTTTCTCTCAGTCCGATGGCTCCGTCATCCTTGAATGGCGCACCCACGAGGAATCCCGCAACCTCGGTTTTCACGTTTATCGCGAAGATGCCTCCGGCCGAACCCGCATCAATTCTTCTCTCATCGCCGGTTCTGCTTTGCTTCTGCGCGGCGCCCGCCCCCAACATGCCGCCAAGATCTATCGCTGGATTGATCCGCATCCCGTTCGCGATGCCGCCTACTGGATTGAAAATGTGGATATCAATGGCACGCGCGGCACTCATGGCCCCGCCTACGTCGAATCGCCTTCCGCCGAACTCACCGCCACGCTTGCTTCGGCGCGTCCCTCGGCCCTGCTCAGCAGCCGGCGCGCCTCAATCGTCTCGCCCTCTCTCGCCAGTCCTTCCCCTGCTCTGATGACACTGCGACCCGTTCTCCCCATCCTTCCCTCGGGTTTCCCGCGCCTCAGCGTCGCCGATCATCCGGCCGTCGAAATTTCGGTCGCTCAGGAAGGCTGGTATCACGTCTCCTTTGCCCAGCTCTTTGCCGCCGGTCTCGATCGCAACACAGACTCACGCACGCTGCATCTCTACGCCGAAGGAGTCGAACAGCCGCTTCTCTTGACAGGGCGCACCACCGGCTCTCCATCGCCTTCGGACGCCATCGAATTCTATGGCACCGGCATCGATACGCCCTTCTCCGCTGAACGCGTCTATTGGTTGATCAGCGACAATCACTGGCCCAAGCGCATCCTTTCGGCGGCCGCGCCTGTTTCCGGCAGCGCCGCCCCGGCGAGTTTCCCATTCAGCGCTCTTCGCGAGGATCGCACCACCTACTTCGCCGCTCTTCTGAACGGCGAAAACAACGACAATTTCTTCGGCGCCACCATCACTTCGGAAGCGACCGATCAGGATCTCGTCGTCGCGCACATCGATGCTTCGTCAGCGCTGCCGGTTACCCTGGACCTCGCTCTCCAGGGGGTTACCGACGCGCAGGAGCATCGCGTCACCGTTCAGTTCAATGGAGCCACACTCGGCGAAATGGACTTCCTCGGTATGACGCTCGCGCAACAATCTTTCCCGGTCGAGCCCTCGTTACTCCAGGACGGCGCCAATACCGTCACCCTCACGGCTCTGAATGGCGACAACGACGTCAGCCTCGTGCAATCCATCGTGCTCCATTACGCGCACACGTACGCCGCCGATGCGGACTGGCTCCGCGCCACCGCCTCGGCGGGTTCGGAACTCCATCTCACCGGCTTCACCAACCCTCAGGTCCGCGTGTTTGACATTACTGATCCGCTCAACATCTCGGAACTCGCGGCCAGGATCTCACGCGAGTCGGGCGCATACAGCGCTGCCTTGGCGCTCTCCACTCGCGGGCCCGCGGTTCGCACGATTCTCGCTTTTGCCAGCGACGCCATTTCCTCGCCCCTTACTCTCGCGCCGCATGTTCCCACGCTCCTCGACGATAACCGTGCTGCCGCGGATGTTGTCATCATCACTCACCCCGATTTTGTCGCCAGCCTCGCGCCGCTTGTGCGCTTGCGCGAATCCCAGGGCCATCGTGTCTCTCTCGTTACCACCAGCCAGATCTTCGACGAGTACAACTATGGCGAGCGCAGCCCCTTCGCGATCCGCAGTTTCCTTCAGGAAACCGCCGCCCATTGGCAGCGCAAGCCCCAGTCCATTCTCTTCGTTGGCGATGCCTCTTTCGATCCGCGCGACTATTTGGGTCTTGGCGATTTCGATTTCGTGCCCACGCGCATCATCGAAACTGCGGCCTTCAAGACCGCCTCCGACGACTGGTTCACCGACTTTGCTCAGAATGGTTTCGCCACTATTCCTACCGGCCGCTTGCCCGTGCGCACCCCCGCCGACGCCGATCTCCTCGTCACCAAAATTATCGGCTACGAGCGTGGCAGTTCGGCGGGCTCTTGGAATTCGCAGGCTTTGCTGATCGCCGATCAGAATATAGATTCCAACTTCACCGCTAGTGCAAATTCCGCCGCGGCTACCCTTCCATCTACGTTGCATGTCTCAGAGATACTTGCCGATTCGCTCGATTCCGCTGCCGCCCGTTCCCAGATTCTCGCCGCTCTCAATAACGGTGCGCTCTTGGTCGATTACAACGGGCACGGCGCTGAGCAGCAGTGGTCTTTCGCCGATCTCTTCGACTCCACCGACGCCGCCGCACTCTCCAACGGAGGACGCCTCCCCGTTTATCTCTTGATGGATTGCCTCAATGGGCTTTTCCACGACGTTTATGCCCCGAGCCTTGCCGAGTCACTTCTGCTCGCTCCCAATGGTGGTGCCGTCGCCGTCTGGGCCTCTTCCGGCTTCACCCAGCAGGCACCGCAGTCCACGATGAATCAGGCATTTCTGCACATTTTTGCCGGCAACCCCAATCAGACCCTCGGCAGCCTTGTGCTCCAGGCAAAGGCCGGCACCACGGACAACGACGTCCGTCGTACCTGGATCCTTTTTGGTGATCCCGCGATGAAACTCCAGTTCGCCCCCACAACCATTCCGGCGCGCGCTTCCGCGCCTGCCTCTCTACCCGTTCTTGCTCCCGTGAGCAATCGCCCCTGTCTTCCTGCATCTGCCTGTTCCAAGGAGAAACAACGCCAATGAGAATCGCCCGCTTCTCTTCCATGGCCGGATTTCTGATTTTTGCTTTTGCAGTTCTGCCTTTGCTGGCGCAAACGCCACCCGCGAACCCTGCTCTCGGTCTCGTCGCCAAATCCGTCTCAGGTCACATCGGCGATGCCGCTGCCTCCGAAGGCGCCACCGTCTATTCCGGTGACTATCTTTCGACGGAGGACGCTGGCTCCGTGCTCATTCGCGTCGGTCCGCTTTCCCTTGAACTTCAGGGCTCCTCGGCCGTGCACATCTACCGTGCTCCCTATGGCGCGATTGTTGAGCTGAATCGTGGCACCGTGGTTTACACCACGCCCGGCACCCAGGAAAATATTGTCATCGTTGCTTCCGACGTGCGGGTCACGCCCGTGCCATTGCTCGCTGATCTGGGCCGCGTTTCGATGGACGATCCCTGCGAAATCACGGTCTACAGCCAGCGCGGCCGGGTCAATGTGCAGGTCGGTTCGGAGTCGCACTTGATCGAAGAAGCCAAGGCCTACCGTGTCCGCGCGATGAACGAATTAAGCTATCGTAAATATCTTTCTCCCGACGCCACGGATTACCACGACTACCACGAGCATCGCCCTTGCGCGCCGTTCGAGATGGCTAAAGGGAAACCACCCGTCTATCCGGGCCAGAGCCATTTCGTGTATGTCGCCGTCGGCGTTGCCGGCATAGCCACCGTGTGGGGCATCGACAAAGCACTCGAAAGCCCCCATCGCCCGTAACCACCAATCCCCCGCATTTCTCAATTTTATTTTTGTAGGCGTCGAGCACCGCTCCAACCCATCTCGGCAAGCCGTGTAGTTCTCCATCGTCTTGAACGGAGATACCACCATCCACCATGCAGAACCTGTCATTTCGACCGGAGGGACGGCGCTTTCTGCCGTCCCGGAGTGGAGATACGTTTCTGCATCGCACGTTTTTTTGCGATGAAATCCCTCTTCGACTGCGAATTTCAGGATGAATCCTTCTGCTTTTCCCGAGCCCGCATACCTCTCCCGAGGCCCGCTGTTCTTGCGTATTCCGCCATTAATTGTGTCCGCCGGAGATCTCCCGCACAATCGCTCCTACAAAATTCTTCGCATCTCCGAACAACATCAGCGTCTTATCCAGGTAATACAGCGGGTTTTCAATCCCCGCGAACCCGGCCCCCATGCTTCGCTTGATCACCATCACGGTGTGCGCCTTATCCACGTCCAGGATGGGCATCCCGTAAATCGGGCTGGTC
>CAWADS010000063.1:0-22826 GCA_963780785.1 Candidatus Acidiferrales bacterium
GGCGGGAGAAGGACTGAGAGAGAGCAGCCATGGCAATCGCAACGATTAATCCGGCGACAGGCGAACTGCTGAAAAGCTTCGACGCCCTCACGGACGCGCAAATTGAAGATAAACTCCGACTGGCGGCAGAGGCCTTTCCAAAATTCCGTGCCCTCACCTTTGCCGAGCGCGGCCGGATGATGCTGAGGGCGGCGGACCTTCTGGAAGCCGAGAAACACGATCTGGCAAGATTAATGACTCTGGAAATGGGGAAAACGTACCGTTCGGCCGTGGATGAGGCCGTGAAGTGTGCCTGGGCTTGCAGGTACTACGCGGAGAATGCCGAAAAGTTTCTGGCGGACGAGGTGATCCAGACGTCTGCTCGGAAAAGTTACATCCGCTACCAGGCGATGGGAATTATCCTGGTCATCATGCCGTGGAACTATCCATTCTGGCAGGTTTTTCGATTTATCGCCCCAGGACTTATGGCGGGCAATGTTGGAGTGTTGAAGCATGCGTCGAATGTGCCGCAATGCTCCTTGAAGGTCGAAGATTTGCTCCTTCGCGCGGGCTTCCCGAAGGGCGCGTTCCAATCGCTGTTGATCGGTTCCAGCAAAGTAGACGCCATATTGGCGGATCCCCGCATTGCGGCAGCTACACTCACTGGCAGCGAAGAGGCGGGGGTGAAGGTGGGCGCAGGGGCAGCGAGCCGGATCAAAAAGGTTGTGCTGGAGCTCGGCGGGAGCGATCCTTTCATCGTCATGCCGAGCGCGAATCTGGAAGAGGCCGTTGCTGCGGGAGTGAAGGCCAGGACGCTGAACAATGGACAGTCCTGCATCGCCGCGAAGCGATTTATTGTGGCTGACGACGTTGCCGACAAATTTGAAACGGCGTTCGTAAAGAAAATGCGTTCTCTGAAGCTGGGCGATCCCTTCGACGACACGACGGATGTGGGGCCGTTGGCTACAGCGGATGCGGTGGAATCCCTGCACGCAGACGTGCAGAAAAGCGTGGCTGCCGGAGCAAAAGTACTGACGGGTGGAAGGCCCGCAGAGATGCCCGGCAATTTTTATTTGCCGACGGTACTGACAGATATTCCCCCCAATTCGCCCGCCTACTGCGAGGAACTCTTCGGTCCGGTCGCCTCGCTGTTTCGGGTGAAAAATCTGGACCAGGCAATACGAGTGGCGAACGACAGCCGGTTCGGACTGGGGGCAAGTGCCTGGACGAATGATCCCGGCGAGCAGGAAAGGTTCATCAATGAACTCGAGGCCGGAATGGTCTTCATTAATCAAATGGTGGCTTCCGACCCGCGGGTGCCGTTCGGAGGGGTCAAACGGTCGGGGTACGGGCGGGAATTGGGTGTCTTTGGGATCCGGGAGTTTGCCAACGTGAAGACAGTGTGGGTGAAGTAAGAAAAGGCTTGAGGAGTCCATCGGTATGTTATATGGTGGCCATACCAGCAGTCCATAGCGGCATGTTTTCAGTGTGGAATGCCTGCAGGAATTTGTTCCTGTTACGAATCCCCTGTCAGTCGTGGGATCCGCACCCCGGATGGAGAATGCACCATGTATAAGCTAGTCCAAAGTTCTCGCCTCTACGAACAGATCGTGAAGCAGATTGAAGATTCGATCAAGCGTGGCGAGCTCAAGCCAGGAGATCAACTCCCCGCCGAACGAGAATTGGCACTCCAGTTTGGTGTGAGCCGTACGGCCGTTCGTGAAGCGGTAAAAGCTTTACACGAAAAGGGCCTGGTCGAGGCTTGTCCGGGCCGCGGCACCTTTGTCACCAGCGAGTCTTCAAACTCGATTCGTCTGACGTTCGACCGCATGATCAAGGCGGGCCGGCGCGAAGGAACTCTCCACCTGGTGGAGGTCCGGGAAATCCTCGAACCTGAAATCGCCACACTCGCGGCGACGCGCGCCGACGAGGAATCTCTGGTCCAGCTCCGCGAGGCTATCGGCATCATGGACAACGCGAAAAGCGACCCGGAGCAGTTCATCGAGGCGGATCTTGATTTTCACCTGGCTCTGGCGGAAGCGGCGGCCAACCCCCTGATCCTCTCCCTGATTGATTCGATCGTGGGGCTCCTCCGCGAGCAGCGGATGAACATCTTCAAGGTGGATGGCGGACCGGAGCGTGGCCAGTACCATCATAAGCGCATTCTCGAAGCGATTGAGAACCGCGATCCTGCGGGAGCGCGGGAGGCGATGCGCGCTCACCTGCGCCAGGTTCGGCTAGATTCCGGCAACGGGACAACTGAAAACAAATAGTCGATTCTACGGAGAGCGAAGATGGCGAATCTGGGTTTTGTCGGGCTCGGGGTGATGGGAGGCGAACTGGTCAATCGTCTCCTGAGCAAGGGCCACACGGTCACGGGCTACAACCGCACGAAGGGAAAAGCGCAGTGGCTTTTGAAGGCAGGAATGAAATGGGGCAATAGTCCGCGTGAAGTAGCTGCGACGGCGGACGTGGTCTTTTCGATGGTGACCAATTCCGCCGCATTGGAAGCGATCGTCGAGGGTCCGGACGGAATCCTCGCTGGTCTGACGCCGGGCAAGATTTACGTGGATATCAGCACGGTGAGTCCGGATTACAGCAGAGCGGTGGCGGCAAAGGTTAGAGCGAAGGGCGCCGACATGCTCGACTCGCCTGTCTCCGGCAGCGTCATCACCCTGCAAGAAGGAAAGCTTTCCGTGATGGTCGGCGGGCGGAGAGAAACATTTGAAAAAGTGAAGCCCATTCTGCTCGACATCGGGCCGAAGGTAACGCATGTCGGCGACAACGGGCTCGCGCTGGTCTTGAAGATTGCCATCAATCTAAGTCTTGCCGTGCAGATGCTGGCGTTTTCAGAAGGTGTGTTGCTGGCGGAAAAGAGTGGAGTTTCGAGAGAGATCGCGGTAGACGTGCTGAGCAACAGCGCAATTGCTTCGCCGATGGTGAAGTACCGCGGGCCGTTCGTGGTCAAACTCCCCGACGAAGCCTGGTTCAACGTGAACATGATGCAGAAGGACATGCTGCTGGCATTGGACCTCGGGCGGAAACTGAACGTGCCTATGCCCTCGACCGCGGTTACCAACGAGTTCTTGACCGCGGCTCGGGGATACGGCTTGGAAAAGGAGGATTTTGCCGTTGTTTTCGATGTGCTGGCCGCACTGAGTGGAGTGAAACGATGAGCAAGACGGCGGACGCCTTACAAGTTCCCACGGGACTTTCGGCCGAAAAGTGGTTGCAGATGTACCGCCGCATGCAGATGATTCGCCTGTTCGAAGAACAGGTGAACGAGCTTTATACGCGAGCGCTGATGCCGGGACTGGCGCACCTCTATGTGGGAGAAGAGGCCGTCGCCGTGGGCATCTGCGAGGCTCTTCGCACCGACGATTATATAACCAGCACGCATCGCGGCCACGGTCACTGCCTCGCAAAAGGTGCATCACCGGACCGCATGTTCGCGGAATTGCTCGGAAAAGAGGCGGGCTATTGTAAAGGCAAGGGCGGATCAATGCACATTGCCGATCCGGCAACGGGAAATCTTGGCGCAAACGCAATCGTCGCGGGAAGCGCGGGTATTGCCACGGGTGCTGCGTTTTCCGCCAAGCGTGCGGGCAAACAGCAGGTGACGGTGTGCTTCTTTGGCGAAGGCGCTCTTGGCCAGGGCGTGGTTTATGAGGTGATGAACCTCGCGGCGCTTTGGAAACTGCCGGTGATTTACGCTTGCGAGAACAACCTCTACAACGAATACACCCATTTCTCGGAGACTACCGCAGGTGACGTCCTAGCGCGAGGCCCCGCCTTCGGAGTTCCCTCGGAAAGCGTGGATGGCCAGGACGTACGCGCCGTGTACGCGAGCGCCTCGCGATTGGTGGAACGCGCGCGCCAAGGAAAAGGGCCTGCGTTCCTTCTTTGCAATACCTATCGCTACACGGGCCACCATGTCGGCGACATCAATCGCGAGTATTACCGCTCCAAGCAGGAAGAACAGGAATGGAAGACGAAGCGCGATCCCATCCAACTTTTCTCGAGTTGGCTGATCCGCGAGAAAATCGCGGAAACAGACGCACTGTCAACGATTGAATCCGAAGTTCGTGCGGAGATGCAGGCGGCGGTCGATTTCGCCATTGCAGCTCCGTATCCAAAACCGGAAGAAGCGGAGCAAGACGTTTATGCCTGAGGCCCCGGTGCGGGAACTTACGTTTGCGCAAGCCGTCAAGGAAGCGCTTGCCGAAGAAATGCGGCGAGATTCCCGCGTGTGCATCCTGGGGGAAGACGTCGCCGAAGCCGGGACGCCGTTCAAAGTTCTCTCCGGATTGGTGGGGGAGTTTGGCAAAGAACGCGTAATTGACACGCCCATCTCGGAGGCAGGGTTCACTGGCGTGGGTGTTGGCGCGGCCATGAGTGGCATGCGGCCGGTGATCGACATCATGTTCGGTGATTTCCTCACGCTGACGATGGACCAGATGGTGAACCAGGCGGCCAAAGTTCACTACATGTCCGGCGGAAAATGGAAAGTGCCGATGGTCTTGCGAACGACCTTAGGAGCAACCCGGAGATCGGCAGCACAGCACTCCCAATCTCTGCATGCTTGGCTGAGCCACATCCCCGGACTCAAGGTCGTTCTCCCCTCCACGCCTTATGACGCGAAAGGACTGCTGAAGAGCGCCATCCGCGACGACAACCCGGTTGTATTCTTCGAAGATAAAATGATGTACCGGCAAAAAGGGCCTGTGCCGGCGGAAGACTACACCATTCCGCTGGGTGTTGCGGACATCAAGCGAGCCGGCAAAGATATTACTTTGGTGGCGACGAGCAGCATGGTACAGGTGGCCCTTGGGGCGGCAGCGCTCCTGGAAAAAGACGGCATCAGCGCCGAAGTGATCGATCCGCGGACCACATGGCCGCTGGATGAAGAAACACTCGTGGAGTCGGCGAAGAAAACATCCAGAGCCATCGTAATCGATGAAGGTTACGGACGATACGGTGTGACGGGAGAACTCGCCTCCGTAATCGCAGAGGGCGCCTTCTTCAGCCTGGAAGCGCCGGTGAAGCGGATGGGAGCGATGCACGTGCCCATTCCGTTTTCGCCGCCGCTCGAAGACGTAACCGTTCCCACCGAACAAAAGGTATATGAGGAAGCGCGCATATTGTGCGGGAAGGGTTAGCCAGCGCGGAACAGGAGGACCATCGTGGGACTGAAAACGTATGGACCAATGGCGGTGGATTGGGAAGACCGTATCGATTTTGACAGACTGCGGCGCGAACGCCTCGCCCGCGCCAAGGATTTGTTGGCAAAGTCCGAGATGGGTGCGCTCCTGTGCTTCGACATGAACAATGTCCGGTACATCACCGCGACGCACATTGGAACGTGGGCGCAGGACAAGATTAGCCGCTTCACGCTTCTGCCGCAGAATGACGAACCCATCCTGTGGGACTTCGGATCGGCGGCGCGCCACCACCAACTGCACTGTCCGTGGCTCGGAGAAAGATCGCGCGCGGGAATTTCGCTTTTGCGCGGAGCGATGTCTCCCGAAATGGGCCGCGCGGAGAACGTCGCGTGCAAAATCAAGGTGGAGCTCGAAAAACGCGGGCTGCACAAGCAACCCCTCGGCGTGGACGTGATCGAGCCTCCCATCCTGTTTGCTCTGCAGAAAGAGGGCATCACCGTTGTCGACGGACAGCAGTTGATGTCCGACGCGAGGGTCATCAAGACGCAGGACGAAATCTCCCTCCTCAATCATTCCGCGATGATGGTCGATGCGGCTTACGACGAGCTGTATCGTGTCATGAAGCCCGGCATGAGCGAAAACCAGGCCGTCGGACTGGCCAGCAAGGTTTTGTACGACTTAGGGTCCGAATATGTTGAAGCGGTGAACGCGATTTCGGGCGAACGCTGCAATCCGCACCCGCACGTCTTCTCTGACCGCGTACTGCGGCCTGGCGATCCTGTGTACTACGACATTCTGCATTCCTATATGGGCTACCGAACCTGCTACTACCGCTGCTTTTCGATTGGATATGCCTCGCACGCCATGATCGATGCCTACAGGCGTTGCCGCGAGTATCTGGATGCCGCCATCTCTCTGGTGCAGCCCGGAAGAACAACGGCAGAGATCGCTTCTGTGTGGCCGAAAGCGCAGGAGTTTGGTTTTCCAGATGAAGAAGCGGCCTTTGCGCTGCAATTTGGCCACGGCATCGGCCTGGCGATTTGGGAGAAACCCGTCATCAGCCGCCTGGTCTCGCTGGAACATTCCCACGAAATTAAGCCGGGAATGGTATTTGCTCTCGAGACCTTCTGGCCCTCCAAGGATGGATGGAGCGCCGCACGAATCGAAGAGGAGATTGTCGTCACCGAAACCGGCCACGAAGTGATCACGCGTTTCCCCGCGGAGCAACTGATGGTTGCCGGTGCTCACTATTTCACCGTTAACGGCCCGCTTTCCACGACACGCGAGAACGAACAGGCTCCAAGCAGACGAGTGGTGGAGATGGTGGAAGCGAGCGCAAAAAAGGAAGGAGTGGGAGCCACGGACTGAAGGAAGAGGAAACGTCCTCAGTCCAGGGAAACAATTATGGCGATAAGTGTTGTCATGCCGGCGCTCGAAATGGCGCAGGAAACAGGCAAACTGCTGGCCTGGCGAAAAAAAGAAGGCGAGCAAGTCACAAAGGGTGAACCGCTGCTGGAGATTGAAACCGACAAAGCCGTGGTGGAAGTCGAAGCGCCCGGAGACGGCCTGCTTGCCGCTGTAACCGCGAAGGTCGGCGATGAGATTCCCGTGGGTCAAACAATTGCCTGGCTGGTGAAGCCGGGTGAAGCGCCCCCAGACGTAGGAGCGCAGCAAAAGTCTCCCTCCGCACGAGCGACGACTGCCCCGGAGCGCGCGGCCATTGCCGCACCGCATGCTGGAGATTTGCACGCTGATGCTGCTCCACTGATCTCGCCGAAGGCCCGTCGCTTGGCTAAGGAGCTTGGCATCGACATCAGCAGAATCAAGGGCACCGGTGCCGGTGGCGTGATCACCGGAGAGGATGTGCAGGCTTTTGCGGGCGCCAAGGCTGGCGCCTCCCGTGGACTCAGCCATCGAGTCTGAACCGTTGAGCGCGATCGCGCGCCTGATGGCCGAACGCACGACGCAAAGCTGGACCGCCGTTCCTCACTTTTTCGTGTCGCGCGATGTGGATGCTGCCGCGCTTTCCGATTTTCAGAAAGTGCACGCTGCTCAGATCGAAAAAGCTGGCGCAGGAAAGCTTTCCGTCACTGACGTACTTGTCGGGCTGGTGGCGCACGTTCTGGAGAAACATCCCCGCATCAACTCCTGCTGGGTGAATGGCGCGATAAGGCCAAACAAGGAAATCAACATTAGCGTGGCGATGGCCGTGAAGGATGGCGTAGTGAGCGCCGTCATCCACAGCGCTCAGAGCAAGACGCCCCAAGAGATCTGCGCGAAGCGGCAGGAATTAGCCGACCTCGCCCGCAGCAACAGATTGCGCCCTGCGGACATCAGTGGCGGGACATTCACGATCAGCAACCTGGGCATGTTTAAGGTTGACGCGTTTACGGCCATCATCCCCCAGCCACAAGCCGCAATTCTGGCAGTGGGCGGAATCAGCGATCGAGTCGTCGCAGTGGATGGAAAGCCGGCGGTGCGGCCGACGATGACGATCACCCTTTCCAGCGATCACCGCGTAATCGATGGAGCGCGCGCCGCCGAATTTCTGCGCGATCTGGTCGATGCCATCCTCGAACCCCAGAAGTGGCTCAACCTCTGATGACCACTGCCCCTTCCGCGCGTAAGAAGCCGTTCTACGCAAAACTCTGGGTGCAAGTCCTCATCGCGATTGGTGCTGCCATTGTGTTCGGCTATCTCAGCCCCGCCAAGGCCATCGCCATGAAGCCGCTCGGGGACGGTTTCATTCGCCTCATCACGATGATCATTTCGTTGATCATCTTTTGCACCGTGGTTTCCGGCATCGCCAGCATGCACGACATGAAAAAGGTTGGCCGTGTCGGCGGCAAGGCGTTGCTGTATTTCGAGGTTGTCTCCACGCTTGCGCTGCTCATCGGACTTATTGTCGGCAACCTCGTGCATCCCGGTGCGGGCTTCAACGTAAATGCCGCCAATCTCGACGCCAAAGCCGTGGCGGAGTATGCCGGGCAGGCCAAGTCACAGAGCATTACGGAATTTGTGTTGCATATCATTCCGACCACCGTCGTGGATGCGTTCGCGAAGGGCGATATATTGCAGGTGGTCTTCGTCGCAGTTTTGTTTGGCCTCGCATTCTCCGCCCTTGGCGACCGCTGCAAGCCGCTCGTCACTCTCCTGGATTCACTGACGCAAGCAATCTTCGGCGTTGTGAACATCCTGATGCGTCTCGCTCCCATCGGTGCTTTTGGCGCGATGGCATTTACAATCGGAAAGTATGGCCTTGCCTCGCTCGGCCCGCTCGCCAAGCTCATTGGCACTTTCTATCTGACTTCGATTATTTTCGTATTGGTGGTTCTCGGCCTGGTCGCCTGGATCGCCGGCTTCAGCATCATCAAGTTTCTCATCTATATCAAAGAGGAAGTGCTTCTCGTGTTGGCCATTAGCTCTTCCGAACCGGCCATCCCCACGCTGATGGCCAAGCTTGAAAAGCTTGGGTGCTCGAAGGCGCTCGTGGGGCTCGTGGTTCCTACCGGCTATACCTTTAATACCGACGGCTCCAGTATTTATATGACCCTCGTCGCACTCTTTGTGGCACAAGCGACCAACACTCCGCTTACGCTTGGCCAGCAGTTAACGATCTTCGCCGTTGCGATTCTCACATCCAAAGGAGCCAGTGGCGTGCAAGGCGCATCCTTCATCGCCCTCGTAGCCACGCTCACGGTGATTCCCACCATTCCCGTTGCGGGCATGGCGCTGGTCCTCGGAATTGACCGCTTCATGAGCATGTTCCGGGCACTCATCAATATGATTGGCAATGGTGTGGCCACCATTGTCGTTGCCCGATGGGAGAACGAACTGACTCGTGAGGGTTTGCAAAGGAATCTTGCCGGGAACTCCGGCATCGCTACCGTCTAGTGTGCCGCCCCTTCGTTCTCTCTCATGGACTTGGGGCGCGGCCAAAATCAGAATCTGAAAGCCCAGAACGTTCGGAATGCAGTGCACTAACTCAGACCATGATTACATTTTCATGCCGGACCAGTGAGGGCCATTCCCATATCGGAAGATCCCCGCCAGAGGTGTGCCCCAAGCCGAACCCAGGTCCCTATTGACTCCTTGCTTCTCTGTAAACTACTGATTAACCGAGTGTTGCGAGTTCTCGATGAGATGGGCTCAGCAATTTTCGCACGAAATCGAGAAGTGCAGTTAGGAGTGAATGTGACAGATAGCACATTGGGATGTGACGGACGGCACGGCACAAGTGTGACCCCAACGCTCATCGTGGGTACCCGCAACACAGGGCCATGGAGTTCCGTTTGTGCGTTTTTGTCTTTGCCACACAAATCAAGGGGGGAAGAAGTGCCCATGAGTTGCAAGAGCTTGAGGTTGGACGCTGGCGTTTTGACCGGTCTGGTCATTGCTTGTGCGGTGATCTGGATGGTTTTAGCCTCTGCGCCGAGGTCCCATGCCATACCTGCGTTTTCCCGAAAATATCAAACGTCCTGCACCACCTGCCACAACAACTATCCGGAGCTAAACGACTTTGGTGAGGCCTTCAAGAAGAACGGCTTCAAATTCCCCAAGGATGATGACGTATTCGTGAAGCAGGATCCCGTCCTGCTCGGCTCCAAAGCGCAAAAAGAAGCGTTCCCCGAAGCAGTCTATCCGGGGGAAATTCCGGGCACACTGCCCATTGCTTTCCGGTATTCAGGGAACTTCAATTGGAACGCAAAACAGCCGAGCGGGGTGAATCAGACCTCCAACTTTCTTCCCCGGACGGACCTTTTCGTGCCCAATACCTTCACGATTATCAGCGCGGGGAGTTTTGGCCCGAATCTCTCATTCTGGATCGATGATGACATCTCGACGGGGGGATCGGGAGCCAACGGTGGGTTGGGAGACGGCTACCTAAAATACAACGACCTGGGCCGCATCTTCCACTTGCCGAAGGACTCCCTCAACGTTCGCTTTGGCCAATTCGAGCTCGACCTGCCGTTTACCCAGGCCCGGACGATCTATCTTTCCGACTATGACGTCTATGATCAGGTGAACGTCGCCGGTGTCAACGGCACCACCAACAATCCATTTACATTGGGCGCTCCGCAACGTGCCATTGAATTTAGCGGCTACCCCAACGACGGAAACTTCAGCTGGTCTGTGGCCATCACCAACGGAAACAACGACGGGCCAGCCCTCCGCAACACCAAGGACGTTTATATTCGCGTGTCGCAGAAATTCAATCTGGAAAGTGACGCGGAAAGCCGGCATGCCATACAGGCCGCCGGGCCTACCGGTCCGCGGGATCACACCTCAATCCGCATTGGCGGCTTTTTCTATCACGGCACCAACGTCCAGAACATCGGCGCCACGCCCCCGCCACTCCCTGGTGGAAGCTTTAATGAGTCCTTCTATCGGACGGGGGCTGACGTTCGCTTCAAGTACCGTCATCTGGAGCTGTACGGCTTGGGAATGGTGGGCCACGACGACAATCACGTGGTCGTGGAAACCGACCCGGCGACTCTCGCAAAGGCGCCCGCCGTCACTTACACGGGCGGATTCGTTGGGGCCAACTACTGGTTTTACCCATGGTTGATCGGCACAATGCGGTACGACTTTGTCAACTCGCCCACGGATTTTGCCAATGGTGCATTTCTCAACCGCACGCGGAATACCTTCAGCCCGGGCTTCCAGATCCTCGTGAGAGCCAACGTCAAGATCGTCGGGGAATACCAGCGTCGCTCAGAAATCCCGATCACCGACGTCGACGGGAATACAGTGTTCTACCGCCCCAATACGTTCGTAACTGGCGTAGACTACGTTTTCTAACCCGGGCCAGCTAAACCAACGCGCTTTTCGAGGAAACTTCAAGGGAATGAGAGGAACAATGATGAAGTTACGTTTATTGGCAGTTCAGGCAGTCGCGGTATTTGGTGCAGCACTTCTCCTGGCGGGTGCAAGCCTGGCGGGCGAAATCAAGGGCAAGGTCAGCGTCGAGGGATTGAAGTCGGCGGAAAACATCGCGGTCTATGTCGACACCATCCCGGACAAGAAGTTCGATCCGCCGGCTCAGCATCCGTTGATCGATCAGGTCAAAATGTCGTTTTCTCCCCACGTCGTCGTGGTACTTCAGGGAACCACCGTGGATTTCCTCAACAGCGACCCGGTCGGCCACAACGTCTATTGGCCCAGCATCAGCGGAAACAAGAAGCTCTCCCATAACCTCGGCACCTGGCCCAAGGGCGAAAAGAAGAGCTTCCAATTCAGCGATCTGGGTGTGGCTTCCTTGCTTTGCAACGTGCACCCGGAAATGAACGGCTATGTCGTTGTCGTGTCCACACCTTATTTCGCGGTGACGGACAAGAGCGGCAACTATGAAATCAAGAACGTGCCGCCAGGCAAGTATACGCTCAAGACCTGGAGCGAAAACGGCAAGCCCACCACGCAGGCTGTGGAAGTGACCGCCAGCGGCGCGACCGCCGACCTCACCGTGAAGAAGTAAGGAAGCGCAAACCAAGGGCATCCGGTGCCGATCAGGTGACGACGCGCACAAAACTTGTCGATTTGGATTGGCTGGAATCGAATTTTCCCTGCATGCAGGCGTGTCCCGTGCATACCCAGGCGGGGCGCTATGTGTCGCTGATTGCCGAGGGAAAATACGAAGATGCCTACCGTTACGCCCGGATGCCCAATCCTTTTGCCTCGATTTGCGGCCGCGTCTGCGGTCATCCCTGCGAACCTGCCTGCCGCCGCGGAGAATTCGATCTGCCCATTTCCATCCGCGCCTTGAAGCGATTCGTGACGGAACGCTACGGGCCCGAATCGCGGAATCCGATTGACGTTTTCTCCAACAGAATCCGCCCGAACAATGTCGAAAAAGTCGCTGTTATCGGTTCGGGGCCGGCCGGAATGTCCGCGGCGCACGATCTTGCCCTGCTCGGCTATCCCGTAACGGTTTTTGAAGCGGCGGCCGTGCCCGGCGGCATGATGCACCTGGGCATACCGGAATACCGCTTGCCGCGCGACGTATTGCAGGCCCAGATCCGCGAAATCCTGGATCTCGGGCCCCAACTGAAACTGAACATGCGCCTGGGCCGCGATTTCTCCTTGGAAGACTTGCGACGTCAGGGCTACAAGGCCATCCTCATGGCCTTTGGTTTGCACCGCAGCCGCGACTTGAATCTGCCTGGCCACGAACTGGACGGCGTGGTCAAAGGCATCGATTTTCTTCTAAACGTCAACCTGGGCTACCGCTTTGAAGTGGGCAAAAAGGTTGTCGTGATTGGCGGAGGCAACGTGGCGATT
The DNA here is from genome assembly GCA_963780785.1 of Candidatus Acidiferrales bacterium. Taxonomy (GTDB): domain Bacteria; phylum Acidobacteriota; class Terriglobia; order Acidiferrales; family UBA7541; genus Acidiferrum. Next base: position 12,420 of record CAWADS010000063.1, read on the forward strand.
GACGTGGCGCGTTCCGCGATGCGCGAGCAGCAGCAGAAGCTCGTGGCCGACATGGCGAGTGTTGTGCTCCCTAATGAGCTGACCTCCAGCGAAATGGACGTCGCCATGAAGGAGTTCATGGACGTTTCGCGAGCGGCATTGCGCATGGGCGCGCGAGAGGTGCAGCTCGTTTGCCTGGAATCGCGCGCCGAGATGCCGGCGTCCGAGGAAGAAATCGAAGAAGGCGTGCTGGAAGGGATGAAACTGTATCCTTCGCTCGGCCCGAAACAATTCATGGGCACGAATGGAAGGCTGACGGGGCTCGAAGTGACGCGGTGCCTCTCCGTGTTCGACGAAAACAAGCGCTTCAATCCAAAGTTTGCGCCGGGCACGGAATTTGTAATCCCCTGCGACACCGTCATCCTCGCCATCGGCCAATCTTCCGACGTTTCTTTTCTGACTCCAGCCGACGGCGTGGAAACCACCCGCCAGGGCACTTTGAAAATCAATCCCGACACTTTGATGACCACGGCCCCCGGCATTTTCGCCGCTGGCGACATCGCTTTTGGGCCGCGCCTCATCATCAACGCCGTCGCCGACGGCAAGAAGGCCGCCGTTGAAATCGATAAGTATCTGCGCGGGCCGGAATGGAAGCCCAAGTCTCGCTACGTCCAGGTGACCGTTCTTGACCACCACGAGATGGCCGCCCACTACGACGAATACTCGCGCCTCAGCGTGCCCGTGCTTCCCATCGACCGGCGCACCGGCGTTGCCGAAGTCGAAACCGGCTACACCGAAGCCCAGGCGCGCAGCGAAGCCAGCCGTTGCCTGCGCTGCTGGATCAACACGATTTTCGAGGGCACCGAAACCACCGGCACCGAGTGCATTCTCTGCGGTGGTTGCGTGGACGTTTGTCCGGAGAATTGCCTCTCCCTCGTGCCGCTGAAGAGTTTTGCGTTCACCGACGAGGATAAAGAACGCTTGCGCAAGGAACAGGAACTGCGTTCGATCGATCTGCAGCATGTCGCACCGGAAGAACTCGGCCAGTTGGATGGTTCCGTTATGGTCAAGGATGAAACCATCTGCATCCGCTGCGGCCTCTGCGCCGAACGTTGCCCCGCGCACACCATTTCCATGGAAGCCTTCGAGGTTTTTGATGAGGACCCCAGCTTCATCCCTGTCGAGGAGATTGTGCTACGACCATGAGTGACACCAAATCTACTCCCGCGCCCGACTCACGCGCATGCTTCGCCGCGCCCAGCGGAAGCTGTCTCGCCGCGATTTTCTCAGCGAAATCACCATGGGCGCGCTGGGCGTCGCGGGCCTCGGCGGCGCCGCGCTCACCTACCAGTATTTTTCGCCGAACGTGTTGTTCGAGCCTTCCACTACATTTCGCGCCGGCAATCCCGATCTCTATCCCGTCAATTCCGTCACCTTCCTGCAGGACCAGCAGGTTTACATCGTGCGCACTGCCGGCGGCTTCTTCGCTGTCTCCGCCGTCTGCACGCATTTGGGTTGCGTGACCCAGTGGAAGCCGGAAGCCAACATGATTGCCTGCCCGTGCCACGGCAGCAAATTCGAGCCCAATGGCAAGAAGATCGAAGGCCCCGCCCCGCGCCCGCTGCCGCATTTTTCGGTGACGCTGACTGCCGACGGCGAGCTGCTCGTGGACAAACTCCAGGTCATTAAGGCCGACCAGGTTCTGAACGTCTGAGGATAATTATGGCCACCTCCTTTCAATCAGCTCTCGAGAATCTACGCGCCACTCGCGTCTGGAAGTCCATCTTCCGCCGCGGTCCCGCTATCACCAATCGCACACGCAGCGTGGCCGTCTTTGGCAATCTTTTCCTCCACTGGCTGCCGGTCAAGGTCCGCGAAAAGTCTCTTCGCGTGCGCGCGGCCTACTATCTGGGTTCTCTTTCCTTCCTCCTCTTTCTGCTCCTGGTGATTACCGGCGTTCTTTTGATGTTCTATTACCATCCCGCCGCGCCGAATGCTTACCGGGACATGAAAGACCTGCGCTTCGTCGTCTCCAATGGCGTTTTTCTGCGCAACATGCACCGCATCGCCGCGCACCTGATGGTGCTGCTGGTCTTCTGCCATATGTTCCACGTCTTCTATCGCGGCGGCTACAAACCGCCCCACGAGTTCAACTGGGTGGTCGGCGTCGTGCTCCTGTTGGTCACGCTGTTCTTGAGCTATACCGGCTATCTGCTGCCGTGGGATCAACTGGCTTTCTGGGCCGTCACCGTTGGCACGAACATCGTTTCAGCGATGCCGGTCATTGGCAGCAAGGTCCGCTTCGTGGCCCTGGGCGGAAATATCGTCGGTGAAAACGCCCTGTTGCGCTTTTACGTGCTTCACGTAGTCATTCTCCCGTTGCTGGCCTTCCTTCTCATCGGCGTGCATTTCTGGCGCGTGCAGAAGGATGGCGGCCTGACGGTCCGGTCAAAAGACGATGATGGAAAAAACTAAAATCGAATCGGGATTCAGCTCCGACGCAAAGAAAGAGCCGCGCCGGATTGTCTTCATCACGCGCAACACCTCCGCAAAGGTCCAGGACGATCGCGGCCCCGAACTCATGACCTATCCCCACCTCCTGGTGCGCGAAGCCATCGTTTTCGAGGTGTTGATTATCGCCATGGTTGTGCTCGCGCTCTTCTGGGATGCGCCGCTCGAGCAACTTGCCAATCCGCTGCTCACCCCGAATCCTGCCAAGGCACCGTGGTACTTCCTCGGCCTGCAGGAATTGCTGCACTTCTTCCCGCCGTTCGTAGCGGGCATCCTGATCCCCACGCTCGTGCTCATTGCGTTGATCGTGATTCCCTATTTCCACGTCAACGTGGAAACGAAGCCCCTGTGGGAAGAAAATTCCTCCAAGCGCTTCGCCATCGCGGTCGGCGTGACTCTTGCGTTGCTCCTCCTTCTCGCCGTCTTTGATGCGTGGACCATCATCGTGCCCACGGTTCTTGTCGCCGCGCTTCTCGTGGCCTCCTACTATTCGAAAGCCTCCTCAGGATGGATGGGGAGTCTCCGGCAGAAGCCCCTCTCCTGGTGGGTGATGACCTGGTTCATCGCCACCGCCGTATGCTTGACAGTCGTCGGAACTTTTTTCCGCGGCCCGGGCTGGTCCTGGGTGTGGCCTTGGGGGACACATGCCGGCTGAAGATATGGGTAAGCTCACCTATCGCATGCGGCTCACCTTTGCCGTAGCCACCGTGATCTGCCTCCTCGTGTTGGCGATCTCCCCCGTCAAGGACTTTCGCGCGGAGTGGAAGAAGTACAAGCGTTCCTTCGTACGCTACGCGCAAGGCCGCCCGGACACAAAAAAACTTCTCGCCGACTACAGCCCCAACATCGATCAGGTCTGGATTCCCGGAATGAACGTGGTCGATCGTTGCACCACCTGCCACCAGGGCATGACGCAGCCTTCTCTTGCGGATGCTTCCGTGCCGCAGCCCTTCCGCGCGCATCCCCCGATACCGCACAACGTGCGCGAATGGGGTTGCACCGTTTGCCATCGTGGACAGGGCCCGGCCACGGAAATTGCCGAAGCGCACGAAACTACCCTCGCCTGGGAACAGCCCATTCTTCCCGCGCACTTCCTGCAAGCCTCCTGCGGAAGTTGTCATCACGCCGACCTGAAGGAAACGCCGCAGCTCACCCGCGGAAGGGAATTGCTCTCCCGCTTGAATTGCCAGGCTTGCCACAAGCTGAACGACCTGGAGCCCCCGACGCTTGGCCCCGATCTTTCCAGCGTCGGCAACAAAGTTTCCCGCGAGTGGATTTACAAGTGGCTGAAAGAACCCCGCACGATCCTCGACAAGGACGGCAACGTCACCGTAAACGGCATGGAGAATGAAGACGAGACCCGCATGCCGAAATTCCGTTTAAAGGATGAAGAGATAGTCGCGCTCACCGCTTTTCTGAGCGCTCAAAAAGCCAAGCCGCTGGAAAATTACAGGATCAATCCGGCCGTCGTCGCAGCTTGGAGCAAGAAGGCCGATTTGTTGCCGCAAGGCGAACTGCGCTTCCGCCAGATGATGTGCACCACCTGCCATTCGTTAGCCGTGACCCGCGCGGGCGAAACAAAGATGATCGGAGGAGACATCGGCCCCGAGCTCTCAAAAGTGGGCAGCAAGGTCAACGAGCCGTGGCTGGTCTCCTGGTTGCGCAACCCGCAGGGCTACTTGGCGCACAACAACATGCCGCGGTACGGCTGGACCGATGAAGACCTCTTCAAGGTCTCGCAATACGTCATGAAGCAGTTGACGGATTCGGACTTGCTCGCCACCGTGCCCAAGCTGGAGCCCGCGACTGACGGCGAAATCAAGAATGGCAAGCGCCTGTTCCTCGAAAAAGGATGCGCCAGTTGCCACAGCATCGCGGGCGTGACTCCGCAAAAAGATTTTGGCCCCGACCTTACCGCGCTAGGCTCGAAGAACGCCTCCGAACTTGAGTTCGGCAAGGCGAAAATCACGCACAACCTGCTTTCCTACATTCAGGCCAAGTTACAGGATCCCGTTTCCGTGAACCCGGTCTCGCGTATGCCCCAATACGCCTGGAATCCGGCGGACTTGGACGCGGTAACCACGGCGCTGCTCAGTCAAGCCGGTCCGAAGCCCACCAGCGCGCTGCAGCATCTCACGGTGCCGAAGGTCGAAGCCTCCTACCGCGCCGTCGGCGATTTCGCCGAAGTCTACGAGCGCTACAAATGCTACGCCTGCCACCGCTTCAACGGCTATGGCGGCACATTGGCCCCGGATCTTTCCTATGAAGGCAGCCGCGCCCAGAAAAAGTGGATTGCGGAGTTTCTGAAGAACCCGCAGACCATCCGCCCCACCCTGATCTTGCGCATGCCGCAATTCAACATGACCGATAAGGAAGTAAACATCGTCGCGGACTACCTTGCACTGGCAGTGCAGAAGCCGGACGTCAATCCGCAAAGCGTGGATGCGCGGCAATTCACTCCAGCTTTGGTCAGCATGGGAAAGCAACTCTACGAAGTGAAGTATCAATGCCAGTCGTGCCACACCATCGGCGGCACTGGTGGGTACGTCGGGCCAAACCTGAACAACGCCGGCAACTGGCTCACGCCCGCATGGACCGAAGCGTGGCTTCGGAATCCCCAAGCGCTCCAGCCGGATACGATCGAACCGCGGCGAAACTTCACCGAAGACGAAATTCGTTCTCTCACCGCGTACCTGATGACGCTGAAGGCCCCGATCAAGCCGCAAACTTCGGCAAGCGCCGCGAACGCGCGTCTCGCGGGGCAGGGAGCCGGCCGATGAAATTCAGAATCCTGCTGGCCATGCCGCTTTTCTTCGCCACGCTCGGACTTTCCGCATGCAAGAAAGGCGCGGAACCTGTGAAGCCCGTACAAGCTTTCGGTTCGTACGACACCGAGGCGGATTGGAACGACAGCACGAAGCTGGTCAATCTCAGCTATCAGGAAGCCCAAGGCAAGCGCATCTTCTATCAGTATTGTGTGTGGTGCCACGCCGATGCCACGCCCGCGGGCCCTTCCAACCGCAGCAACCTTACGCCCGTGCCTCCGCTCCTGAACGACGGCGATAAGTTGAACGGCGAGAGCGATGAGTTCATGCAGAACATCATCACCCTTGGCGGAAACGCGCTGGGCAAGTCTGCCATGATGCCACCCTATGGCAAAACCCTTTCCGCCGGCGAAATCCAGGCGGTTATCGCCTTCACCCGCGCGATCGCCCAGCCGCCCTATCAGAAGCCCGGGCGTCCAGGGTCGCAATACGTCGCCAAATAGTGGATGATAAAATCGCAAGATGAGATTGACGCGCACTATCGCGGCCATCCGTGTCCTGATGTTTTTCTCGACCACTGCCGTTCTTTTGGCGAGTGCGCCCCTCGTCCCCGCCCAAGTCAGCCCCAATGAAATCCTGGATCCGGACGCGAAAGGGCTGGAGAAACAGTATTTTTCGCAGCTCAAGAGCCTCAATCAAGCCGTCGCCAAATTGCACTTTCCCTTTCCGTTCTACTTGAGCCGTTACGTCGGCATTGAGCCCGCCAAGCAGGCGGAAACGGATTCGCGCGGCCTGGAATTCGTGAAGTTTCGCGATCGCACCGTTCTAAAGATCACCGGCAATTACGATGCGGCTTACAGCGCCACGCAATTCACGCGCAATGAACGCGCCGCCCGCACCTTTCAGGACGTTCTGCTTCCCATCTTGCAGACCATCACGCAAGGCATCCCGCCGGACGTTGCCTGCGATGCCATCGGCTTCGAAGTGTCCTACCACACCCGCGCGGCGGAAAAGAGCTACGACTACGAGGGCAAGGAACTCCTCGTCATCGTAGTGGACCGCCCAGACGCGTTCGTCCTGGCGCAGGCTACCAACGACGCGGCGCGCCAGGATATTCTAAATCGCTCCATGATTTTCCTTGGCGGCCAGGAATTCGGATTGTCGCTATTGGAGAAGGATCCCTACGTCGTTTCCACGCTGCCACGCACCAAACCACCGAAGACCGATTCCTCATCCACGGTGGGCTCTTCAACCACACTCAGCCGTTTGAATCGCTCAATTCCCAACGCGATCCCTTCTGCCGCGGCGGGAGCCTCTTCCGACTCTTCTTCGAGCGCGGCTGCCAAGCCTGACCTTTCTCAAGCCAGACCGATTGCCACACAGGCGGATGTGGATCGTTTGCAGTCGCAATACCAGGCGCAACTCGAGACTCTCTCAAAGGAAGGGCAGGCCAAATTCCAGTTTGTGGATTACGATCCGCCGGCTTTCGTCATCATCGGCAAACAACTCGCTCTCCAGATGACCCTGCGCAACAACCTGCGCTTTGACATCGAGAAATCTTCCATTTATAAGCGCGCTGCCCAGACCTTCGATCTTTTTCTCGCCCCCAAACTGAAGGACGTCCTGGACAAGGTCCCCGACGACAGCGCCGTCGCCGTGTACGATTTCTCCGTCGTCAATCCGCTGACTTCCGGAATGAGCACCAAGGAGCGCTCCGAGGCCATCGAGTTCATTCTCCCCGCGGCTTTGGCGCGGCAATTTGTCAGCAATGAAATCACCAACCAAACGCTTATCGACAAAAGCCAGGTGCTCGTCAACGGCGTGCGCATTGCCTTGAATCTCCAACTTGTGGAATAGCCCGCCCGCGCAATACCATCATTTTTAGAGGGGAGAATTGGCTGGGGCGGAAGGATTCGAACCTTCACCATCCTCATTAACAGTGAGGTGTCCTACCGGTTGGACCACGCCCCAGCGGCGTTCAGTGGCCGCCCCGGGAAGAGCCGGGGCCGCAGCGCTTCGCCGCAGAAGCGGCGAAAGATAATGCAAGAATAGCACGCCGCGGGGCATCAGCGAGAGTCGAATGCGTTAGCGCGGCGCATAAGAAACATTTATGGAGTTAGTGAATGCAGACTCCTTTGCTCCCTCGCGAAAAAAGATGATAACGGATGAAGCGTCCTCTCATTTTGGGACGAATTGAATTAAGTCCCTCAACTTTGCTTTACTTTTGCAACCTTCGAACCGAGCTTGTCTTTTGAAACAGTTAACTCTGCAGCTGGCCTGCAGTGCCATTTTGGCTTTCGGGTTGCATTCCAGAAGAATTTGTTGGAAACTATCCGGTCGTTTCGGCCTGGCCCTGCGCTGTCCAGCATAAGAGTGGAAGATTCTCCCGAGAGTTACGACCCTTCCGGAGAGTCAGTCTGCCCAAGCGCAACGCTGACATGGCACAAATCTTTCACCGTAGTGCGAATTTTCTAGCGAGATTTAGTCTGCTCGGAGCGGCCGTCCTGGGAGGCTTGGCGCTGACCGGCATATTGGTGGTGGCGAGGTCGCCCTATATCACCAACGAGCGCGTGTCCCGGAATCAACCCATACAGTTCAGTCACAAGCACCACGTGGGGGATGAGGGCATCGACTGCCGCTACTGTCATACCAGCGTGGAGAGTTCGGCTTACGCGGGCATTCCTCCCACCAAGACCTGCATGAATTGCCATTCCGTTCTCTTCAGCAACGTCGGTTACTTGGAACCTGTTCGGGAAAGCTACCGCACGGACCAGTCCATCCAGTGGGTTAAAGTCCACCGGCTGGCCGACTACGTTTATTTCAATCACAGCATCCACATCAACAAGGGCATTGGCTGCTCGTCCTGCCACGGCTCGATCAATCAGATGCCTCTTGTCTTTCAGGCTTCTCCGCTCACGATGAGCTGGTGCCTGGATTGCCACCGCAATCCTCAGGCGAACCTTCGCCCCAAGGACCAGATTTTCAATATGGATTGGAAAGCGCCCGCGGATCAGGAAGAAGCAGGAGAGAAACTCGCGGCGGAGTACAAACTTCGGACCACGGTCGAGCTTACCAGTTGTTCGACCTGCCACCGTTAGCTAATGGATGCTATGAGCGAGCACGCAAACGACAAGGAATTGCGCGTACTTCAGGGCGCGTCGCAAAACGCGGCAGCCCATGATCACGCGCACGATCGCGGGCATGAAGATCATGCCGAAGACGGCCCGGTGCGCGACTTCACCCTGGACCTCGCCGCTGTCCGTGAAAAACTGAAGGGCCAATCGGGCAAGCAGTACTGGCGCACCTTGGAAGAACTGGCCGACGACCCGCACTTCCAGGATTTGCTCCACCGCGAATTCCCCCGCCACGCCTCCGAATGGGACGACGCCGTGGACCGCCGTGACTTCCTGAAATTGATGGGAGCGTCGCTGGCGTTTGCGGGCCTCGCCGGTTGTGGTCGCCCTGATGAATCGCACGTCGTGCCATATGTGAAGCAGCCGGACGGCATGGTGCTGGGCAAGCCGAATTTCTACGCGACTGCCATGCCCTTTGGCGCCGATGCCGTTGGCGTGCTCGTGGAGAGCCACGAAGGACGCCCAACCAAGATCGAAGGCAATCCCGATCATCCCTCGAGCCTGGGCTCCACCGACGCTCTCGTGCAGGCTTCGATCTTGAATCTGTACGATCCGGATCGCGCGCAAACTGTTTTGGAGAACGGCGAAATCCGCTCGTGGTCGGCGTTCCTGGACGCGGCGCAAGGACTTGCGACCGCCATTAAAGCGCAGAATGGAGCCGGCTTCCGCATCCTGACAGGCACGGTGACCTCGCCCACTCTGGCTTGGCAGCTCCGGAAAATTTTGGCGCAGTATCCCCTGGCAAAGTGGCACCAGTGGGAACCCGCTTCCGGTGAAGGAGCGCGGGAAGGCGCGAAACTTGCCTTTGGCCGCAACCTCAACACGGCTTATGTGCCGGGCAAAGCAAACGTTATCCTTTCGCTCGACTCCGATTTCCTTGCCAGCGGCCCCGGCCACATCGCCTACGCCAAGCAATTCGCGCGGCGGCGGAAACTCGATGGTCCCAATGACACGTTGAACCGCCTCTATGTTGTCGAGCCCACGCCGACGGTCACAGGTTCTTCCGCGGATCACCGTCTTCCGCTGAAGGCGGGAGACATTGAACTCTTTGCGCGCGCGCTGGCCGGAAAGCTTGGCCTAAACAGTCCCGTGCCTCTGTCCGGCGAAGCGGCAAAGTGGCTCGACGCGGTTGCTAAGGATCTGCAGAAAGAGCATGGCGCATCGCTGGTCCTCGCTGGCGAGTATCAACCGGCAGCCGTCCATGCGCTCGCGCACGCCATCAATGCCTCTCTCGGCAATGTCGGCACAACCCTGTATTACACGGAACCCGTCGAAGCCGAGCCCACTGGTAACCTCGAGTCGCTTCGCGAACTTTGTAGCGATATGGGCGCCGGCAAGGTTGATCTACTCCTGATTCTGGGCGGGAACCCGCTTTACGATGCACCGCACGATTTCGATTTCACTTCCAAGCTGAAGCGTGTACCCACAGCGATTCACCTTAGTCCCTATTACGACGAAACTTCCGTCTATTGCCACTGGCATGTTTCCGAATCGCACTACCTGGAATCCTGGAGCGATGCGCGCGCCTACGACGGCACCGCAACCATCATCCAGCCACTCATCGCGCCGCTCTATTACTCGCGTTCGGCCCATGACGTCGTGGCCGCCTTCAGTGACAAGCCCGGTTTGCCCGCCTATGATGCCGTGCGCGCCTACTGGACGGAAGCGTCCGCGCATCTTGGTGCTTCCATCGACGTCGCTTGGCGCAAATGGCTGAATGACGGGGTCGTCCCCGGTACAAAATTCACGCGGATTACGCCGGAACTTAAATTCAGCGCCACGAGCCTTCCCCCGTTCAAGCCGTCGCCCGCGGACCAAATCGAATTCGTCTTCCGTCCCGATCCCAACGTGTACGACGGCCGCTTTGCAAATAATGGCTGGTTGCAGGAATTGCCCAAGCCCGTGACGAAATTGACGTGGGACAACGCCCTGCTGGTGAGCCCGAAGCTTGCGCAAAACCTCGATCTTGCCCACAAGATCGCCTCGCGCGGCGGCGAGCATGGCCAAGTCCGCTCGGC
>CAWADS010000064.1:0-136626 GCA_963780785.1 Candidatus Acidiferrales bacterium
GGTGCGGTCGCGCATGCCGTCCAGGCGGGCCATGGTGATGTGCTCGGCGCCGTCGTAGATGATGTGCTCGTAGATTTCGTCGGTGATGCAGTAGGCGTTCCAGCGCACGCAGAGATCGCGGATGAATTCGAGTTCGGCGCGGGTGAAGACTTTGCCGGTGGGATTGTTGGGCGTGTTGAGGATGATGGCCTTGGTGTGCGGGCCAAAGGCGGCGGCCAGTTCCCTTTCGTCGAAGGTCCAGTCGGGCGGGCGAAGTTTCACGAAACGCGGCGTGGCGCCGGAGAGGATCGCGTCCGGGCCGTAATTTTCGTAGAAGGGCTCGAAGACCACGGTTTCGTCGCCGGGATTGATGATGGCCATCATGGAGGACATCATCGCTTCCGTGGAGCCGCAGCAAACGGTGATTTCGCGCTCGGGATCGACGGTGATGCCCTGGGTGCGCGCGAATTTTTCGACGATGGCGTCGCGCAGGGGCTTCGCGCCCCAGGTGATGGCGTACTGATTGATGTCGTCGGCAATGGCCTGGCGCGCGGCTTCCTTGATTTCTTCGGGCGCGGCGAAATCGGGAAAACCCTGGGAAAGATTGACGGCGTTGTGCTGCAGCGCCAGGCGCGTCATTTCGCGGATGACGGATTCGGTGAATTGCTCGGCCTTGGCGGAAAGCATGCGGCGAGCGATGTGCGTCATGTTGGTTTCGGGAGTGGACATGGGAATAGATTGTAGCAAAGGGGAGACGGGCAGTGAGCGCGGAGTCAGATCGCGGATATCAGATATCAGCGATCAGAGATCAGGAGACGGTTGGGAGATTGATTGCGGTTGGAAAAGCGGCGGCAAGCCGCCGCACTCCAGAAAACAAGAACCGCAAGAGCGCTGGCCCTCCTGCGGCGGGCAAGCATAGAAGCCAGCGCTACAAACGCAGTCATAGGTTCCGAAATGGCGCGGACATGGGGCGCAGCGGTACTGCGCCCCTACAAAGGAAACGATTAGCGGGAGTGGATGGCGGCGGAGACCGTTGATTTTGGAGGGTTCGCCGTAGAGCAGGCGGTACATGGTGGCGTTGCGCAGAACGATCTGGACGTACTCGCGGGTTTCGGTGAAGGGGATGGATTCGACGAATTCGGGAAATTCCTCGTAGGTGCGTTCCGCTTTCCACTGCGCGAGGCGTTCTTCTCCGGCGTTGTAGGCAGCGGCGGCGTATTCGGGTGCGCCGGTGGTGCGCGTCAGCTCGGCGATATAGAGCATACCCAGCTCGATGTTCACGTTGGGATCGAAGAGCGAAGATTTGGTGTAGCGGACTTTGCGCTGCTTGGCCAGGCGGCGGCCTTCCTTGGGCAGAATCTGCATGAGGCCGATGGCATTGGCGTGAGAAACGGCGTCCGCCTGAAAGGTGGATTCCTGGCGGATGAGGCCGGCGGCGAACATGGCGTCGAAATTGTTGCGTTCGGCTTCGCGGCGCAGCGTGGCTTCATACGGCAGCGGAAAGAGAACCTTCCACGCGTTCAGCGGAACATCCTTGAACGCGCGCGCATCGAAATTCGAGACCGCCATGCGGCCATAGGCCATGCCCGTGCCGAAGTGGCCCTGATCGAAGGCGGCTTGCGCGGCTTCGACCACGAAGCGCGGCGAGGCCGTGGCGGCATAGGCGGCTTTCAGTTCGAGTTCGGCGGAAGCATCGAACGCGATGGTGCGCAGGGCTTGCGCGCGATTCCAGCGGTCGGCGACGTTTGGCGCGACAGGCTCGTCAAACGCGCGCAGCGGCGGCGCGGGCGGAATTTGCGCGAGAAAGTCCACGGGATCCGATTCGCCCGGGCCAAGCTTCTCCAGGTGTGCCGCGGCATACTGCGCGAAATAACTGGTGGGAAACCGCTCGATGGCCTTGGCGTAGTAGGCGCGCGCATGAGCGGGATTGCCGCCGCGCTCGGCGTTGCGTCCGAGCCAGTAAAGTGCATTCACCGCTGCTGGGGAAACAGGATATTTGCGCAGGAAAATGCTCATCTTGTCGTCCGCGTAAGGCTGCCGATCGAGATAAGCGACCCAGGCGATGCGCCATTCCGCGTTGTAAGCGTTCTTGCCGGCAGGGAAAGCGTCGAGGACGCGCTGGTAATAACTGACGGCCTTGCTGCGCTGCAAATCCACCCAGTAATAATTTCCGCCGGCCATCAGCGCTTCCTCGGCCCAGCGGCTTTGCGGATATTTTTCCCAGATTTTTTCGATGGCCGCGAGCATTTCGGCTTCGTTTTTCTCGGAGCGATAGGCCTGCGAGAGCGTGAAGAGACGCTCCGCATCCGCTTCCGGATCGCTGACATTCAGCGAAGCAAGCAGTTTGATTGCGGGTTTCGGATGCTGGCGGCACTCCGCGATGCGCACCAGAGCGCGCTGGCGCGTGGGATTGGCGGGATCTTTCAACATGGCCGCGAGCTTTTCGTACTCGGCGCGCGCTTCTTTCCATTCATGCGCGTCGTAGAAATCCTGAGCGCGCTGGTCCTGCAACTCTCCGGTGGCGTAGGGAAATTCGCTGTGAAGCTGCTTGTTCAAGCGCGGCAGCGCGATACCGGCGTCGCGCGCTTCATCGGCCAGCGGGAATTTGTAGTACAGCGTCTGGTAATCCTTGGCGGCGGGCACAAGGTGGCGAGCGGCTTCATTGGCGCGAGCACGCTCCAAGAGCAGGCCCGGCTTCGAGGAAGTGGCGGGATAAGCGGCGAGCGCGTCGAGACCATCCTGCGGATGGCCACTCTCCACCGCCGCGGGCACGTAGGCCTCCAGCACTTGCTCCTTGATGGCGGTGTTGGGGTAGTTCGTCAGAAGCGTGGTGAAATCCTGAATCGCTTCGCCATTCTTATTCAGGGCATGCTCGCTTTGCGCCGTCCAAAAGAGCGTGTACTCGTACAGAAGCGTGTCGGCCTTGGCTTTCTGGAGCCAGACGAGGGCTTGCTGCGCGTGGGCGTGGGAGTATTCCTCGTAGCCCAGAGCGAGGGCCGCGCGTTGTCCCCAAACGCTGGCGGAATTTTTGTTGGCGAAGGAGGCGAGCTTTTCGTAAGAGCCGGGAGTGCCGAGATGAACGTCGCGGGCAAGCAGGGCGAGCTCTTTTTGCGCGGCGGCGTCTTCGGGAGTCGCGGCATCGAGCGCCGGCGCCGAGGTATCGGGCTTGCAGCCGGTGCGGCACGCGGGCGATTTGGGCTTGGCGGCTTTTTTCTTTTTGTGGGCGGTGTTTTGCGGAGTCGTGGAAACGTTGCGAACGGTGGCGGGCGATTGCGGGCGCAGTGGTAACGGAGGCGTAAGAGAAGCCGCCTGGGTACGAAGGACGCGCAAAGCCCCAGCGCCAGAGCGCGCTGCACGATGCGTGCGCGTCGCGTTGTGCTTAGCGCGATTTGCCAGCCGTGGCGTAGGGGTATTCGCCGAGCAAGGAAGCATCTCCGTCGGCAAGGATCTCCACCAACCAGCGATAAAAGTAATCGACTGGGTGGTCCATGATGGGCTTGAATCTGCGGTCGTATTCTCGATGGGCTTTCTCAATGTCATCTTTCAATCGGATGCAGATATCTCTGTGTTCGCGGCCCAGCCTAACGAGTTCCGGCCGCAACATTTTAATATCCTGCATCGAAACTTTGGCCACGCGATTTGCGCGGCGGTGGAGTTCCTGTTCCTCAGGAGTTAACTGGTTGATGTCGAACTCGGAGTCGACGCCAGCCACGCCTTGCGGCAATTCCAATTCTACAGGAGTGGGAGGCGGAGGCGTGGGCTCAAGGTCATAGGAAGGAGGTTCCACGGGTTCCAGTGGCGCGGGAGCCGCGGCACTCGGGGCGGCAGCCTGGGGAGCCGGAATGCCGGGCGCCGGACGTTGCGGGGCGGCGGGCGTTTCGGGGGCCGCGATGCCAATGGCCTGAGTGATGCTTTCTTCCAGAGGGCTGCGGGGACCCGCCTGCAGCGCCATGGCGATGAAGCGGGACAACACCTCCAAAGAAGCTGACAGCGCGGCGGCGGCCGTTTGGGCGCGCAACATCGGAGGAAGGGCGTTGGTGGGGCGGCTGCTGGAGCAGGCCGCGACGACATCACCGACCGCCTGCGTCAGTTCGTCATTTGTGCGCTTGATGCGCTCGAGGTTATCGCGCACGGCGCGCGCCACCGCTTGTTCCACCGAATTGGGTTCAGGTGCCATGGCAATCTTCGGCGTTTTCGCCGGAAATTCTCCCGATTCTTCATTTTGGGAGCAACGCAGCGGGGAGTCAACGGGGACGAAGGGAGCGTGTGACCAATTGTTGCTCCTGCGCGGGGGGTGGGACGTAACCAATTGAGAACAGAGTGGTTGGGGCAGCGAGGCGGTGGCTGAAAAGTCGGGTCCTCCCAATTCAGGAATGCGGCGGCCGCGGAACGCCACCTGTCTATCTAAAGGATGCGCTTGGAGGGAGCAGGGTTGGCCCTGCTCCCGAAGCAGACTAAGGGACTACGGGCAGCAGAAGAGCGGAAGGGTGTGCCGCATCGTGAAGGATGGTGTTGGTGGCGATAGCCCACATAGCGGAAGTGGCGGCGGATTCGCCCGTGTTCAGATTGCGATCGAACCGCGGGAAATTGCTGCTGGAAATCTCCAAGCGGATGCGATGGCCTGCGCGAAAAACGTTGCTGGTGGCCCAGAGATCGATGGCGAGGGAATAGACCTTTCCCGGCGTGAGAGGCGTGGGGGTTTCCTGCGAATCACGATATTTTGCGCGGAGGATTCCTTCGGCGATGTTGATGGCGGAACCGTCGGGATACACATCGACCAGCTTGGCGGTGAAGTCGGTGTCCACCGCGGATGAGGAGGCGAAGAATTCGAGGCGCACGGGGCCTGTGACTTCCAGGTCGTGTTCGAGCGGCGGGGTGGAGTAGATGAGAACGTCGTCGCGCTCTTCCAAAGTGCGCTGGTCTTTCGGGCCGGGAGTAAGATGCGCGGAATCACAACAAAGCGGGCCACCGGTGGTGGGCACGGGCTTCCCGGGATCGTACGTAAACTTGTCCGCCGTCTCTGAAGCAGGCGCGGAGGTGGAAAGAGAGCCATTGCCGCGGGAAGAGTTGGCCGTGCCCTGTGAGTGCAGAAAATATCGGGTGTTCTTGGCGCGTGCCAGCGGCCAATCGTCTTCCTCTCGCCATTGATTGGGGCCCATGACAAAAATCGTGACGGGCTTGCCGGTAGCGAATTCGTTTTGCACGCCTTTGAAGAGGAAATCGTACCAACGAAGGGTGGCTTCGCCTTCCTCGTATTTTGTGGCTTCGGGGCCGAAGTCGAGGTCGCCAATCTTGCGGCCGCCACCGGCGTGGCCGCCGACGACAACGAGAAGATGCTGGCCTTTACGGGCTTCTTCGGTCGCGGCGCGGGTTTTCAAGCCGGTGTAGTTGCGTAGAGAGCCGCCCAGGAAGATGTCGTACCACGCCGCGATATGCAGTGCGGGAACGCGAATATCGGGGTAGTGATCTTCGAGGTTCAAGCGCTTCCAATAGTCATCGTAGGCAGGATGGGCAAGCCAATCGAGGAAGTATGGGGCGAGCGAAGGCGTGGAGGCGTTGACGACACTCGGAACCGGGAGATTGAATAGCGGATAAGTGGTAAGGGGAAGAACGTCGTCACCAATGCGTGCGTTGGTGGCTTTTTGGACCGAGCGATTGAGAGTGTCCTGTCCGAGGCCCGAGGCCCAGGATTCGTCGAACCATTGTTCGAAGGCGCCGCCCTGGTAGGTCCAGCCGTCGTGATAGTTGCTGGCGGTAACCACGGGACAGATCCCGGCGAGATGCGGGGGATGGGCCGTGGCGGCGAGCATCTGAGTGGCGCCGACATAGGAGCCGCTGAACATGCCGACTCTGCCGTCGGAATAAGGAAGAGCGGCGACCCACTCGACGGTGTCGTAACCGTCTTCGGCTTCGTGGACGAAAGGATACCAGTCTCCCTCGGAGGTGTAGCGGCCGCGAACGTCCTGGATCACCACGACGTAGCCGCGCCCGGCGGCCAGGTATGCGAAATTCATGCTCCAGCCCGATTTGTTGTAGGGAGTACGCTGCAGAAGGACGGGAAATTTTCCGTCAGCGTCCGGGCGATAGATGTCGGCGCGAAGAGTGACGCCGTCGCGCATTTTCGCGGAAACGTCGCGCTCGACTTTGACGGCAAAGTGTTCTGCGGCGAAAAGCGGAGAAATGAGCAAGGCCAGAAAAAAAAGCAGGGTCGACTGGCGGAAAACGAGAAGTTTCGATGTCATCGGGGAATCTCCAGGATTAGCTGGAGAGATGTTAGCGCGTCCCGGCCGGCGATGCGAAGGGTTCCTGCAAATTGCTCAGTCCATGGCCAAGAGTCGTTTGGCCATGATATGGGGGATGGGACCGACGAAATATCGGAAACGCAATCTTCCCGGAAAAATGCTCGCGCTACTATCCGGCTTTCGACGGGGAAGGCTCAGCGACCAGGGGCGAATCGTGAGAAATTCTGCGGGCGGCGAGCCGGCGGGAGAGGATTTCGTCCAATTCCTGCGGCCGGATTGGCTTGGAAAGATATCCGTCCATGCCGGCAGCAAGGCAACGTTCCTCATCACCTTTCAAGGCATAAGCGGTCAAGGCGATGACGACTTGATGTTTTGAAGAGCCCTGTTCACGCTGGCGCAGCGTGGAGGTTGCCGTCATGCCGTCCATCTCGGGCATCTGGACATCCATAAAAACAATGTCAAAGTCCTCTCGCGCGAGGGTGTCGAGAGCTTCCTGGCCGTTACCAGCGAGGGTGACGCGATGACCTCTTTTTTCGAGCATGCGGGCGGCAAGACGCTGATTCACCAAGTTGTCTTCGGCAACGAGGATCGAAAGCATATCATCGACGTCGCGAACGTCCTGCACAGAATAGCGGGTGACGAGAGGGATGGCACCGTTGTAGGGCCGGCCGCCGAGAACCAGGGCGATCGCTTCGCGCAATTCTGACTGACGAACAGGCTTTAGAAGGTATGCCGCCACTCCTAACTGTCTGCAACGCTCGGCATCCCCACGGTGTCCTGCGGAGGTAAGCATGACAATGGTGGGTGTAGACAATGCAGGTTGCTCGCGGATTCTCTCAATGAGAGTGAAGCCGTCCATGTGCGGCATGTGCATGTCCGTCAAGATGAGGCTGAACTGCTCACCTTTATCACGCGCGAGTGCAAGGGCCGCGAGTGCTTCTTCCCCTCCGTCCACGGTCGTGGGCTTCATCTCCCAGCGCAGCAACATGCCGTGCAAGATTCGTTGATTGGTTCGATTGTCATCGATAATCAATGCCCTCACGCCCCGAAGGACTTCCGGAGTTGCGGGCATTCCGATTGCCACCTTCTCGTGCGCCACCTTCGCGAGAACGGTGAAGTGGAATTGCGTTCCGCGGCCGGGTTGACTCTCGACCCAAATCCGGCCGCCCATCAGTGCGATAAAGCGAGCCGAGATCGTAAGACCAAGTCCGGTGCCGCCGTATTTGCGGGTGGTGGAGGAATCGGCCTGGGAAAAAGGATCAAAGATGGATTTTTGCTTGTCTTCAGAAATCCCGATGCCGGTGTCGGAAACAGTGAAATGCAAGACGGAGGCATCGCTATCCTGGGATTGGAGCGCGACTTTCAGCGACACTTCGCCTTTGTGAGTGAATTTGATGGCGTTCCCGATGAGGTTGACGAGAATTTGGCGAAGCCGCGTGGGATCCGTGCAAACGACACTGGGAACCTCAGGCGCGATCTCGCAAAGTAGCTCGAGGCCCTTTTCGTCGGCCCGCAAGGCCAGAGTCCTTAAGGTCGTCTCCACGCAGTCGGCAAGATTAAAATCGCTCAGGTCGAGCTCCATTCTTCCCGCTTCCACCTTGGAGAAATCGAGGATGTCGTTGATGACAGTGAGCAGCGAGTCGGCGGAAAGTTTCACGGTTTCGAGGTATTCGCGCTGTTCTGCGGAGAGTTCCGTATCGAGAGCCAAATCGGTCATGCCGATGACGCCGTTGAGCGGGGTACGAATCTCGTGGCTCATGTTGGCCAGGAATTCGCTTTTGGCGCGGCTGGCGGCCTCGGCAGCTTCCTTGGCTCGTTGCCACTCAAGTTCCACCTTCTTGCGCGCAGTAATATCACGGCAGACACCCGCGAGGCCCACGGCATTAGCGTTGTTGTCTAGCAGGGGAACCTTTGTGGTCAGCAACCAGCTTCGATTCCCGCTGGCGTCTACGCCCGCCTCTTCCCGGTTGAACAAAGGCTGTTTCGAGCGCATCACGTTCGTATCATCCTGGCGGTAGGATTTCGCAATCTCCTCAGGATAGAAGTCGAAGTCGGTCTTGCCGATAAGCTCTTGGGGTGACTTCGCCCCCATGGACCCAGCCAGCGCATCGTTGGCCACGACGTAACGGCACTCCTTATCCTTGACGAACATGAGATCCGGCACATTATCAATCAAGGCGCGCAAGACTTGGCGCTCCTTCGAGAGGGCTTCGTCGGCGCGCATGTGCTCGTTGACTTCTTTTTGGAGTTCCGCGGTGCGAGCCTTGACGCGAATTTCGAGCTGATCGTTGGCTTGTTGCAGGGCCAAGTCGCGCTGCTGGATGTCGCCCAACATGTCATTGAAGGAACGGATCAAAGCCCCGATTTCATCTTTTCCGCCCCCCGGGGCACGTAGTGAATAATTTCCGTCGGAGGACACTTTCCCCGCGATGCGTGCCAACTGCAGAATGGGATTGGTGGCAATGCGCAAGAACCGAATCGAGACCAGGAATGTGGCAAGGATGGAGACGACCAGGATGAGCGCAGAAATCTGGGCATACTGGCGAATTTTCTGGTTCAGTGCACGCAAGTCCGAAACCAGAACCAGGGAGCCACTTCTTTCACCCCTCAAGAAGACTCCCTGGGACACCGTCAAGAAACCGTTCGTGAATTGGGTCCCGTCCGATGGCATCGGCGGGACCACGAAGTTACCCCGGGTGTCTGTCCGGCGGTATTCGGCAAAGACCTTCCCGGTGGTGTCATACAGAAAAGCTGCGGTGAGGTCCGGGTCTGCCTGCAACGCGGCGAGCATTTCCGCCGCCCCCTTCTGATCATTGAAATTGAGAGAGGCGGCGGTGTTTGCACCGAGAGTGTTGCCGAGCAGGGAAAGCTCGTTCATCCTGGCATTGCGAAAACTGTGGCGCTCAAAAAGCGCAAGGCCCAGACAGGCCATGGCAAGTGCCGAGAAGGTGGAGGCTGCCACCAGGATGGTCAGCTTGCGGCGAAACGACATGTTGGAAAAAAACATTGCATCATCCTTGCCTGCCATCGCCGACGACGGTCTTGGCGAGGAGCAGGAGCCGCGAACTGATTTTGAGATTGGCGCGTTGCGCCGACTTCAAGTTGATATCGAAGCGGATCTTGTTTTCCAGAAGGCAGAAACCGATCATGCCGCCCTGTTGAATGAAGTCGTCGGATTCCCCAACGGTGAGGATAGGGGCGTTGTTCAATTTGGCGAGAACTGCGGCGGCACGCTTTTTGTCCCTGCCCACAATGAACAGGAGATGGCATCCAGCGGGGTTCTCCTTCTCCTGTAGATGGCGCACCTCAAGCGGGCGAGAGCCAATCTGCTTGCCTTGAATGGTGGCTTCAAGAACGCCGGACAGGGCACTTTCACCTGTGGTGCAAAGGATCAGGGGGCGGTTCTCGGGTCCAAGAGCGTCCGCCGGCCAATCCACGAGTTGCGTGAAATGAAAAACAAAGGCGGCCTTGACTTGGTATTCGCTGGGTTGGACTTGGGCGGCGGCAAGCAAAGGAAACAGGAGGGAGGACAGAGCCGCGACGCAGCCTCTAAGGCAATGCAAAATGCCACGCGCGGGGTCCAGGTGCGCGCAGCGGATTCTGCCGTTTGCCTGCGGCGTCCGGCTAGTTGATGACCCGTGAATCACTCGCCCGTCCCCATTCCGCAGCAGACTGCGCCGCCGGGCCGCGGTGCCCCTCAGCGTTTGGCTCCGGCTTCTTTTCGTGTGACTCCCAACTCAGCATGAAAACAACGGAACGCGGAATCTGACCTGCCGGGAAGAAGAGCCCGTTGGCTTCTTGATGTCGATTGCTCTGCAGGTTCCGTCCCCACACGGAGAAACTGAAGCCATGGCGGGGATTGGTAGACAGCCCCACGTCCACGCGATTCACCGGAGGCAAGGAGGGCAAAAGGTAGGTCCCGAGATTCGCAGGGGGTAGCCTATCGTAGTAGTAATACGCGGCGTCGAAATTCAGTAGATTGGTCAGGTTGTACCGGGACTGAAAGTTGACTTGATGTCTTGGATTGTTTCCTGCGGCGGACACCATGGCCGCGGAATCGGACGCCCCGCGCAGTTCGGTGATTGCCGTGGACACCGTCCAGCGCTGCGTCAGAGCGTAGCGCATGTAGAGTTCCAACCCGTGAGTTTGTCCTCCACCGACGTTGGCAAAGGGGGATGGGAGGTCAATGTAGAACGGAGAAGGATTGACCACCGGCGCGCCGATCGCGCCGCTCCCAACGAGGTGATAGTAGGCGTTGTAGAAAACGGCCAAATCAGCAGAAAATTTCTGTTTCCACTCGTATCGATAACCCGATTCGTAGGCATGAAGCACTTCGGAATGCAGATTCGGATCCCCGATCGCGAACAAGAACGTCGGGGGCGCCGTGGAGAGCTCCACCATGCGCTGGCGGTCGTCGTTTTCGGAAGTGGCCGGGGTGCGCACTGCACGAGAAGCCGCGGCCCAGAGGGTGTGCGCCTTGGCCGGCGTCCACACAGCCCGAACCTGCGGCTGGTATTCAAAGCCGCTGTGGGCATTGTGTTCGAGTTTCGATCCGGCAATGAGTCGCAGCTTGTCCGAAACCAAGTTCACGTCATACTGCAGGAACCCGCTGTAGGTCGTGTCACGGCGATACGCCGGGACGAACCAGGCCGTAAAGGCGGTCGCCTTGTTAGTCCCAACTGTCATCAGCGATCCTCCCCAGGTCAGCGAGTGACGCGCGGTGAAGGAGTAGGAGTGCTGAAACTCGGCGTCGCAGGCAGTGTTGGCGTCGCCAAAAACAACCTCGCTCCGGACCGTCCAGTCGCAATAGCCGAGGACGCTGATGACGGAACGGTCGTTGAACGCGTGTCCCCACCGGCCGAGCACATGCCCGCCTTTCGCGACCGAATTGGAATTGACACTCAGCGGAGGAGCAGTGGGACTGAAAACGTCGAGGACATCACGAACATGGGCCGAGTAGCCTTGTCCATCAAAGGTCAAGGTGTCTTTTGGGGAAGCATTCCAGTCAAGGCGCATCCCGCCTTGCGAGATGTTCCAGGTATCGTACAGATCGTGGCCCGTCGCATCCACGGTTGGGAGCCAGTAGTTGGCGGTTCCGTAGACCCGAAAGGAAGCGTTCTGGCCTATCTCGCCGCCGTAGCGAGCGCGGCTGCCATAACCTTCGCCCACGCCGGCCGAAGTGACCACCTGGGCGCCCTGGGTCTTTGCAGAGTCCTTGGTGATGATGTTGATGACACCATCGACCGCATTTGCGCCCCAAAGCGTTCCGCCGGGCCCGCGAATGATTTCGATCCGCTCGATGTCCTCCAACGGCGGGTCTTGGACATCCCACCAGACGCCGCCGTCGGTTAGGCTGTAAACCAGCGTGCCGTCAATCAGGACCAGCATCTTATTGTTGAAGACACTGCTGAATCCCCGGGCGCCTACTTGCCAGTAGTGAGAGGTTTGTTGCGCGACGTACATACCCGGCACCATGCGCAGAGCGTCAGGCACCGACGAGAAGCCACCCCGCCGGATATCCTCCCCGGTGACCACAAAAATCGCTGCGGGTGCCTGCGATAGGTTCTCCGCCTTTCTTGAAGCGGAGGTTACCTCCACCTGCATAAGATCCTCTATGTTCAAGGCGGTCAGATCATTTTGTTGTGCGGCAGACGAAGGACGATCCTTCGTCTGGGCCTGACCTTCACCAGGTACGGCCGCAAGGACGGCGAGCAGTGCACCGGCGAGAAGGAAGTGCGAGAAGGTGAAACGCGAATCCACAGAAATGTGCACAGAAACCTCCGCAGATAGGAGAGCAGGGAGTGCTCCAATCCGCGATAGGTGGGATGTATCCAAGTCCAGTGTTAACAACGAGATAGAAGGGGAATCAGGAGAGCAGAGAGCCGGGGATGTCCCGGCCTGAATCACTCGCTTGGAATTGGCTCAGCCGCGGTTGCCAGAAGGCAGAACGGAATCCGTTTGCCAGGAGTGTTAAACTAACAGGCGTAGCGAACAGGGGGCGACACGGTTTCGACGGAAGCTGTCGCGTCTCGAAGGCATGCCGGGGCCCACCCGCCCGTAACAGGATGGAAACTAGAACTGCCAACAACAACTTGGCACTTGCTGCTTAATTAATTAAGCGCACGCTTCCCCGGGCTTTGCTCACGGGCCCGGCAAGAAGCGTCATACAGTGAGCTGGCTTGAGCCTTTCGGTCCGTAAGGCCTGGGCGAGAACCATCGGACTAGTCGGCTGCGTTTCTTGCTCATTCTGAGCGCGGAAGGCGAAACTAAGCGAATTGAGCTAAGCATGTAGGCTTCGGGCCGTTGCGCTTTTCGGACGGGGGTTCGACTCCCCCCGCCTCCACCAACTTCTTTCAGCGGAAGTATTTATAGTTGTGTCGGTCTGCAAAATGGGTCCCGGTCAGCAATTGAACTCTGCTATAGAATCTCCGTTGTCGCGCTCGGAAAGGTCCGCGGAAAACTTCAGTTCCCCTTGCTAAGCTGGGGACATCGGGTGAAGAAGGAGTTTGGTAAGCTGACTGAGCGCCTCCCAAAGCCACAGCAACGCAAGCGCTCCTCAGTGAATACCTCTCTGGGACTCTTCAGCAGTGATGTCCTGCCCCCTCCTCACCATCAATTGAGATTCGGTGGCTCGACCAGAAGAGATTGCCATTCCCACCTTCTGCGCAGCCGGCAAAAATTGGGTCACCCTCCTGGTCGATGGATGACTGTAAAAGAAATCCCTCCATGCAGTTGTCACAAGCGGGTCATTTCGGCGCACACTTTTTATCACGCCCCGCGGCCCAGGACAGCTCCGATTCCTCGAACTCAATAGGCATTCTTGTCTGTGAACCCCCGGAAGAACGTAAGAAGAACAATCAATAGATCGAAGGTCAGGGTCCAATGCCGCATGTAGTAAAGATCGTATTCCACGCGCTTTTCGATGGAGGTGCCGCCTCGCCACCCGTTCACCTGCGCCCATCCCGTAATGCCGACTTTCAGGTAGTGACGCGTGTTGTAGTTGCCGACGGACTGCATGAACCGTTGCACCAGGATTGGGCCCTCCGGGCGCGGGCCCACCACACTCATGTCGCCCTTCAGAACATTGAAAAACTGAGGCAACTCATCCAGGCTGGTTTGCCGAAGAATCTTGCCGGCTCGCGTGCAGCGGGGATCGTCCTTCACGGTCCAATGCGTGTAGCATTCCCCCGGCGGAGCTACGCGCATGGTTCGAAATTTGTACATGCGAAAGACCTTGCCGTTCAGGCCAACGCGCTCCTGCGTGAAAATAATCGGCCCGGGCGAACTCAAGCGCACAACCACTGCAATAAGCGCAAACAAGGGCGCGGCCAGCACGAGCACGCAGGTCGAAAAAACAAGATCGAAGGCGCGTTTCAGGATCACGTACAGTGCCGACTCGGCTGGAGTGGACTGCAGATCCAGCATCAAAAGGTTTCCCAGATGAAAGAGATTCTGTCCCGGCCGGACGCCTTCGCCCACGTCGAGCACCAGCCGCATCGGCGCACAGAGCGGGGCGAGTTGCGCGCGTAGACCGGGCAAATCCGCAAGCCGTTCCGGGCGAATCGCTAGAATTACATCGGTAAAATCATTCCCGATGGCCAGCCCTTCCACCTGGGACATCTCGAAAACGGGGCGATTCCCGATGGCGCAAATTTGTCCCGGCAGGCGGATGTGCCCCATGATGCCGCACGGGGCAATGCGGCTTGCAGCAAGGGTGTCCGCGACGCGAGCGGCGAATTCATCCGCGCCAACGATCAGGAGCAGGCCCGAAGCTGTTTGGGAAGATGGGCTTCGGTGCCAAAATTTCCGGAACAGCACGGAAACAAGAAGAGCCAGCAGCACAATATTCATACAGCTGAGCCAGATGAACACGCGGGAAAAAGAGGTGTCCCGATAGAAAAAGAGCACGGAAAGAACCGTTAGGTACGTCGATAGGCAGGCGAGCAGTACCCGCCGGATCCTGCCCTGAGGGTGCAGATGGTTCTCGATCGAAGTGAGCCCGTAGTATTCCGCGCCAATCGCCCAGAGAATGGTTGTCAATAACAGCAATCCGAAGTAGGGCCGGGGCTCCGCGTCCGTGGAGTAGCGAGGCAACGCGCGCGTGGCGAAACGCAAGAAAGCGGCCACGGTGAAGGAGGCCAGCGGCACGGAAAACACCGCGAGCGTCAGAAAGAATTGCGCGCGTTTGAGCTGGCCGCGAATCATGCCTGCCATCCATTGCTGCGATGTTCGCGCAGTTTTTCTTTCACAAAGCCTGCCAGTCCGTTTCTGAAATGTGCTTCGTCAAAACGCTCCACGCTCTGCTTGATCAGAAATGGGAAGAATTCATCCTCGACACTTTCCAGCGCAAGCATTGCTTCCATCAGGGATTCCGCCGTCTGCTCGCGAAAGAACACTCCAGAAGATCTGGCCACGGAAGCGGGGCGTTCCGGATAAAAGCCGCTGATCGTCTCCGTCGCGCCGCCGCGATCATAGGCGACCACGGGACGCCCAAAGGACATTGCTTCCACGGGAACCATTCCAAAGTCCTCTTCCCCCGGAAACAGCAGCGCCCGGCAGTGTGCGTATTGTTCGCGAAGATCTTCGTCGGAAAGCCCGCCGTAAAACGTAATCGTCGGTCCCGCGAGCCGCCTTAGCCTTCGATACTCTTCTCCTTCGCCGACTACATGGAGCCGTCGGCCCAGCCGGTTGCACGCCGCGATTGCCAGATCAGCGCGCTTGTAGTCCACGAGTTGGCCCGCGCACAGGTAATAGTCGTCCGTTCGGCTAGCCAGGTAGCCGGCGCGCACGTTCACCGGGGGATGAATAACCGCGCTTTCCCGCCGGTAGTGCTTGCGGATGCGCGCGGCCACGTTTCGCGAATTCGCCACGAAGTAATCGACGCGTTGCGCCGAAGCCGCATCCCACATTCGTAAATAGTGGCACGCGAGCGAAAACACCGGCCGCGCCACCGTTCCAATGCTGCGGCTATTCTTGTACCCGTAATAAAAATCCCACAAGTAACGCATGGGCGAATGGCAATAGCACACGTGGCAGGTTTGCGTATTCGTCAGAACGCCTTTTGCCGGACCGGATTCCGAGCTGAGAACGAGGTCGTATTCCCTCAGGTCGAACTGCTCCAGCGCGAGCGGATAGAGCGGAAGCAACTGGCGATGCCAGCGCTTGCTGCCCGGCAAGCTCTGCAGAAACGATGTTTTGACCGAGCGGTTCTGAAGCGAGGCGGGCAACTTCTCCGGATCTACCACCAGGAAGAACAAATCAGCTTTCGGGAACATCTTCGCCATCACTTCGACAACCCGCTCGCCGCCCCTGCGATTGACGAACCAGTAGTGCACGATGGCCACACGCAATCTCTCCAGGGCAGCTACCCCCAGCAGCCCATCACTCGCCAGGGCAGCCATGCGTTCCTGTTGTAACGATGGACTCATGAGGAGAACAACGCTTTCGGGGCTTTCCTTAAGATGTAGCGGTGATACTCCGTGGCCGGTGTCAGTTCTCCGATGATTTCAAGTCCTGCACGTCGCATGCCTGCTTCAATCTCTTCGCGGGACCTTCGAATGCGGCGAATACCCCGCCGCCAAAAGCGTGGCAGCAGAAAATCCGGAAGTTTGGTTTTCACGCGATACCCGATGCTCTTCGGGCGAGTATCGAATTGCAGATAAGCGATGCCGTCTTCTTCCAGCAGGACTCCGATGGCCTGCAGATATCCCTCGATCATTGGCCATTCGGGAATGTGCTGAAAGACCAGCAGGGAGTAAAGGAAGTTGATTCTTCCCGAATAGTTTCCCGCGCGGCTCAGCAGGTCTTCCGGCCCGGAGATGGTGGAAAAGCGCGCGTTGCGCACGCCCTTGTCGCGGGCGAAATACTGCGCGCGCTGCACCATGCCTTCGGCTATGTCCACGCCCACCACTTCCAGGAAGTAGGCCGCGAGAGGGAAAACCAACCTCCCCATTCCACATCCGAGTTCAAGGCCAATTCCTGGACATATCCCGCGGGCCTTCACTAGCGGGACAAGTTCCTTCTCCACCGTTCGCCGCCCGCTCTCCCAAAATTCTCGCGGATTGCCCTTCCTCACGGAGGTGAGGATGTACGTGTACGGATCTTCCTGTGCAAACTTCTCCCAACATTCGATCGCCGCGTCCTGTCCGCGATAAGCGTGTTCCATAAATTACTCCCCGTCACGAGAAAAGTGCGGAAGGCCTGGAGCCAGCGAGTTGCCCACTCGCGGCCCCTGCTTCCGCCTCAGTTCAATCCCATCACTTGGCAGTAAAGAGCCATGTGCTTGCGCGTGAATTCCTGCAAGGTAAACTGCTTCGCTCTCTGCAAGCCCCTGTCTCGGAGCGAGGTGCGTAGCTCCTTGGACTGCAAAAGGCGCTCGATTTGCCCGGCAAGTTCCTTGGCACTCGCTGGATCAAAATACAAAGCGGCATCTCCCGCAACTTCGGGAAGGCTGGCGGCGTTGGAACATACCACCGGGGTACCACATGCCATCGCTTCGAGCACCGGC
The DNA here is from genome assembly GCA_963780785.1 of Candidatus Acidiferrales bacterium. Classification (GTDB taxonomy): domain Bacteria; phylum Acidobacteriota; class Terriglobia; order Acidiferrales; family UBA7541; genus Acidiferrum. The sequence goes on from CAWADS010000064.1 coordinate 16,729, forward strand.
AAGCCGAACCCCTCTGCGGTAGACGGCATCACTAAAGCGTCCGCGGCGGCATAAATTCTTGGCAATAGATCTGCGGAAACGAAGGGTGCGAAAACCGTTGTGTCGCGGATGCCGAGGCGGACGCATTCTTCGACGACAGTGTGTTTCCACCGGGCATCGTCTCCGACGATCAGCAGAGAGTGCGCGAATCTTTTGCCCCGACGGAGTTGCGCATAGGCGCGCAACAGCGTGGACACGTTTTTGTGCGGCTTCAGGTTCCCCACATAGAGCAAAAAGGGGGTGTCAATCCCGAGGATTCGGGCTGCGTTCCGGAATTTCTGGTCGTTTCCGTATTCGCGGAATTGCGCACCGACGCCACAGTGGATCACGGAAATCTTGGCGGCAGGAGTCCCCAGCGTCTCCATGATCTGGGTTTTCGAATAATTTGAGACCGTAACGACGTGATCTGCCTTGCGGGCCGCGGCGTTCAACATAGGTCGCGCGTACAGGTAAGAACGCAACGTATTCCGGTAGTCCGGAGCACGCAAATGGATCACGTCCATAATTGAAATCACAAGCGGTCCTCGATGCAGCAGGGGAGCGTTGAAATGCGGCACATGTAGCAGGTCGCACCCTGTTGCAGCGCGGGGAATCAAGAATTGCTCGCGCACCGTGTAAATCGGAACGTCGATGACCTTCACGTGGGAGCAAAACTCCTTGACGCGCGCAGCGTCCGCTCCTCTGGCAATAGCGTGAAATTCCACGCCGTTCGCGTTTTGTCCCAGGCCAAGCAGGAGATTCTCCGTGTACGTTCCAATCCCTCCCACCAACCATCGCGCGTCGATTGCAACAATTTTGGTCATGGCAGCTCGCAAATTCGAAAGACGCCCACCGGAACCGGGCCATTTTCCCCTCAGGAAGTTATCGGATAGCCCACCTGCGCGGCCGGGGACGGACTCCGAGACATCAGCATCCAGAAACCGGCCAGCATGCCCGCTTCCCGAATCACAATTGCTGCCGCGATTCCCATCGCACCGAACGCGCGTCCCAAGAAGAAGTCCAGCGCCAGTGTGAGGGCCGCCGTTGCGGCGAACATTCCCAGAAAAATTGCTTTCGAGTTTGTGGCGATAGCAAGATTCGCATACAACGAGTTGAGCAGAATCAACGGACAAGCCAAGGCCATAGTGGATGCAATCGTCCCGCTTCTGGAAAATGCCGGCCCGTAGAGCAACACCATCAGCTTCGGAGCAGCCCAAGACACGAGCAGCACGCAGGGAATCATCGTCGATGCAATCCAGAGGGCCCACTTCCTCGTGTAAGCTCTCAACGCCTCAGGCGCGTTCGAGAGGCGCACCATCTCCGGCAGGAGCACGCTGCCAAACAGCCAGCAAGCCACATAGAAGACCGCGAGCAGCGTATTCGCGGCGGAAAAGCTCCCCAATTCCGAAGGCGTCACAAGGGCGGCCAATATGATCGTGTCCAGGCGGATGATGGCATTGGCAAGGCCATTGCCAATTCCCAGCGGCATGGACCTGCGAATCGTGGGCCAAAAGAAATTCGTTGACGGCCACGCCGGCCGAATTCCAGTTCGCCAGGCGGCGAAACCCGCAAGCGCCAGCTCGCAGAGCTGCCCGCCTGTGAACCACGCGAGCAGAAGGAAAAGGCTCCATCCTCGTTTGTACGCAAGAACAATCCCCACCAACAATAGGAACGAGTGGACGAACTGGATCGGGCCAATCGCATTTGCTTTCGCTCGCGCTTTAAGAAACGACATGTGCAATTGCGAATAGGACTGAAAAACGGTGCGCAGCGTCACCCAAAACGCCACCGTCCAAACAAACGGGCTGAGCTTCAGCCTGAACCCGATTCCCGCGAGTATGAGAAGCGTGACGAGAGTCAGTATCGTTTTGCCGAGATAGAGTCTCCCGGCAATTTCCCCGTGCCCGGGAGCCTGGCCGCTTAATTCGAGTAGGGCCGTCGTGTGCAGTCCGTTCTCCGCAAACATCGTGGCAACAGTCACAACGGCGATGCAGGCTGCGTAGATGCCCAGCACCGCTCCGCCAAAAACCCGCGCGATCAGCAGCGCGAGGCACAAATTGGCGATGCGCACGCCGGCTTCTCCACCGAGCACGCTAATCAGAGGTTTGAGAACGGTTTTCATAATATTCAAGTTCTGCTAACTCCATGTCCGGACGCCTCTTCTGACAAAACGACACGGATCAGGCAGAAGTGGCCGGGACACGTAGGATTGCAGTGCCGAGTGAAGCAACGGTTCGTCCTTCAACGGAACAGCCTTCCTCCCTCACAAAAACGACAATTCTATAGGCTGCAGACAAGATTCCAATGTGCAGCCATACATAACTGCGCAAAATGGTTTCGTTGAACTGGAGTATGAGAATTAAGAATAAAAGAGACCACCCTAACGCTTTTACATTTATCCCCAATCCGCTTTGATCCTCAATGCGAATCGTCGTCCACATCAGACGTTTCATGTACAAGAAATAGGGCATGAATCCAACCAAGCCGCTGGCGGCCAGAATCTCAGCGGTGGTACAAATGCCTTCATTATCTTTAATGGCTTCGTTGTCGGAGATGGCGCTATGCCGCGAACGTCCGATTTCCGTGGCAACGCCTCCCAAGCTCACGCCAATAAGCGGATGCTCATAAAACACGTTGAGGGTTTCACGGAAAACAAGAAACCTTTCGCCGCTTGAATGCGAGGAACTGTCAAGCGTTCCAATACCCGCCGCCAGGAACTTCAGGTCCTCGGAATCGATATGAAGTCTCGCTAGCCCATAGGGAACCATGAGCAATGGGACGACGCTCGCCACAACCATTTTCCGGGAAAGCCAAACGAATCCAAGGTCATTCACACTCCAGAAAATCCTCAGAGCGATCCAAGCTATCATCATGAGCCAGCCCATCCTGGAGCCGCACAAGAGCAGCGCAGCGGTGATAAGACAGGCGATCAGATTCATTCCGCGCACAGGTGAAATCTTCCGATAGCGCAAATAATCCACCAGGACCCAGCCAGTGAGCATGTAGGTCGCGTAGTAGGAGGGCTCATAGGTGAAGCCGTTTATGCGTGCCAAATACCCTGCGAACCACCACTGCTGCACCAGCAGGCCGGGAAGTCCGAGCAGAGGCAAGCTAAATTGTATAAGCCCGAACACTGCCGAAAAGACGAACGAGTAGATGTACCAGCGCAAAACAGCGTTCAATTTGCGAGGGGTATTGACCAACTGAGTTATCCCAAGAACTAGAAGAACGTCGAAGATTAGCCAGGCCGCGTAGAAAATGTTGCGCGGTAAAAAGGTAGTGTTGGAGACGAAAGCAACAATAAAGCAGGTCCAGAGAACGAGCATTTTAAATCCCAGCGGCAGTGACTGTGGGCTGAGTCGCCAAACAAAATCCCAGACCCCCTTGAGGATCAACGGCAGAACCAGTAATTGAAAAATGCGAACCGTGAATCCGCCGATCTGGAAAATAAAGAAGACGTCACCAGATACGACGAACAGGGCCGCAATAAATAGAGTGAGCATCGTCTATCTCTTTTCGAGCCAATTCTGAGAGCGAACGCACCGCATGTGTGGAATCACCCGCATCATTTCGCGCACTTGTTCACTTCCGTCGGCCCGGATTGCTCTGAGACTGCCTCCCTTTTACTGCTCCGTTTCTGCGGACGTCACTTCTCCCTCAAAACGCTCCAGAAACTTTTTTGTTCGCGCCAGCATCGTCGCGCGCTGCTGCGTCACATACGCCAGTTGTGGCTCGACGCTGCTCACCATCTCCAGGACCAGCAGTTTTCCGGGGTCCTGCGGATCGATCTTTTTCCATCCGTCCGTCGCGAAAATCCACAGTGCGCCCATGACCAGCGCCGTGATCGTTCCCGTCAGAACCAGGAGTGTCCGGGGCGGAAACACCTTCTTCTCCGGCACGTCCGCGGGGTCCAATACCTTCACGCTGGGGACTTCCTTGGCTTCCTGCACTTTGGCCAGCTCGTACTGCTGCGTCAGCGTTTCGAACACCGTCTCTTCCACCTTTGTCCGGCGGTACAGATCGGCGTACGTCACGCCAAGCAGGGGTAGCTTGCGAATCGAGGGATACAATCCGGCGTCCCGCGCGTTGGAACTTCCCCCGGTCTCCGTGAGGCCGTCCACTTTCCGAATTTGGCGCTCGAGTTCGCTCACACGCGCCTGCAGGGAACGCACGCGGATGTTATGGTCCGCGTAGCTTTGCCGCAGCCCTTGCAATTCCGTCCGGGCGGCGATCAATTGCCCTTCAAGAATCGCCGCGGATTCCACCATCGCCTTGCCTTGTTCCTTGATGTCGATGGCCCCGTTCTTGCTCGAAAATTGGCTGAACTCTTTTTCCGCGGCCTCCAGCTCTGCCTTTACTTCCGAAAGACGTTCCTCTAGAAACACGCGCTCGCGATGCGCCGAAGAAGTGTTCAGCTGCGTCACCACATTATTCAATTGCGCGACATACTCCTGGGCCATGGCGCTGGCGCGTTTTGGATCGTGATCCGTCACCTGGATTGTCAGTACGCCGCTTTTGCGATCGATGGAGATATCCGTCCGCCGGGTCAGCTCTTTCCTGGCGTCCACCATGCGCCTAGCCCCATATTCCTTGCGCAATTCGAATTTGTTGATGAGCTCTTCCTGCACCGTTCGGCTCAGTATCACTTCGGCAAAAAGATCGGCCGAAGTATTCATGCCCAGCAAACTGCTGCCCAGCGCCCCGATGCTTCCACCGATCCGTCCGGTGAGAGCGGCGGCGATCGCCATGCCCTGTCCTTGCGGCGGGTCGGGCGGCATCAGGCGAGTCGTTGATGCGTACCGTGAGGGAATCAAAATGGCGATTAATAAGGAGGCCGCGGCGCCCCAGACACTGAACTTGCCCAGGAGTTTTCTTCGCGTCCAAAGATGACGGGCGCGCGCGATCCGGCGGCCGCGGATCTCCACCTGATCCCGTCGAAGGCGGCGCTCCAGGATTTGATCCACATTTACGTTCTGCAGAATTTCGCGTGCACTTTTCGCCGCGCTGGAACTCATCGGGACGCCTCCCGTGACTCCGAAGCCTCGCGCGGCAAACTCATAGGCGGCGAAGTGCTCTGGTGCCGCCCCCACTGCGGGACAATTCCCACTTCGATGGATGCCACCACGTTGTTCCGGGAGCCGGAAAAGAGCAGCGGAAAACTGGAGATGCGTTCAAACTGCAAAAAACTCTTCACGAACAAGCCGGATCGCGACGTGTGCGAATAGCTGGCTTGATAGTCCTGCCATTTCCCGCCGCCAGGAATGTAGTCGGAAAGCACGCGGCTCTGCTTCCAAACAAAATCCAGCGTTTTGCGCGGCCCCATCCAATAACGCGTCCAGGCCTGCAGCGTGATTCCTTCGCGCCCCACGGTGTTGCCCATCAGGCTGCCGTCGTTGGTGTACCCGCTGGTGTAGTCCAGGTTCCAATAGTTCAACTCGCCGTGACTTTGAAGCGCCCCGTGGCCCGGCGAAGTGGAAGTCGTCCACTCAAAATGCAAATCCCACTTCGGCAACAGCGGCAACCGGGGAAGATAGATGCCCGGACGCAGAACGCTTTTGGCCGGGTTTTGCAGGGGGATTGGATCGTCATCGTCTTCGAGCTCCCCGTAGAAAGTGGCCCAGTCGTGCATTTTGGGCAATCGCCAAGTCCATTCCACCGCGGTGCGCGAATCACCCGGGACGCTCTTCTCTGCCGCATTCACTCGGCCAAAAAAACTTTCGAGAAACAAGCGTGAAGTCAGGGGATGTCCCGTGCCCCCGATCAGGGTCGTGCGGCCATAGGCAAACTCGAGCGAGTGAAACGGCTTGAGGCTGATTTTCTGCCCATAAATCCACGGTTGCTGTAGGCCGGGATGCCCAGCAACGCGGCCGTAAAATTGCTCCCAATGAAACGCCCCGAAAATCTTCGACAGCCCCGGAATCTCTACCGCATCCGCCGGTGAAATGCGCAACATCGGAAAGGGAGCGGCATTGTTGCTGAGCAGCAGCGAACCACCGATGCCGGGTCCCCACGAAAGGCTTTGATTGCCGAAGGCCATCTGCCAGCCGTGGAAATTGATCCCCGCATACGCATCCAGAAGCTGGAATTGGTTGATCGAGGCGAAGGGCGTCTCCGCGGGCGGTGCAACTCTGTCGTGGTCCGCAATGAATTGAATTTCCGTGGGGGATAATGCCGGAGCGGACGGCGCGTGCTGGTATTCGCCGCTAAAGTAAAAAAACAGGCTTCCGTAAGTCGCGCTGGCCGAGGCGCCGCTTATCAAATTAGTTCCCTGCCGGAAGGGCCGGCCGAAATCGTAAGCGATCGTCTGTCCAAAATGGTAACCATCATCCAGAACCGTTCCGTTCGCGCTTAAGAAGCGCGTGTAGACTGAGTCGACTTCGGCCGAATTGTTTGCGCCGGTGAGGTTCACTTCTTCCCGGGCAAACTCGCGATGCAGCGCGAAGATAAGCGCGCGCGCCTGCGGTTCGACAGATGCACTTCGATCCGCCCGCACCACCGAGCAGTTCTTCGACATCCTCCAGGAGATGTGTGCACTGCGCGCGCGACCACGGCCGCGCCCCCTGAAATGCTGCGTTCACATAGCCCAGCGCCGCCAGCCGGTCAAACGCCGCATACACCCAGCTATCGAGCGGAACATAGGTGGAACCCGGGTCTTGCACCGGCTCAGATCCTTCTTCGCGACTTCGTGCGCCGATCGAATTCCATGCGGACCCGCCAACCTGCGCATCATGGTGCGTCCGGTAAACATACTCGGACACCAGCCATCCCATTCCGCTGCCGATCAGCACGTCCGAAGGAAAGTGCTGCTTGCTTCCCACGCTGGCTATGCTGACGGTCGCGGCAAGTCCGTAGACAAGCAACTTCGTCATCGCTCCCGGATATTCGTGCACCAGGATTCCAGCGGCCGCCCACGCAGCGGCAGAGTGTCCCGAAGAAAACGAATCTCCGCCTTGGAAAAAGTTGCCTTGCCCGTTCCCCTGGTTGGGCCGCTCGCGGCCCGCGGCAATTTTCACGCCCTCCGTCAAGACGAGACTGTCGATCATCGCTTCCCCGGCCAGCAAGCCGGTCTCGCGTTGATGCGGGTCGCGCGTGTGCAGGCTCCAGAGATACATCCCACCCGAAGCAGCGCCGAGTCCGGCAACGCTCCCCGTTCGCACGTCGTTTTGCAGACGCAACATTTTGGGGCCGTTCGGCAGGCCTCGGCTCAAACTCGCGTCCGTCAAGATCATCCCCGCCGTGATTCCCGCGACAGGAACCAGCCACTCGGCGTCTGACCAGCGAAGCCGCACTGGGCTCGTCCAAATCTCTTTCTGATCAGAGAAAAACCGCCTGCCTGCACTCTCGAAAGGCGACTCAGGCTTGCTGAACCCCTCCTCCTGCTTCTTCCAGGTGATTCCCCCGAGATTGGGCTGCGGGCTTTCGCTCACGGACGTACTCACGTGGGAAGCTCCAGCCTCTTCGTCTCTCTGCTGGGGGCACGCAGCCGCAAAACTCGCGGACAACGTCACGTTCGTCAAGATAAGTCCGGCTAACATTGCGATTCTTCTCATGGCCTTTCGATGGACTTTCTCACGGCTTCAAATACGCGACCGCGAGTACGACCGATGTCGCAAGCTGCGCCGACTGAATCAGGGGTCCCCAATTGCGCGTGCCTATCTTTGGAGCTTTTTCCGGCACAACGATGGCATCACCTGGTAAGAGCACGGCTGACAGGGGATCGCCGGACCAGAGGGTGCCGTTGTTCTTCGCGGCAAGAACGGATCCATTGGCGCGAATCACAAACACCGCCTTTTTGTCCGCCAGTTGCGTCAATCCCCCCGCTTGCCCCAGGTACCACTTGGCGCTTCTTCCCGGCACGTAGCCGACGGCGGTGGCGTTGAACACCTGGCCGTTCACCAGCACGTAGTTCGCTTTCTTCGGAATTAAAATGACGTCGCCGTTGCGAAGCGGCGCACCGGCCGCAGCTTGTCCAAATGTCTTCAGGTCCGGCGACGCGTGGATCACCACCCGCCCGATCGGCAGATTCGTCTCCAGTTGCGTGAGCGCTGTATCAACTTGCGCGAGCGTCGTGAGCTTGGCGTTTTTCTGGTCCGCATCGTTTTCCGGCAAAGCCTTCAACTGCGTCTCTTCCGATTTCACGCGTGCCACCAGCTCATCGTGCGTCTTCAATTCCAGGTCCCGCACATCGCGGCGCGTCAGTACCGTACCGTATGGGTAGGCTTCCGAAGTGAAGCCTCCTGCTTTGAGTAAAACCCCTGCGAGCGACTCGCCCGGCCGAATCCCGTAGGTGCCGGGATGCAAAACCTCGCCGCGAATCGTTACGCTGGCTCCCAGGTTGTCCCAGCCGGGAATCTGCCGGATGGTCAGCACGTCCCCATTGTTCAGCGGCAGGTTGGCCGCGGTATCGCCCGTCGTCGCCGCGGCAAGGTTGATGGTTACACTCGTGGCCGCTGGGGCGCCTGCAGCAGTTTCTTCTTCATGCGCGAGCATGGCGCTCTGCGCGTCCGCGCTTCGCTTCAGCCCCCCGGCGGCTAGCACCAAATCCTCCACCCGCATATTCGATGTCAGCGGGTAGCGGCCCGGCTTCGCCACTTCGCCCCTCACATAAACCGTGGGTGGATCGACCTTCGCCCGATTGCGATGCACGATGATGCGATCGTGCGGCTCCAGCAACAAATTGTCCGCGGGATTCCCGGCGAGCGCGTCAGTTAAATTCACGCTGAGAATCTTCAGCGTGCCGTCCTTGGATGTTCGGAAGAGTTGCGCGGAATCCATCGCGGCTTCCGAAGAAACTCCCCCCGCCAGGTACACCGCGTCGCGAAATCTCACCTGACCTGAGGTCACATACAAGCCTGGATCGCGCACTTCCCCGCCCACCCAAACGTCTGGTGCGCCCTCGAAATCGAATTTGCTGAAGATGCGCACCGTATCAAGCGCCTGCAGCTTCGGCGATCCTGCTGGGGTGGCCAGCGCAGCCGAAAGATCGAAACTCTCCACGGTGGGACGATAATCCGGCGGATTCAGACGTATGATCTCCGCATATCCTCCGGCGGGTTCCGGCAGCAAATCTGCGTACGAACTGATCAGATCGCTCAGCTTCATGCCTTCCTTGTACGAATAGCGTCCCGGCCGAAGCACGTGGCCCTGTAGATAAATGGCTTGATCGTTGTATGGCGCGATCGGAAAAATGTGTATCCGGTCGCCGTCCTGTACTTCAAACTCGTCCAACTTCGTCGTTGCCATGTCCAAACCTTCCGTGGCGGACAGATCAAGGCTGAACATGGTGCGCTTTTGGTGCGCTACCAGGCGTTCCACTTCCACATGCTGCAGCGCTGCGGCGGGCAGAACTCCTCCGGCAAGCTCCAGCGCCTCTTCCAGCGTGGTTGCACCGCGCAGCTCGTAGATCGCCGGCCGTCGGACCATTCCCTCGATGGTGACTTGCGGGCCCGCGGGCGGCACGAGCAGCGAATCGCCCGTTTCCAGGCGCTTCGCATCCGTGCCAACGCCACGCAACAACAGGTCGTAAGCGTCCACAACTTCGATCAGTTGCTTCCCTCGATAGTGTTTTAGGGAACGTAGAGAGCCCCGCTGCGTCACGCCTCCCGCGGCGACAATCGCGTTCAGCGGTGTCGAAAGTGAGCTGATGTCATACGCCCCAGGTTCGCCAACTTCTCCAACCACGTACACGCGTATCGTGCGCAAGCGTGACAGAGATACGTCCGCGGATATGTCGCGGTACTGCGAGCGCAAAACCTCCTGCACCGTCGTTTGAACCTCTCCCAGCGTTTTCCCGCTAACCAGGAGGGGCCCTGCTTCAGGTAGCGCGATCCGGCCCTGCCGGTCCACAACGCGCTGCATGCGCTGGGATACGCCACCCCATAGGTCAATCGCCAGGCTGTCCCCGGGGCCCACCGTGTAGTCCGGCCCCACCGGCAAATCCATCGGAATCGCGTCCGGCTCGCGCAACCCCCCGCTCAAAATATCAATCCCGAAGCGTTCGGCGCCTCGCCCGCTTGCGGGCACCTGAACATACAAGTCGTACAGCGAAGGAATATCCGCGTAGGGATTTTGCTTGTGAACGATTGCGCCCTGCGGCGCTTCTCTGCTGGAATCCTTGGAAAGCGACCCCCGCATGCCGCTCTCAACGTACTGGTTCGATCGTCTGCGCGTTGATGCTCCCCTGGATTCGCTCGCAGTTCGCGACGGATCCCTGTCCGCGTTCGCCGTTGCCCCGCGCAGGCTGTCCCCCAGACTTGCCAAATCTGCCGTCGCGGCTCGAGCAGCAAAAGGACCTGGTGAACTTGACAACGCAGCTGGCCGTAAGGAATCGGTTGCGTCGTCCAGACCGCGTGTAGAGGATTCTGCCGGGTCGGCGTTGATTCTCGCGCGCAAGATCGCCGGACTCGTGGCATTCTCGTTCGGCATGGGCGCGTTCTCTGGGCCAGTTCTCAAAGGTGCAGGCGTGCTGGGCTCGCCGAGGTTCTGTCGCTCCCGCTGCCGCTGTCGCTCAGGCACGCCCTTGTCACAGTCTTCTTCCCGCTGTGGATCGCAAGTCTTCGCGCGCTGAATATTCTCTGGCGAATCCTCGTCTCTCGGTCCTTTCAAGGATTCGGCATCTTCCTGCGCTTCGATTTGCACCAACCGCCGCGCTCGCTCCTTCAGCACCAGTTCCTGCTGCTTGCCCAGGTCCGAATCGGGGTTCACTGCCGGCAACAGGTAGCCGTAGCGCTGAACGAGTCGCGTGGCCACGGAACGAAAGACCACGTCCTCGTCAAGCCGTTCGAAGATCGCCTGGTCGGTCAAGTCCTCGTCGGCGATCATTTGCCCATTGGAAGTCGCCTCTTTGGAAACCCACCGCTTCAGCTCCACCAACAGCCCGGGATCCTTCACCAGGACTTCCCGTATCCGCTGCGGTGATGCGGCGACGCGTGCTGAGTTTTCTCTTTCGAGTTCGAACGAATCGGACTTCGCCGGCGCCCGTCCCGCTCCCACACTGCTCCGTGGGGAACTCGCCTGTTGCCCGTGCAATCCTCCGCTGCAAGCCAGCAGTGCAGTTCCAAGCCATAATCCGCGGAGCCGGCCGCGCCGCGTGACTTCCCCTCTTCTCTGTTTCGCTGTCCTCACAGCGCGTTCCTTGCGGGGGCGCTCGCGTTGCGCACCGCGCTCAGAAATGCCTGCGGCGAAGTTTCGATGTCGTTGGAATGAATGTCGAAAGAAGCCCAATAACATATCGTCCGATCCTTCCGCGATGCCACCGCTATCACGCGCACGCCGGGATACTCGCGGAGTACCCGGTCACAAATCTCGGGGCGCGCTTCCGTTTCATCCAGTGCGACCACCACCAGGTCCGGCACCGTCGCTTGCACGCGCAGCAATATCTCGGATTCATCCGACACTTCTCCAACAATCTCGATGTCGGGCTGGTCGGAAAGCGTCGCCACCACCGCCTGGCGCATGAGTTTTGGCGCGTTCGCCACCAATATGCGTGTCGTTTTCTCCATCGCATTGCCCTCGCCCGCTGAGTATCCGCGTGCCTTCGCCGGATGTGCAGGTCCAATCGTGGACAATTTCAGGTGCTAATTCGCACTAGCAGGTGGGTACTCATTTGGACTATTCGCGCGCTGCTTCGTTTTGTCCGCGCTATGTCACCAGCAGGAAGATGACTTCCGTTTGACTTCCTCGTGACAACTGCAAACCCGTGAAGCAGTAATCTGCACCATGTTTATGGCGTGCACCGCGGCTCCGGAGCGTTCCGCTGAAGCGCTAGCGGGCGCCACAAATGAATTTTCTTAGGAAGGGTGACAACCCAAGGATGTCAAGGTGAACAAAATTGTCGCGACGCTCGTGCTGGCTTTTTGCTGTGCCTCCACTCTCAGCGCACAGTCCTCCACTTTCATCCTCTCCGGCGGTGTGCAATTTGTTGGGACTTCGAATGCCGGCTTTACTTTTTACCAGCCGGTCATCTCTCCTGTCCTGGCGGCACCCCTCGGGGATCACTGGCTGATTGAATCGCGCGCTGTTCTTCAGGGCTTTTTTGCCCGCCAGGATGGCACCACTGGCCCTTACCAGGGACAATTCTTCACGGCGTTGGACTATGCCGAGCTCGATTACATTGCCAATTCTCACCTCACCATCACCGTCGGCCGCTTCATTACTCCTTTCAACATCTACGCCGAACGTTACGGCGCGGTTTGGATTCGCAATTTCCAGGATCCCGCGATTATTTTCCCCATCGGCACGCGCACTTCCGCTTCGAGCGATGGAGCCATGATTCGCGGCGTCGCCGTGGCGCGCGAGAAATGGCAGTGGAACTACACCGCCTACTTTTCCGCCCTCAGCACCGTCCAGAATCTGCGGGCAGGCCGCGCGGCGGGAGGCCGCACAGGTGTCGTCCTTCCCGATGCAGGAATTGAATTCGGTGTGTCCTATCAGAGATTTCTTCAGGACACCGATTACAACGCCGCGGGATCCTACTTCGTCTGGCAGCCGCCCAGTATTCCCGTTGACGTTCGCGCCGAATACGCGCATTCCCCCAGTGGACAAGGGTACTGGCTCGAGGCCGCTTACCGGCTCGCCAAAGATCGCCGCAACACTTCCGGTCTCGCTCGCCTACAGCCTGTTGCCCGCGTGCAGCAGTTTTTCAAGGGCGTTCCCTCGCCGCAAGCCTTTCTCCCCTCAAGGGACGCGAATCGCGTTGATTTCGGCCTGAACTATTATTTGCCTCATGACGTGCGCTTGAATGGAAGTTACGGTCGGGAGTTCAGCTCCGCCGGCAATGCGAATATCTGGAATTTTCAGATTACCTACCGATTTCTTTTCCCGGCCTGGCCTGGAGGCTCCAAATGAAAAGTCTTGCCGCCCTTTTAGCAATGATTGCGTTGTTTGTCTGCTGCTTTCGGGTCGTAGCGCGCCCGCAGACGCGCGCACCTGCGACCAGAGCACACGCTCTGCCGCGCGTCAAAGTCACTCCGCAGCAGGAGGGCGAACGCCGCTTTCAGGCCAACTGCGGCCGCTGCCACAATCCCCCGGATTCGCTTTCCCCTCGGGAGACGAAAGCTGTGTTACGGCACATGCGCGTCCGAGCCATATTAAGCGTGGAGGATGAGCAGCTCATCCTCAAATATCTTGCGCCTTGATGATTCGTCAACTACACCCCAGGGAGCCTTTTGGATGAAACTCAGGACCATTCTGATCGCCAGCATTTCCTTTTTTGCCTTGGCCGTCGGCGCGGCGCCCCGCCCTCCACGGCCTCCCAAGACCATCACCATCACCGCAGCGCGTTTTGCCTTTGACCCAAACGAGATCACGCTCAATCGGGGTGAGGTGGTCACGCTCGTCATCCGCTCCAAGGACGTGACTCACGGGCTGCTCATCGAGGATTTAGGCGTTCGCACGGAAGTCAAGAAGGGCCAAGCCGCCTCCGTCACCTTTACTCCGGACAAAGTCGGAACCTTTGCAGGCAAATGTGCCCACTTCTGTGGCTCTGGTCATGGTTCCATGACCTTGACTGTTCACGTCGTGGCCTCGGGTGCTCCGTGAAACTCCGTGTCATTGCCGGCTTTTCTGCCTTGGCCATTTGTCTCGCGGGATGCCGCGTCTCGCCTCCCGGAAAATGGGAAACCTCCGTCATGACTCGCATCAAGCACTCTCTGACCGTGCGCGGCAAAAGCGCCCGCAACCCCCTGCCCGATTCCGCGGCCACGATGGAGAGTGGCAAAGCCGCGTTTACTCACTATTGCGTGGCTTGCCACGGCCTCGATGCGCAGAACACCGGCGTACCCTTTGCCGATCGCATGTCGCCTCCGGTGCCCTCGCTAAAATCGGCGTCTGTGCAGTCTTACACGGACGGTCAGCTCATGTGGATCGTCGAAAATGGGCTTGCGCCTTCCGGAATGCCGGCCTCCAAAGGCATCCTCACGGAAAAGGAAATGTGGGCGATCATCGTCTTCCTCCGGCATTTGCCGGACGCGGGTAGTCTGGGCGAACCCCGCATGTATTCGGGCGACGACGCCCCCGCAGCCTCTGTCGCCGGCGCCGCTCACGTCCGGTAATGCAGCGAACACACGCAACGCTGGCAAATCGCATTGTTCGGAATGTCCAGTGCGGCGCGAAAATCGCGCGCGGCTTTGCCGTTGATGATCGTTTCCAGGCTGTCCTCGTGCAGATTCCCAAAGGGCCGGTGAAAGAAGCACGGCCGCACCGCTCCGTCGGTTTCAATGACCGCGGAAACCCACGGTGCATTGCAGATCGGCGATTCCCCTGTCTCTAAGCCCAATTGCACGCGGAAGTGCCGCGCGATGCGGCGCAGCTTTTCCGGCGTTTCAACCACAAAACCACACTCTCGCTCTCGGACTTTCTCCTGAATGAGTAATTCGATCTCGCTTTCCAGCGCACCGAGCTCCGCCAGGGAGAGCCCAACTTCCTCCTGGCGGGCGATGGGCCACACCAATGCGCGATTGAAGGCCGTCGAAGTGAGGTCCGCCGCGAGGTAGGAAATCGCGTTCAGCTTCAGTCTTCTGGCGGCATACATCGTTTCACGTAGATGGCAGTGATTCGCTTTTTGCACTACGGTCCGCGCCGTAATGCGAAAATCCCCGCGCCGTTCCCTTAACGCCTGCACCCCGGCTTGCACCATCGCAAACGCCCCGCCAACTCGACGGATCGCGTCGTGTATCGCCGGCGGCCCATCCAGCGATACGATCAAATCATCAAAGCTCGCCGCCACCTCATCCGCGTTCTTCTCCAAAAGCAATCCTGTGGTCAGCAGCGTCAGTCGTATTTTTTCCTTGCGCAGCGTCGCGCAAAGCAGGGGAAGCTCCGGATTTAACAGCGGTTCGCCGCCCGAAAAAACCAGCCAACGCACACCCAGCCGGCGAATCGACACCAGATGCGGCTCCAGATCGCGTGCCTGGAACGCCTTGCCGGGGCGCGTTCTCCAGATGTCGCACATCACGCAGCGGCAATTGCACGAACTGTGGGCGTGCACCACGAGCACCGGAAGTGTCCCGATCGCGTAAGCATCCCCGTCGTGCTCAGGCGCTTCCCGGGCTCTTTCAGTGGTGGGTGCCAAAACTCACCCGCTTTCCGCCAAGAGAGATGCCCTCGGGAAGATGTGCCGCGGTTTCGCGGAACAACCGCTCGAGCGGCGCGCGTACCCAGCGCACCGTGTCCTCTACCGCGAGGGGCTGCAATCCCTTGCGTGTGCTTCGAGGCAAGCGCCGCAACATTTCGTCTGACGCTAGCTGCACGCGCCCGCCAATCAGCACCAGTTCGATGTCCCGGTGGGAAAGGGTCGTCAGCTTGTCCGCCGGCTTTTGTTCCCGGTCACGCACCGCGATATATCCGCCACGCCTTCTGCGCGAAGAGTTCCCTGCCCTTCGTGCAATCGCAGCAGCCGCGCCGCCTGCCGGGTCACGAAGGTGTAGAGCGTTTCGACGGGAAGTTGCGTCACGCCTAAGGCAAACCTCACCTCATCGAGCAGGTCTCCTTCGGCCGTCAAAGCGGAATCACTGCCCAGCGCCACATGGGCAAGCGACTCGACATCTTGAGTTGTTAACGTCCGCCCAAAAAGAAACACATTCGAACTCGGACACCATATCAATCCCGCGCCCGCGGCACGCAGTAACTCTCTGTCTTGATTGGTGAGCCCCAGTCCATGGATCAAGACCGTATCTTTGTCCAGCGCTCCAGCCTTGTGAAGCTCTCTGAGTTCCCCCTCGCTTCTTTCGTCGATCCCTTCGGCCAGATGAATCAGGAAGGGCTGGCCAGCAGGGGTTCGCCGCTTCTTCTCGGTGACGGCCGCATCCATCCTAAGCGAGTGGGCCCAACCATGCTCGCGCACCACGCGAACCGCGAATTCGTTCTCAAACACTCCCGCATCATAGGGATTGTGATGAGATACCGTGGTCGCCCCACACAATAGATTCCGAATCCCTCCCCACCATAGCCGCACTTCTTTCGGGATCCGCCGGTGCTTGGCAATCACGGCGGCGTCTTTACGATGAATGTGCTCCGCCCAGTCCGCGCAATTCGCGTAGCCGCCGGTCCCCAGTCGAGGGAACAGCGCAAATTCCAAATGATCGTGAGCATTCACCAAGCCGGGCAGCAACAGGTATCCCTGCAGATCGATTGTGGGACCCGCGCGGTCTGTGGTGGAGTGGCGGCCAGCTCCCAAACCGATTGCTTCTATCCGCGCCTCAGAAACGCTTAAGGTTCCGCGGATTCGTTCCTGTGGGCCCAGGGCCATGCAAGCATTCTCTATGCTTCTGATTGACTCTTCGCTGTTCTCGTGCGCCACCCGGCCGCGCGGCGTCGGCGCCGCCCTCGGCCGGAATTGCAGAATGTAGATCGCGGGATACCCGGCAGCCTGCTCGAAATAACTCAACTTCCCTGCAACTTCAAAAAATTCCCGCTCCGCGGCGCCGAAACATGGCTCCAGACGCACGCTCAATCGAAAGCCGGCGTTCTCGCAGAGCGCAATCACACCATCAATGGATCGTTCGAACGTTCGAATCTCCTGAAACCCCGCTTCACTCCGCACACCGCGTCGCCACTCCAGCGCCGCGCTCGTTCCCGGGTGTACATCCGTGAGAAACAGCGATCCGCCCTCTCGAAGCGCGGCTCGCGCATTGGCCAGGAATTCGTGTGCTTCTTCCACATAGCTCAGCACAAAGTTGCCCAGCACTACATCCGCCGAGCCTGCCTGGAGCGGAACTCGTGATCCATCGGCGTGCGCAAAGCGTGCCGCATCTTTCAGTTTTTTCTTTGCCTGCTGCAGCATCTCGACGGATGCGTCAACGCCCAATAGACTGTGCGGTTCTCTCTCCTTCAACACTTCCAGCCATCGTCCAGTGCCGCACCCCAAGTCAACGATGTCCAATCCGGGTCTGCACGGCAACAGCGGTTCCAGATAGCGCCTCTCCAGCGACAGCAGGGCGTTCGGCTCCGCGTCGTAGCTGCGCGCCCACTGGCGGTACCCTTCCTGCGCAGAGACAACTGGCACTGACGATGTGCTGGCCATCGCGCCTTCCTCGCTCCTCTACAAACTTTCCTGTTTCGGCTTCCGCAGTGTGATGAATTGCTGCGCCCAGCGTAGTTCCTCGGGATACGCGTAAATTCCCGCGGCGTACCGCCACGCGCTGAGCGATTGCAGGAACGCGCGGCTCCACCGTGGCGCTCGAATGTCCTGCACTGTCGGCCAGCGGGAACTGATGACCGTTTCAAAGTTGTCGATGAGCTTCTTGGTTTTGCGCGTCAGCCACGGCGTGTTCGGGTCGATGCGCAGTGTGAAGTCCATCCATCTCTTGGTGGCCCATTCTTCCGGGCTCGCCGGAAATTGCACTTGCCCGTCGATCTCGCCGTACATTCCGGCCCGCTGCGGCACCGGCGTGTAGTGATAAATGATGATTTCGCACTTCGCGTTTATTCTTTTCAGCTTCCTGATGAATTCCAGCGTCTCACGCGTGTCTCGCTCCGGATCGCGCGGGTTTCCAATCACAAAGGAGAACTCCGGGATTATCCCGAATTCCTGTATGCGTCGCGCCACGGCCAGTGTCTGCTCCGTGGTGATATCCTTTTGCATCTCCTTCAATACCCAATCGGAGCCCGACTCTGCCCCGAAAAAGATCATCGTGCACCCCGCGCGCTTCAGCTCTCCCAGCGTTTCGTCGGAATACCGGTTGAAGATGTCCACGCGCGCCTCGCACCACCACCGCAGCCCGAGCGGCTCAATTCGCCGCGCGACTTCCTTGGCGTGATTCTCCCCCATGAAAAAATTCATGTCGTAGAACTGCACGGAATCGGCCCCGTATTCCGTCTTAAGGTGGCGAAGAATCGCCTCCGTCCGCGCCGGGCTTTCCAGCAGTTCCCGCGTCCCGTAAGCCGCATGCACCCCGCAGAAACTGCAATGAAATGGGCACCCGATGCTGGCATGGTGCGCCGCCGTTCGCTTTCCGAAGAACGATGGCCGCAAATATTTCTCAACGGGCACGCGGTGGAACGGAGCCCACGGAAACGCATCCGGCCCCTTCATCAGCCGTTCTGGATTGTGCCGGTGCAATCCGAACATGTCTTTGTAAGACAGCCCGAGAATTCCTTCCAGCGGCCGCTCCCCGCGAATGGCCTCGATCAACTCCAGGAGTGTTTCTTCCCCCTGGCCGCGCACCGCGTAATCCACGTACCGTGCGTTGAGCGTGGCGTCCGTGTAGATCGAGGGAAAGTAACCGCCCCAGACGATCGGCAGTTTCGGATGCAACTGGCGAATGCCCCGGCAAACGGCGATAGCCGCGGCCGTCTGCGGCCCCGGCATGACGCTCACGCCCAGCAATTCCACGGTGCGCGTGCGAATCAGTTCCAGGATGATCTCCGTCGGGTTCTCCTCAATATTCCCGTCGACAATCTCGTATTCCTCGCGGCCTTCCAACACCGCCGCCAGCGCCATCACCGATAAGGGAAATCGCCGGTTGCGTGGCTTTGTCGCCCGGGGATTCAGCAGGATAATCATCGCGGTTTCACCTGCGCGCTATACAAGATGAATTGCGAAGGTTCGCGCCGCTTTCTCCATCTCGCAATCCAGGGCCGGCACGCCCAGCCAATCCCGTACCAGATGCGGTGTGCCGTCCACTCCAGACCGTGCCGCGCTTCCAGGGCAATGAGTCGCTCCGGCGTCAAGTATTCGCAGCTTGCCAGCCCGTTCGAACGAAACCCATATCGCTTCTCGAAAGCTTCCTGCCGCTCCTCCCGCATCTGCTGGCCGCAAGCCTCCCTCGAATAGCTCGGCGAATCCGCAACCACAATTGTTCCGCCCCGCCGCAAACACCGGATTGCCTCGCCCAGCGTCCGGTCGTAGTTTTCCGAATAATGAAAGGAAGCGTTGAAGATCGCGCAATCAAACTGCTCCCCCGCAAAGGGCAGGTTATCGAGTTCTGCTTGAAAACGCGGAAACACTTCCGGCAAAACACTTTGATAATGAGAAGCCGCGCCCAGCCCGTCATAGGAGTTCGTAAGAAGGTCAACGGCTACCGGCCGGTGCCCCGATCTTGTCAGGCGATGCGACATCCAACCGTTTCCCGCGCCAAGGTCCAGAATCGCCAGCGGCAATTTCCCCTTCCGGCTCAACGGCGGCAGAATTCTTCGCTCGATGTACCGAAAAGTTCTGCCGCGAATCACCCACTGCCACGCATTGCGTCCCGTAATATCGCGGTGCGGAAGCGCCAGATAAAATTCCGCATCGCTGCTTCCCCGCCCTTCCTCTCTTCGTATGTGCTCATACTCCTTCACGAACCGCGCGAAATGCCCCTGGCGTGCCGGCGGCAGTGCCAGCCAGATTCCTTGCTCTTGCGTCAGTGTCGCGGAGCAACGTCCGCAGTGGACATTCGATTTACCCTGCGCAAGCGAACGGTAACTGGCGTGCCCCAGGCTTTCGTGGCATGCCGGGCAGCGCAATTCGATTGACGAAACGCTCTCCCGTGTTCGCGGAGACATCCCCGGAACTTCCGGAAGGCCCGTGAACAACACCGTGGCGCTCAAAGACTGCATCGCGCGAACTCCAGCAAAACGTGATCGCCAACATCTCGCAAAACTGGCCACCCCGCAAAGACGCCATCCAAATGCTCGAGATTTCTCAGCGTGCTTTCATTCTTCCGCGCCCACTCCTCCGCATACGACGGCGGCACGAACAACCCGATGGCCCTGCGGCGTTCCAGCACAAACCACGGCGCAAACGCGCGTTGCACTTCGCGCACCGTGGGATAGCAAACTGTAATCGTCAGTTCGCCCACCCTCGCCGTCCCTCTGCCGGACAATCGGCGGAACGCTTTGTTGCTCCGCCCATGGAGCAGGTACCACACGATTTCCCACACGCACACTCGGCTCCACACACACAGCAGCACGCGTCCGCCAGGCCGTACGAGCGAAGCAAGATTCCGCGCAATGGGTCCGAGGTCGGCCGCGCAATTCAGCCCCGAAAAATTCGAATAGGCTCCATCAAACGACTTCTGCCGCGGCAAGATACTCAAATCTTCGTTGGCAAGCCGCCGGAAAGTGATGTCGGCGCCTGCTGCCTCCCGTTTCGTACGTGCTTCAGCCACTTGAATCATCGCTGCGGAAGCGTCGCACGCTACAATCCTTCTTCCCTGCCGCGCAAGATATCTTGCATCCTCCCCGGTCCCGCAATTCAATTCCAGAATCCGCTCGCCCGGTGCAAACGCTTGCAAGAGCCTCTCCCACACTTGCTTGCGCTGCGCCTGCCCTATGGCGGAACGCGTAAACAACTCATCATAGGAGCCGGCCACGCGATCGAAAGCGTTCGCGGCCGTGGAAACATGTACGCTAGCCGCCTCGCTCATGCGGACGCCTCGCAGCTTTTCGCATAAAGCGATTCCCGCAGTGCGCTTACTTGCTGCTGCAACTCCCCTTCGCTCGCATCATTCGCCCCGCTTCGCCGCATTCGCGCCAGTTGCACCTCGCGCTGCAGCAGCCGGTCCGCGTCTGCATAGAAATCCGAAGAGCGCCGCCCGCGCAGCCCCAGTTCGCGGTCCGACGAAATGCTCCACGGTTTCAATTGCACCAGCGAGTCGGCAACGCGCTCGTAATACGGTGTTCCTTTGATGGGATACGACACCGTCGTCAAGAACACGTCTGGGTCGGTGCGCTTGACGTGTTCGATCGTCGCCTCAATGTCTTCGAGCTCTTCCCCTTCGTAGCCCCACATCAGGAACATCCCCGTCTGGATCCCCCGTGCTTTGCAAAGCTCCACTGCGCGTTTGCACCTGTTCCACGGTTACGCCGCGCTCCATCGCGTCCAGGATTCTCTGCGAGCCGCTTTCCGAGCCGATCCACAGCCGGAAACACCCAAGCTGGGCCAGCAGGTCCGCGGATTCTTCGTTCAAGCGGTCGGCACGCGAAATGCATTCGAACGGCACGTGCAAGCCCCGCCGCTGCATTTCCGCCGCGTATTTGCGCAGCCAGCCGTGATGGATGGTGAATACATCGTCGGCAATCCACGCCATGTCGGGCTGGTAGTGAGAGAGCAGCCATTCCACTTCGTCCACGACTCTTGACGGATTCCGCCTCCGGTGCGTCATGCCGAACACTTGATGGCTGCACCACCGGCAGCGGTACGGGCAGCCCCGCGCGGTGATAAACGAAAGCGAACTTTTCCCGTGTGCGTCGCGCCACGTTTGCAGGTATCGCGGGATGTCCACGGTCTCCCGCTCCGGCCACGGTTGCGCGTCGATGTCGGCAATTTGCGGACGCTCGCCTGTCCGGTGAACCCGTCCGTCCGCCCCTCGAAACGCAATGCCCTTTACGGTGTGCAAGCTGTCGCGCGAGCCCACTTTCAAGACAGGCAAAAGCTCTTCCATCGTTTCTTCGCCCTCGCCAATCACCACCACGTCAGCGCCCGCGTCGAGGTACTCCTCGATGTATGCGCCCGGCTCCGGTCCGCCCACAACCGTCTTCCAGCCCGCAGCGCGCGCTACGTATAGGATCTCGATCACTTTCTTGCGCGTCATCAGGTTGGCGTAGATGCCCAGCACCGCAGGACGCTCGGTCTGCAAATGCCGGATCAGCTCGGGCGTGGTCGAAAACGTCGTGTCAAACACCTCGACGTTGAAACCTTTCCGCCGAAGGTGCGAACAAATGTAGAGAATTCCCAGCGGCACATACGGCTTGCGAATCTGCAGTTCCTTGGCGTCCTCTGCAAGGAAGTAACCATGGGTTAGGAGGAGATCAATCACTGGCTCCTCCGGTTGCTTCAGCCTGTGTTCGCAGAAGCACGAACGGTGCATCCGCCACTAGCCGGAAATCGCACCCGGCCGGTGTGTCCGACAATTCTGTGGCATCGGGGTTCCGGCAGATCGGTTCCAACGCCGCCACCTCCCGCCACATTTCCGGAAGCACCCTTTCGTTCGCGCCGGGTTTCCAGCTTTCAACCTCCGCATGCAGCGCGTCTCGCACGGCGCGATAGAACGGGTCCGTATATGCGCCCTTGAACATCACGCACAAATCTTCGCTGTCCGACCAGTTTTGTTTCGTTCCAAGCTGCTTCTTCACCCGCTCATAAAATCGCGTATTGGGAAGCGGATAGGAAAACGACACGCCCACGTCATCCGGCCGCGTTTCGCGAACCAGTGCGATCGTTTTCTGGATGTCTTCCCATTGTTCGCCGGGATATCCAAGCTGCAGGAAATAACACGCGCGAATCCCTTCGCGCTTCAGGTGCTCGCGCGCGGCAATCACCTCTTCCACGCGCAGCCCTTTCTCCATGGCGTCCAGCACTTTTTGCGAACCGGACTCCACGCCCATCCAGACTTCCGTGCACCCGGCGCGCCGAAGCGCCTGCGCGATCTCCTCCGTCAAAAGGTCCGCGCGTGCCTGGATCTTGAACGGCACCGCGCATTGTTCCTTTTCCACGCAGCACGCGAACTCCTTCACCCAGTGGCGATTCAGTCCAAAAATATCATCGGCGAACCACAGGTGTTCCGCGCCGTGCGTTTCTTTCAGCAGCTTCATCTCCTGCGCCACCTCCGCGGCGGGGCGGAGTTGATAGGCGTCTCCGAAGATGGGCTTGGCGCACCAGTTGCACCGGAATGGGCAGCCCCGGCTGGCGATCAGGTTTATCGAAAACGCTCGTTGTGTGCTCTTCCACGCCGTGCGGTAGAGTGACACATCGATTAAGTCGCGCGCCGGGAGCGGCAGCCTCGCGCTCGCATGCGTCACCCTCCGCGAACTCGCTTCCACCGTCTCTCCCGTCACCCCACGCTTCAGCCACTTCACGCCGGGGATATTCCTGGGCTCTCCGCCTCCAACCATCGCTTTCACCACGTGCAGCAACGTGTACTCGGCTTCGCCCTCCAGCACGTAATCGCATCCGTGCCGCAAATACTCTCCCGCATGATCCGTGGCGTCCGAACCGTGAACGACAACTTGCGCGCCCCATTCGCGCGCTGTTTCGATCATTTGCCATGCCACTTCCCGCATGCGCGTTAAGCACATCTTCGTCAAGAAATTAAAATCGTCCTCATAAATGGCCACGATGCGCGGGCGGTGCTTTCTCAGCGCTTCCCGAAATCCCGCTTCCGGCTCTTGCAGCATGCTGTCGAACACCGCCACGGGACTGCCGTTCGCCCGCAGCAACCCCGCGGCATAAAGTGTGCCTAGCGGCGGATACGGCTCCATCTTCCGCGCCTGCTTGCGGTCGTACGGCAGGTGGTACGAGTGGGTTAGTAGAACCTCAGCCACTCTTCCCTCCTCCACGCGGCAACCCGCTCGCCTGAGAAATACTCAACATGCCCCCGCACCCTCCTGCTCCAGCGCCTGACCCGTAACCAGTGAACGCCGCGTCACGATTTTTTCGAACGTCCGGCCGATCCACAGTTCCCATGGGAAAAAGTATTTGTTCGACCGCAGCCGCCAGCGCAGCGGCGCGCCCAGTGCTTTTCTCAGTCCGCTGCGAAGCTTCGGATGATCCTTGGTCGCCTTCCGCAATTGATTGTTCAGCAGAAAGAAATCCAGCATTCTCTGCAACCGCTTCAGCTCTTCGCCCTTTAGCCACGGCAGCGTGCTGCGCCCCAGCGGCAAGTCCGCCCATTCCTCCAGCGTCTCCGGCTCTCGCAGCCCCATGGCGCGAAGCTCCGGCCAGATGGGGATTCCCGGGTACGGCGTAAAGATGTTCGGCGAAAAACTCACGTTCCAGAACTGCCGCGCGATGTCGCTCATAGTGCGCAACGTCTCCACGCGATCCGCTTCGGTTTCGCCCGGATACCCGAAGATCAGGTTGAAGGTCACATGAATCCCGCCCAGGCATGCCTTGCGCGCTGTCTCGTACATTTCGTTCACGCGTTGGTGGCGCTTGTTCATCAGCTTCAATACGCTGCTCGCCGTCGATTCCGTGCCAAACCCCATGTGCGACACGCCGCTTTCCCCCAGCAGCCGCACGTCGTCGTCGCTCATCCGGCACAGAAAATCCGTGGAAGCCTGGAACGTCCAGCGAAAATTCCCTTTGGCCTCGACAAATCCTCCCGCAATTTTCAGCGCCCGCCGCCAATCAACCGGGAGATTGGAATCGAGCATGGCCACTTCTTCGATGCGGTAACGCGCCGCCAATTCCGTGACTTCGCTTACCACCCGCTCGGCCGCGAGCGCATTGAATCGCCGCTTGTAAAAAACCATGTCCGTGCAGTAATTGCAGGCGTACGGGCAGCCCACGCTGGTTGCGTAGGCCAGCTTTCGCTCGCCCGATACGCGCTCGTACGCATCGAAATCGGCCAGCTCAAACGCCGGCGTTGGCAGATCGTCAAGCAACGCCACGTGCCGTTCCGCCGAATGTCTCGGCATCCCGAATTGTCGTGAAGAGACTCCAGCGACATCGCGGAAATCCTCGTTCGCTGCCAGTTTCTCCGCCACTTCCAGCAGCGTCAGTTCGCCTTGCCCGCGCACCACCGCGTCAACATAATTCTCCTGAAGCGTCTGCGCCGTCGCCAGGCTCGCATGCCATCCGCCGAAAATTACGGGAACACCCGGAGCCTCCTTTTTCACCGCCTTGGCCATTCGGGCGGCGCCGCGGATCATGGGGCCCGTCAAGACGGAAATCCCCAGGCACAGCGCGTCGCGCACTTCTCCTAAAACTGCCTGGAACCATTGGCGATCAATCGCCGCATCGATCAGCTTCACTTCAAATCCAGCTTGCAGCAGTGGCGCCGCCAGGCTCAGCAGGCAGAGTGGCGCGCCCAACGGCGGCCCGTCATAAGGCGGGTAGAAGAGCACGACTTTGCGTTTCTTCAGCACGCCGCCTCGCTCACCACCGTCTCCAGCCGCTTCGCGTCCACGGCGGGCTTCAGCGCTGCCGTCCTGTTTTTCAAGCGCTCGTTAATCCACAGTTCCGCGGGAAAGCGATAAACGTCGTGGTCCAACCTCCACCGCGCCGGCAGCGAAATAGCCTTCTGAATCAACCGCGTCGAACGCTTGCGCTTATCCGCGGCAATCGGGACCCGGTCAAACGCAATCCGCAAATATTCCCGCATCACCTGCAGTCGTTTGTGCTCCGCCCCGCTCAGCCACGGCAGCACCGTGTAGCGCGGGAAAAACTCGGCCCAGCCTTCGAAAGATGACGGCACGCGAATGCCCAGTTCCTCCGCCTGTTCCATGATCGGCGAGCCCGGATAAGGCGTAAAAATGTTCGTCCAGAACTCCGCGCCCGGGAATCGCCGGCAGACATCCATCATGAAATCGATGGTTTCGCGCCGCTCTTTTGTTCCCTCGCCCGGATACGCGAAAATAATATTGAACGAAGGCCGGATTCCCGCTTCCAGGCAGCGCGCCGCGCTTTCATAGATCGAATCGAAATCTTGAAAGGTTTTATTCATCAGCTTCAGGATTTTTTCGGAGCCCGAATCCACGCCCTGGCAAATCTGGTGCAGTCCGCCGCGCCTCAGCAGCCGCAAGTCCTCCGGGCTGAGCCGCGCCGTCAAGTTCGTTGTGGCCTGGATGCTCCATTTAAAGTCGGCACCCGCGCGCACCAGCCCTTCGCCGATCGCGCGCGCCCGGTCGAGATCCACCAGGAAGTTGTCGTCCACAACCCACACCATCTCCAGCCCATAGCGCCTCGTCAGGTCTACGGTTTCCTCCACGAATTGCTCCGGTGGCAGCGCATTCCATTTACGCCCGTACACTCCGGCGTTGGTGCAGTACGCGCAATTGAAGGGGCACGCGAGGCTGGAGATGTACATGGCCCAGCGCCGCCCGCAACTCCGTTCGTACGCGTCGAAATCGGCCAGGTGGTACGCTTTTGGCGGAAGCTCCACAATGGGTTTCAGCGGCCGCTCCGTCGTGAAAACTAATTTCCCGTTTCTCTTGAAGCCGATCCCCGGGATCAGGTCGATCGGCGCGCGCTCTTCCAGATGTTGTACAAGTTCCAGCAGGGTTTCTTCGCCCTGCCCGCGCACCACGATGTCAATGTAGGGCGCTTCCAGCGTCTGCTTCGGCAACAGCGACGGATGCCAGCCGCCGAGGATGATCGGAAAATCCGGGTTCCACGCCTTTACCGCTCGCGCGATTTCCACCGTCTCGCGGATCATCGGGCCCGTCACCAGCGAAATTGCCAGGCACACCGCATCTTTCACTTCTTCCAAAACGCGCTGCTTGTACCCTGGTGTGATCGTCGAATCGATGAGCTTTACCGAATACCCACTGCGCAGAAGCGGCGTGGCCACCGCAAGAATTCCCAGAGGCGCTGTGGCCTCCGAACTGGCGAAACGAAGGAAAGAAAAACACCACTTTTTGGGACATCGGCCTCGTCTCAAAACCGCACAGGAAACGTTACGCGAGGCTTCCGCGCGCATTTGTCACGGCTATGTCACTTGCCTGTCATTTCTTCTTCCGGCGCGTTTTGCCCCCTTGTTTTCGCGTTACAGTAAGCAACATTGTGACGCTGACTCTCGCCTTCAATCCCGCGACGCTTCCCTTCCGCGCGGAATTTTCACTTGCCGGTGCGCGCTGCCTTCTCTCCACGAATTCCCGTGACGTCCTGCGTCTCTCATTGCCCTGGCAGTCCTTGCAAAGCCCATCCGAGTCACTTTCCTTCCGCATGCAAATCATCGAAGACGCCTCCTCCGCTTCGGATTCCCCCGTTCTTTCGCATTTCCGCGGGCTTCGTCATCTGGTGTTCGTAATGCTGGAACCGGGAAGCTTCTTGAGTTTCGACTTGCTGCGACGCCGCGTCATGGGCATGCTCTCGCCTGCGGCTGCCCGCGATACCTCCTTTTGGAATTCGCGCTTGCTGCCAATTTCCATCGGCGTCCTCGGAACAACGCTCGGGCTCGCTCCGCTCCATTCGGCTTGCCTCGATCGCCATGGCGCCGGTGTGCTCGTCGCGGGGAATTCGGGAATGGGAAAATCCACTCTTACCGCCGCACTAGCAAGGCGTGGCTTCGCCGTTGTCTCTGACGATTGGACATACGTTTCCATCCTCGACGGCAAACCCGTTGCGCACGGACTCTTCGCCCCGGTCAAATTGCTCCCGGACACCGTTCGCTACTTCCCCGAGTTGCGTGAGTCCGCACCCAGGAAAACTCTGAATGGTGAGTTCGCTCACGAAATCGACCCGGCAAAAGTCTTCCGTTCCGAATGGAAGGCCTCCTCCGTTCCCAAATGGATTTTATTTCTGGAGCGCAGTTCCGTGCCGGGCTGCCATTTTGTGCCTTGCCTCCCCGAGCGTGTAAGGCAATTCTTCGAAACAAATGCCGAAAAGCTTCCGGTGGAATTGCCGGAGGCCGCCCGCACTCGCTCCTCCATCGTTCAACGCCTTTCTGCCTGCGACTCCTGGATTCTTCGCACCGGCGATGATCCCATCCAGACGGCCGCCGCGATCGATGAATTTCTCCCGGAGGGATGACGTGTCCTTGCTCGATTTGGCAAATTTCCAGGATCCTCTCGATCTTTTGCGTCGTTTT
Organism: Candidatus Acidiferrales bacterium; assembly: GCA_963780785.1. Lineage (GTDB taxonomy): Bacteria > Acidobacteriota > Terriglobia > Acidiferrales > UBA7541 > Acidiferrum. Next base: position 44,196 of record CAWADS010000064.1, read on the forward strand.
GCTCCCACGCCTCTGCGCACATGCTTCCGCATCAACGGCGCAACCGTCCTGGTGGAAACGAACGATTTCTCCCTGCTTCCGGCCCTTCCTCTGGAAATCTCCTCCAGCCGAATCCCGCGTGCCAGCCTCAATTGGAAGCTGGTCCGCGACCCCGATACCCGTGGCCTTTTGCAGGATCCTCTGGTCCTGTCGTCCGGGCATCTCACCATTGTCGCCATGGGCGCCGCGTGCCTGCTGGGTGTGGATCATGAACGCCGCGAATTGCTGTGTTTCGTCGGTGCGGACGTCGACCCGCGGACCTTCCAGGAATTTCTGGTTCCCTTCCTTTCTCAACTGTCCAGGCAAGCACTGGAAACCCCTGCCACGGAATATCTCGCGGGGTTGAACGAGGATGTGGCGGATGCTTAACGGCGCGGCAAAGCGCGGCATTCTCCTGGCGCTGCAGCGCGTGCCTGATTTTTCCCGGCTCGGCTCATTGCCTTCCCCTGGAACCAGACGAGGCCTCCAACTGCTGCGATGGTTGGACCAAAGCGGCCTCGCACTAAGCTTTTTCAATAGTGTTCAGGCTGGCGAAAATGGCGTCTATCTGCCGGCCGAATGGCGCGACGCCCTGAATCAACGAATGCAGCGAAACGCTACTCGCTTGAACGATATGCTCGAGGAATTTCACCGCCTCAACGAAGCTTTCCGCGCACGCGGCATCTTCGCCGTCACCCTCAAGGGCTTTTCGCTTATCCCCGATTTTTGCGAAAACCCAATCCTCCGCCATCAAACAGATTTCGATTTCCTGGTGGATTCGTCCGACGTCGAACCCGCCGCCGAAGTTCTCCATTCGTTCGGCTACTCCACGCCTCGCTTGTCCCGGTCAGAGGAATCGTGCTTCACAACGCCACTGACCCACATCCCTTCACGCCAGGACGATCTCTACGCGCTCCAGCACCACCGCCAGGTGGACCTGCACGTTTCCCTCGCCGAATCTTCTCCCTGGATCAAACTCGAACTCCCCGCGGATTGTCTGCGTCATGCCACACCCATGACTCTTTACGGTGTGAAGTTTTACGAATTGTCGCTCCCCGATCGCTTTCTTGCCCAGGTTCTGCACGCGTTCCGTCACTCCTTTCGGTCCTGGGTGCGCCTCTCTTGGTTGCTGGAGATTGCACGCTGCATGGAACTTCATCGCGAGAATGAAGCTCTTTGGGATTGTGTTGCCGAACGCGCCGGCGATGGGCTCCTAACCAAACGCGCTTTTGCGTTTGTCCTTTCGCTTGTCAACCGCCTTTTTCAATCACGGATTCCGCCCCAGCTCCATTCCTGGGCCGCGGAGGGCATGACATCCTCACTGCGCGCCTGGCTCGATCATTTTTCTGTGAATTGGGCCGTCTCGGGCTGCTCTGGGAATCTCAGCAACGTCCTTTTGGCGCCCGATTTCATTCCTGACAAAAATCTCAGGAGACGCTATTGGGCCAGCAGGCTTCTACCAACGAAGGCGCAGCTCTCGATTGAAACGATGGCGGGCCTGCGAAGGAAAAAGCCCCCCACCTGGCATCTCCAGCGCTGGCGCTACGTCCTGCATCGTTCCACCGTTCATCTGAAAGATTTGTTCCGTCTGCCGCTGCATCAGCTCCGTTGGAAGCGCGCCCTGCTCGCCGTTCGACCCGGCTCCTGCAAGTTGGATTCTTGAATGTCTGTGGGTCATGGAGGCGTATCATGTTGAGAGCAATCACCCCGTCAGCCGGGAATGGGCCTAGCATCAATAACGGGGACGTTCACCGAGGAGTAGCATTCACGATGTCCGTGGACACTGTTCTGGTCGTGGAAGACAGCCGCCCCATGCAGCGCACGCTGCAACGCTTGTTCGAGGCGGACTCCCTCCAGGTGCAAATTGCCTCTGACGGGCCCGCCGGTCTGGAACTCTTCCGCAAGCAGCTTCCCTGCGCAGTAATCCTCGATCTCAAACTCCCTGGCATCTCCGGCAAGGAGCTCTGTCGCGAATTCAAAGCCCTGGCAGCTGCAGTCCCGATCGTTGTCCTGAGCGCAAATTCCGAGGTTGAGGACAAAGTCCTCTTGCTCGAGCTCGGCGCAGATGACTATGTAACCAAGCCTTTTAGTCCCAAGGAGCTGCTTGCTCGCGTCCGCCGCGCCATGCGTCGCAAGGGTGCCGCACCCGCGCTCGTAACCCAAGTCCCCGCAAAGCCGGTGAATCACGTGGTCCTCACCTTTGGCGATGCCCGTATTGATTTCACCAGCATGGAAGCCACGCGTGCGGGAAAACCCGTCACGCTGACCACGCAAGAATTCAAGCTGCTGAAATATCTGGCCGCCTCCGCAGACCGTGTCGTCTCTCGTGAAGAGCTGCTCAACGAAGTGTGGGGCTATCAAAACTACCCCTCCACGCGTACTGTGGACAATCACGTCCTCCGCCTTCGCCAGAAGCTCGAGCCGGATCCTGCCGCGCCTCGCTACCTCATGACCATGCACGGTGCCGGCTACAAATTCTCTCCCGGAGGTTCCGCCCCCGGTTCAGATTCTTGAACTCTTCCGCCGGCGACCCATAACTATGCTTCGACTGCGCTCCCAGCTCTTCATCGCTGCCCTCCTCATCATCCTTGGGCTTACGGGCTCGCTTCTCTTCTTCATCCGCCGCTCCATCAACGCGGAGATTCAGAAGCAGGTGAGAAACGGCACGGATCAATCGGTCCGCGCATTTGAAAGTGTCCGCCGGCAGCGCGAAGTGCAATTGTCTCGCACTGCCGCCATGCTCGCCGATCTGCCTACTATGAAAGCCTTGATGTCCACGGAACACGCCCTCACCATCCAGGACGCCTCTGAAACCTTCTGGAAACTTGCCGGCAGCGACCTCTTTGTCCTGGCCAAACCAAGCGGAGAAGTTGTGGCCTTGCACATGATGACGCCCGGTTGGTCCTCCAGCAGTGCGCAGCGCCACCTGCAGCATTCCATGGACATGGGCGAAGACGCTTCTTGGTGGTACGACGATGGCCGTCTCTATTGGGTCTTCCTGGACCCCATCACTTCAGGGGCGGGCCCCACGACGCAGCAACTGGGCCTGCTCGCCGTTGGATACCAGGTGGATTCCGCCGTCGCGCAGCAACTCGCTATTGCCGCCGGGAATCAGATCGCTCTCACAACAACGGACTCTGTGATTGCCTCCACTCTCCCGCCGAGCGATGAGTTCGAACTCCAACGCCGCATTCGCTCCGCCGCTCTTTCCTCCAATAACGCTTCCGGGGAGATTGTCCTGCAGACCGATCGCTACGTCTTTTCTTCCGTGCTTCTCTACGGTTCTTCTCCTTCTCCGGTGCGCTGCTATGTAATGATGCCGCTGCAGCCCGTAAACACTTTCATCAAACGCTTGAACTATTCCATCTATGCCGTAGGTGGACTGGCCGTTCTCTTTGGCGTGATGCTCTTCGGTTTCGTCGCGCGCACGATCACCCTTCCTCTCGATAATCTTGTCGCCGGCGTTAAAGCCCTGGCCTCCGGCGATTTCACCTATTCCATCACGCCACGCGGCAGCAGGGAGTTGGTCGAGCTCAGCACTTCGTTCGCCTTGATGCGCAGCCAGTTGCTCGCCCTGCAGCAACAGCGCATCGAAACTGAGCGGATCGCGGCCCTCGCGCGCGCCGCCAGCTCCATTTCCCATGACCTTCGCCACTATCTCGCTGCGGTTGTTGCCAACGCCGAATTCCTGTATGAAGCCGACGAACTCCACTTGAAAAAAGACGAGATCTACGAAGAGATCAAGACCGCCGCCAACCAGATGACCGACTTGATCGATTCCCTTCGCGAACTCTCCTCTCAGCGCACCGCGATTTCGCCATCCCGGGCGCAAATCGACCAGGTTATTCGCCGCTCAATAGAAGCCATCCACTCCAAGCCCGAATTTCGCGATGCCCGGATTTCCCTTTCGGCTTCCGGCAATCTCGAGGGAGTGTTCGATTCCCGCAAGCTGGAGCGCGTGTTCTTCAATCTGCTGCTCAATGCTTGTGAAGCGATGGTCGGGCTCGAAGGCTCCATCTTGGTGGACGCCAGGAACACCGGAAAGCTGTTTGAGATTCGCGTCCAGGATGCTGGTCACGGCATCCCCCAGAGCGTTCGCAGCACCCTTTTTGATCCTTTTGTGAGTTTTGGCAAACCCAACGGCACCGGCCTGGGTCTTGCCATCGTGAGTAAGATCGTCAACGATCACTCTGGCAGCGTCTCCATCGAAAGCACCTCCGAGTCAGGCACGACCGTTCTGGTGCGTTTGCCCTTTGCCAGCGAGGCCGTCGCCGACCGCGCAAAATCCGCCATCCTCTAGTCGGCCTTCTGAGGCGGGCGCGTTTGAGTCTTGTGGCACAGTCCCTCTTGACTATCTTCTTGGGTCTCTCCGCTCTTCCCACTTCGCCCCCACCCCACACGACACAATAGTGACATCCTTTTGACACCCCGTAGATTGACCAGCCCCCCCGCTCCACGTAAGGTCTTACCATCCGTTGCTGAGAGTTCCTTCCAACTCTCCTCCACGGCCGCCATTACCCATGAGCGCTCTTAGAAACACGCACGCAACGCGGGCCACCAGGCTCTTTCTGGTGATCGAAAATCGCATGCTGCGTGAAGCCATGGCCGCTATCTTTCATAAGCAATCGGAATTTTCCGTTGCCGGCGCAATCCCCTACGCCGCCAACGCCCAGGAGCTGGCCGCTGCTTCCCATTGCGACATTTTTCTTGCGGACCGCGCCTCCGCCGCTGCCTTACCCGGCAATTTCCTGCGGGACCTTCTGCGCCTTACCGAAGGACGCAAGGCTATTCTCTTCGGCATGGAAGACGACCCGGAGATATTCCTGCAAGCCGTGCGCTCCGGTGTCAGCGGTTATCTGTTGGGGGAAGCCAGCGCCGAGGAGATGATCGTCGCGGTGCGTCGCGTGGCCGCAGGCGAGGCTGTCTGCCCCCCCCGCCTGTGTCACCACCTATTTCAATTTGTGGCGCGCACTCCCCGCGAAGGTTCCCTGATCCTGAACCAGCGCTTGTGCACGCAGCTCGGTTTGACCGCTCGCCAGCAACAACTTCTGGCGCTTCTCGCTCAGGGCTTCACCAACAAGGAAATTGCCGCCAGCTTGCGCCTCTCCGAATTCACCGTAAAGAATCACGTTCATCGCATCATGCGCCAATTGAACGCGCAGAGCCGCTATGCCGCCGTTCAAACCGTCTGCGAACGCAACCCTTCCCTAACTCTGTAAGTTTCTCAGCTATTCCTCACGGCCGCGCATAGCTTGGAGTCGGGACTGGCGTGTAGTCTTGTCCATATTTGTTTTTGTGTGCTCCCGTGAAACTCGGGTTCTCGGGCACCCCGATCGTCCCCAGATCCGTTGCGGAAGACGTGATGGTCACCCTGCGTGTCAAACCTTTCAAATCCTCGGGCAGGCTGCGTTCATACCACACGTGCAATTCGTATTTCCCCTCCGGGACATTCGGGATGGAAACATTTCCGGCGTGGTCGGATATCCCAAAATAGTTCGTATCCACGGCCACCACCACAGCGCTCATTTCCGGATGAATGTTGCAAAACAGAAAGCTCACCCCAAGACGGTCGAAGCGCGCGGAATTGGTTGCCCCTGCCTCGTACAAGCCCAGATCAAACCGCTTCCCGTCGAACAGCGAAAATACATTGTGAAAGTACGGATCGCGATTCGGAAAGCTCACGATCGCACCCACTGGAACCACCAGCACATGGGGCTGAAAACTTTTGTTGTGCTGCACCAGTTGCCACTTCTTTTGCGCCGCGGCTTCCGGCACCGAGCCCGCCGCCCCTCGCTCCAGCGGCTTCAACCACACCACCACATCCGATGCGTCAAACTTGGACTTGCCGCCCTTCTCTTGCGTCGGCCCCGTCTTGTTCTGGATCGCTACGCGCATCGTCACGGCATTCTGCTGTCCGCTCGCTGGAATTGCCACGCAGACCAAAACAATCCATGCGCCGGTCATCATCGCCAGCTTCCCACCGATTTCGAACATTCCCACTAGAATATGTACCCCACGCTCAGATTAAACAGATTGGCTGAATTCGCGCCGCTATCCAGCGCGAATGTGTTCAGCCGCCGGTACTCCAGCGAGAACACGATATCCGAACGCGGCTGGTAAATGAAGTTTACCAACCCGCTTTGGTTCTTCGACAGCGGCACGGGGTAGTAATTCGTATTCCCGCCGTTCGCCCGCAAATCCCCGGCGTATGGGTTATCTTGTCCAAAAGCCCCATTGAACTGCAACTTGGAGGTCGCCTTGTACTTCAACTGGGCCCAGCCTCCCAACGCATTTAGCCCGTAGACCTGCGTGGCTGGATCGAGCAGCGACCCATTCCAAAGCCCGCTCTGGCCTAGGCCTCCTCCCAATCCTCCAATCGACCGCCCGCGAAAAAACTCCCCTGTAAACTCCAGCCATTTCCCCAGCGGTACGCTCGCGTCCACCGTGCCCGCCCAACTATCCACTCTGCGGCCGTAACCCCAGCCTTGCCGGCCGTAGTAACCGCCGGCGCCCAACGTCAGTTTCTGCCCGTTCAGATTCTGCGTCCAAGCCACTCTCACTGCGTACGCCGGCTGCCCCGAGGACTCGCCCCAACTTGGGTACCGGAAATTCTCCGACGGAGGAGTATCTCCCGAGAGTGAGTCGAGGATTCCGCCCTGCACCAGGACTGAGGAGGACTCGGACACGGTGAACTTGTGCTCCACGCGCACTTGCGGCGTCCAACTCCACAAGTTACCGGAGTACGCCAAGGCTGGCATCGCCACGGTCGCGATGGATGTGGGAGTCAGCGGCGCGAAAAACAGTGCGTCTTGTCCCGCCACAACCGATGTGTTCGGCCAGTCCAACCGTATCGTGCCCGTCCGCAGCCGCATGACCCCGAAGGTCACTCCGTTGGGCGACGCCGGAAACCCGCCGGCAAAATCGAACTGCAAGTCGCCGCTCGTTCGCGCGCCGGCAATCGTTGGTCCAAACGCTTCGATGCCGATTTGTGATTGCCGCAGCGCTCCTCCAAACGAACCGCTTGAAGAAAGAACCCCGGGCTGCTCGGCTAGTTGTGGGAAATCCACATTGTCCACCGTTCCGCGATTTTCAAATAGATTGAGGAGGATCATGCCCGAAAGGCGCACGCGGTACTTCGATCCGCTTTCTACCTTTGTCTGGTTTTGCTCCGCGATTTTGGAGTCGGTGAGTTGTTGGTTCTCTTCCAGCTTGCCGATGCGTTCTTCCGTGGCTTCCGCCGTTACTCCCGGCCTCGCAAGCGCCTCAGTCGGCTGGACGGTGTTCGCGGGAGTAGCCAACGCGGTCAGTTGCGATTTCGTCGCATCAAGTTCCTTCCGCAATTCGGCGGACTCTTCTTTTGCGGATACCTGTTGCGCCTTCAGGTCCTGCACTTGGGCGTGCAGTTCCTGGACTTGCGTCTGCAATTGCTGCAGCAGTGTGCCAGCGGTCGCGAGATCCATCTTCTGCGGCTGCTCCGCCTCTTGCCCGCGCACCTCTTGCGGCTGAGACAGCAACGCCCCCACTAGCGCTCCCGTCCCCAATAAGCGCTTCACCCACAGTGTGCCTCGCATGACTGCCTCCTCTGCTGGCAGCTTCCCATCCCCGGACCCGGTTCCATTCTACCAGAGCGTTCTCGCCCCTGTAATCAGGCGGGTCTGTGCGACCTCGGCACACGCTTATGAAGCTACCACCCGGATAAGTACACCCCCTGCCCGCCCGTTGATGGCGGGAGCGCATGACGCGTCTCAGATGTGTCCTACATGCTAATCGCTGTTTGCCCCAGCAAGAAGCAGTCTTTTTGTGGCTTTGCTCTTGGGTTCTTTTTCGTAGGGGCGCAGCATGCTGCGCCCCATGTCCGCACGAAACCAACCCTTCATCTCCTCACCTGTCTTGGAGTGCGGAGACATGCCGCCGCTTTTACGGTCGCCAGCCCCGTCGGCCAACCGAATTTCGTCTCCCGCTACGCCTTGCGAAAGTGAATCGAGAGGGCGGTTCCCCCATCCACAACGCGAAACCGTCCTTCCATTCCTTCCTAGTGCAGCAGGTTCAAAGTGTTCGTCGCGTCATCCACAAATACAACGCCATATTCCGGATCGAAAATCACTCCAAAAAGAGCGCCCGCCCCCGGAGGCGTGCCACTACTGTCGATTAGTTTGCTGGCGATCTGCGCGCCTCGCGCGGTGATTTCCGTGATGAATCCGTCGTTGCCATTGACCACAAGCAGGTGTCCATTCGGAGCCACTGTCAGCCCCAAGGGATCGTTCAAACTTCCTCCGCTGCTGAGGACCTTGCCAGGCCCCGAGGGTATCGTTCGGCTGAGTGGATCCGTTATGACATCCACACGATTGTTCAGGCTGTCCGCCACGTAGAGCACCGGCTCGACCTCCCGGAGCCCATAATCGCATTCGTCCGCGCCTTCCGGGCATCCAGGAGCAAGCCCCAGGCCCGTCGGTCCGATCACCAGTGCGGCTGGATCGGTGCGCTCTGAGAATCCGGCGCCCACCACCGTAAGTGACTCGAGGAACGGCATCGTCTTTTCAGATACCCCAAGGTTCACCCGGACCACCGTCCCTTGATTCACCACGCTTCCGTTTGCCGCCACCGTCCCGTTCAACACGTTGGTTACAAACAGTACCGCCTGATGCTCCCCATCGAGCGACGTCATATCCCAAGGCCCGTTGATCAGCGATCCCTGAATCGTCTCCACCGGCGTTCCCATGCTGTTTAGCACGATCAGGCACCCCGCCTGCGCCGTCGCCGAAGTGCCATCCGACGTCGGCAGGCTCCCGACAATCACCCACCCCGTTCGCAGCACCGCCAGCGCCGTTGTTAGCCCCACTCCCCCCGGGCATGCTCCGGGCAATGACGACGCCTCGATTTGCGCAAACAGCGTAAGCGCTCCGCCGGGCGAAACGTCCACGATGGACGTCCCCGTTCCCTGCTGGTTCGAGCTTGCGTTGAAATTGCTCACCAGATAGTGGCCCTCTTGCAGATTGCCGACGCTGCGCGGTACCCGGACCAGCCCGTAGGGATTGATGTCTCCATTTGTGGGCACGGTCGAGGAAATTGTGTCTATGGCGTTCCGCTTCTTGAGAATCGAATCGTTGTTATTGGCTCGCAGTGGCAGCCACGCGAACCCTAGGACCATCACTATTCCAAACACCTGGCGTATCAGTTTCGGGAAACGTGCTTTCATTATCTTCTCCTTCGTCTTCTCGATATTTCCCAACTACCCGAATTTTGCAGCGTTCAGGCCGCTGCAAATTGCTTCATCGAGAGCCGGGCTTTTTGCACTTGCATGGTAAGCCCGCGCCGCTCGCAAAACTCTCGCTTGCGCCTGTTTTTGCAAACTGTTGACAATTCCGTGACGCTTTTCAGACGCGCAGGCCTTCCTGCCGTCTCGAGTCCTTCAAGCAGAGGATCTTTCACTCCTGAGAGGCAGGGTTGTTCATCCACCCGCGGGGTGCCGCGCAACTGCTTCGCACTTCCCTTTTGGCCCGACTCAGACGGCCAACGAAAGAATGTGACTCCTCGTTGACCTGTCGGTGACAATCAGGGGCCGCGCCCCAATTATCTTTAGCTTTCCCGGGAATGATTTCTGCTTATGGGGCTTTATGACCTGCGGTAACTAGAATAAGGAGTGACCGGTGCCGAGATTGCCTGTCGCCGAAAGGTCCAAAACCCCTGCGCCGGATCCTGCATCAACTTCGCGCGTGAAAACCATCGGGCCGTTGGGCTTGCCTGCCCTCGATCACTCGGCCTTGCTTCGCTCGCCCGGACCTTGGCTGAGCATTGGAGCTAGTGCATACCTCTTTTTCAGTCTTTTTGTCTTTCCCAATCTGCCGATCTGGACCGGGGGTGACCAGGCGATCTTTCTCGACGACGCCAAGCGCATGCTGAGCGGCGAGACGCTTTACTGTGATTTTTTCCAAATGACCTTTCCTGCCACCCAGTTGTACTATCTCTCGCTCTTCAAACTCTTTGGACCGCGCACCTGGATTCCCAACCTCACCCTCGGGCTTCTCGGCGTTGCGCTGACCTTCCTCATCTATAGGGTTGCCGCAAGGATTCTTCCGCCGCGTCACGCCCCCCTGCCGGCCTTGCTCTGGCTCACGCTTATATTTCATGAGAAATTCGACGCGGCGCACCACTGGCCCAGTATATTGGCGATCCTGTCAGCCTTGCTCGTCTTGATCGACAGGAGGACCCCACAGCGTATCTTTCTTGCTGGAACGCTTTGCGGTTTGTCAGCCTGCTTCACGCAGAGTCACGGATGCGCGGCGCTGCTCGCGTTTGGACTCTTTCTGTGCCTTGAGGAAAATGCCCATCCGGACTGCTCGCAATCTCTCACCCGTAATTTGGCCGGGCTGGTAGCAGGCTTTTCCTTGCCCGTTCTGCTGATCGTGGGCCCATTCCTGTTGCAAGCGGGATGGTCCCGGTTCGCCTATTGCACTTTCTACTTTCTCTTCAAGTATTACCGTGCATTTCAGGTGGGCAATGACTGGCGCGGCTACATGATTAGCCTGGTGCCGCTGGCGCGCTCTCTGCAATTCTGGAAGCTGGGCGCTTTTCTGCTGGTGCATGCGATGATCCCGCTGATTTATATCCTGATTCTTGTCCGCTATTTTCGTGGCGTATTTCGCAATGATTCCGTCATGCGCCCCCGTGTTCTTCTCATTGCCCTGTTGGGCCTTTTCTTGTTCTTCAGTGTGGCAAGTTCGCCAACGTGGAGCAGGCTTTATTACATTTCTTTCCCGGCGATCTTGCTCTTTGCGTCGTGGCTGAATGCGGAAGGGAGAGTCGGCAAGCGCCTTCTGACCGGCCTCTACGCCTCTACGCTCCTCTTGATCATCGGCCTCCCCATTGCCACGCAGGCTCGCCCACACTATTTTCTGGACTTGCCGGGTGGCCGCACGGCCTTTCTAAACAGAGAGCAGTTCGAGCGCTACCGGTGGGTCGCAGAGCACACGCATCCTGGCGACTATTTCTTTGGCGGCTTCTACCCGGATTTTTACTTCTTGCTTGGGCTGAACAATCCAGCGAAAGTGCCGTTCCTCACCCCTGACGACTATACACGCCCGCAGGATGTTGCTGATGCGATGGAGGGGCTCGAGATTCATCACGTGCGGCTCGTGCTCTGGCAGACTGCGCTGGACTTGCCTCCTGTTCCAGCCACGGATCACCTCGCTCCACTTCGAACATATATTCACCAGCACTACCGCTTGGTGAGAAGCTTCCCCGAATACGCAGCCTGGACTCGCATCGATTAAGGACGGGATCATTTTGATCCGCCCTTTACAGTTTTGCGTATTCAGCTCTCTGTTCTCAGTTTCAGTATTAGACTATAGATGCGTGGAGCGGGCACATGAAAAACTCGTTGCGAATTATTTTGAGTGTGGCGCTGCTGCTGGTGGCGGTGTGGGTTTATGCGGCGGCCGATGCGGGCCGGCCGAAGATTTATGGGATTGCCTATGTGAAGGTGAAGGTGACCGACGTCGAGAAGTCCAAGGCATTTTATGGGGAAGTTTTGGGGCTGCAGCCCGGCGGGGACAGTTGCAAGGGCGTGGCGAATCCCTGTTTCAGCATCAATGGATCGCAGCACGTGGAATTGGTGAAAACAGATGCGGCAGATAAGGGTCCGTTTCTACCGGAGATTGGATTAGCGACGAACAGTGTGGAGCAAATGGCCGGTTACTTGACCGCAAAAGGGATTCCAGCTTCGCAGATTCTGCGCCGGCCCGATAGTATGAAATATCTGGAAATGCTGGACCCGGAGCACCACAAGATCGTGTTCGTGGAAGGCAAGCCGAGTGCCGCAGAGGCTCTGCGGCCAGGGGCGATCAGCAATCGCATGATGCACGCCGGCTTTGTGGTGAAGGATGGCAAGGCCGAAAGCCGTTTTTATGAAGATATACTTGGGTTCAAAGTGTTTTGGCACGGCGGATTCAAGGAAGACGAAACGGATTGGTACATGATTCAGGTGCCGGATGGAGATAACTGGCTCGAGTACATGCTGAATATTCCGGCGGCAGCGGATCACAAAGAGCTGGGCGTGCAGTATCATTTTTCGCTGGGAGTGCGGGACGTGAAAGCTACGGCCAAAGAGTTGGAAGCAAGAGGAGTGAAGCTGGCGGGGAAACCCATATTGGGGCGGGACGGGAAATGGCAATTGACTTTGCTTGATCCGGACGAGACGCGGGCAGAAGTGATGGATTTTGTGCCGGTGGAAAAGCCGTGCTGTTCGGAATACACGGGGATTCAGCCGAAGCCCTAAGGCCATCGTTCAGTGTGGGAGTACATCAGTGATCGGCTTGCCCGCCTTGGGGACGGCCGCCGCGTAATCTTCCCCCAAAAGGGCCGCCAGAGTGGCGGCCAACTGATTTTGCGTGACCGGTGCAACGTTGGTGCGCTCGCCGAGTGCGGGCGTGTCTGGGCCAAGAAACGCCATCCAGATGTACTTGGAATCGGGGATTTTCCGGCCATGGTCGCGCCATTGATGCGGAGCTTTTCCCCGGCCATGGTCGGGGGAAAAAATGAGCGTGGTATTGCCGCGGTATTCAGGCATGGATTGCACCAATTCCCAAAGAGCTCGCAGGTAGGAATCCACGCGGTGAGCAGAATCCAGATACTCCGTGTATTTTCCCTCGTGCGCCCAGTCGTCCGTTTCCCCAAGCGAAAGATATAAGACACGCGGCTTCCTTGCTTTCAGATATTCCACTGCGGTGTAAAAGGGGATGGCATCGAACGGCTCATCTTCCCACACACGCGGTGTTTCCGCCTTGAGGTGATTCAAGAGTTCGAGGCTGGGCGTGTCAGGAATTGCAGCGAAGGGATCGTAGCCGGCATTGACCGTGAGTTTGGAACGTTCGGGATTGAATACCGCAGCAATTACATCCCATGCGCCAAAGGCTGCGATATCGCCTTGGAAGGAAGGGCGATTTTTCAACCACTCTAGAACGGTCACGTTGGGGTTGAGAACTTTGTCGTTGCTCTCGATTCGCGGGTCGGCAAAACCACAGAGGGTTTCGCTGTAGCCCGGATAGGAAAAGAACAAACCATTCGTGACGTAGGCGTCCGAGCCTTTCTCGCGATTACCGAAGATTTGGCCTTGCTTCGCCATCACTCCCCAGACAAAGGGCAGGAGCGTTTCGCGGCGCGCCCCCGGAGTCTCTCTCCAGTAGGTTTTCTTCAGCGAGTTTTCGTCCGCCACCTTGCCGTTTTTCTTGTTCATCAGGGATTCCGCCGCGCCAGAGAACACTTCCTGCCATCGCAAGCCATCCGTCATGACAAAGATGACGTGTTCGGTCTTGTAACCCGCCGAAGTCTGGGCGCAAAGCGGTGAGGCGGCCCAGAGGATTGCTCCAAGGATCGTCAAAAACATCCGGTGATAGGAGTTCAAAGAGATGTACCTCGTGTGTTTCGCAACTTGCTAGCCATGATCCACATTCAGGAACACAAATAGAACCCGCAATCGAATCGTTCTTCTCACGGTGCAGCGGAATTGTCCTCTGATTCGGTTGCGGGTGTCCAGCCACCGTGAGCGAGATTAACCTCGCCATTATCTTGCATTCACATGCTTGTCATTTGCGCCGCCTTTAGATCCCTGGTATATGAGTCCAATCAGGAATCAATTTCTCGCTCAGGTTGAAACGTAGTCAGAGACGTAATAAATTCGGTGAAGTGGAGACAAGAGAAGAGCTAAGGGCGCCAGCTTTGGAGCGGTGCCAGGACTAAGCCTCGATAGTACTCGAAGCGGGAGGTCGGATTGGCACATGAAGTTTCGACCGCGGCGCTTTCAATCTCAGTTCGTTTCAATTTGGTCCATATTAGTCTCAATTCTCTAAATAAACATAAAGTTTCTTGACATCTACTTGACCTGCCACTAGACTCCTGTTGTTAGTCAGTTGAGTTGCTCTTTGCGCCCCCCTCCCACGCGTGGTGTTTCGCCCCTTGGAAAGGATGAATTGCACTGAGGGTGTCTATGGGACAGACAGACGGCCCCAAATTATCCCTGCAAGTCAGCGTCTACCTCCTGACCGAGAACCGATTGCTGCGCGACACTCTGGCGCGACTCCTGAAAAAGCGCTCGGAGATTAACGTAGTCGGCGTGAGCCGCCGTTCGGAAGGCCTTAAGGACGAGATCCTCTCCTCGCATTGTGATGTCGTCTTGACGGATTGCTTTGACAACACGGATCGCTCGACCTTTTTACGCGACGTCCTCGACCAGGACTCGGGAGTCAAGCTGCTTCTTTTCGGCATGGACGAGGACCCAAACCTCTTTTTGAACGCGGTCTTCCTGGGCATCGGCGGTTACCTGCTCAAGGACGCTTCGGCCGCGGAGATCGTCGCGGCAGTGCGTGCCGCTGTCCGCGGCGAAGCCACTTGTCCCCCGAGCCTTTGTATGACTTTGATTCAACACCTGAGCAATAAGAGAGTGGAGAAAGTCGAGCCACCGCATCCTCAGAATGGCGATCGGAAGGCCCTCACTCCCCGGCAACTCCAACTCCTTCGGCTTGTGGCTAATGGCCTGACGAATAAAGAAATCGCAGCCAATCTCAATTTGTCTCAGTTCACGGTGAAGAACCATATACGCCGCGTAATGCGACAGGTGGAAGCCGCCAGCCGTCACGACGCCGTTGACCTGGTTCGTGCAACTGGACAGCTCACCACCCCGTAGGCCGTCGCCCTTCGACGACTCCTCCCCCAATGTTGCGGTAATCGTGTGCCTCGCCCTGGGAACACTTGACAACACTGTCCCACCGGCCCATTGCGCGGCCATCACGAACCGCTATGCTAGTTGAGTCAGGAGAAAAGAGACCCGAGCCGGTTCAACTGTTGGATCAACCCGGGCAGGTAGCGCTTTTCTCGATCCGTAATGGGCGACGGGCACCGGTGGGGTTTCATGCCATGAGCGCACTGCACCAAGCAGGTTTCAGTGTTCTCGCCGTGATCTTTCTCTTGTTGTCTCCGCGTGCAACGAGAGCGGCTTCCGACGAGTCAGACGCCGCCACCCCCCTTGCTGCGGCCATTTGCCCTGTCGTTTACCCTGTCGATCAATCGCCTTCCGAACGAGGCTATCACTACATTTTTTATGGCAACGCTTTCTTCATTAACAAGGAGGGTTATCTCATCACCGCGGCGCACGTATTGCGCCAACTGCACGATGCGCAGCCCTATATTCTCTTGCAGTTACCGATGGCGCCGCCCCGGTTCGTGAAAGCCAGCGTGGTGATCGTGGACCAGGACCACGACGTGGCCGTGCTGCGGGCCACGCCGAATCCCTTTGAAGGCAGATACGCGGTGAATTTTCTGCGAGTGGCGACGCACAGGCCCGAGCAGGCCCACGAAGTGCTTGCCGATGCTTTGCGTCCTTCACGGCTGAAAAATCCATATTCATTTGATGCGCTGCTGGAGGACCGCCCGGCAGGGGCAGTCCTGGAATACCGCTTTACTCAGCTCGACCAGGGCCGGCCGGATACGGAAATCTTTCTCTTCAACCACGACGTTTTTCTCGGTGATAGCGGAGCGCCTGTAGTCTCCGGCGAATCGCATGCGGTGGTGGGCCTGGTCGAAGGGCGTTGGCTGCATGGAGGCGCCCTGGCCACGGTGAACGCCATGCAAAAACGGAGCGCCGGCTTGGGGGCGGTCGTGCCGATCCACTACGCCATCACCTTGCTGCTGCAAAAGGGCATCGCCTGGCAGGGACTGCCGGAGACCTCAGGACGTGCGGAGCCGGATGCACGACACAGCCAACAAATCTCAGCGCCAGCACCACTTTCCCTGATTGCTGCTCCCTACCCCGCCGAAGCTTTCTCCGGCGGCGAGGTTGTGCTCGATGCGCTTGTCGAGAGCAGCGGAAGCTTGGGCGACATCCGGATACTGGGTGGAGAAAATCCATTTCTGCAAAAGGTTCTCGCCGCCGTGCAAACCTGGGCCTTTCTGCCAGCCCGCTCCGGCGAAAAAGTGGCGGGTACGAGGATTGGAATCGTCTTTCAATTCCCGGGTTCCTTGGCCTCTGTACGCGTATCCCAGGAACACCGCTACGAAGGGCGTTTGGCAGATATGCCAGAACGTGGAGCTCTGCCTATTGATACCCCTGCGCCGGATTCCACACAGACGGAGCTGGCCGAGGGCAGCGTGATCTTGTCCGAACAAATCGATTCACGCGGTCAAGTCGCTGCCATCGAAGTGTTGCGCGGCCAGGAATCGCTCACTGCGGCAACCGTTGCCGCCGCCCACCAGTGGCGTTTTGCCCCGGGGAGACGAGGCGGGGCCGACTGCGATTCTGAGGTCGTCGTAGTCGTCACATTTCGCCGCTCCGCAACTCCGGCCCACGTGCCAACATCGAACTCGACTCACTGACCCACGCTTCCATGCTTCCCGTTAGGCCTCGCCTTTCTTGCCCGCCGGCGCGCGTCGGAAACATCTAGCAGACGGGTTTGACGGCAAATGAGGATTGACGTCCTGACAACTACAATCAGGATCGCAACTTGGTAGAAAGGGGCAAAGGTCCGCTAATCTGCATTTCCGAAGAGGTCCGCAGTACGTAAATCGGTGCTGAGATGCCAAATGAGAAGCTAGCGCGTATCCTCAGCCAAGATCAGGTGCGGCGATTTGTTCGCCAGACCTGTCCCGCACGGCAGGGTAAACATTGGACTGAAATACTCGGGTGAGAGATCAATGTGGCGACCCTTGGGCTTCAGAACAGCGGAAAAGGGGCTGGAGCAGAACACGTCGTAGTTTTCATTGAGAGCCGACAGCACCGCTGGACCGTACTCCGAGACGCCGCGCCAGTTTGCCACGCTTTTGTAGACCTCCACACGCGGAGAAAAAACGACGTGAGCTCGGAGGCGCCTGAGAATGACAAGGTCGTACTTGCCCTGCCGGACTTGTTCGACGACCGGGCCAGAATCCCACCTCCCCATCAGTTCCAGAGAGTGTATGGCGAACGCATCCAGTAAATCTGGGTCATGCCCCTTCAGGGCCAGAAAAGGGATATCCGAAATAATGCGATATTGCCGCAGGGGGGCATAGGATAAATTGTCCGGAGCTTTGAAAAAGGCGTAGTAACCTTGGGTCCGTTCGATTCCCTGCCAGGTCGCGAAGGTCAACGCAGGAACTAGCATGGCAATGAAAAGCATCCGCCGGCCGCGTTCCCACAGGAACTCGTATGCCAGGGGCAGCAGCAGGGCGCTTCCAACCAATCCTGGAAGAAAGTAATGAACGTTGGAACCGGGTTGTGGCAAACCCGCCAACCCCAGAATTCCGCTAACAAGGGCGAATGCCGCAATCAACTGCCACTGCTTGTTCAATTTCACTGCTCGCATGAAACCAACAAAACCCAAAAATAGCGGAACGATATAAGTGAGGTCTGGCAATGCTTTCCATACAAATCGGGCCCCCTCAGCCAGCGACCAGTAGGCCTTTCCGACGGAAGTGAACTGCTCAAGAAAAACTTCCTTGCGCCAAATAAGCCCAAGAAACACGAGCAGGACGGGAGCAGCAGCGCCGGCGGTAAACACGGCCGACTTTCGAAACTCCTTCCGAAGCACCAGAACTCCAAGAACCCCAATCGCAACGGCTATGCCGGGCTGCTTGGTCAAAAAAGCCAAGCCCGCCAAAATCCCGCAAGCGCATACGAACGCCAGCCCCGTTCATCGGCGCCGAGGGCAAAAAACAGACTTACCAACGTTGCAAGAATCATTATCGTGTCAGGGCGTACCGTAACGTTCCAGCCGAAAAAGTCATGTTGTCCAAGGGCCATCAGTGCCGCTAGGAGTGCCATGAACGTCGAACTGCGAGCTTCTCTTACAGATGGCAAAGACCATGACTCCGCAAAGGAGATAGCATGCGTAACTGATTAGGCGGACAACCAGCACAGTCATGTTTACATCCAACCGCGATGCCCATGCCGAGGCCGCAGCGATCGTATAGAACAGTGGCCCGTAGGATTGCGTGAGGTAGGGCGACTCACGGTAAGAGAAATAGAGCTGGCCGGTCCTGGCGGCACGAATCGCCACAAAGACGTTCGAGCCTTCAGGGTATATGTTGTCCCACGGATTGCCGATCAATCTGGTCGAGCCCACAGCGACAATAACCGCACCGATCAGACAGTAGGCTACGAGAGAAGCAAATGCCAGCGCGAGTAATAAGCTTGCATACGAAAGCCTTCAAGGCGGCCAACTTCTTCTCATCCAAGCCGACAACTTGTGAGATCGGCGACCAGAGTATCCCCATGTTCGACCTTTCCTCGATGCTGACTTAGTGGCGAGCCCAGCCGATGCTTGCGCTGTCTTGCGGGGCGAGACTGTGGACGCGGCGGGCCTGCCGCTCAGGGCCTGGGCAAATCGCAAGAGATTTTTCCATGGCGCGAGGCGAAATTACCCTCGGAATCTCACAGCTACAGGCGCGATCATCGGCGAACAGGGCGGCCATTGTCTCGTGGATGGAGCGGGTTCCATTGAAAACCGTTACGACGACTGAAGGATGGATCTGTCGCAGACTCGATTCGCGAAGGGCAGCAAGCGGGTTTCCGACGCCCGTCGGTTGGGTAAGGGTAGCAACCATAAGTGTGAATCCTGATGGTGACCAAGAGCTGCCTGCAGTCAAATGCCACTTTGATGGAAGGAAGGTGGCGGTGTCTAGAGTTTTTTGTCCATTTGTTGAGGCGTAGGCCTGCTGGTGCACAGCCCCCAGAGAGGGCCGAAGTTTTCGTGCTGGCGTGCAAGCCGGTTCGCTCGCGTTCGTGAGTTTTGCCGAACGGCGAGTGGAAGCCCGCGACACTCCTGGCTGCTTCTGCAATCGGAGCCTTGCTTCTACGGGACTGGACAAATCGTAAAGCTGCAGACTCTTTGACGATCATCGCGGCGCTTGTCGCAAATAAGACGTTTGACAATAAAGCTTCCTCGAGCCCCGATGATTGGTCACTACATAGAGGCCGCTGCTCGTCTCGGAATCAGCAAATCCGTTCCTGTCCGGCGCGCTTCTGTCCAAGAGAAAGCAAAAGACCAGCCGGCGGAAACTACTTCTGATACGAACTTAGTAGTCGCAATGTGGCGCGCAACGGAGCATAATGCCGGGTTGTCCAATGGAGGCGCGCATGACCGAGAAGAACGATTTGCCAGAGAACAACGACGAAAAAAACGAAATGACGCGGCGCAGTTTTATCGAGAAAGCGGCCGTGAGCGGTGCAGCATTCACGATTTTGCCCAGGCACGTTCTGGGACGCGGCTTTACCCCGCCTAGCGACATGTTGAATATCGCGTGCGTCGGCGTGGGCGGCATGGGCCGCAGCAATTTGATCAATCTGGCCAGCCAGAACATCGTGGCGCTCTGCGATGTGGACTGGGGCTACACGGATAAGAACCTCTCGCGGCTGGATACGGACGCTTCCAACTTGAAAGGCCATATCGACCACCCGGGCGACACCGGCGCCGCCATGACCGCGGCGGAAGCGGAAAAAGCCAAGGGGCGGCTCGAAGCCATTCTCCATCTGAAGAACGACCTGGTCCCTAAGGCCAAGCGATTTTCCGACTATCGCAAGATGCTGGAGCAGCAGAAAGACATTGACGCTGTCGTCGTGGCCACGTCGGACCACATGCACACGCCGATTGCCCTGGCCGCGATGGATCTGCACAAGCACGTGTACGTGCAGAAGCCGTTGTGCTGGTCCGTGGACGAAGCGCGCCAATTGGCGAAGCGCGCAAAGGAAACCAAGGTGGCCACGCAGATGGGCAATCAGGGCCACTCGCTGGATGCCGCGCGCACTGCCGTGGAATACGTCTGGGCCGGCGCGATCGGCGAAGTTCGCGAAGTCCATGTGTGGACGGATCGCCCCGTGGGATTCTGGCCGCAAGGCGTGCCGCGCCCGAAGGCGGCCACGAAGGAAGCGCTCGATGCGCTCCCGTGGAACAAGGGAGGGGTGGACGACCGGCTCGCGGCGGCGATGGGCAGTTTCCCCATCCCGGACACGCTATCGTGGGATTTATTCCTCGGTGTGGGACCCACCGTGCCGTATCACCCCATCTATCATCCGTTTAATTGGCGCGGCTGGATCGATTGGGGTTGCGGCGCGATTGGCGACATGGGCGCGCACCTGCTCGACGTGACCATGTGGAGCCTGAAGCTGGGCCTGCCCACCAGCATCGAGACCGTGTCTTCGCCATTCAACGGTGCTTCCTACCCGACTGCCACGATGACCTTCTATGAGTTCGCGGCGCGCGATTCGATGCCGCCGGTGAAACTCACCTGGTATGACGGCGGCCTGATGCCGCGCAAGCCGGAAGAAATCGGCGAAGAAGATCTGAAGAAAGAGGGCGGCGCGCTGCTGATCGGGAGCAAGGGCAAGCTGATGCACGACACCTACGGCGCGAATCCGCGCCTGCTGCCAAAATCCCTGCAGGATTCCGCGGGCAAGCCTCCGCAGAAGCTGCCGCGAATTGAGAAGGAAGAACACGAAATGAACTGGGTGAACGCGGCCAAGGGGAAGACGGAAGCGTCCTGCCCGTTCGAATATGCCGCGAAGCTCACGGAAACGATGTTGCTGGGCGTGGTTTCGCTGCGCAGCGGGAAGAAGCTCGAGTACGACGCCGCGAACATGCGCGTCACCAACGTAGCGCAGGCCAACGACTACCTGAAGCGGGAGTATCGCAAGGGCTGGTAGTCCGTTAAATCGAAAAACTCTGCGCGGAGCAGGCCGATGGGCTCGCTCCGGCCTGGGCCGCGGTACGAACTCCACCTTAATTGTTCCAGGGAACGTGTAGAGTGGCAGGCGATGGCTGAATCGCTTTGGCGGCCGTGCCCGATCGAAACGGCATAAACAGGCAGGTTCGATTCGCGAGCAGGACCTTCTTCTTCCTGGTCATCCTGATTTCACAAGTGAGCCTCGCTCCTGACGACGGAAACAAAGGCGAACATTCCCAGGCGAGACATCTGCGAATCCAGCGCGTGCTCCAAACCCGCCCAAAAGGAGTGTGTGAAGCCCGGCATCAGGTTGCGCATAGCCACTCCGCCGGAGACCAAATAGCGGAAGGCCATGAAAGGGCGAACCTGCTCAATCAAGAGACCGCGAAATTCTGCAGCAAATTTCTCGCGATCTCGATCGAAAATGATCCAGGGAAGGGCTCCATTCGCGCTCGAAAGGGGCCCATTGGCAGCGAAGGACCAATCGGGCGCTTTGGGATCGAAAGGTTCATGGTGGAAGCGCGTGTAGACAAAGCGCGACCACGGCGTCACCCATGGCTCGATCATCAGAATTTTTCCGTGCGGACGCAGACAGCGCAGGGCCTCCCGGAAGAATTCGCGCACATTCGGAATGTGGTGCAGCACGTTGGTCATCAGGATCCCGCGCAAAGAGCCCTCCGCAAGAGGCAGCCGCTGGCCATCCGCCACCAGGCGCACGCCCGAACAATAGAAAACTTCCGAAGTGATCAACTCCGGGAGAAAGCGCGCCATATAGCCGGCTCCGGAACCGAGCTCCAGCACGTGGCCCTCACCGGATGGAAGTCCGCGCACCAGGATCGTGTACCACTCGTCATAGATGGCTTTCAGAAACGGCTTGGACAGGATGATTTGTTTCCGCAGCTCAGTCGTAGCCGGATCGTCCAAGTCAAGTGACGAGGTCAGCGGGTGACCGAGCAGGCGGCGAAGAAGCGCAGCGGGCAAAGGGCCTATCCTCCTAAGCGCAGCCAGGCGTGCCAGCAGATACGCAGCATACGCCAGCCGTTCGCAAAGACCCGCGTCATCTTCGTTACGCCGTGAAGGCGTTCTTGGTAATGCACGGGCACTTCCATGATTTCGAGGTGCAGCTTGCTGGCGCCAAACAGAAGCTCGTAATCGCCCCACAGGTCCCTGATGCCCCAGCTTCCGAGGAACGGTTCCATGCGCAGCCAATCTTTGTGCCAGAGCACCTTTGTGCCGCAGAGCGTGTCCTTGAGGCGTTGGTCCAGGAGGAACGAGAACAAGACCCCAAAGAATTTGTTGCCTACGATGTTTGCGAACTTCATCGCCAGGTCCGGCATGGGATAGACCAGCCGGCTGCCGTTCACAAAACCGCCGTGCCCCTGCACCAGGCCGCGGAAAAACATGGGCAATTCTTCCGGCATCACGGTCAGGTCGGCGTCGAGAATCATCAGGATGTCGCCGCGCGCGGCCCGGAATCCCGTCCATACGTTTTCGGCTTTGCAGATGCCCGGGCCGTCCACCAGGCGGATATTTTTCTCGGGATACAGCGCTTGCATTCGGTGAACTTCATCCGCGGTGTCATCCGTGGATTTATCGTCGCAAAAAATAATCTCTGTGCGGCGCCCCATGGCGGGAATGCGCTCCACCGCGGGCTGGATATTGCCCGCTTCATTGCGGCACGGCACGATCACGGAAACAGAGACGTCTTCTTCGCGCTTCCCCGTACCAATGGGCCGCGCGACAATCACCTGCATCATGCAGAGCCGCCGGATTCCCGGCAGGCGCGCCACAAAACTGTTCAGAAATGCGGAAACCAGCGGTATCCACTTGGGAAAGAGCAGCAGCCGGTGCATGCGGACCATACGGAAGCCCGCCAACCGCAGGAATCCGCGAATGTCGTTTTCGCTGACCCAGTTGGGCTCGACAAATTGCGACCGCAGACCCATCTTGCTGGCGAGTTCGAGAACCGGCTGCCAGAGCTGGCTGTAATTGATGACCACGAGCTGCGTATCCGCGGAAGAATGGCGCCGGATACGACCGAATGCCCCAAGGATATCCACGGTGTCGAAAATGTGATTGAAGATGACGTAGTCGAAGGTTTCACCGAGATCGAGTTCTTCGGGATCGCTCTTCTCAAAACGCAGTTGTGGATTCTCCTGCCTCGCGACGGCGGCCATGGCGTCACTGATTTCCACGCCAACTCCATAGGACGGCTTGACCGAAGCGAGAAATTGCCCGGTTTCGCAGCGCAACTCCAGGACACGCGTACCCGGTTCAATGATGAATTGCAAAAGGCGCTTCAGACGGCCGTAGTAATAGCCATTCGCGCGAATCCACTTGGCACGTTGCGGCGCCACGGCATCCTGTTGTCGCCGGCGAGCCTCGCGCAATTGCTCGAGAGCGGCCGGGCCCCAGGTGCTGATGGGAGGGCGTACCGATCTAGTGGCTGTCATCGTTTAGCATTGTCCGCATTGCGTTCCCATACGGCAACCTGCCAGTCAGCAGCATTACCATCGTGGGGTGGAAGAAGTCCCAAGCGGTGGTAATGAGCTCTTAAGTAGTCGCCAATGGGACGGTCAAAATCTCTGCCGAAGATCATGGCTTGATATTCGGGGAAAACACGATTGGACCAGAGCAGGTATTCCGGTGGGCGCTCCTCCAGGGACTTGATGATTTTATCGGCCATAGGTCCGGGGGCGATCATTCCGGGCGTGAACGCGTAGACGCGCAGGGGCGCTTCGATTCCCGTGAAGAAATAAAGACTGGTGTCTTCAGGGAGCGAGAGAACCACTTCGCCGCGAGAATTCTTATCACGCATGAATGCAAGTGCGGCCGCGTAGTTGTGGGCCGTTGGGGAACTCGCGCGAATCATTCCGTACGGAGTGACGAGGGCCTCGCGCGACTCTTTAGTAGGACCAATCGGAAAAACGCAGTAGGCCACGGCGAAGAGGCAAGCGGCGCTGATCCCGACTTCAACCCGAATCCTGCCCAGGCTCGTCGCAGCGAAGCGTCGAACGGCCAACGAAAGAAGGAACAGAAAAGAAAAAAGGGCCGGGCCGCTGTAGTAGATGGGGTAATTCATAGGGAGCGTGCGCAAAACGATCCGGAACGCCAGCAACGCGGAGAAGGAGAACACGAGAGCCACAGCAAGCTTACGCGTCGAGCCAGGGTCGCGCAGGAGAAGATATCCAGCCACCACAGCCGCGATCGCGACGTAGAAAACCATGTCTGGAGGAAAGAATAGGATGCGAATAATATCGCTGCTATCGAGATTGCCCATTCTGGCAAGGAGAAACACGACCGTGAGAAAAAGCACGATCCCCACCATTTGAGGACGACCTCCCCGCTTCTTCCAGAACAAAATCACACCGAGCGCGAGCAACCAGCACCCGAAGATCAGTGTATTCATTGCGGCGCCACTTAGGGAATCCCGGGTAAAATCGAGGCCCGTGCTGGTCAACCAGAACTTTCCGTAGTGCTGCATGAAATAAGTAGTCGGCCAACTGGCTAGATTTTCCTGTAAAAGGAAATCGAGGCCGCCGATGGAAATCATCCAGGCGGCCGCGGCTCCGCAGACTGCCGCTCCTGGAAGAACCACGGCCAAGTCCTTGCCAAGCCGTACCCATGATTTCTGAGCGACTGCGCGGATGAGCAGAAGGAGCGCCAGGATGGCATAACAGGTGACGCCATATTCCATCTTCAAGAGCAATGCGGCCGCGGAAGCGCAGCCAAGGCCAAGAATCCACCCGATGCTCGGAGATTGGCAGGCGCTGACAAGAAGCCACAAGAACAAGCAAGCCACGAGACATCCGTACACTGAGGCGAAACTGTAAGGGAGGGGAAAACTGAACAATTGCCGCGCGAAAGCCTCGAAGAGGAGGACGCAGGCAGCAGTCCATCCAGCCAGCCTGGCAGAAAGGCGAATCCCGGTGAGGTAGAGAAAGCAGGCGGACCCCAAGGCTGCGAGAGATCCTGCGATATAAAACACCTCCACGCGAACGCCGAAGATGCGAAAGAGAAGGCTGTTGAAGTATGGCGCGGCGGGATGATAGAGATACCAGACGTCGCGATACAGCATTTTGCCGCGCGCCAACATGGCAGCAACATACAGTTCACGGCCGCAATCGATGGTCAAACTTCCCCAACAGGCCCAGT
The DNA here is from genome assembly GCA_963780785.1 of Candidatus Acidiferrales bacterium. GTDB lineage: Bacteria > Acidobacteriota > Terriglobia > Acidiferrales > UBA7541 > Acidiferrum. The sequence continues at coordinate 69,051 of CAWADS010000064.1, forward strand.
TGACCCAAAGGCGCCAAATCCAGGCTATCAAAAGTGCGGCGAAGCCGAGGTAAGTGAGTTGGCTGCTGGAAAGTAGCCAATTGAAGGCGGTCGGCCGCTCCGCTGAAGGCAATGGGGAAACTCCAGACCTGCGCCAAGTAGACTGGCCGGCAGCAGTGGAATTCCCACTAGGAGAATCGGAGTTGATTTCCACCATTGCATGATAGCAATAGCAGATTGGAGTTATGACGTCACAGGTGATTTTTGGTGCTCAGGGAGTTAAGCAGACGACTATCGGCAACGTCTCGAAACTGCGCCACGTCGAATGAGAGGCATTGACCGGTTGGCCGTGCGCCAGGGCATCCCCCAAAAGCAGATGACTGAATTCGTCCTGGATGCCGGGTCAAGAGCTTCTGTTTGTCGCCCCGCTTGAGAAGTGGTAAGGCCGTAGGAATGCTCGCGCAATGCAATACGAATGAGTGTAAGGAGCGCGAAATCTGCCCAATTCAGTGTGCGCTGGAAGAATCTTCGGTGAAGCGAGCCAACGGCGCGCTTTCAATGCCCGCTTTGACGATCCAAACGTTGCGGCCCCTGAAGTAGTCTATCAATTTTGCATTCTGTTCCGGGCCGAGATCACGTGCCCAAACCACTTTCGAGCCGTCTATGTCCGCGCCATTGTAGACCCACTCGTCATGGAAGCTATGCACACCCTCATAGTTGACGACGACGAGGTGTTTTCCGGGAGTCTGGTCAAGCTGCTTCTGGATCTCCACGCGCCGCTGCAATCCGCCTCCTCCCCAACCCATGGGATCGCCGTAGCCGGTGGCCGCGAATTGCGCAACATCGATAACCAAAACTAAGACGACGACGCGCGAAAGGGCCGCACCGATGGGCCGCTTCCAAAGGCGCATCTGCCGCAGGTGGCGCATGCCCTGAACGATGACTCCGTAGAGGATACAGGTGACCGGGGCGATGTAATGCGGATTCGGCCAGGTGGTAACGAAATAAGCCAAAAGCACAAAGAGCAGAACCACGAGGAGAAACCGCATGCGTTTGTCGCGGTAAAGAAAAAGCAGCCCGGGGAGAACGAGCAGCAGCCCCAGCCACGCGTAGACCGCCTGGCATCGATACAGCTTGTCGATGCTCACGTCTCCCAGAGTGTCCCAAGTGCGGGTGTAGTTGTTGCGCGCCCAGTCGTTGTAAAACAGTTCCATTTCCTGATTGTTGTAGTGGATCATCGGCGCGTTTTTCTGCCAGATGAAATTGGCAAAGCGCTCGTAGGTGTGCGCCGCGGCCACAAACGGAGGCACGAACGGGCTGCCCGTCACGCGCCAGTTGTAATAGCCCATGAACAGAAACGTCGCCAGCAGGATTACGGCAATGGGGAGGATGACACGCAACGCCGGCTGAGGCCAGGCCCGGCCGTACTTTGTTTTTCCAAGAATCCAGCGGAGCAGCACAAACGCCACGGGGAGGCAAAAGAACAAACCTTCGTAGGGTCTGCTGTTCGCAAGAACTGCTATGCCCAGTCCCAGCAAAAGGCTAAGCGTGATCGTCGGGCGCCGCAAGATACGTGCCAGCGCACCCAGGACCAGCGCGCCCGCAAACGCCGCGACAGCGCCTCCCCAATAGCTGTTCATCCAGTAGCAGACAATGCAAAGTTTGATGGCCGCCAGCGCGCCGGCGAGAAACGCCCACCGCGCGGGCATCCACGCTTGCAGCATCCAGACGATGGCGGCGCACATGGCGGCCGCGCTCAGCAACACGCCAATCCAGGGATGACCCAGCAATTGTCCCAGCGCGAGCATCGCCCCTTGCGCCGGTGGATACTTCGAAGCGTAAGTGGGGAACCACAGCACGTGGAACGATTCAAAGCTCCGCCACATCGCATGGGTCGGATTGGCCAGCCGGCCGTGCGCCAGGGTATCCCCCAAAAGCAGGTAACTGAACTCGTCGTGAATGCCGGGCGTGGGAACCTGAACTACCGGGAGCAGCGCCAGGCGAACTCCGAGAACCGCTAGGAAGATCGTGACGACCGCCAGTGTTTTGTGCTCAGCAAAGCCGGAGAACGGCCGCTCCATCGTCCGCAGCAGTCGTTCCGGCCTCTTTGGCCAGACGCAAGCCACCAGGCACGCCAGCAGAGCAACCAGGATCGTGATGCCCGGCTCGGTGATTGGACTTAGAGAGGTGAAATCTATATCCCCCATGGGCGCTCGATGGAGACTGTATTGATGTTGAAGAGGATTCCGCGCGCAGAGCCTCGCAATACGGAATCCTGCACGCCTTGCCTTAGTATTGTAGAGGATAGTACGCCCACTGTTTCGCGGAGTTCCCAAGGTGGTCTATTCGACACTACCCGCATCACGGCACCGCGTGACGATGAGGAGACGTGCGGAGGATTAAGTTGAGGCAGAAACATTGAAGATTGATGACCCTGAAAAGCCGCACGGCCCCGCGGGTGATTCAGCAGATTTCTGGCCGCGAACTGCCACTACCAGCCGCAGACATTCCCTGGTTGGCACTGCCAGTCCCGATTCCGCACAGTGCCCTATCCCTTCCTGCTCGTATCCTTCTTGCAGAATTCCTTTTCTTCCCGATTTGCCGTGCCTTGGCGTTGCTTTCGGCGCGGTATGTGTCCATTCCTGAGGGGCCAGAGATCGCGTTACTCCCATGAATACAGGCCCTTTCCGCTAATGGCTTCATGGCCGCAAAGGGCCGCGGAAGCGTCGCTCAGAATTTGCTCATTTTCGGCGGCTCCGGCATCGTTTCGCGGTTTCTCCCGCTCCATTGGCTCTTCTCATGCAAGCAGATACTCCTGGGAGGAAACCTTGAGCGTGATCACGGAGAATGCGCACCCGGGTAGAGTTGCCCATCAGCGCCGCAGCCAGCGCATCGTCCTGTCTGTGTCCATCATCGTTTCCGGCGAGCGTGCCAACGGCGCCGTGTTCAACGAACGCACCACGACCCTGGTGGTGAATGCTCACGGGGGCCTGATCCTTCTTCAAGAACCTGTTCTCGTTGGGCAGGTCTTGAGTCTCACCCACCTGGGGACGGGCGAAAAACTTGCCTGCACCGTGAAAGACATCAACCCCGGGCAAGAGCAGAAACCGGAAATCGGGATCGAATTTGCCCACGCCAACGCGCCCTTCTGGAGAGTTTCGTTTCCTCCCGAGAACTGGAGCACGCGCAGCCCTGAGGCCAAGCGTTTCACTAAACACAGTGCGCCGCAGACGAAACCACCCGGAGTCAAGAAATAACCGCTTCAGCTTCACCCCGCATTACCGCTTATCTCGCTGTAGCCTTCCTCCCCGCCAACGCATCTCACTCTCGTACCCAGTCAGGGCCAATTCTGCTAAGTTTTAAGGGAGGAATGATGAGGAACGCTCGCATGCTTATCGTTGCTGTTGCCGTAATTGCCGTGATCGCAATTGTCGCTCTCTATAGTTTCACCGCGCGCGCCGGAGACAAAGCGCCGGCAGTGGGTGCCTCCGCGCCGGACTTCACGCTGAATAATCAGGAAGGCAAGGCCATCAGCTTGCACGATTTCAAGGGCAAGTGGGTGGTGCTGTACTTCTATCCCAAGGACATGACCACGGGCTGCACCATCGAAGCCCACAATTTCCAGCGTGACCTGGCCAAGTACGATGGCAAGAATGCCGTCATCCTCGGCGTCAGCGTCCAGGATGAAAAGAGCCACCAGGAGTTCTGCGCCAAGGAAGGGCTGAACTTCAAGTTGCTGGCCGACACCAAAATGGAGGTTTCCGGGAAGTACGATTCGATCATGAACCTGGGCGTGGTCAAACTTTCGGCTCGCCACACCTTCCTGATTGACCCGAGCGGCACGGTGCGCAAGGTCTGGACCGAGGTGGACGTGAAGACGCACAGCGACGACGTGCTCGCGGCGATCAACGATCTGCAAAAGTAATTTCGCGAGGCGTAGCTTCCTCTCATCCAAGCACCTTGGCTTCAGGCTCCGAAATGCGTTAGAGTTTCGGAGCCTTTTCCTTTAGGGGGTGATCCATGAATCGCAGATTCTTCCTTCCAGTTCTGACGTTAAGCGTTCTTGCCGTGAGCCTGGCTCTGCGCGCGGGCTCGGTGAAAACGGAGACTGTGAGCTACAAGAGCGGCAGCGACACGGTCAACGGCTACCTGGCACTGCCGGAGGGCGGCGGCAAGCATTCCGCCATCATCGTGATTCACGAATGGTGGGGGTTGAACGACTGGGTGAAGGAGCAGGCCCAGAAATACGCGGGGCAAGGCTATGTCGCGCTGGCCGTCGATCTCTATCGCGGCAAAGTGGCGGCGAATCCCGAGGATGCGCATATCCTGATGCGCGGCCTGGCGGATGATCGCGGCCTACGCGACCTGGAAGCCGCGTTTGCGTATCTCTCTTCACGACCCGATGTGGACGCCGGCAAGATCGGCTCGGTCGGCTGGTGCATGGGCGGCGGTTGGTCCATCAAGCTCGCGGAGGACCAGCCCAAGCTGGCGGCGTGCGTGGTGAACTATGGGTCGCTGCCCAGTGATCCGGCGATCATCGCCAAGATTCATGCGCCGGTGCAGGGGAATTTCGGCGCCGATGACCAAGGCATACCCGCAACGGATGTACGCGCCTTTGAGGCCTCCATGAAGGCCGTTGGCAAACCCACGGACATCAAGATTTACGATGGCGCCGGCCACGCTTTCCAGAATCCCAACAACAAACAGGGCTATCGCGCAGAAGCAGCCGCCGACGCGGCCCAGCGCATCAGCGCATTTTTCCAGAAGTACTTGCGGTAAAAAGTCTGGGTGAGTACCCGCCTTTTTGTCAGGGCATGTGTTCGCAGCTTGCGGAAAAAGCACCATCCCGCCATTCCGAACGCAGTCTGCGGAGTGAGGAATCTCTCTGTTCTTGGGTTTACGCCAAAGAGGGATTCCTCGCTTCGCTCGGAATGACGAACCCAGCCAGTTTTTCCGTAGCCTGTTCAGCCATGCCTCAACTGTCGCATTCTCAATCCGTCTTCAACCGCTGAGGCCCGATCTTCTTGGTTCTCGCACAGACTCGTAAACGGGCTACTTGTGTAGCAACCTACGGCTCGTCGTCTCCGTCCGACGCGCCGCCCAACTCTTCGCTCAGGGGTTTCTTCGCGTCAATGGTTGGCAAACCGGCCTTCCTCAGATTCTTGTTCAGGGACGGAATTGCAGTTTCCCGCAGCACGCTCCACTGCTTGCGCAGAATGCCTCCTTGCTGTTCAAGTTCCTGCTCAACTGCCGTTGCCTGTGTGGTTGGTGCGGCATCAGCGCTGTCCGCGACGGCCAGAATCGCGGCGAAGTGCTGATTGAGAGTCGAAAGGTTCTCCGGCCGCTTCCCGCTTGGGGGCAGGCTGAAGAAAGAGCGCTGCGTGGCTCCTTCGAGTTCCGCACATTGCTTATCCAAAGAGGCCATCGCCTCGGTCAACTTGGACTTGTTTTTGGCCTTGCCTTGCGTTTTCGGCGCAAGCTCTTTCAATTGACCGCGAACGGACTTGATCTGTTCGAGCGCTTCGTAGCTCTCGTCCATTCCATCGGACGCGCCCAATTGCATCTCGCGCTGTTTGCGCAGATCCTCCGGCGGCGTCTTGATACGCGGGTCCATCTTCACTGTCAGCGGCCGTGTATAGCTCTGGCCGTCCAGCGTGAGCTTCACCGTGTAAGTTCCCGGTAGCACCCATGCGCCCAGGGGATATTTCGGGGTGTCGCGAAGGATCGCGGAAATCGGGAACTCGTACTCCAGCGCTTTCGGCGGCGTGTAGTGAAGATTCCAGACGAAGCGGTGCATACCCGCGGCCCCGGAAAGAATTTGCGTTGGCCGCACCCAATACATCGGCATGGGATGCTCCGCAGCAAGTTTCTCGAGGGATTCTGGCGTGTCGGCGCTGGTGTAGCGGCGCACCATGCTGCCCGCTTCATCCCGGATTTCCAGTGTCACCACGTTCTTCGTGGCGTTCCCGAGGAAGTAGTCAATGATGGCGCCGTCCGGCGGGTTCTTTCCTGCGGGCTCTTCCGGCGGCAAGGGCGTATCGGGATTGCGGTTCCAGCGCCAGCGAATGGCTTCCTGCGGTGCGAATAAATAAACGGGCGCCTTGGCCACATCGTCGCTGATTTGGCGCAGCGGCGTAATGTCGTCAAGGATCCAGAACGACCGGCCATGCGTGCCGACAACCAGATCGTCGCCATGAATCGCCAGGTCGCGCATGGACGTGTGCGGCAGGTTCAACTGCAGCGGCTGCCAGGAATCACCATCATTGAAGGAGACATAGACAGACGTTTCCGTCCCGGCAAACAGCAAACCCTTCCGCGCTGGGTCTTCGCGCACGACGTTCGATGGCGCGTTTTCCGGCATTCCCGCGGTTATTTCCTGCCACGTGGCGCCGAAATTGCGCGTGCGGTAGATGTGCGGGCGCAGATCGTCCAGGCGGAAGCTGTTGATGGCTGCGTAAGCTGTGCCAGCGTCGAAATGCGAAGCCTCGATGATGGAGACCTTGCTCCAGGGTTTCAGTTGCGGCGGCGTCACGTTTTTCCAGGTTTTGCCGGCGTCGCGCGTCAGTTGAATCAGGCCGTCATCGGTGCCCGCCCAGAGCGTCTCCGGCTCCTTGAACGAGGGCGCGAGGGCATAAATCGTGCCGCGATGTTTGCCCTTTTCCGGATCGCCCGCGCTGAATGCGCCGAGATTCGCCGGCGGCTCGTACGATTCGCGCGTCAAGTCCGGGCTGATGACGGACCAACTCCGCCCCTGATCGGTGGTCTTGAAGAGTACATTCGCGGCAAAGTACAGCGTCTTGGGATCGAACGGCGAAAACACGATCGGCAGCGTGCGGTCGTAGCGGTACTCGCCGCGCCGTATGGGCTCCGGCGCAACATCCGCCACTTCGCCGAGCGCCTGATTCGTGCGCGTGATCCGTCCGCCGTAAAGAATATTGGGGTCCACGGGGTCAACAGCGATTCTGCCGTATTCCTGCACGCCGGGGAGGCTCCAATCGCGGTAGCTGATCTCGCCGTAGTCGCTGCGGCTTCGTATGGCGACGCTGCCGCTTTCCTGTTGCCCGCCGTAAACCCAGTAGGGAAAGCGATTGTCCGTGGTGACGTCATAAAACTGCGCGGTCGGCTGGTTGTACCACGTGCTCCAGGTGGCGCCGCCATTCACGCTGATCGCCGCTCCCTGATCGGCGCTCAGCGCCATGATTTGAGGGTTCTCCGTGCTGATCCAGATGTGCTGGTAATCGTCGCCGCCAGGCGCGCCCTTGAAGCCGAAAAACGTCTTTCCGCCATCCGTGGATTTCCACGTGGTTGTGTTGGCCACGTAAATCACGTCGGGATTGTCTGGCGCGACGGCAATGCCCATGGCGCCCGGCCCGCGCCCCCCGATGCGATGATCGGAATTCACCAACTGGAAGCTCTCTCCCGCATCCTCCGAGCGATAAATTCCCGCGCCCTTGTCTTTCGATTCCACGGTCAGGTACACGACTTCGGGATCGCTGGGAGCAACCGCAATCCCAATGCGCGCCAGGCCGTCTTCGCCCGTCGGCAAGCCTTTTGTGAGCGGCTGCCACGTCGTGCCGCCATCGGTGGATTTGAAGAGTCCGCTTCCCGGAATGACGAACGACTCGCCACTGCGAATTTCCCATGGCGCCACGCGCGCGGCCCACAGCGCCGCATAAAGCACCTGCGGATTGCCAGGATCCATCACCAGGTCCGCCGCACCGGTATTCTCATCCTTATAAAGGACCTTCTCGAAGCTCTTTCCGCCATCCAGCGACCGGAAAACGCCGCGCTCCACATTCGGCCCATAAGGATGGCCTTCCACGGCAACGAACACGCGGTCGGGATTCTTCGGATCGATTACGATGGCGGTGATCTGCTGGGCGTCGCGCAATCCCAGGTGCGTCCAGGTGCGTCCTGCATCGCTCGACTTGTACATGCCGTCGCCCACGGCAAGGTCCGGACGCTGCAATCCTTCCCCGCTCCCCACATAGAGGATGTTCGGATTTGAAGGCGCCACGGCCAGCGCCCCGACGGAGCCCGAGGGTTGGTCGTCAAAAATGGGAAACCACGTGTTGCCGAAGTCGGTTGTTTTCCATACGCCGCCATTCACGGGCGCCATGTAATACACATTGGGCTCGCGCGGCACCCCACTGATTGCCACCGTGCGCCCGCCGCGGAACGGCCCAATGCACCGCCAGCGCATCTCGCCGAAGAGTTTCTGATCATACAGCCGCGAACGGGCCGTGAATCCCGCCAACCCCATCAGTCCCAACATCAGAAACAGTTTCGTCCTCAGTCGCAAACGCATCGCATCCCCCCGCAAAACATTGGAGCATAACGCGTCGAAACCGCCGCGGCAAAGGAAACAGTTAGCAGGAATCCGAAGAACTGTGCAGTGGGACCCTCACACCATGAAAAGTGATTGGCCAGAAAGTCGGCAAGTGGCCGAGTTCTGCAGGACGGGCTTCAACCAGAAGAGGGCCAAACCCGCTCTGATGTTGGCCCTCTGTTGATGAAATGAAGCTAGTTTCCTGCTTTGACTTCCTTCGGCGGCGCCGGCCGCGCCGGCGAACCGTCCGCCTTCACGTAGTGCGCATACCAGGCCAGGTAACGTTCATACATGTCTTTGATGTGCGACGGCGTCTTGAACTCGTGGTATTCGTCCGGGTAGACCACCAGCTCGGTTTCACGTCCTAACGTCTTCAGCGACTCGTACATCTGCTCCCCGCCCAGGACGGGCACGTTCCAGTCAATGTTCCCTCCCATGAATAGCGTCGGGGTGGTGATGTTCTTCACTTTGTAGAACGGTGCGACGCGGTCCCACGCGGCGCGGTTCTCCCAGGGATAGCCCAGCTCCAAAACGTATTCCTTCTCATATTCGTCGTGGCCCCACAGGCTGGTCATCTCCGCCGCGCCCGCGTTGGAAATGGCGGCCTTGAAGCGCGTCGTCTGCCCAATGATGAAGTCCGTCGAGATGCCGCCGTAGGAGTGGCCGCCGACCCCCAGCTTGTCCGGGTCCGCGATGCCCTGAGCAATGGCGTAATCCACCATGGCCATGTCGTCTTGATAGTCCTTGTTGCCCCAATCCGCAAAGATGGCCTTGCAGAACTCCTCGCCATACCCCGAGGAGCCCCGCGGGTTGGGATAAAGAACGACGTACCCGTTTGCCGCAAAGAGCTGCGCGGGTTGCTCGAACTCCGCCTCGTACTCATCCGTTGGCCCCCCATGCAGCCGGAGGATCGCCGGGTACTTTTTCCCTGGGACGTAGTCCACCGGCTTAAAAAGGTAGCCGTGGACGGTCGTGCCGTCCTTTGACTTGAAGCTCACATACTCGCCCGGGGATAGCTTCAACTGCGCCACCCAGGCGTCATTCAGGTGCGAGAGCCTTGTGAGCTTGCCGCCGGGCAAGGCGAACACTTCGTACGGGTGGACGGTGTCTGCGATCGTCGCCGCGAGAGTGCCATCCTTGGAAAAGGAGTAACCATCCACGGTCATCCGTCCGCCCACGGGCCGGGTAATCTTGCCGTCGGCAAGGCTTACCTGGCAGAGGTTCTGCGTGCCGTCGTCATCGGCGATGAAGTAGATGAACTTGCCATCCGGGGCAAAGCGCGGGAGCGTAGCAAAGCGATCAAAGGAACGGGTCAAAATCTTGGCTTCGCCTCCTTCGGCGGGGGAGACTCCCACATGCTTGGTGGCGTAGTAGAAGAGCTTTGGATCGAGGGAAGTGACGTAGGTTATCCATTTGCCATCCGGCGACCAGGATGGATGGTCTTTCTCGCCGGGGTGGGTGGTCACTTGGAGGGGATGCTCGCCCTTGTCCTTGTTGTCGGCGGCCACTACCCAGATGTCCTTGTTATAAGTGACATCGGGGTCCGGCTTGCTTCGGTTGCTGCTGAACGCCAGCAGTTTGCCGTCGGGCGACCAAGCCGGTTCGGAATCGTCGTAGTCGCCTGAACTCACCTGGCTAAGTGATTTCGAGGCGACATCGAAAACGTACAGGTGCGTGCGCCGCCGGTCCAGATACCCGACCGTGTCGGTCTTGTACAGCAACCGGTCGATCACCCAGGGCCGCTGGGTTTTGGGCTTCTTGCCGCTGGCCCCGGCCGCCTTGTCCTCGCCATCTTCCTTTCCCTTGTTGGCCGCTGCCTCAACCTCCTCCGGCGAGGGATCACGGAGGACCAGAACGAGGCGCTTGCCGTCGGGAGCCCATTCAAAAGACTCCACATTCTGAATTGTGTCGGTCAGGCGCTGCGCTTCCCCGCCCAGCCGGTTCAGAAGGTAGACCTGGGTCTTTCCTTCACTCCGCTCGGAGAGGAACGCCAGGAATTTGCCGTCAGGCGACCACCGGGGATTATCGGAGGAAACGCCTTCGGCGGTAAGCGCAACGGCTTCGCCACCCGCCGCGGGCACCATGTAGATCCTTGTTTCCGGTTTATCGTCCTTCAGTGAGCTCGACGACACCGTGTAGGCGACGTATTGCCCGTCGGGAGCAACTTGCGGGTCGTGTGCTTCGCGATAAGCGAAGAAGTCATCCACGCTAATTGGCCGAGGTGCCGCGGACTGCTGCGCCGCGGTAATAGAACCCCCTGCCCCGATTGCCAGAAGCAAAACCACCAGACGAAGTTTCATGCTCAGAACTCCAGTACGAAAGAATGAGTGCAAACAAACCCGTGAGTTTAACACAACTGGGCCCACCGGCAGTGTGAGGGAGGAGGAAGGGAGCCCTCCAAGTGCCGGGTCGTACGGACGGGCCGCCCGAAGGCCACACGCGGCGCTCGCCGGCCGTACGAGAGTACGGTTGCCCCGTTGAAAAAAAATTTGCGTCAGATGCATTTTTTTGTTGCGCGCGTCTGCAGAGAATGTATTCTTCAAATGCGACATCGCTCCGAGGCGTCGAGAGTGAGCGTCACTTCGAGGAGGACGAGAGAAAAAAATTGAGCACTGTATCGCTCCCCGCACAGATTCCTTCCCAAGCGTTTCCCAACGCGAAAAAAACGATGGCCAAGTTGACTCTCTGGCCGCTGGTTGCCGCCACCTTCTTTATGGTGTCTGGGGGCACGTATGGAACGGAAGCGATCATCTCCGGGGCGGGTTATGGCCATGGAATCCTCGTCCTGCTGTTTCTTCCGGTTCTCTGGTGCCTGCCGACCGCCTTCATGATTGGTGAGCTCTCGAGTGCTTTGCCGGCCGAAGGCGGTTACTACGCCTGGGTACGCCGGGGTCTGGGCAATTTCTGGGGCTTTCAGGAAGCCTGGCTGAGCCTGGCCGCGAGCATCTTTGACATGGCGATTTACCCCACACTCTTCGTGTTCTACCTGAAGCAGGTGTCCCCATGGTTCGGCGAGGGCAATCACGGCATCCTCACCGGCCTGTTTGTCGTGGTGACCTGTGCGGCGCTGAATTTGGCGGGTATCCGGGTGGTAGGCATCACTTCGCTGTGGCTGTTCTTCCTGCTGTCCCTGCCTTTTGGGTTGATAGTGCTGCTTTCTTCCGCCAGGACGGGCGCATTCGCCGAGCCGCACGCCGCTTCGGCAGGGGCCAGCATCGGTTTGCTTGGCGCGGTGCTGGTGGCCATGTGGAACTACATGGGCTGGGACAACGCCTCCACTATCGCGCAGGAAGTGGAACGCCCGCAGCGGACCTACCCGCGGGCCATGATCGCCGCAGTTATCCTCGTCTCGCTCACCTACGTTCTGCCGTTCGTGGCCGTCTACTTTGCCGGAACGCCCGCCTCGGCGTTTGCGGAAGACGGCTCGTGGGCCGCGGTCGCCGGGCAATTGGGCGGCAAGATCATGGGCTTCGAGTGGCTGCGCTTTATGGTGACCATCGGCGGCATGATGAGCGCCTTTGGCATGTTCAACGCCCTGGTGATGAGCTACTCACGCCTGCCCTTGGCGATGGCGCGCGACGGTATGATGCCAAAGCTCTTCGGCAAGGTCACCCGGAAGAACCACACGCCCTGGGTAGCGATCGTTGTACTGGCCACCTGTTGGGCCCTCTGCCTGGGCTTGGGCTTCAGGCGGCTGGTGACGCTAGACCTCATGCTGTACGGCGCGGCGCTGATGCTGGAGTTTGTCACCCTGGTGGCGCTGCGCATTCGTGAGCCGAAGCTCCGGAGGGAGTTCCGCGTGCCCGGTGGCATGGCTGGCGCCGTGACTTGTGGGATCTTCCCGCTGGCGCTGCTTATCCTCGCCGTGGTTGAGAGCGGGAGTGAAACGATCCTTGGCATCAACGGCCTGGCCTTCGGCGCGATCATTATCGTGGCCGGCTTCCTGCTCTACCTGGCCACTCGCAAGGTCCTGGCCCCTCATAGCCCCCGCGAAGCTCTGGACACGGCGGAGCCCGCGTAAGAGCCGCGCCCCGTTGAGCCCATTGGAAGATTGGCCGAGACTCACTTTCAGAACGCCCGGTTCGCAAGAGCCGGGCGTTTTTTCCTCCGCGACGCCGTGAGTGTGATCGCTCTCCACCGGCGGTGGGTCCCTCTTTCGTGCCGAAAAAAATCGTGGGGCGCAGGAAGGCGCTGAGATTTGGTATCCTGCTCCACGTGAGAGATGGTTTGAAGTACCGGACAACTTTACTGGCGGCGCTGCTGGGTGCGGGTCTTGCCCTGGCAGTCATGGCGGCAAGCCAGACCAAACCGCAATCGGCAGGCACCCCAGCCAATCAAGTCGCAACGCAGTCCCCAGCGACAGCCGCGCCTGCTTCCGCGACACAGCAAACCCCCGCTTCCGCACCTAGCCAGGGGCACTATCTTCCCCGGGGAGGACTCAACATCGTCGTTCTCGACCCCGCACACGGCGGGATTGACTTGGGTGCGCGCGGCACCGAAGGCATCCGCGAAAGCGAAGTCGTGCTGGTCTTCGCCGCCGAAGTGCGCAAGGCGCTTGAGGCACAAGGGTTCCAGGTCGTGATGACCCGCGAGGGCAATGACAATCCCTCGTTTGACGACCGCTCCGCACGCGCCAATGCGCAGCACGGCGCGGTTTTCGTGACCCTCCACATCGCTTCCACCGGCGTCGCCGGTACCGCCAGGGTCTACGTCGTGCCGGACATTCCGCCATCGAATGACGCGACGGGATTGATTCCGTGGGACCGCGCGCAAGGCCCGTTCATCGGGTTGAGCCATCAGCTCGGCGACTTCGTTCAACAGGAACTGGAAAAGCGCTTCAAAGGCTCGCCCACGATTGCGCAAGTGGCGCCGGTGCGCCAATTGCGGACTACCGCGGCGCCCGCCATCGCCGTGGAGATTTCCAGTGTGACCGTGCAGGACCGTGCCGATCTCGACCGCATGGTGCCGGGCGTTGCGGAGGCGATCGCGCACGGGATCGTAGCCTTCAAGCCGTCCTACGTCCTGCCTTTGTTGCCAGCAACCTCAGGAGGCAAGCAGCCATGAGCCCGCAATCGCGTGTCTGGCTGGCGGGTGGCCTGCTTGCCGCGGTCTTTGCTGCTGCGCTTTATTTTCCGGCGCTACGCCAGCAAGTGCGCAGGGCCGCGCAAGCCACCGAGAAAACCGCGGAGCAGGCGCGCCGCGAATTGTTGCCGGTCACGTCCTCGTCAAGCAGCGAGCCGAAGGTAAAGGTGAAGATGTTCTGGGGGTCGGGGAATGATGATGGCCTGCTCAAGCCCGTTACCGTCGAGCTCCCGCTCTCGAATGATCCGCTGCTGCGCGCCAAAGAAGTCCTGAATACCCTTCTGGCCGGGCCCGTCGATTCCGAAGCGCGCACCTTGCCGCCCGATGCCGCGTTGCTGGCTTTCTACATTTTGCCCGATGGCACCGCAGTTGCGGATTTTTCGGAAGCCCTGGGCACTTCGATTCCCTCCGGAATTCAGAGCGAACAATTGGCCATCGATTCGATCGCGCGCACACTGGAAGCCGATGTGCCCCAAGTGCAGCGCCTCAAAATCCTCATTCATGGCCAGGAAGCGGAAACGTTGGCGGGTCACATTGACCTGACGCAAACCTTTCGAGTGACCACAATAGTGCCTGGGGCGCCGGACGCAAAGGCCCCCTCTCCCGTTTCGGCGTTCACTGCTCCGATCAAAAAGGCCGTGGAAAAGGTTCAGAATGCGGTAAAGAGATAGGCGGGAATTAGGGCCGGGTAGGGGAAACACTGGAGGCCATCTCATAAATGGGCCACGTCAGGGCACGACTTCACAGACTGCGCAAGAAATATCACTCCGTCATTCCGAACGGAGTCTGCGGAGTGAGGAGTCCCTCTTTTCTTGGGTTACGGCCAAAGAGAGATTCCTCGCTTCGCTCGGAATGACGAACCAAGCGCTGTTTCCGCAGCCTGTTCAGCCGTGCCGAAAAGCGCCCCAAATTGAGGGGTTTCAACCTCTGAGGTTCGATGGGACGCACACTCTTTAAGCTATCAGGAGACAGTTTCTAGAGGCCCGGCAAAGGGGCGTGGAAGATGAGAATTGATGGACGAAGTGCCGAGCAGATTCGCGCATTGAAAATTACTCCGGATTTCATCTCGCAGGCCGAGGGCAGCGTCTTTATCGAGCTGGGCAAGACTCGCGTGATCTGCACTGCCACCGTGGACGACGGCGTGCCCGGCTTTCTGAAAGGTTCCGGCAAAGGCTGGGTGACCAGCGAATACGGCATGCTCCCGCGCGCCACGGAAGAGCGCACCCCCCGGGAAGCTGCGCGCGGCAAGCAGACCGGACGCACCCTGGAAATTCAGCGGCTGATCGGGCGTTCGCTGCGCGCGGTGATCGATACGGAATCCCTGGGAGAGCGCACCGTAATGCTGGATTGCGACGTCATCGAAGCCGACGGCGGCACGCGCACCGCTTCGATTACCGGCGCGTTCGTGGCTCTGGCGCTCGCCATGGAGCGCATGGTCGCCGCGGGAATCCTCAAACGTTCTCCGCTGATCGATTCCGTGGCCGCCATCAGCGTCGGCATCGTGGATGACGTGGCTCTGCTCGACCTCTGCTATGAAGAAGATTCGCGCGCCGAAGTTGATATGAACGTGGTGATGACCGGGCGCGGCGATTTTGTGGAGATCCAGGCGACCGCCGAAGGGCGCCCCTTCACCGGAGGCGAGATGCAGGATTTACTTGCGTTGGGCGCCGCGGGCATCCGCCGTCTGGCGGAGGAGCAGCGCGAGGTCTTGCCCGAACATTTCCTGGGCCGCGGGCGATGAAAGCAAGATCCTTTTTCCAACGCAACACCATGAACGCGGACAAAGCACAGCGATGACTTCAGTGGGCATGGCGAGGAGGCTGTATCTTGCCTCCGGAAACGCCGCTAAATTGCGGGAATTCCGCGTGCTGGCCGCCGCGGCACGTTCCCACTTGGAGCTGGAATTGCTCCCCCAGTACACCGCGCTTCCGGAATTCCCGGAGGCCGCGCCAACTTTTGCCGAAAATGCCGCGGGCAAAGCACTCTACTATTCTCGGGCCTGCCCGGACCTGGTGTTTTCGGATGATTCGGGGCTGGTCGTTCCCGCGCTCGATGGCGAGCCGGGCGTGCATTCGGCGCGCTATGCCGGCCCGGGGACAAGCTATGCGCACAAAATCGCGAAAATACTGGAGGCTTTGCGCGGCAAAAGAGGCGCGGAGCGCTCAGCTTACTTTGTGTGCGTGATTGCCGCGGCGCAAATGGGGCGGGTGACCGCCGTCGTTTCAGAAAAGGTGGACGGCGAGATTTCCGAAGCGCCGCGCGGCAGCGCCGGATTTGGCTACGATCCCGTGTTCTACTTTCCGGCGCTGGCTAAAACGTTTGCGGAACTGCCCGCGGAAGAGAAGAATGCCCGGAGCCACCGCGGCAAAGCCTTTCGCCGGTTGATGGAAGTGTTGGAATCGTAAGATAAGAGTTCAACGCAGAGTGAAAGCGATCTGATAAATGGCTCGCGGGAGGGCACAGTTTCAGCCGTGCCGAAAAGGATCGCGAAATCAGGGGTTTTAACCTCTGAGGCGCGCAAGACTGTCGCCCTAAGCATTCATAGGATACATTTGAGAGAATGCGATCAGCTCGCAGAAGTGAGGTTGCCATGGCCACCAGGAAAAAATCAGGCAGGAAGAAATCACCGAAGCCGGCGAAGCACGGCAAAAGTGTCGCGGGAAAACGGAGTGCGGCGAAGAAAAATTCCGCCAAGGCCGGCTCCGCGGCTGGCACAGATCTTCAGCGCGTTGCGGCCATTCTGGAGAAACTCGACGAGGCCTACCCCGGCGCAACCTGCGAACTGAAACACGAGAACGCCTTTCAATTGTTGATCTCCACCATCCTCTCCGCGCAATGCACTGACGTGCGCGTCAATCAGGTCACCCAGGAGCTTTACAAAAAATATACGAAGCCGGAAGCCTTTGCCTACGCCAATCCCGCGGATCTTGAAAAGGAGATTCGCCCCACCGGCTTTTTTCGCAACAAGACCAAGTCCGTAATGGGCGCGAGCAGAGCCATCGTGGAGCAGTTCGGCGGTCAGGTGCCGCGCACTATGGAGGAACTTCTCATGCTCCCGGGCGTGGCGCGAAAAACCGCCAACGTCGTCCTCGGCACCGCCTACGGGATCGCCAGCGGCATCGTCGTGGATACGCACGTGATCCGCCTCTCGCAGCGCCTGGATTTGACACGCAACGAAGACCCCAAGAAAATCGAGCGGGACTTGATGGCCGTCATCCCGCATAACAGGTGGATTCAGTTTTCCCACCAGTTGATCTGGCATGGCCGCCGCGTCTGTGCCGCCCGCAAACCCAAGTGCGCGGAGTGCAACCTGGAAACGCTTTGCTACGCCACCGACAAGACGGTTTGAGCGCGTGTCGTCCCCGCCGTATTTTTGGACTCACCCACCTCCCGTGCTAAGCTGCACGATACATCCTGCCCGGCAAGGTGATTCTTTCCTTTGACCCATGCGTGCATTCACTGACGAAAAATCAGCAGGGCTTCCTTTGCAGGATCACGGTTTACCCCCGGTGCCCGAAGCACCACCATCGGCGCCACGCAGTTCCCCTGCCGAAAAGCTTGCGCTGTTCGCATTGGCGGGTTTGGTCATCTATGCCACGGCACGCAACATTTGCCACGCTTTGGTCAGGCCGCTTTGGTATGACGAAATCTGCACCTTGCTCATAGCCCGGCAGAAACATCTTTCCGTGCTGTGGCAAGCCGTCGCGCATGGCGCCGATTCCCACCCGTTCGTCTTTTACCTGCTGGAACGCGCTGCGGCCGCCTTCATCCGCAACGAAAACCTGGCTTACCGCGGTGTTTCGATCCTGGGATTTGCCGTCACTCTCTTGTGCCTGTTCGTCGCCGTCAGAACGCGCAAGGGCGCCGCGATCGCCTTGGTATGCGCCGTAGTTCCACTGGCTACCATTCTATTCGACACGCTCGCCGTGGAAGCGCGCGGCTATAGTCTGCTCGTCGCTTGCATCGCTTTCGCTTTTGTTTGTTACCAGCGCGTTCCGGCACGCCGCTGGATGATTCTATTCGGCTTGAGCCTGGTGCTTGCGGAGTCCTTTCACTACTACGCGGTATTCGCGTTCCTGCCGTTTTTTCTCGCGGAAGCAGCGCATTATGGCCTGACGCGTCAATTGCGCCGGGGCGTTTGGATCGCGCTCTTCACTGGATTCGTCCCACTGGCTCTCTTCTGGCCGGTGCTCTCGGCCATGCAAGACTATTACGGCCCCCATTACTGGGCGAAATTCACATTGCCAGCGGCCCTGGGCAGCTACAGTTGGTACTTCCTGACGCCCGAGGAAAAACCCGGCATGTATCTGGCCGCGACTGCCGGTGTCGTGGTTCTCTTCACCATGCTCGCGGCGGTGCGAAAAACATCGCGCGGTGAACGCCCGGCGGGCGCACCGGTGCCTGAGCTGGTGTTGGTGCTCGGCCTTCTAGGCTTGCCACTGGTGGGCTTTGCGGTCGCGGCGCTCGCTCACAGCGGCATGACTGCCAAGTATATGGTGCCGTCCGTGCTTGGTTTCCCCCTCGCACTTGGCTTCGCCCTTCCGAGGCTGCAGCGCTGGGGCTTTCTTCTGCCATCCCTTTCCGCCGCCTTGCTGCTCTATGTAATCGTGCCCAAAGAGCGGCAATTCTGGTCGCCCTATAACGGTCGGTTCATCTCCCCCGCGGGATTTGTGGAGGTGGTCGTGACCTCTGGCGGCCATGCGGACCTTCCCGTAGTCGTTTCTGACGCCCATGATTTCCTGCAACTCCAGCATTACTGCGACCCTGCTTGGCGGAAGCGATTCGTCTCTGTGCTCGATCCAACGCAAGCTGTCGTCTATGCCGGCAACGATACGGCGGACAAGGAATTGGCAATCCTGCGCCGGTACACGACGCTGCCCATTTATGACTTCCAGCCGTTTCTCGCGGAGCATCCCGCCTTCCTCGTCTATTCCGGGGGAGGCGGCTTGGGCGGCGACTGGTGGCCGCGAGGTTTGCAAAAGACTGGTTTCAAGGTGCAAGACTCTTCTGTGTGGCCCAGAGAGACGAACGACCATTATCATCGCCTCTTACTGGTGACGCGCTAGGACCTGGCCTCCGCGCGCAAAACAATCGGGGGTGACCTCGATGAAAGTTGTTTCACTGTGTCGCGAACACGCGCGACGGGTGTACGATGGTGCCGTTTTCGTGAGCACAAAGGGATTTCCGGATTGCGGCAATCTCCGGAAGACGCGGGCGCAATCCCCGGCCTGTTGCTTCGCAGAAAAAGCTGTGCGAACTTTTGTGGAGATTGCCGAAAGACAAATGTCGCATCCAGAGAGATTAGCCTCCTCATGAAGCTTCTAATTACCGGGGTTTGCGGATTCGCAGGGAGCGCTCTGGCCGAGTCCTTGCTACAGGGCCAGGAGGGCCTCACAATATGCGGGATCGACAACCTGACGCGTCCAGGTTCAGAGACGAACCGGGCCCGTCTGCGCAAGCTCGGCGTGGAGTTCACCCACGGCGACATTCGCTCCGCCAGCGATTTTGAGACTCTGCGCAAAGTCGATTGGGTCATCGACGCCGCCGCCAATGCCAGCGTGCTGGCTGGAGTCGGGACGGGAGTCACCAGCCGGCAATTGCTCGAGCACAATCTGGCGAGCCTGATTAATGTCCTCGAATACTGCAAGCGGGATGGGGCCGGGCTGATTCTCTTAAGCAGCAGCCGCGTTTATTCCATTTCCGCGTTGACCGCGTTGCCTCTGCGTGACACCGGGAACGCTTTCGCGTTGGATGACTCCAAGGCGCTGCCGGCGGGCGTTTCGTGCAATGGCGTTGGCCCGGAGTTTTCGACCCAGGCTCCCATCTCGCTTTACGGAAGCACCAAGCTGGCCTGCGAAGTTTTGGCCCTCGAGTGTGGCGAGGCCTTTGGATTTCCCGTATGGGTAAACCGCTGCGGTGTCTTGGCCGGCGCGGGCCAGTTCGGAACGCCTGACCAGGGTATTTTCGCATTCTGGGTAAACGCGCATTTGCGCCAGCGCCCATTAAAGTACATCGGCTTTGACGGCAAGGGTAAACAAGTACGGGACGCGCTGAATCCGCGCGATCTCTCTGTCCTCTTACAGGACCAGATGCGGACTGGGCGGAAGAGTGGCCGTCGCATTTACACGGTGGGAGGCGGCCCGGCGAACGCCATGTCGCTCCGCCAGTTGAACGACTGGTGCGATGCTCGCTTCGAAGCACGCCAGCCCGCGAGCGACCTCCGTCCACGGCCCTACGACATTCCTTGGATTATCATGGACAATTCCACCGCGCAGCTCGATTTCGGCTGGCTCCCGGCCGCGAGTCTGGGCGAAACCTTGCGCGAGATCGCCGAGCACGCCGAACACCATCCAGACTGGCTGGAACGGAGCGGGGTATGAAATCCCCCGCGAAACAGGAAGGTCGGCCATCGCTCCAGTTGTTGTCGGTGGTGATCCCGGCACGCGACGAAGAGCGCTGCATCGCCGCAACGGTCGAGCACCTGGACCTGGAGCTGCGTTTGCAGGGCATTGCGCACGAAATCGTTGTGGTTGACGATGGCAGCGCGGATGCCACCTGGAGCATCCTCT
This sequence comes from Candidatus Acidiferrales bacterium, assembly GCA_963780785.1. Lineage (GTDB taxonomy): Bacteria > Acidobacteriota > Terriglobia > Acidiferrales > UBA7541 > Acidiferrum. The sequence continues at coordinate 89,010 of CAWADS010000064.1, forward strand.
GTGAACTCAAGAAGCGCGTCCCCGCGCTCGTTCCGCTTCAAAATGTCGGCCGGCATGGCATTGGCCGCGCCATCACCTTGGGCTTCGACCAGCTTCACGGCGACGCGGTGGTTGTAATGATGGCGGACGAGTCAGACGACTTTCGCGATGTGGCGCGATACTGGCAGATCCTTAATGAAGGGTGGGACGCGGTGTTTGGTTCCCGCTTCGTCAAAGGTGGCGCCGTTATTGATTATCCGGTTCTCAAGCTGTACATCAACCGTCTCGCCAATCTTTTTCTGCGTGTTCTCTTTAACGTTCCCTTGAACGATTTCACCAACGCATTCAAGGGCTATCGACGCACGGTCATCGAAGGCTGCCGTCCGTTCCTCTCGCCGCATTTCAACATCACCATCGAACTGCCGCTCAAAACAATTGTTCGCGGCTACTCCTGGACCGTCACTCCCATCACCTGGCGCAACCGCCGGGCTGGCGAATCCAAGTTGAAACTCCGGGAAATGGGGAGCCGCTACCTGTTTATCGCTCTCTATTGCTGGCTCGAAAAATACTTCAGCAGGGGCGACTTCAACAAGGAGTAAGTTCGCAGATCATTCCTGATGCTCTTTCTTTCTCCGGGCAGCCTTGGCTCCGCGAACGGTCCAGAACGTATTTGCCTTCAGCAGAGAGCGGGCTGGAAATGCCTTGCCAAGCAGCCGACAAAAAGCGTCGAGTGCGCGCGCCGTGTTTTGAACCTGTTCTAAGGGGCGCGGTTAGCAGTTGAGCACGCCGCGCAACACCTCAGCACGCCCGCAAATCGCTCGTGCTAGGCTGAGTTTATAGCCAAATCTGACAGGGAGATCCCCCCGTTCACCCATGCCCACCTCCACTGAAGAAAAGTTAACGCGGCTTCTACAGCCGCAGCGTGGCACATTTCCGGCTCCTGAAGCACCGCGATCGCCGGCGTCAGGCAATTCTTTCGCCGAAAAGTCCGCCCTCTTCGGGCTGGCCATTCTGATCCTCTATGCCACATTCCGCAACGTCTCGTATCGCGCCATCTAAAATGTAACCGGAGGGGGTAACGTCGCGCCATTTAAGATGTAACCCGACCAAAACTTGTTTTCGAGGAGGTCCGGTTGGGGAACAAAGGGCGATGGGAGTATCTGCGGGCGATTTATGAGCGTTACCGTGCGGCGGGGCGTGAGGTCAAGCAGGTGATCTTGAACGAGTTTTGCGTCAACACGGGCTATCACCGGAAGTATGCGATTCGCTTGTTGAATGGAGCGCCACCCAGAAGGGGAAAGGTGCGCGAGCGGCGGCGCGGCCTGACCTACAGCCAGGAAACCCAGGCCGTGCTGACGGCCGTTTGGGAAGCGGCGGGGTATCCCTGGTCGGTGCGGCTGAAAGCGCTGTTGCCGCAGTGGCTGCCGTGGATCCGCAAACACTTTCGTTTGCGGCCGGAGATCGCGCAGCAGCTTTTGCGGATCAGCGCGCGGCAGATGGACCGCCGGCTGAAGGCGCAGAAGACGCAACGGCGGCGGAGCATTTATGGCCGGACCAAGCCGGGCTATCTGCTCAAGCACCACATTCCGGTGAAGACGGACCGCTGGGATGTGCACCAGCCGGGCTTCACAGAAATCGATCTGGTTTCGCATTCCGGGAATTCCGCCAGCGGAGAGTTCGCGCACACTCTGAACGTCACCGACATTCACACCACTTGGACGGAATCGCGGGCGGTGCTGGGGCGCGGCGAAGAGGCCGTACAACGGGCCTTAAACGAGATCGCCGGGGTGCTGCCCTTTGCGCTGCTGGGCGTGGATTCCGACAACGGCAGCGAGTTCATCAACTGGCATCTGAAAAGTTGGTGCGAACAACGACAGATTCAGATGACCCGCGGGCGGCCGTACAAGAAGGACGACAACGCGCACGTCGAGCAGAAGAACTGGACGCATGTGCGCAAGCTGCTGGGCTGGGATCGCTATGACACGCACGAGGCGGTGGCCGCCTGCAACGAACTGTACAGCCGCGAACTGCGCTTATGGCTGAACCTGTTTCTGCCTTCGGTGAAGTTGCTGAAGAAGGTGCGCGTGGGCAGCAAGGTGCGCCGCGTGTACGACGCGGCACGCACCCCGTTCGAGCGCGTGCGCGAGTGCGCCGGAGCGGATGCGCTGAAGGTGGCGCAGCTCGAGGAGTTGCGAAAACAGCTGGACCCGTTTCAACTGAGCCGCAGCGTCGAGCGCAAGCTGGAGCGCATCGCTCGCCTGGCGAATCGCCGCCTGAGTCCGAAGGCGGTGCAGGAAATGACGCCCGAGCAAACGAGCGGCCAGCGGGCCAACGGCCGCGGCAAAACCGCTGCGCTCGGGAATCCCGCACCCCCCGCGGGATCCCCGCTTTCCCACCGTCGCAACAACAAGCTTCCGGTTACATTTCCAATGTCTCGACAACCCCAGCTACGGTTACATTCTTAAATGGCTCGACAGGCGTCTGCCAGGCTTTGGTCAGGCCCCTTTGGTACGACGAAATCTGCACGATGCTCATGGTCCAGCAGTTGCACCTCCACAGATTGTGGCAAGCCCTCGCGCATGGCGCCGACGGTCAGACCTTCGCCTTTTACTTGCTGGAAAGCGTCCCGGCAGCCCTTATCCGCAATGAAAACCTGGCTTATCGTGGCGTCTCGATTCTGGGATTTGCCCTAACATTGTTGTGCCTGTTCGTAGCCGTCAGAACGCGCAAGGGCGGGGCAATCGCTTTGGTTTGCGCCGCGATTCCACTGACCACCATTATTTACGAGGAGTTTGCCGTGGACGCGCGCCCCTATAGCTTGCTCATCGCTTGCATCGCATTCGCGATCGTTTGTTACCAGCGCGTCCCGGCGCGCCGCTGGGTGATTCTCTTGGGCCTGAGCCTCGTGCTTGCGGAATCCCTTCACTACTTCGCGGTATTCGCGTTCCTGCCGTTTTTCCTCGCGGAAGCTGCGCATTTTGGCTGGACCCGTCAATTGCGCCGCGGCGTTTGGATGGCGCTTTTTAGCGGCTTCGTGCCGCTGGCAATCTACTGGCCCGTGCTCTCCAACTTTCAAAAGCATTACGGCCCACATTTCTGGGCGAAACCCACATTGCAAGCGGCTCTAGAGAGCTACAGTTCGTATTTCCTGAGATTCGACTTGGACCGATTATTGGGCCTGTACCTGGCTGGGGCGGCGACTGTCGCCGTTCTCTTCACCATGCTTGCCACATTGCGGAGAACTTCTCGCGGTGAATCCTCCGCGGGTCCGCCGCTACATGAACTGATGCTTGTGCTCGGCTTTTTAAGTTTACCGTTGGTGTGCTTTGCGTTTGCGGCACTCGCTCACAGTGGCATGCACCCCAGGTATATTGTGCCATCCTTCCTCGGCTTCCCCCTTGCATTCGGCCTCACCCTTCCGAAGCTGCCGCGCTGGAATTTTCTTCTGCCGTCTGTCTCCGGCGTCTTCCTGCTTTGTGTCATCGTGTTTCAGCAGCACCGATTTTGGACCACCTTTTATACCCCTCAGTTTGTCTCTCCAGCGGCAGCTGTGGAGGAATTAGTGAGCGCGGGCGGTCATCCGGATCTTCCGGTGGTTATTTCTGATCTGGTTGCTTACTTGCCGGTGCAGCATTACGCGAGCAAAAGCTGGCAGCAGCGATTTGTGGCCTTGGTCGATCCGCAAGTAGCCCTCGCCTATCTCGACTCTGATACGAATGACCAGCAAATGGCAGCCTTAGGGAAGTACACGACTCTGCCCATTTATGATTTCCAGTCTTTTCTCGCGGAACATCCCTCCTTCCTCCTCTACTCCAACAACGGCGGACTGGAAAACGACTGGTGGCCCCCCCGGTTGAAAAAAGATGGATTCAAAATGCAAATCGTCTCTAGGCGGCCCAAAGAGACTCACGACTATTTCCATCGTGTCATCCTCGTGACGCGCTAAAGCCAGTCTTGGCCCAATCCTACTCCGTGAATCGGCAATAATCGTAGGAGACGCCGAAGGATACCCCGGGTGGCAAGGAAGTTGCCACTTTGACTTGCGATGCAAGCTGCGAGAGCAGTTGCGGCGCTTAACTCACATATCGTTTGAGCACAAGCGCGCCTATATCAACATTGGGCAATTGAACGTGCAACACCCTTCGTGAGAACGAACCTCCCGGGCCTGTGCTAGTCTGGTGGCGTTTCGATTCGGACTTGCTCTCTCTCTGTCGACCGGGTGGATGCAGCCGCTGCAGAGTTTCTTTCTCTGACAACTGGTCCCCAAGACGCAGTACCGGGGTTGCCGTCCACTGGTTATTCCGGGAACCAAGAGCTTTAGGGTCTGGCATTCAGGGGAGGGTCAACGTTGACGGATGTTGAGCCCACGTCACAGGCACCGGGCAACCCGCATCTCCTTGTCATTCGCTCCTTGTTGATTCGAGTCGCGGCGGTTTGCGCCCTTCTCTGGGTCGCCTTGTTCAACGGTTATCCGATCGTTTTCTCGGATACCGCCAGCTACCTTCTCACCGGTTTGACGTTTATTGCGTTTTGGCCTTTCCGCTCCCCCGGATACAGTCTCTTCACAAAATTGACCAGCTTGGGGATTAGCGCCTGGCTCGCAATCGGCGTACAGGCAATCATCGTAGTTTACGTACTGGATAAAACCTGCGCGTACTTGCTCGGCAACGAGCGCCGCTACCGCGACATCTGCTTGCTTGCTTCGGTTTCCGTTCTAGCGGCCTTTACAAGCCTGCCCTGGCTGGTATCTCAGCTTATGCCCGACGTGTTCGCGGGCCTCGTTTTCCTGTCGTCGTTTTTGTTGGCATTCAATGATCAATTGCCCGCAAGAAGCCGCATCTCCCTGGCTGCGATTTTGATGATTTCCACCGCTGTGCATACTTCATTGCTCCCCATCGCCACACTATTCATCGCTCTGCTCATAATCATCAAACTCGTCGCCCGCCTGAGGAGGGCGGCGACTCTGCGCGGGGCCGTCCTTGCTTCCCTGCTCGTGCCGCTGATCGCCGGCGGACTTTCGACGGCCACCCTGAATTGCCGCCTGCATCTGGGTTTCAAGTTCTCGCCGTCGGGGCAAATCTTCATGCTGTCCCGGCTGTTTGCTGACGGCCTCGCGGCGGACTTTCTTCGCGAAAACTGCCCCAGGCAGCCCTTGATTGCGTGCAGCTATCTCTCCAATCTGCCTCGCACCCAATCGGAATTCCTGTTCGGGAATCATCCGTTATTGGAGGAGATGGTGGAACACACTGACGAAATGGATGAGATCGTGCACGGAACGCTCGCAACCCACAAGCTGAGATTCCTGACCAGTAGCATTCGAGAAACGTTCCGCCAGTTCGCGGCCTTCCGTACCGGGGACGAAGTTCGTTCTTATCACGCTAAAGAGTGGAACAGCGCCGTGATCGCCCAAGTCTTTCCTGGCGATTTCCAGGCCTTCCTAAATTCCAGGGAAACTCGCGGTCAACTTCTTCCTTTGGCCAATGCCGCTGCGGCAATTGACACGGTCGCCTTCTGGCTGAGCGTCGTAATATGCCTGGCATTCAGTTGCATCAAGTCTGCGGGACGTCTGAACCAGTTTTGCTACTTGGCAATGGCGTTTCTTCTGATCAATGCGGCTGTTTGCGCGACTTTCTCCGGCGTGTTCGATCGATACCAGAGCCGCGTGGCCTGGTTGGCTGCACTTTGCGCCACAGCCTTCGTCTGCAGTTGGGTCAAAGACCGCCATCGCGCAGAGAATCTCTCCCCGGAACTTTGATCTCTCCATACACCCTTGATGGCCGGGCGGATACAACGTCCGCGAAACTCCCGCCTTCCACCGCCCGTATAGACTTGCGTGCACGCCTTCAGGACGTGGTTCTCCATCGCTCTTCGCTGTCGCAAGAAGTTTGCAGCTTTGACTCAGAGAATTACCTATGCGATAAGTAGTGCTAATGAAGTCTCCCGCGAAGCCGGGATTTGTTCCTTCCAAAGAAACCTACATCGCCGGGCTCACGCTTGTTGCAATAGCGTTGCATGTTGTCCTCAGGTACGTCCTGCACTTTCCTGTTCTTCCCTCCAATGCACCTCTCTTTGCCGCGCTCCTGATTGGCGGCATACCGCTCGTCTGGGAGCTTCTGAAAAAACTGGCTTGCCGCGAGTTCGGCTCCGATCTTCTCGCCGGCGTTTCCATCCTGACGGCAATTGCACTTGGCGAATACCTGGTCGCCACCATCGTGGTGCTTATGCTTTCCGGCGGCGAAGCGTTGGAGGGATTCGCCACCGCTCGCGCTTCCTCCGTGCTCGATGCGCTCGCCCGCCGCATGCCCGGCACCGCCCACCGCAAGGAACCCGGCGGCCTTGTGGACGTGAAGCTGGCCGACATCCGCATCGGCGACCAGCTCACCGTTCTGCCCCACGAGATTTGCCCCGTTGACGGCACCGTCCTCGAAGGCCACGGCATCATGGACGAGGCTTACCTGACTGGCGAGCCCTACGAAATTTCCAAGACGCCCGGGTCCATGGTGATCTCGGGCGCCATCAACGGCGAACAAGCCCTGCTCATCCGCGCGGAAAAAGTGGCGGAAGATTCGCGCTACGCCCGCATCATGAAGGTCATGCACGATACGGAACAGCAGCGCCCCAAGCTGCGCCGGCTCGGCGATCAGCTCGGCGCGTGGTACACGCCGCTGGCCCTCGCCGTTGCTGTCATAGCCGCTCTCCTCAGCCGCGACCCTCAGCGTTTTCTCGCTGTCGTTGTGATTGCCACACCTTGCCCGCTGCTTCTCGCCATTCCCACCGCCATCATCGGCGCCATCTCCCTGGCCGCGCGCCGGGCTATCATCATCAAAAATCCCGCCGTTCTCGAGCAGTTGGAGCAGTGCCGCACGCTCATCTTCGACAAAACCGGCACGCTGACCTACGGAAGGCCGAAGCTGACCGAGGTTCTTTGCGCCGAAGGATTTGATCGCACCGGCGTGCTGCGCTTTGCCGCCAGCGTGGAACAATATTCCAAGCACCCCCTGGCCAGTGCCATCGTTTCCGCGGCCAAGCAGGAACACCTGGACGTCCTTTCCGTCGCGCACATCAGCGAACGGCCGGGAAAAGGCTTGCTCGCAACCGTCGAAGGCCATTCCGTGCAAATTACCGGCCGCAACAAGGTGCATACGCTATCGCTGCCCTTGCCGGAACTTTCCAGCGGCCTCGAGTGCCTCATTTTCATTGACGCGAAATACGCCGCCGCCATCCGCTTCCACGATGCTCCGCGCAAGGACAGCGCTTCCTTCATCCAGCACCTGCAGCCAAAACACGGCGTACGAAAAGTGATTCTGGTCTCAGGCGATCGCGAATCGGAAGTGAAGTACCTTGCGGAGAGCGTGGGCATCACGGAAGTGCACGCTGGGAAGAGCCCCGAAGAAAAAGTGGCCATCGTGAAGGAAGAAACCGCCAAAGCCCGCACTCTTTTTGTGGGAGACGGCATCAACGATGCGCCGGCGCTGCTGGCTGCCACGGTCGGCGTGGCGTTTGGCACCCAGAATGACATCACCACCGAAGCCGCCGACGCCGTTGTGCTGGAAACGGCCCTCGGCAAAATTGATGAGCTCATGCACATCGGCCAGCGCATGCGGGCCGTCGCCCTGCAAAGCGCCGTCGGCGGGATGGCCGCCAGCTTCCTTGGCATGATCGCCGCTGCCTTCGGCTTCTTGCCGCCCATCTGGGGCGCCATTGGCCAGGAAGTGATTGACCTGCTTGCCGTGCTAAACGCCGTCCGCGTCGCGCTCCCCACCGACGATCTGCAGGATTACGAAGGAGAGTAATCAGATATCAGATGTCAGATATCGGAGTTCTGACTTCTTACTTCTGACTTCTTACTTCTGACTTTTTACTCTGCGCTCCTCGCTCACGGCTTACCACTTCCAGATGAAGCCGACGGCGGTGCCGCAGCAGGCGCTTGCTGTGCCGGAGGCTGCGCCGACTTCAAGATCCCATTGAAATCCGGATGCCCGGCCGGAGCTTGCCCCGCCGCGCCATTCACGTTCGGATGCCCTGGCGGCAATCCGCCCGCTGGCATTTCTCCCGGCCCGGGATGCTGCATCGTGCCGCCGGCCGGCTGGCTCTTCACCACGGCCCATTCTTCGCCGCGCTTTTCCAGATTGTACGAAAGCTTCATGCTCGCGCCATCCGGTGGACTATTCTTCAGCCGGATTTCCACCTGCGCTTGCGCCTGCTTGCCGTTCACGCTGGCCTGCGTCACGACAACATCCAAAGCGTTCACGTTCAACGTCTTCAGCGACGTCAGATAGTTGATGACCCCGGAGCGGATCGCATCCTTATCAGACGGCTTGGATTTGCAGCCTCCGGCAAAAAGCAGCGTTGCGCTCAGCAGACCAGCGAGAAATGCGCGCTTCATCAAAAATTCCTTTCCACTGTTAAAAGGTGCCCGGGCCATCGCTTCGTCTTTCTATGGTAGCGAATCACCAAGAGATTGCAACGCAACGCCGTTCCGCGCTGCCTCGTCTGCAATCAGCCTCGCGCGTCGCAAGCGGCTCCGCTTTGATCGATGGATGCGTTGCGGCGCAATCCTCGCTTGAGGTCATTTGTATTTCGCGCAGCACGATTCTACTATCAGGCCACGTTCTGGTGGGCTCTCGATACACAAACGTGAGCCGCGCGAAAGGGCGCTTCGATGAGGAAAATGAGTTCGTTGGAAAGGTGCATGGCGGTGCTGAACGGCGAACCTCCCGACTGTGTCCCAGTGATTCCGCAGACGTTTATATTCGCCATCGCGAACGCCGGGATGAAAATGGCCGATGTGGTTCGCAATCCTGCCAGGATGGCGGATGCATTGATCCACTGCATGGACCAATTTGGATATGACGCGTGCGTGATTGACTTTGACGTTGTGACTCTCGCCGAGGCTTGCGGCGCGAAAGTAATTTTCCGCGAAAACGATCCCGCAGTGCTCGACGAATCCGATCTCGCAGTCAAAGACTGGAGCGCGGTGGCTTCCCTTCGTGTGCCAGATCCTTGGAACGACGGCAGGCTGCCCCTATGGCTGGAGACCACCCGGGTCATCGCGCAGCGCGTCGGTGACCGCTCTTTCGTCATGGGCCGCGCTGACCAGGGCCCCTTCACTTTGGCCTGCATGTTGCGCGGTCCACAGCAATTCATGATGGACCTGCTCACCGAAGAAGATCCCACTCCCATTCATGCGTTGATTGACTTTTGCCGCCAGGCTTGCGCGGCTTTCGCCAAAGCTCAGAAAGTAGCCGGTGCCCACGCGACCTCCATCGGAGATGCCTTCGCCGGCCCCAGCCTTATCTCGCCTGTCCTCTATCGAAAATTTGCTCTGCAACCGGAAACTGCTTTGGTGAAGGAGGTGCAAGATTTTGGCATCCCTCTTTCCATTCACATCTGCGGAAATACGGCATCGATCATTTCGGACATGGGCAAAACCGGAGCGCGCATTCTCGAAGTGGACTGGCAGCTCGACATGGAACTTGCTCGGCGTTCTGTCCCAAACAGCACCGTTCTAATGGGCAACATCAATCCGAGTGACCCGCTTGTTTTGGGCACACCGGAAACTATTTCCACGGCGGTCAAGGAAGTCATCCGGAAAACGGGCGGACGCGGGCTGTTTCTCAGCTCGGGTTGCGCCTTGGGCCGCAACACTCCCCCGACAAACTTGCAGGCCATGGTTAACGCCGTTCGCGAGTTCGGAATCCTCGGCGAATGATGCTTATGCTGAAATCCGAAGTTGACCAATTGCCGGCGAGTTTCTTGCCTATCTTGGAGTTCGGCGGCAAAACGCTACTCACGCTGGAAACGCGCGGCACCGCCGTGGTCGACAACGCAGCCGCCTATCTCAAGGGGATGGAGCAGGGCTGGACGCAAAGCCTGGAGCACGTCGCGGAGTTCACGGCGAAAACCTGACCACCGGGGTGAGGAAAACAAACCGCGCGCTGCTCTGGCCAAGCGGGCGGGCAACGCGCAAACGGCGCCGGCTTTTTGTTGGCCGCCCTACTCGAAGAGGATCTTCGCCATCATCCCTTTGTCTTCGTGATTGAGCGGATGACAGTGAAACAGCGACATTCCTTTAATGACGGGATTTGTAAAGTCCATAACCACGTCTACGGACCCCCAACTGGCACGTTGACCGTGTCCAGCCACACAGGATGGTCCAGACGCACTCCATTTTCGGCATAAACGAGGAAAACTGCTGTGCCGTTTGAGAACGGCTTCCCCGTCTCGATTTGTTGGCGCGGCGTCTCTCGCGTTCCTTTGTGGCCCCCTGCGCTCGCTCTTTTGGGCGGGCACGGTGACGCTGCAAGTTACGCGCTGCCCGGAGCAGGCCGAATTCTTGCGCCGCCCTGATGTGAAACGACGAACTGCGGCATTCAGCGGCGCTCCAGTTCACGAGACAAGCGCACTATCAAATAGGGCGCGTTCAAATGGCGCACGCTTTCTCACTCCTGCCGGTCAACACGCACAGTCAGTATGAAACCGATAGAGTTCTCACCGTCAAGACAGGACAAACCGCGCCACGCACCACTTCATACGCGGTATCCCATGGCATATGAGAGGCTGTTTCGACGTGGCGTGAACGATTCAAGCCCATGACGATGAGATCGGCTCCAAGGGTGCCGGCAACGTGCAGAATCATCTTGCTGGGCGTCCCAAACTTGACCAGAAATTCCGGTTGCATGGTCAGCGGGGCGTTCCGCGCAACTATTTCCTTAAGCCTCTTCACGGCGGCCCAGGCGGCATCCTCTCGCATCTGCCTGACATCGCCCGTTGTGCTGGACCAATGAAAGCTCTCCGGAATCGGGGCGATCGGAGCAACATGAAGGAGAACGAGTTGCACCCCGAAGCGGTTGGCGAAGGAGATGGCGCGGGGCAGCGCGCGCAACGAAGCTTCACCGAAATCCGTAGCGAACAAGAAGGAGCGAAGTGGGCGGACGTTTTCGAGAGGAGAATCCTGCAAGGAGCCCGGGCCCACAGTCAACACAAGGCAGGCGGCGCGGCGGAAAATCTGTTCGGCGACGGAACCGAGAAGCAATTTTTCCAGGGTTCGCCGGCCGTGTGTGCCGACGACGACCAAGTCAACCTGTTTCTGCACGATTACCACCTGTAATTCTTCCCAAACATCGCCCTGGCGGACGATGAATTCATGCTCCAGTCCAGCCAGGGAACCGTTCTCCATCAGGCCCTGCTCCAGATGTTGCACTTCTCTCCCGGCTGCATCGCTGGCCAACTCCAGCGCAGGCGGGCCCGCGATTGTGAAGCCAAGAGAGGAGACAACATGAGTCAGGTAAAACTTCGCGCCGTAATGACGGGCAATGGCGAGGGCATGACGGAATGGTTTTTCAGAAGCTTTGGAGAAATCAGTGGCAATCAGGACCGACTTTAATCCCGGATCGACGGAGGTTGCAGCGTTTGGCATATTGTCCTCCCTCCCAGGCTGGAGCAGGGCAGACGGCCAATACTACTTCTGCCTTTTCCCCATTGATAGCACCGAGAGAAACAGAGCGCTGTGACGTGGGTCGCTTCCCAACCAGGCCGGTACTCCAAAAGCCTTCGATTATTGACCTTTGGCCGGTTGCACGGAAACCAGGGCCCCGTCGGTAATGGAGTCAGAGGGGTTCTCGATGACGGCGTCCTCCGCGGTGAGCCCGGAGATCACCTCGACTCGGTCTCCCAGATCACGGCCGAGCTGGATGTTCTGAAGACGAACGCGGCCGTCGGCCTGCGCCAGCGCCACCTGGGTGCCCTGGGCCCGGAACAGTAAGGTGCTGGCGGGAATCAGCAGCGCCGGCCGGCTGGAATGAAGATGAAAGGTCACTTCGCCGAATTCTCCGGGTACGAGTTCGAGTTTTGGATTGGGCACGCGGATTTCCGTGAGCAGTGTCCGGGAAACGGGGTCGATCGCCCCAGCGGTGCGAACAACCCGGCCGCTATATATCTTTCCCTTCGTGCCGGGGGTTTCCAGATCAACGGGGACGCCGAGGACTATGTCCTTGCTGTCGACTTCGGGAACGTTGGCATAGACACGCAAGGTAGAGATTTCCGCCAGCCGGAAAAGAAGCGTGTTTGTGCCGGAGGCAATCAAGGCGCCGGTATCGATGTAGCGTGCGGTGATGGTCCCGGCGAAAGGAGCGGTGACCTTTTCGAACGACTGCAACTCCTTCAGTTGATTCACATTCGCAAAAGCAGCCTTGACGTTCGCTTCGTCGGCATGAAGCGTGCCGACAGCTTGGTCCGTGTCCTGTTTCGATACGCTGTCCTGCTTGAGCAACTCCTGGTAGCGCACAGCCGTGCTACGGGCCAGATCCAGGTTCGCTTGGGCTTGAGCCTGTGCGGCTTCTGCCTGGCGCAATTGCTGATCCAACTCCGGGGTCTCGATTTCCGCAAGGAGTTGGCCGGGTTGCACGCGGGCGCCAATATCCACATACCAGTGCTTGATGTACCCATTCGTGCGCGCGTAGATGGGAGTATCCGTGAAGGCCTGGATGTTTGCGGGAAAGCGGACGCTGAGTTGCGCGGCACCGGACTGTGGATGCGTTACGCTCACGGGTGTGCGGGCATGATCGCGCGCGTCCGCGGCGAGTTCGGAGCGTACTGTCCGCTGATGAGCAAGCCCGAAAATCAAGACCACGGCAAAAAACAACGCTGCCAGGACGGCCACCGTGGCCACACTTCTCCCCGCCGCCGACCAATGCCTTGGCGGGCGACGATTTGCGGGACTGTCCACCGGCTTCTCAGGCTGCTTTAACTCATCTTCTGTGACGGTTGCCATCTTTTGGCTTCTTTCCTTTGCTCCCTGCGGCTGCGAGGTCCATTGCGTCCACTCCCGGCTAGGCGCCCGAGGCCGGCCCTGCTTCCTGGGTGGCCAACGGGTGATAACCCTTGCGGTGCAGGAAGCTGAACACCACAGGGACGAAAAAGAGAGTGGCCACAGTGGCGATGACGAGGCCGCCAATCACCGCGCGACCCAGGGGAGCGTTCTGTTCCGCGCCTTCGCCGATGCCCAGGGCCATGGGCACCATGCCGATGATCATGGCCAGCGCGGTCATGATGACCGGACGTAAGCGCACGATTCCGGCCCGCAAGGCCGCGTCGAGGGAACTATTTCCCTCCTTCAGCTCTCCGGTGGCAAAAGTCACCAGCAAAATGCTGTTGGAAGTGGCCACGCCGATGCACATGATCGCACCCATCAACGAGGGCACGTTGATCGTGGTGCGCGTCATGAACAGTATCCAGACGATTCCCGCCAGCGCCCCGGGCAGCGCTGTGATGATGATGAAAGGATCCATCCACGATTGGAAGTTCACCACCATGAGCAAGTACACCAGAAGGACGGCGAAGAGAATTCCATACCCCAGGCCCGTAAACGACGAGTGCATCGTCTCCACCTGGCCGCGCTCTACCATATAAGTGCCACGGGGCAATTTCCCGCGGAACTCTTCCATCACTTTATTTACGTCCGCGGACACACCGCCCAGGTCTCGCCCTTGGCTGGCGGCGTAGATGTCGATCACGCGCTGAACGTCGTAGTGGCTAACGACCGCGGGGGCCTGGGTGCGGCGGATGCTCGCCAGGTTGCCGAGAATCTGCCGCTGCGGAACGAGGCCGCCGGTGATGGGAATGTTCTGCAAATCCCCCAGGCTGTTCATGCGAAATTGCGGGGTCTGCGTGACCACCGAGTAGCTCACCCCTTGTGGGCTCAACCAGAAGCTCGGAGCCGTCTGGAAGCTGGTGGTCAGGGCGACCAGCGCATCGCCGGCGACGTTCGCCTGGGTGAAACCCATCTGCTGGGCCTTGGTCCGGTCTACATCCACCCGGACAAGGGGCTCGTCCAGGGCCTGCTGGATGTGCACGTCCGCCGCCCCAGGAATTTGCCGGATGCGTGACACCATTTCATTGGCAATTTTGTAATTTGCCGCCATGTCCATGCCTACGAGCTGAATGTCGATGGGTGAGGGCAGGCCGAAGTTCAGAATCTGGCCGACGATGTCCGCGGGTTGAAAGAAAAACTGTGTGCCGGGAATTCTTTGGGCAGCGTCCGCCGCAGCGCGCGAATGTACTCCAGTGACGGGTGGTGCTTCGGACTCAGCGAGACGAGGATCTCGGCATCGGAGGTTCCGATGACGCCGCTGTTGCTGTACGTCAGGTTGATGCCGCTGTAGGGCATCCCGATATTGTCCAAGATTGTGTTCAGTTCGCCTGGAGGTATCTCCTGCCGAATGGCCTCTTCGACTCGTTGGCAGAGCGCGGCGGTTTCTTCCACCCGCAATCCTGTGGGCGCTCGGAAGTGCAGGCGGATCTGGCCGGCGTCCACGTACGGGAAGAGGTCCGATCCCAGCAGGGGAATCAGCGCCAGGCTGGCCAGGCAAAATCCAAAGAACACGGTCGCAAAGAGCATGCGATTGTGCAGGCTCCACTCCAGCATCAGCGCGTATCGTTCGCGCAGCCTGTTGAATCCGTCCTCGAATCGCTGATGGAAACGCCGGAACGCCCCAGGCCGCCGCTGTTGGTCCTTGCTGCGCTTCGCCTCTGAGCGGCGTTCGGCCCGGTAGAAGTAGAACATCATGGTGGGCACAAGCGTACGCGAAAGCAGATAAGAGGCGAGCATGGCAAAGGCCACGGCTTCCGCCAGGGGCCGGAAGAGGAAACCGGGGATCCCCCGCAAGAACATGATGGGGACGAACACGATGCAGATGGCCAGGCTGGCGACAAGCGCGGGGGTGGCGATCTGGCTGGCGCTGTTCAATATGGTTTCGCGCAATGATTTGCCTTCCGGCAGGAGGCGATTGGTGTTTTCGACTTCAACGGTGGCGTCGTCGACGAGGATTCCCACAGCCAATGCCAGGCCGCCCAGGGTCATCATGTTGATGGTCTCGCCCAGCGAGGTAAAAGTGAGCAGCGAGGTCAGGATGGCGAGGGGGATCGAAATCGACACCACCAGAGTCATGCGCCAGCTGCCCAGGAAGACCAGGATCATGGCTGCAGTGAGAAAAGCGGCGATGGTCGCTTCGCGAAGCACGCCCGTGATAGCGTCGCGCACAAACAACGACTGATCGGCAGTGGGATTGACTTTCAGCTCGGGCGGAAGCCCGGCCATGATGCGCGGCAGTTCCGCGCGCACCCGGGAAACGATGTCCAGGGTCGATGCCCGGCCGGTCTTGAACACGCTCAATACGGCGGAACGGCGGCCATCCACGTGAACGATATTCGTTTGGAACTGGAAACCGTCATGCACGTGGGCGACGTCGCGGATGTACACCATGCTTCCGTTCACGACTTTGATGGGGAGATCGTTGAGTTCCGCCACGCGGACTGGACTGCTGTTAAGCGCCACGTCATATTCTTTCGGTCCCAGTTTGATGGTTCCCTGGGGCAGAATCAGGTTTTGCGCGCTCACCGCATTGACCACGTCGGCCCCGGAAACTCCGCGTGACTGCAGGGCCTGCGGATCCAGATCCACGCTGACCTGCCGCTGCTTGCCTCCGTAGGGGTAGGGAATGGCCGCGCCCTCGATGTCGGCCAATTGGATGCGCAGGAAATTCGCGCCCAGATCAAAGACCTGGCCCTCGGAAAGAGTCGGGCTGCTCAAGCCCAGCTGCAGAATGGGCACACTCGAAGCGGTGTAGGCGATGACCAGGGGCGGAGTGGTGCCGGGCGGCATCGAACGGACAACCGGTTGTGCGATGGCCGTTGCCTGCGCCACCGCGCTGTTGATGTCGGCATCCTGCTGGAAAAAGATCTTCACCACGCCGATGCCGTAATAGGACTGCGACTCTATGTGCTCGACATCGTTCACCGTGGTGGTTACGGCCCGCTCGTAGGAGGTAACCATGCGCCGTTCCATCTCTTCCGGTGCCAGGCCCGTGTAGCCCCAAATCACGCTTACAACGGGAATATTAATGTCGGGGAAGATGTCCGTGGGAGTGCGCACGATGGCAACCACGCTGAGGACCAGGATCAGTATGGACGCCACCACGAACGTATAGGGACGGTTCAGCGCGAGTCTGACGAGCCACATCATGGTGAGTTCTTCTCGCGGCAGGGACTCCGCATTCCGGCAGCCGCCCTAAGATGAATTGTCTCACCGCCGGCGAGGGCTACTGTGACCGATGTCACAAGCGGTTGTGACTAGCCCGGAGCGCCTCCGTCATGGTTTGCGCGTACCCGCGCTGTCAAACGGAGCCAGTTGGAACCTTGGTAAAAGTGGCGTGTGAGGCTAAACCACCGAAAGGAATGGTTGGCCCGTGGGATCCGAGGACGAGGAGGTCCGCCGACCGGGCTTGGGCTGAGCCCAAGATAGCGGTTCGGGGATCGCTCGCGAGGATTGGTTGCTGGTGGAGCAAGTTCCTTACCTCCTCTCGAAGTGCCTTCCTAGCAGCGTCGACGGCGTCCATCCCACGCGCATGGGCGTCCGCCAACAGTTCCTTTACGCGGCTTGCCGGATAGAAAGCAGGCAAGGCGACGCCACAGTCTTAAAAAAGTATTCTCAAATGAAACGACAGATGAAACGGAGAGCTTTGGAGAAGATGAACCGCCAAGCTAACGAAATGCCGCTGGATTCTGGCGCAGGGATGTTCCAGTGAAAGTATTTGGCACAGTTCTGGCACGGTCGAGGCAAAAGCGACGGATCGGAGTAGCGGTAAAGTTGGAAAGTGCTTTAGAATCAATAGTGCACTTCGTGTCGGGGCGTAGCGCAGCCTGGTAGCGCGCCTGCCTTGGGCGCACGACACTCGACTCCAGCAACTCCATCCATCGCTTCTAACTACTAACGTTTCCAACAAATCAGGGAATCTGCTTCTCGCTCAAAGGTAACCCGAATGGAATGAAAACATTCGATTCGTGCACAGTTCGTGCACAGTCGTTCTGAGGTGAACTCTTAGTCACCCATAGCTCAGTTGGATGGGGCGTCTGCCTTCTATTGGGACGCAGATTAAGTCCAAGTCGTTGCTCCGGTTGCGCTTACGAGTTTCGAGCCGTCCTCGTGCTGCTCCAAAGTTGCTCCAAACCTCCACAGACATGAATCTCAGGATATCCAGTTCTGAGTCGCAAGCGGAGCTGCACCCTATCCTCGCTTATCGCGCCGTATAAACAGGTAGATTGGGAAAGGGCACGAGGAGGAAACAGCTTATGGCTTCGAAGTATGCGAGTCCAAGCCCGGCGGCCTTACTCGGTCCCCGACAATGGCGCTCCTTCCGTTTCCCGGAGAGTCGACAGAAGAGTACGAGAACTAGAGTCCTTCCCTTCAAACCGAGACTTCCCCTTAGACTGCTTGGCTGGTACGGTCTGGGCCTTGCGATCATAGTCCTGATCACGCTCTTTGACGTGCGTGGTGTAGGTGTGAACGCGACCACGGCCGGATTCACGTTCCTGATTGCCATTCTCAGTGCCTCCACGTTATGGGGATTCGGGGTCTCAGCCACAATGTCCGTGACCGCGACGCTGGCATTCGACTATTTTTTTCTTCCTCCCGTGGGCTCATTGAACATCGCGGATCCACATGACTGGATTGCTCTTTCTGCCTTTCTGGTTACGTCCGTCATTGGCAGCCATCTTGCCGCGCGTGCTCGGAACCAGGCGCGGGAAGCTAATCGCAGACGTCAGGAAGTGGAGCGCTTGTACGCCCTCAGCCAGCGTCTGCCGCAAGCCGGAAGTCAGACGGAGGTGTGCAAGGGAATCCCCGGGCACATTGTGGATTCCTTCTGCGTCGACGCTGCGGCTCTCTTTCTTGCCGGTCAGCAGGAGGTCTATCGCGCAGGTATTGACCTTGCGCAACTGGACGAGGGCTCCTCAAAACTCGCCGCCGGCGACGAAGGCGTGAAGGTCGCGGGGGAGAGAAACACGTTGTTTGCGCCATTGCGCTCGGGGATAAACGTGATTGGCAGCGTGGGCATTTCCGGCCACGCACTTTCCAAGGAGACCATGGACGCTCCGGGATCTTTGATCGCCGTGAACATCGAGAGGGCGGGTGCGATCGAGCATCTGACTAAGATGAAGGCAAAGCGAGAGAGCGAGCACCTGAGATCGGTTGTCATGGATGCTATCACCCACGATTTTCGGACTCCCCTCACGTGTATCAAAGCATCAGTCACTGGCTTGCTCGCCGACCTGGAATTCGACCTCGAACAAAAAAGATCTGCTGGTCATCATCGATGAGGAGTGCGACCGGATTGACCGTCTCGTAGGAAAAGCTTCCGAAATGGCCCGCCTGGAATCCGGTGAGATCAAACTCACTCGATTGCCTCATCCGGTCGGCGAGTTGATCGCCACTGCGCTGGCCGAGTGCAAGAGTATCTTTCGCGAGCGCCCAATACATTTCGACGTGCAGGATAAAGAATTGCGCGTCCTCGTGGACTTACCCCTGGCAAGGACTGTGCTCGGTCACCTGCTCGCCAATGCGGACCTGTACTCTCTGCCGGGACTCCCGATCACCATAAGCACCGCCAAGAAGACTGGCTTTCTCCTAGTCAGCGTGGCGGACCAAGGGCCTGGAATTGAGGAAACCGAGGCCGCCCTGATTTTTGAGAAGTTCTATCGAGGGAAGGATCAGCGCTTTCGAGTTGACGGCACCGGGATGGGTTTGCCCATCGCAAAAGCGATTGTCGAAGCACATGGAGGCACGCTGGGTGTCGTCAGTCGGCCGGGGCATGGTTCTGTCTTCACCTTCAGCCTGCCCCTGGTCTAGTCCTGCTGAGGCAGTGCTCCCCCGGAACCCGTGCAGGTCCACACTTGCCGTTCGACAGAAGCGTGCTCTGTGTACATCCAATCGGTACTCGTTCCTACTCGGCCAAAGAGTACGACTCAACTACGCTTTGCATCAATGAAAAGGGGGCGAAAGCGATTCCGCGGCCTCTTGATGTTGACTCGCCTTCTGCAGCGCTTCGCCCGCCTCGCGACGGTAGTTCTCGGCGCGCCACTTGTGGTTTTCATAGGGCGTCGGATATTGCTTCCCGTACATGCTCGGGTGGGTTGCGAAGTAATCTGCAAGCTCTTTCTCTTCCTTTTCCTTAGCCTGTAATTTTCGCGCCTTCTCTTGATAGTAGGCGGCGATGCGCCGGTGATCGTCGGGAGTTTTTGCACTCTTGAGCGCCCCGCTCAGTTCTTTCTCATTTGAAATAGGCTGCTGCGCAGCAAGAGCAGAACCGCTGCCGAACGACAGGAACGCGAATAAACCTATCACAAACATTTCCCTGCGCAATCTCTGTTGGAATTTTCCCGCTACCATCGAGATGCCCTCCTGACTGAATGGCTGCGTCTCTCCGTCTTGTGATTTAAGAGCGGACCTGCGCTCACAAAACCACCCTACAAAGGCAGGCATGAAGAAAGCGGGAAAAGTTCATAAGGATTTGCTGAACAACGGAGGTTCCGTGGGCGACGCCGAGCGGAGCTCTCTGTTCAGTTTTCCTCTACGGTGAGGAGGACGTCCCGTACTGGCAGAGGCAAGCGATGGATACCGGCGATAGACCTGGCTGGGACGCATTCTGGGGAGAAAACTATTTGAATCTTTCAGGTCCAGGGGGCGAGCTGTCCGGGATACTTATGCTCCCCGGGCGAATAGCGGCGGCTTTCCGGTGTGGACAGAATGCCGGGCCTTCACTCTATCCTTATGCCTTCTTCGCGATTTCATTATGTCTGTCTTACGCGCTACTTACCCCTGAATGCGCAGACTCTAGGAAGAGTTAATGAATGCGCAGGCCAAACCAATCGATTCTTGTTGCTGGTTCTCACCGACAATCTATCGAGTTGGATCCTGTTACCGTGCGCTCTCGAGGGGCATTCTTGTGGAGCTGAGTCATGCGGAACGCCGTGCTTCCGCTGGAGCATCCAAGTCCAGAGGCAGGATCCTGGTCGTAGACGATGAGGCCCAAATTCGTCGCGTGCTGCGAACAACCCTGATTGCAGGCGGCTACGAAGTCGACGACGCGCGCGGTGGTCAGGAAGCCCTCGAGAAAGTTCGCGAGACCAAGTACGACGTCATTCTTCTTGACATCAACATGCCTGACATCAAAGGGACGGAGGTATGCCGGGCCATCCGCTCCAGTTCCGATGTCGCTCTGATCATGCTCACGGTGCGCAACTCCGAGGCCGATAAGGTCATGGCGCTTGATGCGGGTGCTGACGATTACGTCACCAAACCCTTCAGCAGCTCGGAACTCTTCGCGCGTATCCGCGCCGTCTTACGCAGAAACGCCGCCGATTCCGCCGTGCAGCAGCTCAACCTGAAGGATGTCGAAGTCAACTTTCTAAACCGCCAAGTGACGGTTCGCGGCAAGAAGGTTCATTTGACGCCGAAGGAATTCGAGCTTTTGCAGTACCTCGCCAACCGCCCTAATAAGGTTGTCGGTCACCGCGAACTTCTACGCGCAATTTGGGGACCCGACTACGGCGACGAGCTTGGCCATTTGCGCGCTTACGTGAAACAACTGCGCAAAAAAATCGAAGCCCGCCCTGGCAAGCCGAAACATCTCTTGACAGAACCTTGGGTCGGCTATCAGTTGCGAGTGCCCGAATGAAACAAGAGAAAGCGGGCGGTCTCAAAATATTCATGCAAGCGAGCGAAAAATATACGCGTGCCAACCGATCTCCTGAGGAAATCTTCACGATTTTTTCATGCGCAGTTCCCTATCGTCACGAACAACAGGAAGGGCCGCTTCATTTTCGGGGTGCACAGGTGATCGGATTCTAGCGCCGGAGATGGCAGCGTTCGCACCTCTTATGACAGATGTGACCAGCGCCGACGCGTTCTGTGGCAGCCGACGGCGGGACGCAGGGACGATTTCAGAGCCAGGCAAAGTGTCGTTGCCGGCCAGACAACAGGAGAGTGAGATGCGAGCTTTGAAAAATAGCTGTAGACTTACCGGTGTGCTGTTGATTGTATTAATCGGTACATTCGCAGCTCCCAGGCCTGCGTTCGCGGATGACAACAATGCAGACAAAAATGCGAGTAATCCACCAACGAAAGCGTCGCCCGCAAAAATCGATGTGCCCGCGCCTGGATTGACCGAGCGGGAGAGATGGCTGCTCGATCAGGTGGAGGAACTCAAGAAGCGGGTCGCCGAACTGGAGTCCAAGGCCAGTCCGGCCGCGGCTCCTGCGACCGAAGCGCCCCCCGCACAGCCTGCGCCGTCCAATGCAGCCAATCCGTCTTCCGCCCTGAGCCACGTAAGCCTCTCACCCACTCCGGCGAACCCAGGTTCTCTTTCCAGCAGTCACGACGCGGCGGCCGTAGGTCCTCCACAAGCCAACGAACAGGCCAAGCCGGGCACGGCTAAGGCTCCCCCGACCGAGCCCTTCGCGTACGCGGACTGGACCTGGCTGAACGGCACTGCCCGCAACAAGGATGTGGTTTGGGATTCGAGATTCTTTACCCCGGAAGTCAGGTTTGACACTAATTTTGTCAGCAGTTTCAACCATCCGAAGGATGACTCGTTGGGAGGCTCGACGGAAATCTTCCGCTCTAACGAATTCCAGGTGGAGCAGATCAGCTTCGGCGGCGACTTCCACTGGCAAAACGTTCGTGGCCGCGTCCTGACTCTGGGCGGGATGTTTGGAGTCACTACGCCGCGGAACGACGGGAGCGTGGGTCGTGGCCAATGGGACCTCCGCGGCGCCTACAAGTATTTTGCGGAAGCCTACGGCGGATACCACTTCAACGTCAACCATGGGCTTAACATCGACGCGGGAATCTTTGTGTCGTACATCGGCCTCTTCAGCTACTACAACTTCGATAACTGGGCCTACCAACCTTCCTACGTGTCGTCAAACACGCCCTGGTTCTTCAATGGTCTCCGCATACAGTGGTTTCCCACGGACAAGCTGAAAATTGAGCCTTGGATCATCAACGGATGGCAATCGTATGGCAGGTTTGGCAACAAACCTGGCTTGGGCGGCCAGATTCTGTGGCGGCCGAAGCCGTGGCTTTCCATGGTCTTTAACAACTACGGCATGGGCGAAGACACCTTGGGGCTCATCGGCCGCTCACGCATTCACACCGACGACAGCATCGAAGTCAAATACTATGACAACCCCAGCAAGACTCTCGACAAAATGGCGTTCTCCGTGACTGGTGACCTTGGATGCGAGTATGGAGGCGGCGTGAGTTGCTATCACAACACCGCGGGTGGCCCCAAGCAGTCCTTCGCGGGCTGGATGGCTTACAACCGCTTCTGGTTCAAGCAGGACCACTTCGGGTTAACGCTTGGTTATGGCGTACTAGACAACCCGGGGCGTTATCTGACGCTGCTCCCACCAATCAACGGAGCGGACGCGGTCTCCGGATCGCCTTACTTCCCGGCGAGCCCGGGAACTCCCTACAAGGCTTGGGATACATTGGCGACGTTTGACTGGATGCCCAAGCAGTACATTACCTTCCGCTGGGAGTACGGCTATCGCCACGCAGATCAGCCGTATTGGTCAGGTCGCGGCGGGATCACACCTCCTGGCGGCAACAATAGCAGCCCGGGCAATTACGTTTGCAGCACCGGCGCCTCGGCGGGCACGGCGGATCTCCCAACCGCGGAAACGAACTGCGGCACTCCCGGCAGCGCCAGCGGCGTTTGGTTCCCCGATCTGGTCAAGAACGAGCCAAGTATTCGCATGGCCATCATGGTGAAGTTCTAGGTCAAAGCAAACCCTGCCGAGGAGTTGAGGTCGTTCGCAGACCTCAACTCCCTTCGGTAGTGGATTCGGACGCGACACGCGTTGCCCCGTGTCGGGAGAGGGTTCGGGAAACAAAGGTAGATAGTGAATTCGATGAAGCCCATCCCAAAACTCTTGTTAGCGCTCGCGTTCGCCTTATCCAGTGGCCTCCGCGTTCCCTCTCAAGACATCGGCCGCGATCATTTCCAGGCTCGTGTAAGCAGCCCTGTGCCCCCGTTCTTTTCGATTCCCGTTGCTTCCGAACCGTCATCGCTGGGCATTCTCCCGACGATTACCCATTACGCTACGAGATTCGACGGCGACCACAGTCTGGAAGGGGCGACAGTCGTCGAGCAGGCCTACGCGGATTACACGCTGTACACAGTTCGGCTGCAGTTTGCCTCCGGGGCGGAACAGGCCGTTGTGATCATGGCGCCGCCCGGCGGACTGCTACCCGAGATGCGCGACATGAGCGGAGACAGCATTCCAAATGATCTGGTACTCACTTCCAGATTGTTCGGCTGGCCTCTCATTGTCCTGCTCAACGAGGGCCACGACCACCTCACAGTGGCCATTTCTACAGGCGCTTCCACGACCGGTGAGGGCCGGGCTTCGGGGCCGCACCAGGTTTACCGGGCTTCCGCGCTGGTGAATTCTGGCTTCAAAAGAGGGGGGCTTACCGACGGCGGAGGTCTGCATTACACACAACTAGAGGGAAAGCTCCTTTCTCCTCTCGCGCGAGTTCTTACAAAGCATGCGGATGGCTCATCTACTTCGGGAAGAGCGCCGCCCGCTCCTGCCATTCAGATTTAGCGCGACTTGACAGACGTACTCGACACATTTGTTTGAAGTGGGTGAGTTGCCCCCGCTGCTGCGAAGGGTGTGCTCACTTGGGCTATCGGATCGCACGCGAGCGAATGTTGCGTGCGGATTGGACGGTACTCAACTCATGAAAAACAAAAGCTTGAAAGTTGGACTTTTGTTCATCTCTTTCGCGTCACTGCTGAATTTTGGCGGCTGCGGCAGAACGCAGGCCGATCTGGCCGCGGAGGCGCCTCCCCCCGCCCCCGTGGACCCCGGCTTCGACGTTACCTCTGTCAGCGTGGACCATCCGGAACAATTCCCGCTCAGCACAGCAACGGCACACACGGCCGCTCCGGAGTTGGTGGTCACCGGGACGGTAATCCCCGATGTGGCACGCACCGTCCCGGTGATTTCGCTGGCGTCCGGGCGCGTCGTCGAGATTCGTGCGCGGCTCGGCGATACCGTCAAGAAAGGTCAAGTTTTGCTACGTGTTCGTAGCGATGACATTTCCGGAGCTTTTTCCGATTACCGCAAGGCCGTTGCCGATGAGATTCTCGCGCGTGCTCAACTGGAACGCACGGAGGACCTGTACAAGCACGGCGCAATGGCCCTGAACGATTTTCAAGTCGCCGAAGACACCGAGAACAAAACCAAGGTGGATGTCGAGACGACTTCAGAGCACCTTCGCCTGCTTGGCGGCAGTCTCGATCATCCCACGGGAACGGTGGACATCGTTGCCCCGGTTTCCGGTCTCATCACGGACCAACAAGTCACCAATGCCGCCGGCGTGCAAAGCTTGGGCACAAGTCCCTTCACCATATCCGATCTTTCCTACGTGTGGATCGTCTGCGACGTCTACGAAAACGATCTGGCCAGCGTTCAGGTCGGCGACACTGCGGAGATTCGCTTGAACGCCTATCCCGGCCGGGTCCTCACCGGAACGATCAGCAATATCGGCGCGATTCTCGATCCCAGCATCCGCACCGGCAAAGTCCGTATCGAAGTGCGCAATCCGGGGATGTTGCGTGTGGGCATGTTTGTGACCGCCACATTTCATGGCAGAACCAAAGAAACACGTACCAGTGTGCCCGCCACCGCCATCCTGCATCTCCACGACCGCGATTGGGTTTACGTGCCAACGCCGGACAAGAAATTCCGCCGCGTGGAAATTGTCGGAGGAGACCCCTTGCCAAACAAGATGCAAGAGGTCACTTCAGGGCTTCAGCCGAGCCAGCAAGTGGTGACCAACGCTCTGGCCCTGCAGAACACCGTTGGGCAATAGTGAGGCCCGCTCGACCATGATCCGAACCATTGTAGATTTTGCTCTGAACAACCGGTTCGTAGTCCTGGCAATTGCGGTTTTGTTGATCGGCTGGGGAGCCATCTCCTTCCATAACCTGCCCGTCGAGGCCTATCCCGATATCGCCGACAACTATGTGACCGTCATTACCCAATGGCCCGGCCGCGCCGCTGAGGAAGTTGAACAGCAGGTAACCATCCCGGTCGAAATTCAGATGAACGGGATTCCTCATCTCGCCCATCTTCGCTCTGAATCCATTTTCGGCCTCTCTTTTGTGATCCTCATCTTCGACGACTCCTCAGACAACGATTGGAATCGCCAGAAAGTACAGGAAAGGCTCTCTCAAGTCGAACTGCCAGCCGGTTTGCAGCCTCAGATGGGTACGGACTGGAGCTTAACCGGCCAAATATATTGGTACACCCTGCGAAGCACAAATCCTAAGTATGACTTGATGGAATTGCGGGCTATTCAAGACTGGACTCTCCTGAAGGAATTCAAGTCCGTTCCCAATGTCGTCGATGTTTCCGACTTTGGGGGTACCGAGCGGGAGTATCAAGTCCGTGTTGATCCCAACAAACTCGTGTCCTACGGATTGAGTATTGGTCAGGTCGAGCAACAGCTTGCCAACAACAACATCAATGCCGGTGGCAGTTTTGTGGAGACCGGCATGCAGCAGATGAACGTCCGTACCATTGGGCTCTTCACGGACGTGCGAGACATCGGAGATACCGTCCTGAAGACACAAAATGGCACCGCTCTCCGCGTCAAGGACATCGCCGAGGTGACGCAGGGTCCCAAAATTCGTCTTGGGCACATGGCCAGAGCTGTCCACCGCTCCGATGGCCACATCATCGATGAAGACGATGTAATTCAGGGCGTGGTGCTGATGCGCAAGGGCGCGGAGGAGGGGCCAACCCTCGCGGCGATTCACGAAAAGGTGAAGGAACTTAACGAGCACATCCTGCCTCGGGGCGTAAAGGTCGTTCCCATGTTGGATCGGGCCGATCTCCTTCGGTACACCTTGCACACCGTGGAGCACAATCTGGCCGAAGGGATGATTTTCGTGACCATCATCCTCTTCCTGTTTCTCCTCAACGTTCGTGCAGCTTTCATCGTCGCACTGACGATTCCATTTTCATTGCTATTCGCGTCCATTTGGCTCGATTTAGCCAAGATTCCCGCAAACCTTCTCTCGCTTGGTGCTTTGGATTTTGGAATGGTCGTGGACGGCGCCGTGGTGATCATCGAAAACATCATTCGCCATTTGAGCCGCCGAAAGGTCAATTCCTCCAATGGCAACGGTCAGAACGGTCAGGCCACCACGGTCGAGAAATCATCCCTGGAGCGCATCCGCGAGGCCGTCCATGAAGTCCAGCGTCCCGTCTTTTACGCCATCACGATCATTATCACTGCTTACATGCCGATCTTCACCCTTCAGCGTGTTGAGGGCCGGCTATTCAAACCCATGGCTTGGACGGTTGCCTTCGCCCTGTTAGGGGCCCTGACTTTCTCGATTTTCATCGCCCCAGTGCTCGGCAGCGCGTTGTTCAGTGGTGGAGTTCGGGAGCGGCACAACCCGGTCATGGACTACCTCACCGATCACTATCGCAAGCGCTTACGCTGGTGCATTGAACATCGCACAGCAACCGTAAGTATCGGTTTGTTAGCCCTGGCGGCGAGTTTGTTCTTAGGGTTCAGCGGGGTGATTGGTTCGGAATTCCTGCCCCATCTGGATGAAGGGGCGATTTGGGCGCGAGGCTCGTTAGCGGTCAGCACCAGTCTTACGGAGGGCGAACTCTTTACTAACAAAGCGCGCCTGATTTTCGCCTCATTCCCCGAAGTGACCAACGTAGTCTCCGAAGTGGGGAGGCCCGACGACGGCACTGACACCGGAGGATTCGGCAACACCGAGTATTTCGTGGATTTAAAGCCGAAGGAACAATGGCGGCCGGTCTTTCAGGAAAACAAGGAAGAGCTGATAGCCGCCATGAATCGCGAGGTCGCAAGTCTCCCGGGTGCTACCTGGAATTTCTCACAACCTATTGAAGACAACGTCGGCGAGACTATTACCGGCACAAAGGGCCAACTCGCCGCCAAGATTTTCGGAAATGACCTGAAAATTCTTGAGGAAAAGGGCCAGGAGGTCGTCGCTATTATGGCGGCTATCCCGGGGTTGAAGGACGTGAAGCTCTTCCGAGTTATCGGCCAGCCAAATCTCAATTTCATCATCGACCGCAAGCAAGCGGCACGTTTCGGCATCAATGTTGCTGACGTTCAGGATGCCATTCAGACTGCGGTTGGGGGCAACTCCGTCAGCCAAGTACTCCAAGGCGAGCAGCGCTTCGACGTGGTGGTGCGCTATCAGGAACCCTATCGCAATACCAAAGCGGCCATTGCAAATGTTCGCCTGCTCTCCCCCTCCGGTGAACGCGTCTCTTTGGCGCAACTGACCAGACTCGAGATACATGACGGTGCCTACGACATCTATCGGGAAAGGAATACCCGCTATATTAGCGTCACCTTTAATGTGCGGGGCCGGGATCTTGGCTCCACAGTCGAAGACGCCATGACGCAAATAAACCAGAAAGTGAAATGGCCACCCGGCTATCACCTTGAATGGGCGGGCGAATACGAGAGTGAAAAACGTGCCGAAGCCCGGCTGGCGATCATCGTGCCGTTAACCATACTCGTGATTTTCATCATTCTGTACACGATGTTTCGTTCGGGAAAGTGGGCTTTGCTCATTCTTTCCGTGGTGTCCATGGCCCCACTTGGTGGATTGTTGGCACTGCTACTGACTGGCACGCACTTCAGCGTGTCCTCGGGAGTGGGCTTTTTGGCGCTGTTCGGCGTTTCTGTCCAAGTGGGCGTCATCATGCTGGAATACATCAATCAGCTTCGTGCGCGCGGGCACTCGATCGTGGACGCGGCAGTTGACGGTGCTGTCCTCCGGCTCCGTCCCATCATGATGACGATGCTTGTGGCTACATTTGGCCTCGTTCCGGCGGCGCTATCGCACGCGATCGGTTCCGACTCGCAGCGGCCCTTTGCCATTGTGATCGTGGGCGGCTTGGTCGCGGCGCTGGCCATGAGCCTAGTTCTCTTGCCTACCCTGTATGTCTGGATCGCCAGGCCCACCGATAAGCTCCCGGAACCGGAGGAGTCCTTTGAAAGCTAGCCAAACAATTTTGAATACTCGCACCATCCGCATAGGTTTGCTGGCGTGTTTCATGTTGCTGTCGCTATGCTCAGCGAATCTCACATTCGGCCAGGCGACCCATGGACCAGTCCGGATCACACTCGACGAAGCCATTCAGATGGCTCTTCAGCACAACCACAACATGCTGGCCGCGCGGGCCACGATTCAACAGAGTGAGGCCCAAGAAGCTACAGCGAATTTGCGGCCGAATCCCATGCTCTTCAGCGACATGGATTACCTTCCGTTCTTTACGCCAAGCGCATGGAGCAGCACATACATCCACGACTCAGTGGAGGCGGACTTGGGCGTCAGCTACCTTCTTGAGCGCGGTAAAAAGCGCCAACATCGCCTTCAGGCCGCCAAAGACATCACGGCACAGACCCGCTCGGTGGTCGCCGATAACGAGCGCACGCTGGTGTTCGGCACGGCTTCACTCTTCATTTCCGTGCAGCTTGCCGAGTCCACGTTAGATCTTGCCCAGCAGGACCTGAAAAGTTATGAGCAAACAGTGGAGCTCAGCGAACGCCGCTTCAAAGTGGGCGCCATCAGCGAGGATGACCACCTCAAGATCCAATTGCAATTACTGCAGTTCCAGACCGATGTTGCGCAAGCACAGATGGCGAGAGTGCAAGCGTTGGCCGGGCTGCGCCAGGAACTGGGTTACGAATCCGTGCCCCCCAATTACGATGTCGCGGGGGATTTTGACTATCAGCCTGTGAAGATCAGCCTGGAAGATCTGCAACTCCTGGCCTTGCAAAACCGGCCAGACTATCGCGCGGCACAGCAGGGTGTGACCGCCGCGAAAAGCCAATATGAACTGCAAAAGTCGATTGGCAAACCAGACGTCACGGTGCAGGCCAATTATTCGCACGTTAACGGCATCAATGCCGCTTCGATCTACGGAAGCATTCCGCTCCCGATTTTCAACCGGAACCAGGGCGAGATCGCGCGCACGCGGTTTGCCATAACCCAAGCGCAAGAGCAGCAAAAAGCCGCAAGCGATCAGGTGATGACGGATATTGCCGATGCCTACGAAGGCCTGCGTGTGAATGACCAGATTGTTGTGCTCTACCGCTCGGGTTATCTCGACGTGGCACAGAAGGATCGCGACATCGCAGAGTATGCCTTCAAACGCGGTGCGGCCAGCCTGTTTGATTTTCTGGACGCCGAGCGCAGTTACCGCGCCACTCAGCTCGCTTACCGCCAGGCTCTCGCCTCCTATCTCACGGCAGTCGAGCAGTTGCGCGAAGCCGTTGGCGTGAGGAACTTGCCGTAATTTGTATGGTAAAAACGACACTCAGAATTGTCTTTTTAATGCATGCATGTCGAGCGAGGCGGCAATCTCTTGAGCAGTAGTTTGTTCGCCCTTCTCAAACGATCTGCCTTTGATGATGTCCCTAAAGGTCTTGAGCGCTTCGAGATGCAGTCGCCGTACCCAGCAATACGATTTCTCAAGGAGCCGATTCCGTGAACAAGAACGAGGTGCGCAGCCGCATTGAGCAGGTTGGCATTATTCCTTCCGTGCGCGTGTCTTCTGCCGAGGACGCGATGTTCGCCGCGGAAGCCGTCTACCGTGGCGGCATTCCTATCGTGGAGGTCACGTTAACAGTGCCCGGAGCGATCGAGGTTATCTCCTATCTGGTGAAAAACGCTCCGGAGATGTTGGTAGGCGCTGGAAGTGTGCTGGATGTAGTGACAGCGCGTCTGTGCTTGCAGGCCGGGGCGAAGTTCATCACCAGCGACGGAATTGATCTCGATGTCGTGAAATTCGCGGTGCAGGAGAACGTGGTCGTTTTTCCCGGCGCGCTGACTCCGACCGACGTGATTGCGGCTCGGAAAGCGGGTTCCGAATTCGTCAAGATTGTTCCCTGTGGACAGGTGGGTGGCGACAGCTATATCTCTGCGCTGAAGGCGATGTTCCCAAGCGTTTCATTGATCGCAGCCGGCGGCGTGAACCAGAAGACCGCCTACGGTTTCATCCTGGCAGGAGCCACGGCGCTTGGCATCGGTAAGGAGTTGATCTCCAGAGAGGCCATTCACTTGCGCCAAGAGGAGCGGATTCGTACCTTGGCGGATCGCTTCCTGGGTTTTGTGCGCGACGCACGCAGCCAAAGATCAGCACACTGACCAACCGAAGAGCCACTTGGAATCAGGTCCGTCGATAACGCACCCAGTGCGCGTAAAATGGCACTCGCTTTCTCACTCCCATCCAACTAGACACGCAGACAACACATGGAATCCATGGAGTTCTTGGAATTCCCAGCAAGATGGACGCGCCTGCTTTTCACGCAAGGTGCGCCGCTTCCAACAATTCTGGCACTCTGTATTTTCAGCAGTTTAGAGTGCAAAGAATTTTGACACAGTAGACAAATCGGAAGCTATTTGGCACAGTTCGCGCACAGTCCTCGTTATGATAACTAGGAATCAAACCGCGAAGTACAGTAGAATCACAGACGTACCAGTTGTCGGGGCGTAGCGCAGCCTGGTAGCGCGCCTGCCTTGGGCGCACGAAACTCGACTCCAACAACTCCGTCCATCACTTCTAACTACTACCGTTTCCAACAAATCGGGGAATCTGCTTTTCGCTCAAAGCTAAACCCAGTGTGGTGAAAACGTTCGATTCGTGCACAGTTCGTGCACAGTCTGTCGCAGTCTTGGGGTTCACTCCAGAAATAAGGCCGCGTTCCAGAGGCCAATCTTCCTTGTGATGCAGTCGCGCCTCTCAAAGAATGAGCGTTTGCCTTCTAAGCAGCTGTAAATTCAATCTAAGTCATTGCTCCGGTTGCGCTTACGAGTTCCGAGCCATCATTGTGCTGTTTGGGAAAGCAGGATCCGATGCCGCCTGGTGCATCGTAACGCGACCTTGAATTTTTCAGCCGTTATCTCACTGACTAATAATTTGCCAGGGGGACGCCCTTCATTTCCACTCGACAATCAATACCTCGTACTCTCCCAAGCGCGGCAGCAGGACATGCAGACGTTCTCTGACCACCTGGTATTTCAAAATCTGGCCGGTCCACAAGGCGCGCACGTTCGCCACGATCCTGCCTGCTGGAATTTCCGTATCAAGCGCGAGCTGATCGACCGGCTGGATTTCCGTGTACGGCTGGATGGGGTCAGCCGTTTGGTTAACTAAATGAATAATCCGGCGACCTGCTTGATCGTAGAGACGCACACTGAATCGGCCACGCGGGCTGGAGGCCCTGCAGGACAGACGGCCCTGGCTGCACCATTCAACGGCATTGGCGATCAGTTTCGGACAGACAGGATCCAACCAACGCGAGAAACTGCTGTCTATTCCACCGTTCAAATACACAACGTGTCCCTGCCCATACTGCTGCACCAACACTGCAGGGATACCCTCCGCTGGCAGCCCGGCACCCCGGATGCGGGCCACTACTTGTGCCCCGGCGGGTTGCAGCACGACAACATCCTGAAGGATGGGGATTCCCTTTCCCGAAAGATTTTGTGTGACTGCGTGATTAGCGGTAAAGTGCGCTCGCCAAGGAGTGTCGGGCGGCCCAATTTCGGGGGCGATGGCCACCGGACAAGCGAGCAAACCCTGATAACGCGCACCTAGCAGTTGAGCCAAACCGAAATCAGACCGCTGTTGTCCGGCCTCATCATAGAGGGAAGTCTGCCCGCTGACGATCAGGCCTCCTCCGGCCTTTACAAACTGAGTGATGGCATCCAATTGCCCGCGGCTCAAAACCACCTCATTAGCTAGACAGATGACACGGTAGCCCTCAAGGCGGTTCTCTATCATGCCTGGATGCAATGTGGCCATGGGGACATGCGCATGCAGCAGCAGACTATAGAACCCCACATAAGGACTGAGGAATCGGTCGAATCCAGCTCTCTCCTGTCCTATGTCAGCTGCCGATTTCCCTGCAAGCTTGTCCTGAACGCTTGAGTGAGTCATATCGCGAATCAGCGCGACATCCTGGATGGGTACCGTACGGTTCCAGTCAAAGTACTGTTCATGGGCCTTAACAAACTCGAATATCGGTTTCATCCCCCGAAAACTCCAGGGGGTGGGATAAAGACCGTTGGCCAAAGCCTGAACCATCTTGTGACGAGCCTCACAATCGGTCCTATGCTGCAAATAAACGTCGTGAATCATGGGGACTGGAATGGCAGCCGCAAAACTGGCGAATTCCTCGTCCTTCCACAGAGTGTGGTAGAAAGGATAATCGATGTATATTTCACTGCCAGCCCCGTCGTAATAAGGCAGAAGTGCGGGTTTGGGCCAGCTATGGTAAATTACGACGGCGTCTGGACGGATGCGCTTGACCGTGCCGGTGATGTCACGAGTGACGTTATACAGCGATTGCATCAGAAGACGGGTGAGCCGGCCGCTGTCAGGATCAGCTGGATCACCCACGAGCTGAGGAGTGCTGCTCATCTCCCAGAAGTCCATTTCTGGTTCTTGGGGTTCGAATTTGGCCGGCAATTCCCGTCGGAACATCTCCCGATAGATCGCCCGGCAATGATCGCAGTAACAAATGTGCGGTGTGAGACCGTCCAGGTAGAGACCGCTCGGCCCATAGCGGCGGAAAATCTCTTCGATGGTGTCCAGCAGGAACTTGCGGAAGGAGGGATTATTGACGCAAGCGTAAGCTGCGGGGATAGTGCCGTATGACTTTGCCGGCCACACGGAGCCGTCGTCTTTGCGAATGACTGCTTCAGGATACAAGGGATGATTCTCATAAAGGCAATTGGGATTCATGTAGGCAATAATGTGCATCCCTGAATGCCTCCCCTCTGCCATGGCTTCCTGCAAATAATCGATATCTCCTAATCCCGGCGCATGGGGAGCAACTTGGCTCTGGTAGTACACCTCGCCTCCCCAGTAAACGGACAGACGGAAGGCATTTCCGCCATGGGTGGCAATTCGGCCCACCAGCTGTGCTATGTCGCCCTTCTTTCGCGGTCCCGCTTCCCAGTCCCGAGTGTCTGGGACGTTTCTCTGGCTGAGTCGGGCGGAGTCGTCTCCCTCGCTGGGGCCTAATTCGCTTCGTCCACTGTCCTTGATGAAAATGCGCGGGCACGCAAACCATGGCTCCACCCGGCGACGGGCTACTGGCATAGCAGTAGCCATAAGCGTTCTTGGATCTTCGAGAGGCGGCGACGATGCAGCCGAATCCAAAGCAGCAATTGAGATGCTGCTCCAGCCTTTGCCCCCGATAAGAATGCCGAGAGACCCGGTGCCGCAGAGCGCGGCGAACTGACGTCTGGAATATCTCGTGTTTGTTGCTGTCATGATTTTGTCTGCATCTTTGCTATCGTTCACAGTCGACCTCGTCAAGCGCGGTGTTCGCGCGGTCCAGAATGATTAATATCGATTACTGCAGAGGACACCGGAAAATCTCCCGCCACGATAGAGGTGGTTGGAACACTATTCCTACCGGTACGGTTGCCGTGGTTGTAGCGCAAAAACAGGATTGGCCCAAGCAGGTTACGCGGGATGCCGAACACGTAGTTGTATGCCGCCAAATCGTTGTTCTGGAAGTTGTCATAGGCCGTGCCGGGGAACTGGCTGGTGGCGCCCTTGGTGATCTGGTTGAAGATAACTCCGCCGATGCCAACACCCCAATAGAAACGCGGAGGCGGCAGCGGAGCATGGCTCGGCTGAGACAGTGAGAATGACCACACTTTGCGGCCGAGTAGCGTAGCCGTACTCGCCAGTAGAGTGTTGCGCAGGAATTCTCTTCTTATTTGTCATCTTACCTCCCGGAATGACTATTCACGGCGTCCGGCTTGTTTCGGGATAGCGTGTATGCAAGCATCGACTAAATCGGCGAATGAATCGGGGTCCAAAGCAGCACGCCCGACGAAGAGGCCATTAACGCCGCTCCCGAAAAGCAACCTCGGAGCATCCTTCCCAAAGACGCTGCCCCCGTACAGGATGGGAATACCCGCCGCATTCTGTAGACCGAACAGGGAAGCTAATACGTCACGACAAGCGCCAGTCATGTACGCGACGTACTCGGGCGTAGCGACTGCTCCGTCTTCACCGACGGCCCACAAAGGCTCGTACGCAATGATCAATTGTGGGGCCCGCTCTGCCTTCATCCCGTGCAGCACTATGCGGAGTTGCCGGGCGACCGTTTCCCGTTCTACGCCGTATCGTTTGTCTTCAGCATTTTCCCCTACGCATATCAGTGGTCTCAGCCCAAACCGCAATGCCATCTGTACCTTCTGATTGACCGACGCATCATCTTCATTAAAGTATTGCCGCCGCTCCGCATGGCCGATTTCCACTAGATCGACTCCAATCTCCTTCAGCATCGGTGCTGACACCTCTCCGGTGTAAGGCCCCCACTCGGCCCAATGCATGTTCTGTGCGCCCACCCAGAACGTGCCATGAGAGGCCTGGCGAACCGCTGCGATCGAGGTGTACGGAGGAATAACAAATATCTGCGCTCGGCCATCCAGTGCAGGAATCCTGGCTTGTAAGCGCTCGGCATACTGCGTGGCTTCCCGAATTGTCTTGTGCATCTTCCAGTTTGTGCCGAACAGCAGTGGGGCTGCGTTCATGACCTGTCCCCGCCCGCTCGAATCGTTTGTTGTTGCTTTTCCAGTTCACGCATCCTCGCTACCTTGCGCCCTGAACGTTCCGGCTCGAACTCCGCCTTTAGCCAGGCGTCGACAATCGTCTTCGCCAGTTCGGGACCAATGACGCGAGCGCCTAAGGTGATGATCTGAGCGTCATTGCTCTTTCGCAGGCGTTCAGCCGAATACACATCGTGACACACACCCGCGTAAACGCCGGGGACCTTGTTTGCGATCATGCACATGCCGAGCCCGGTTCCGCAGATAAGAATTCCCCGGTTGTACTTGCCGGCGGCCACAAGCTGCGCCAGATTAAGCCCAATATCCGGATAGTCGGCCTTCCCAGACGCAAGCATATCCAGGTCCTCGACATCTACGCCGCTGTCGCGTAGGTGCTCGACGATAACGCGCTTCAGTTCGATTCCTACATCGTCGGAGTCCACAGCAACTCGCATGATGACCTTTCGCCCGCTAGCAGTGCTTCGCGCTTTCGTGCTGATAAACTTCCCAGCCCTTATACGTGCGGAGCGCGTCCGCAATTGCTCCGGCGTGGTTTCCATAGCTCACGCAGACGTGGTGCTCGTAGCCGTTGTTGCAGAGGTACTGGAGGAGGCGCTGGAGATCAGGTATCCGCACCACTCCGCAAACGCCGAAGCTCTTGAGCGGATCGGAAGTGACTTCACCTTCACCCACATAGGACCGCATGCGTCCGTGCAAATCGTCGGTTGAAACGCGGCAGTAGGTGATTGCCCCGGTCCCACTCTGCCTACAACGGTTCCGATCGATTTGTCTTTGCCTACGCCCGTTGCGATGATCTCGTTGAAATCCATACGCGAGTCCAGCGGACCGTTAGCGATGCGCTCCTTGGGTTGACTGCGACACATTGCGAACTTGTTCCGCAAAAGCCTCGACAATCAAGGCGAAGGACATTGCACCGGGATCCGGGTGGCCCAAAGCCCGGTCTCCGAGCCGACTCGCTCGCCCCAAACGACAAACCATATTCGCTGTGCCTCGCGCGGCCGCCTGGGCAACCTGAGCCGCGATGGACAGCAGTTCGCATACATCTCCGTCGGAGCCGGACAAAACCTCATTGATGGCGTGCAAGGGATCCAGCATTGTCTTGTCCCCGGGTTTGGCCTTGCCGGTCTCGGCGACAGCTCGTTCCATCGCGCCAAAGATCTTCTTCAACTCATCCGGACCGACCTCTAGCGCTTCAGGAATTGCAGCGCCGGCTTGCATCAGAGCCCGACCGAGCACCACCCCGATTGCCCCGCCAGTGTTGCCCATGAATGCTTTGCCAGCTTCCCTAAGCACCTGTCCAATAGGCGTGCCTTCGGGCAATTCACTGAGCCGCCGGCGTATGGCTTGGAAGCCGAGGCGCATCGTGATCCCATGATCGCCGTCCCCGATTGCAGAGTCGAAACCGTTCAACTCCCCCTCGGCGGTTTCGATTCGGGCGGCCGCGTGCAGCAGCAGATCGCGAACCGCCATGGCATTGATGCAAGCAGTCTCCATATCAGACTTGAACAAACGCCGGTGTGTCGGCCGGGGCCAGTAACCAGCGTTTCAGTTGATCGTCGAGGCGCATGAGCGAAATCGAGCAACCCGCCATCTCGAGCGAGGTGGCGTAGTTGCCCACATACGTGCGAACCGGATGCATACCGGCATCAGCCAACAGCCGGGACACGGCCCGGTTCAGAATAAGCAACTCCGATAAAGGGGTAGCGCCCAGACCGTTGACCAGAACTGCCAGTTCATCACCGGACTTCAAATTCATGTCCGCGAGCAACCGGCGTATCAAGTGCGCGGCCACCTCATCCGCGGGCAACATTTTCGTGCGTTCGACGCCCGGTTCACCGTGCAGCCCCAGACCGATCTCCAACTCGTCGTGGGCAATCTCGAAAATCGGCTGACCAGAAGCCGGAATGACGCACGAGCTCAGCGCTACGCCCATGCTGCGGGTATTGTCATTTGCTTTCGAGGCGGCGTTCTGCACGGCCGCTAACGACGCATTTTCCTCTGCGCAGGCGCCCGCCACTTTAATGACGAATAGATCGCCGGCAATACCGCGGCGCTCACTGCTGCGTTCGGGCGGAGCTGATGCCACATCATCAGAAATGCGGACGCTGACAACCGCGATGCCGCTATCCGTAAGCATTTCGGTCGCCATGTCGAAGTTCAGCACGTCTCCCGCGTAGTTCCCGTAGAGAAATAGAATCCCCGAGCCGCCGTGCGCCGCCTTCGCCGTCTCGCAAATCGGCTGCGGGGGCGGCGACGTGAAGACATTTCCCGCCACACTGCCGTGAGCCATTCCGCGGCCTACGTAACCCATGAACATTGGTTCGTGGCCGCTGCCGCCCCCCGTGATGACCGCGACTTGGCCCTGCACCGGGGCGGCCCGACGAACCACTGCTTGAGCCCCATCAACTTTGCGCACGTACTCAGGGTAGGCTGCGAGGAAGCCTTCGACGGTTTCGGCGGCTACAGCATCGTGATGGTTCACGAGCTTTTTCATGGTCGGCGGCAATCAGGGACGGAAGTCACGTCCTGGTCTTCCCGAAATAGCATCCAAACAAGTGCGACTATAACGTTACAGTTGATTTGTAATCCAGCCGTCCGACTCCTGTCAAGAACTTTCGTGAACACAGTGCCCCGGGCTGTGCCTTGAAAAACTCGACTTCGGCAAATACGATACCCTCCGCTATGCGCGCTCGCCTCAAAGATGTCGCCAAAGCCTTGAATCTGTCGATTTCGACGGTCAACGCCGTATTGAGGCGC
Source organism: Candidatus Acidiferrales bacterium (assembly GCA_963780785.1). Lineage (GTDB taxonomy): Bacteria > Acidobacteriota > Terriglobia > Acidiferrales > UBA7541 > Acidiferrum. The sequence continues at coordinate 126,260 of CAWADS010000064.1, forward strand.
CGTTCTGACATCAGCGAAGCCACGCGAAGGCGTGTGTTTGAAAAAGTCAAAGAATTGAATTACCGCCCGAACTGGGTCGCCCACAGCCTGGTTACCCAGCGCACGCAAGTTCTCGGAGTCGTCGTCCCCGACCTCTCCCGATCGTTTTTTACGGAGGTCATCAAAGGGATCGATCTCGTCGCAAGCGCAACCGGGTATCACCTAGTCTTGACCAACACGGGAGAGGATCCGGAGCGAGAGGACGACGAAGTGGCAACCCTCATCAGCACGCAAGTGGATGGGCTGGCGATTGCATCGGCACATGATCCGAGCGACAACCCCGTCTGGCGGAATCTATCCAAGAATCGAAGCCCCCAGGAACGGATAGGCACGCCGGGCAGCCCGGAAGAGCGGCCCGTGCGCGTGGAGGTGTTTCGTTTCCCTTGGAAGGTCAACTTCAAACCCAGCGATATTTGCCTCGGAGGCGCGCAAAGGGTCGGGATGGACCCGGGTTCCGCTCTTGTAACTCACCGAACTGAAGCTGCCGACGGACTTATCGCTGTAATAGGACGTGAGTGCGCGCAGAGCGTTCTTGGGAGGAAGGCCCTCGGCCGCCGTATCCAGGTAGGCGACGGCGCGAGTGCGGAGAAACGGTTCCTTGCACGGAATATCCATGGGTGCTCCGAAATTTGCCGCTCAGGCGCCAGTGCGCGGCCCGAAAAAGATCCTCTCCGCAGTTTTCCGCAGCAGCCACTCCCGGTCCTCGTCCGGGAGGAACGCCAGGCGGTTACGAATCAGGTCCACCGATCCACGGTAGGTGTGCGGCGGTTGAACCTGAAAGGGGGAATCCGAGGCCCACATCAGGCGCTTCGGACCGTAGGCTTCGTACAGCGCACGAATGAGCGGCGCCAGGTCGTCGTAGGGAGCCTGTTTCCGGCCAAGCGCATAAAAGGCAGAGATTTTTACACAGACTTCGCGGTGACGGGCTAGATTCGAGAGCGCGCGCACGTCCGCATCCCGGATCTGCCCGTCGGATCCGATGCGGCCCATGTGATCAATCACGACCGGGGCCTCGGGGAATCGCGTACACATGGCATCGATCGACGGCAGCGCGTCCGGTCCGGTGAGCAGCCCTAAAACCAGGCGAGATTCGGAGGCGCAGCGCCACATCGCCTCCATGCCGGGCGTTGCCAGCCATGTGCGCGGATCGGATTTTGGTGTGATGCGGAATCCGCGCACGCCTTGATGCGCGAGTCGAAGCATTTCGTCCTGCGGTTTGGGGTGGGAATCGTCCACCACAGCGATCCCCCGGAACACGTCCGGGTAGCGGCGGATGGCGTCCAACATATAGGAATTGTCGAAGCCGTAAAAGCTCATCTGCACCAGAACCACGCGGGAGACGCCGCAAGGACGCGCATGATCCAGCAGAGTTTCCGGAGTGAAGACCGCCGGTTCGTATGCGGGACCGCTGTAGCCCGGCTCGCGCGCATAAGGCCTCCCCGGGCCAGCCCACACATGAACGTGTGCGTCAATGAAATCCGCCGTCATGTTGCGTTTTTTCTCCGCTCCCACCCGTCCCGCGAGGGCAAACGCCGCGATCATGCTCCTTCGCGAAATCGAGGTCGAACAATCGTTTCCGGCGGCATCATTCGAACGTCTCCATAAAGCCGCGATAGAACTCGAACGCCTGATCCACCTGCCTGCAGTCCACAAACTCGACCGCCGCGTGCGCCTGGTCGATGCTGCCGGGCCCGATCACAATCGACGGTATCCCTGCCCGCGAGAGTTTGCTCGCATCGCTGGCGTAAGGGACGCCTACCGGCGAACCCGGTAATCCGAGTTGTTGCAGGACCTGTCCGGCGACCACAGCCACGGGCTCCTCTGCCGCGGTCTCCAGCGGGTAGTCGGAAAGCATGGGAGGTTCCATTTCGACCCGCAGATCCGGATCTTCCCTGCTGAGACTCGCAAGGAGCGCCTCGTATTCCGCGAGAACCGCATCGATCTCTTCGCCCGGAAGGAGCCGCCGGTCGATCTCGATGGCGCAGGCATCCGGTACGATGTTCACCTGCTTCCCGCCGTGAATCGTGCCGATGTTGTAGGTCGCATGCCCAAGTAGAGGATGAGTCTTCTTCGCCAGCGCCGCAGTGTGCCCCTCGAGCGCGCCCACGACGCGAGCCATCGTCACGATGGCGTTGCGGCCCAATTCCGGCTTGGAACTGTGCGCGGCTATGCCGCGGGCAAGGATGCGGAAGCGCACGCATCCTTTCGTGGCCACGACGAGGCGCATATCGGTCGGTTCTGAGACAACCGCCGCATCCGCGGTCAGACCTTCGCACAAGCGGACGACCCCTCGGTACGAAAACTCTTCGTCCGCCGCAGCCACCACCCAAATTTCGCAAGGAGGCGGCTGCTGCAGAGCCGCGAGCGCGTGCATCATAGCGGCAAGCCCCGCCTTCGTGTCGCAGGCCCCGCGCCCGTAGACGCAGCCATCGCGAATCTCGGGCTCAAACGGTGGGATATCCATGCCGGATGCGGAGGCCGTGTCCACGTGCGCTTCGAATATCACACGGCGGGCCGGCTGCCGGCCGAGAACTCGCGCGATCAGATTCGGCCGGCCGGGAAACACCTCCTGCTCGTAACATTCGATACCCCGGGAGCAGAAGAACTCACGAATGAAGGCGGCGATATGGGCTTCCGGCGCTCCTCCTTCGTAAGCCGGGTTCACGCTTTTGATCCGGATCAGGTCGGCGAGGGTGTGGATCACGGGGGAGGGCATGGGCTTCAGGGAACGATAAGCTCGAACCGTACACTGCGTGCATACAACTAGTCAATCGATGGAACGGGCTCTGTCAATGACTTCCGTTACTCTGCCAGCTCATTCGCACAGCCGAGAGCGGCGATCGCAACCAACAACAGGCCAAGCCCGACCGACAAGCGGCGCCGCGATCCCGGCGGTGAGCCTTTCCATTCACCCGCCACGAGTCCGAGAAGATTCGCCACCAGCACTGTGCTCGACATCAGAATGGCCCATCCGAGCGAGACGCCCAGCTTACCCATGCGCCGAGCGCCGACTCCATACAGGCTCATCCCGGCCATCCACATTATGCCCATGAGCAATCCGAGGACGAAGCGCCGACCTGAACCCGGCACGCGGTAGGCGCCCAGCGTCCCGCGCCGGACCAGAAGCACCAGCGAATATCCCGCGTTGCATATGAACAGCGGCATCGCGAGCAGCGCCCAGACAGCGTTGCCGGCCCATTCGTGCGGGGCGCCCACAGCTTGCGCGCGGGTGGCTATTTGTGATCCAAAGACGAAACCCAGGTTGCCTCCGGACGAGAGCAGACCCGAGACGATGCAAATCAGAATGCCGGTGAGATATGAACCCGAGCCGCTGCTTTCTTCCTTCCACTTCCCGGCGAAGGAGCAGACAGCAACGCCCGCCAGCATGATCACAATCGCAGCGGCCGTGAGTGCGATCTGGCCCGCGGTGAGGTGAGGAGGAGGTTGGAACACCAGGGGAATGACAGCGCCCGCCGAGGCGGCCACTCCGAGAATCACGGCGAAACCAAGTGCCAGTCCGACGGCATCGACCCCGAGACCGAACGTCAGCGCGCCCACGCCCCAGGCGGTTCCAAAGCCGGCCAGTGCCGCCACCGTGCCGGCACTGACGCCCGAGTAGACGTCTGCCAACCGCGGGATCGTCATGACCGCCAGCACCCAAGGGCAGATCAGGTAAGCGACCGTCGCGAAGATGAGCCAGTAGTTTTCCCAGGCCCAGCCCTTCATTCCCTTCGCCGGAAACATGAAGCTGCCCTGAAAGACACCGGCAGCCAGAATGACGGCGATTCCTGCTAGGACCGAATCGTGCATGGAGATCCCTTTTGTCGAATAGCGGCTCGGGGGCGGTGGGCGGCGGCCATCAGTCCCACTCCCCGATTTCGACGTCGCGCCCGGCTTCGGCCGATTCGATCAGCGCGAGCACGACGCGAACCGCCCGCTTTGCCGCCACCGCCGTGATCACCTCCGGCGCGCGATTCAACTGCACACACTCACAGAAGTAGGCCAACTCATCCCGTAGCGCGCCGTGGGCGGCGCCTCCCACGCGGGGATCGTAACTGACATCGGGAATCTGATACCCCGATTCGCGAAGGATAGCGAACGTCGCGGGATGGAGTTGAAGATTGGCGACTCCGGCAGTGCCGATGAACTGGAACGCATCGTCCAGGAACACCCCGGCATTGCTGGGCAACATCCAGATGGTCTCCGTGACGCCGATCGCACCGCCTTCGAATTCGATAATGCCCCAGAACGTTTCGGGGTACTTGCGGCCGGTTGCGTGGCGCGAATATCCGCGGACGCACCGCACTGGCTGGCCGACGTACCACAGCATCAGGTCCACATCGTGTATGGAATTTATGAGCGCGGGATGAGTTCGGCCGTACACAGGCAGAAGGCTCTTGGGGCGGTTGCGGCGCGCATGCATGGAGACCGCAGTACCGAGCCGGCCGGCCGAAATCTCATCCTTCAGCATGGCGTACTTGGTTTCAAACCGCAGAATCTGCCCGACCATCAGAAAGCGTCCGGTCGCGGACGCCGCTTCGATCATAGCGGTGCAATCCGCGAGGCTGGTGGCCATGGGCTTCTCGACGAAGACGTGTTTGCCAGACACGAGAGCGGTGCGGACCGGATCGAGATGCATCTGCTCCGGCGTAACCACGTCGATGGCATCGAGTTCGGGAAGCGTGCAGATCTGCTCCAGCGACTCGCAGATGCGCGGGATGCTGAACTCGGCGGCGATACGCCGGGCGCGTTCCTTGTCGGTATCGAATACTGCGGCAACTCGCGCGGCCGGAACGGCGCGGAATCCCTGCAAATGGCTCTCTCCGAATGCTCCGCAACCCACCAGCCCGATGTTCACTCGATCCATGAACTTCCTCCTGTGTGCCTTCTTCAAGCCCCGCTATTGCCCGCGCCGGAAGAGATGGTCTGGCGTATCCCGTGTTCGCCAAGTGCCACCACGGAATGTCATACTATCCCACCCGTGCCGGCATCCGGCACCCGAACCTGTCCCCCACCAGCGGAAAGGGGACAGTTTGAGGTTGGGAGTTAAGCTACATAAGTGAACGTTCAGTTCACCCACTGTCCCCTTTCCGCTGATGTCGGAACAAATACACCGGCCATCCCTAGGATGGCCGTATTCGAACCCAATTAAAAGGTGATGCGACCTTCAAGCTGAACCGTGCGTCCGCCAACGGTTGTCCATGTGATATTAGTAGGGTTGGTAAATGGTTGGCCCACACCCGAAGCGCCCGACAGACTCGTTTGCGGTATTCCGAAGCTCGGGTGATTCAGAGCATTCATTGCATCAGCTCGAATCTGGAACTTGATGCCTTCCCACGGCAAAGAGAATGTCTTTCCAAAGGAGAGATCTATCTTGGCGAGTCCCGGCCCGTAGAGACTGTTCCGCCTTACGTTGCCATAAGTCCCGTTTTCCGGCAACACGAACGCCGCCGGGTTGTACCATTCATTGATGCTCCTGTGTGCAGGTGTCGGGCTTACTCCGGACCAATTTGGAAATGCGTCCCCCGCCAATGCATACGTGTTATGAGTCGAATACACCGTGAACGGGTTTCCGGTAGACAAAACAACACTGCCGGAAAGTTGCCAGCCGCCAGCTACTGCGTCCAAGAGTCTATTACTCGTGTTGAGGAGCATCTTGCCTTTTCCGAAGGGGAGCTCGTACACTGCATAGCCCTTGAAGGCATGTCGCACGTCGTAGCTGGAATTGCTGTAGTTTGCGCCCGGGTCGTTCGCACGCTGGTATGGTTGCGGGCCCGCCTGACCTCCCCACCCTGAAGAATCCTGATCGTCCAGAAAGTGCGACCAAACATAGTTAAAGCTCAGGCTTAATCCGGAGGTCATTCGCTTCGTGATTGAAGCTTGGAGAGAGTTGTAGTTGGAGATGGCATTATTCGTGCTACCGGAAATCCCCTGATACTGAAGGTACGGCCGGAATTGTGCATCATTGGGGGCCAGTTTGTCTTCTGGCACCTGATTGAGATCCATAACGAAGGGGAGATCGGTTCCATGACTTCCTACGTAAGCAAGCTGGGCCATAAAATCAGTGCCCAGTTGTCGCTGAACGGATAGTGTCCACTCGTAGATCTTGGGGACGGGGCTGTGGTACTGGGTGTAAGCCACAGACTCGCCATTGAATCGGTCCGGGGCTGTGGACCCCACGGAGTAGGGCAGGCTTATCGCGGTTCCGTAAATCGTACCGGAACCGTCCAGCTTCGTGACCGGAGTAATGCCGTTTGTATCGTCGCCCAGATTGCCGCTGGAACCAAGGGGATCTGCATACATGCCTAGACCGTAGTTGTCCAGGCTCCAGCTATAGGCATAGAGACCAAACCCTCCACGGACTGTAGTGTTCGGTTTTGGCGACCAAACGACTCCTAGGCGAGGGAGGATAGTGTTAAATACATTGGCTTCCAGGGAGGTCCGACCATTCGCGTGAGTGCTGCCATACCACTCCGCCCCCAAGGTATTCGTTGCAGGGTTGATCACGGTTGGATCAAAGCTGTCCACGTTGCCGTGGACCTCGTTCCAGCCATGGTTGATCTGGTAACGTAATCCCAGACTTACGGTGAGGTTCGGACGAATTTTGTAGTCGTCCTCAATGAACATTTGCGGGCTCTTCATCCGGCCGCCATATTCAGGCGAGACAGCTGCGTTCCAGCCTTGTGCAAGCCCCAACAGGAAGTCGGCGTAACCCAAACCGGTTGTAGCGTCCGGGGAAGCCAGTCCGGTGATTGGATCTACCACCCAATTCTGGGTATATTGCCCCGTGAACTGGAAGGTCCCAGCATTGACGTTTCCCCATGGGACATCGTCCTCGCGGTACAGCAGCATTTCTCCACCGAGATGAAGGATATGTCTGCCGCGAACCATGGTTAGGACGTCCGAGATATCGAAGACACTTTCTGCTCCTGTCGCGTTGACACCGGGAGCGAGGGAGTAGTAGTCAGTCTGGTTGATGGTTGGAAAACCGTTCGCCTTCGCGAACTGCCATCCTAGCTGGGAAGGATATCCTTTGCCCAGAGTGGGGTCGTGAAAGGTGTTTACCTCGTAAGTGTAACCGAATCTAAATTCGTTGAATGTTCTGTTGCTGATGTTCCAGGTATCGCTGATCTGCGAGTTGATGTCCTCGCCGTCAGCGGGCTGGCAACCAACCGGACAGGCGGTTACCGCACTGGGACTAAAGAGCGGAATGTCGCTGTCCAACGCAGAGATGCCCAGCCGGTTGCTAGGTGTAATGTCGTAGTCCAGCCGTCCAAAATATGCTATGTGCGGACGGCTAGATGGCACGCTTGAGTAGAAATTGTTTTGGAGCAACCCCGTGGAAGTGAGCGTTCCAGGAACAAACTGCCCCCCTTTGATGTGGTTTGTTGGGGTGGGGTACCACTGTTGAAGCTTCGCGGATACCGCATCGAATATGCCGCTGGGAAATCCGTTATAACCATACTCATCTTGGAAGGACCGCCTGACGGGGTAAGGATTGCCACCGGAATCGAACGCAGTGGTTTGCGTAGTCGGGTCATATATCAGCTTTTGCCCGGTAAAGTCCCCGCTCATGACTGCGGCTGTTGGAATCGTGCTGTAACTACTGCTGGCTGCGCTGTGACGGACAATCCGGTCGTAGTCGAAGAAGAAGAACATCTTCTTCTTCAGGATGGGACCTCCGATTGATCCGCCAAAGTTGTTGTACCGAATAAGCGGAACCGGTACTTTGTTTCCAAAGCCATAATCTGCCGCATTCAAGGCATCGTTCTGAAAGTATTCATATGCAGATCCGTGAAATTGATTGGTGCCGCTTTTCGTGATTTGGTTGATGATAACTCCACCTATCCCGTACTGCGCCGAGAATGAAGATAGTGAAACCTGAACCTCGCGCACGGTTTCAAAGATCGCGGTATTGGAATTTTGGCTCGCACCCAACGTGGTCGAGGCGCCGTCGGCGAGGATGTTGGAATAGGGCAGGTTTCCATTTGCCGAGAAGAGCTGCCCTGGATTGGCAGAACCCGCGGCCGCCAACGCGTTACCGGAAGTGCCGGGAAGCAGGATCGTAAAGTTTTGCCAATCTCCGGCCTGCGGCAACTGGGCCATGTCCTTCGATTCCAGGGTGGTGGTCTGATCCCCTGATTCGGTGTTGAGCAGAGGCACGTCGGCGGTGACCGTAACCGTTTGTTGCGCCGAGCCCACTCTCAACTCAGCGTTAACGGTCGTAAGCCCAACCGCGACGGAGATGGGACCGCGAGCTAACTTCTCAAATCCCTCTTTGTCAAAGGTGAGGGTGTAGCGTCCAACCACAACCGAGGACGTATCGAACACGCCCTCTTGGTTGGTGACGTAATCCTTAGAAATCCCGGTATCGACATTAAGCACGGAGACCTTTACCCCCGTCATTACCGCTCCTGACGTGTCCGTCACAGTACCGCGGATGTCTCCGGAGTTTGTGCTCTGTGCGAAACAGACCATGTTGATGAACAGTGAAAAACAGAGCAGAAGGACTGCGCTTCGCGTCAACCGTCCCCCGTCTTCGCTCGATACCGATCTGCTCTCTCTTAGGAATCCGCAGAATCCGCACTTCATAGTAAGCCTCCATCGAAATGATCGTAACTTTAAGCCTCGGCCGTATCAGGAAGCGTCGCGGGTCACGTCCTGGTCTTCCCGAAACGGCATCCAAACAGGAGCGACTATAACGTTGTAGGTGCTTTATAATCCAGCCGTCCGACTCCTGTCAAGGACTTTCGTGAACACAGTGCGCCGGGCTCACGCAAACCCTGGGGGCACGTGCCTTTGCTCATTGCAACGTCAAAGTTTGGGAGTCAAGCGGGCGGCGGGAAGATTGGCCGAACCGCACTAACGATTGGCTGCGACCGATTGATGGTCCGGCGCGTTGACCTTGCTAACGACGGCGCCGTGGCTGACATGCCCTTTGGAGCAACTGGAACGGCGGGCGAGCAGCCGCGGCTCCAACAGGATTGGCAGGGCCCGGGGGTTGGCTCTTCCCGTCATGAGATCCACCAGCATGGCCCCCGCCTTCTTCCCGATCTCTTGCCTCTGTTGATCTACGGTGCTCAAGGGAACGCTCAGGTATTGCCCATAGCGTACATTGCCGACACCAATTAGTCCGAAGTCTTCCGGTATACGTAGGCCGTGTTGTTGCAGCGACTCCAGTGCCCCGATCGCAATCGGGTCGCTGGCCGCAAAGATAGCGTCGGGCGGGTCAGGGAGACTCAGCAATTTGTGGGCAGCTTCCGATCCGCCAGTCTCGTCGTGGTATTGTGCTTCTACTATGTAGGCGCGCCGAACCCTCATATTGTGGCGATGCAAGGCTTGCGTGTAGCCTTTAAGCCGACCGATGGCGGTCATGACGTTCGGGCCCCGGATGTGTGCGATCCGCTCATAGCCTTGCTGAATCAGGTGCTTCGTGGCGATGAATCCAATTTGCTCATCGTCGCCGCCAACGAAATGAGTATCTCTGAAAAAGCGGTCCACCAGAACAAACGGCACGCCGGTTCTGCGCAGTTCCCGCCAAACTTCGCTCTCGGAAGGAGCGTGGGCCGAGGCAATGATAAGACCATCTACCTGGCTCCCGATCAAGGTCTGGATTTCGGAGTCTTCGCGGCTGGGGTCTTCTCTAGTGTTGCACAGCAACAAATGATAGCCTGCGGCGCTCGCCGCCTCGTCAATACCCTTCGCGACCTCGGTGAAGAAAGAGCGTGACAAGTCCGGGACAACGACTCCGATCACTTGAGTTCTCTGGGTGACAAGACTGCGCGCCACGCGATTTGGGAGATAGCCAAGCTCGCGCGCCTTACCGAGGACCCGCTCACGCGTCTTCTGACTGATATCAGGCCGATTCTGGAGCGCGGCATTCACGGTCGACACAGAGAGCTTCAGAGCCTCGGCCACGTCCTTGAGTCTTGTCCGCATACCGTTAGAGTCTCGCGCTCCACCCCGTCCAGATCGACGGATTTTCATCCCGACTGTAAAACCGAGACATATCCTATCATGGAGGCATCCTCCAACGTTATAGTTAACAGAAGTTGCGTATTTCCCAACAAGTCCTCCAAACCGCAAGCGACAGCCAGAAAAAGCTTGACAGGACGGAAGGAATAGCTATAAAAGCACCTATAACGTTATAGATTTGAAAACGGCGTCACGGCGAGGGATACGCTAGTATGAAAAAAGTATGGGCAGGTTCCTCGTGGGTGCGCAAAACATGCATTGGGCGGAATGGGGGCCGTACACCGGGGAAATTTCTGCTCCCATACTAACGGAACTTGCCGCGGACCTAGTGCAATTGGGACATGCGTCTGCTG